>NZ_CP013139.1:0-906103 GCF_000310105.2 Pseudoalteromonas sp. Bsw20308 | reverse complement strand
TGTTTCACTATCACATAAAACGCGTTTGGCGTTGTATGGTTAAGCCTCACGGGTAATTAGTACAAGTTAGCTTAATGGCTCACACCACTTCCACATCTTGCCTATCAACGTTGTAGTCTTCAACGGCCCTTCAGAGACTTTAAAAGTCTAGTGAGAACTCATCTCGAGGCCTGCTTCGCGCTTAGATGCTTTCAGCGCTTATCAGTTCCGAACGTAGCTACCGGGCAATGCCATTGGCATGACAACCCGAACACCAGCGGTTCGTTCACTCCGGTCCTCTCGTACTAGGAGCAACCCCTCTCAATTCTCAAACGCCCACGGCAGATAGGGACCGAACTGTCTCACGACGTTCTAAACCCAGCTCGCGTACCACTTTAAATGGCGAACAGCCATACCCTTGGGACCGACTTCAGCCCCAGGATGTGATGAGCCGACATCGAGGTGCCAAACACCGCCGTCGATATGAACTCTTGGGCGGTATCAGCCTGTTATCCCCGGAGTACCTTTTATCCGTTGAGCGATGGCCCTTCCATTCAGAACCACCGGATCACTATGACCTACTTTCGTACCTGCTCGACGTGTCTGTCTCGCAGTTAAGCTGGCTTCTACCATTACACTAACCGTACGATGTCCGACCGTACTTAGCCAACCTTCGTGCTCCTCCGTTACTCTTTAGGAGGAGACCGCCCCAGTCAAACTACCCACCAGGCACTGTCCGTAACCCCGATTCAGGGGCCAACGTTAGAACATCAAAACTACAAGGGTGGTATTTCAAGGTTGACTCCAACAAAACTAGCGTCTCATCTTCAAAGTCTCCCACCTATCCTACACATGTAGGTTCAATGTTCAGTGCCAAGCTGTAGTAAAGGTTCACGGGGTCTTTCCGTCTAGCCGCGGGTACACAGCATCTTCACTGCGATTTCAATTTCACTGAGTCTCGGGTGGAGACAGCGTGGCCATGGTTACACCATTCGTGCAGGTCGGAACTTACCCGACAAGGAATTTCGCTACCTTAGGACCGTTATAGTTACGGCCGCCGTTTACCGGGGCTTCGATCAAGAGCTTCTCCCTAAGGATAACCCCATCAATTAACCTTCCGGCACCGGGCAGGTGTCACACCGTATACGTCATCTTGCGATTTTGCACAGTGCTGTGTTTTTAATAAACAGTCCCAGCCACCTGGTCACTGCGGCTCCCGTCCGCTTAGAGAGCAAGTCTCATCACAGATAGGAGCGTACCTTCTCCCGAAGTTACGGTACGATTTTGCCTAGTTCCTTCACCCGAGTTCTCTCAAGCGCCTTAGTATTCTCTACCTGACCACCTGTGTCGGTTTGGGGTACGATTCCATATAATCTGAAGCTTAGAGGCTTTTCCTGGAAGTATGGCATCAGCAACTTCATCACCGTAGTGACTCGTCTCGTGTCTCAGGTTTAATGTTCGTCCGGATTTACCTAAACAAACGCCCTACTCACTTTCACATAGACTACCAACGCTATGCTTGCTTAGCCTGCTCCGTCCCCCCATCGCAATTATATCGAGTACAGAAATATTAATCTGTTTCCCATCGACTACGCCTTTCGGCCTCGCCTTAGGGGTCGACTTACCCTACCCTGATTAACATGGGATAGGAACCCTTGGTCTTCCGGCGTGGGAGTTTTTCACTCCCATTATCGTTACTCATGTCAGCATTCGCACTTCTGATACGTCCAGCATACCTCCCGGTACACCTTCAACCGCTTACAGAACGCTCCCCTACCACTCCAGAATAAATTCTGAATCCGCAGCTTCGGTGCATAGTTTAGCCCCGTTACATCTTCCGCGCAGACCGACTCGACCAGTGAGCTATTACGCTTTCTTTAAAGGATGGCTGCTTCTAAGCCAACCTCCTGGCTGTCTGGGCCTTTCCACATCGTTTCCCACTTAACTATGACTTTGGGACCTTAGCTGGCGGTCTGGGTTGTTTCCCTCTTCACGACGGACGTTAGCACCCGCCGTGTGTCTCCCGGATATTACTTTACGGTATTCGGAGTTTGCAAAGGGTTGGTAAGTCGGGATGACCCCCTAGCCTTAACAGTGCCTCTACCCCCGTAAGTATTCGTCCGAGGCTCTACCTAAATAGATTTCGGGGAGAACCAGCTATCTCCCGGTTTGATTAGCCTTTCACTCCTAGCCACAGGTCATCCCCTAACTTTTCAACGTTAGTGGGTTCGGTCCTCCAGTTGATGTTACTCAACCTTCAACCTGCCCATGGCTAGATCACCGGGTTTTCGGGTCTATACCTTGCAACTATTCGCCCAGTTAAGACTCGGTTTCCCTACGGCTACCCTATTCGGTTAACCTCGCTACAAAATATAAGTCGCTGACCCATTATACAAAAGGTACGCAGTCACCCAACAAGTGGGCTCCTACTGCTTGTACGTACACGGTTTCAGGTTCTATTTCACTCCCCTCACAGGGGTTCTTTTCGCCTTTCCCTCACGGTACTGGTTCACTATCGGTCAGTTGGGAGTATTTAGCCTTAGATGATGGTCCACCTATATTCAGTCAAAGTTTCACGTGCTCCGACCTACTCGATTTCACTTAAAATGTCTTTTCATGTACGGGACTATCACCCTGTATCGTGGCGCTTTCCAGCAGCCTTCCATTAACACATAATAAGCTTAAGGGCTGTTCCGATTTCGCTCGCCGCTACTTTCGGAATCTCGGTTGATTTCTTTTCCTACGGGTACTTAGATGTTTCAGTTCTCCGCGTTCGCCTCGTTAACCTATGTATTCAGTTAACGATACCTGCAAGCAGGTGGGTTTCCCCATTCGGAAATCCTAGTCTCAAGCGCTTTTTACTAGCTTGACTAGGCTTATCGCAAGTTAATACGTCCTTCATCGCCTCCAACTGCCAAGGCATCCACCGTGTACGCTTAGTCACTTAACCATACAACCCAAACGGGTCTTTGTTTTGTGACAGTTTAACTTCGCCAGAAGTCAATATTGAATACTAAAGTAGATACCAATCAATTAACTCATAAGAGTTAACTAAATGGCACTCAATGGTACTGCTACCATTGTTTTTTTACTTTTGAAAACTCTTGATAAATACAATGTATTCATCAGAATTTTATTATCAGCTTTTCCAAATTTTTAAAGAGCATATTAATTAGTTATCCCAAAGGGACAAGCACTAATTAACAATCATCTGTGTGGACACTACGAACAAATAAGTTCTAAATCGTATAAGGAGGTGATCCAGCCCCAGGTTCCCCTAGGGCTACCTTGTTACGACTTCACCCCAGTCATGAATCACTCCGTGGTAAACGTCCTCCCGAGGGTTAGACTATCTACTTCTGGAGCAACCCACTCCCATGGTGTGACGGGCGGTGTGTACAAGGCCCGGGAACGTATTCACCGCGTCATTCTGATACGCGATTACTAGCGATTCCGACTTCATGGAGTCGAGTTGCAGACTCCAATCCGGACTACGACGCACTTTAAGTGATTCGCTTACCTTCGCAGGTTCGCAGCACTCTGTATGCGCCATTGTAGCACGTGTGTAGCCCTACACGTAAGGGCCATGATGACTTGACGTCGTCCCCACCTTCCTCCGGTTTATCACCGGCAGTCTCCTTAGAGTTCTCAGCATTACCTGCTAGCAACTAAGGATAGGGGTTGCGCTCGTTGCGGGACTTAACCCAACATCTCACAACACGAGCTGACGACAGCCATGCAGCACCTGTATCAGAGTTCCCGAAGGCACCAAACCATCTCTGGTAAGTTCTCTGTATGTCAAGTGTAGGTAAGGTTCTTCGCGTTGCATCGAATTAAACCACATGCTCCACCGCTTGTGCGGGCCCCCGTCAATTCATTTGAGTTTTAACCTTGCGGCCGTACTCCCCAGGCGGTCTACTTAATGCGTTAGCTTTGAAAAACAGAACCGAGGCTCCGAGCTTCTAGTAGACATCGTTTACGGCGTGGACTACCGGGGTATCTAATCCCGTTTGCTCCCCACGCTTTCGTACATGAGCGTCAGTGTTGACCCAGGTGGCTGCCTTCGCCATCGGTATTCCTTCAGATCTCTACGCATTTCACCGCTACACCTGAAATTCTACCACCCTCTATCACACTCTAGTTTGCCAGTTCGAAATGCAGTTCCCAGGTTGAGCCCGGGGCTTTCACATCTCGCTTAACAAACCGCCTGCGTACGCTTTACGCCCAGTAATTCCGATTAACGCTCGCACCCTCCGTATTACCGCGGCTGCTGGCACGGAGTTAGCCGGTGCTTCTTCTGTCAGTAACGTCACAGCTAGCAGGTATTAACTACTAACCTTTCCTCCTGACTGAAAGTGCTTTACAACCCGAAGGCCTTCTTCACACACGCGGCATGGCTGCATCAGGCTTGCGCCCATTGTGCAATATTCCCCACTGCTGCCTCCCGTAGGAGTCTGGGCCGTGTCTCAGTCCCAGTGTGGCTGATCATCCTCTCAAACCAGCTAGGGATCGTCGCCTTGGTGAGCCATTACCTCACCAACTAGCTAATCCCACTTGGGCCAATCTAAAGGCGAGAGCCGAAGCCCCCTTTGGTCCGTAGACATTATGCGGTATTAGCAGTCGTTTCCAACTGTTGTCCCCCACCTCAAGGCATGTTCCCAAGCATTACTCACCCGTCCGCCGCTCGTCAGCAAAGTAGCAAGCTACTCTCTGTTACCGCTCGACTTGCATGTGTTAGGCCTGCCGCCAGCGTTCAATCTGAGCCATGATCAAACTCTTCAATTAAAAAGTTTTATGTCTTTCGACAGCTCAATGAATTCTGAATTTTTTAATATCTTTCGATATTGAATTGACTGTGCCGAATAATTACCGAAATAACTATTCTGTTGGTCACTCAGTTTTCAATTGAGACTCTAATTTGTTTGCCTCGCTAATTACCCATAAAGAGTAAGTAGTTTGGCTGTTAGAACTCAATCTGTACGAGTGCCCACACAGATGATTGCTTTATATTGTTAAAGAACGTTGCGATTATAAAGTTGAACTTTATCTCGCTAGGGCTGCGCATATTACGCTTTCCTATTTTTTTGTCAACACTTAAATTTAAACTTTCTAAAAAGATTCAATTTAAGTTTTACTTAACACCCTGAGTTGTTCGTGCCCCGCTATGCGTTGGCGTTTCCCGTCTCAGTGGGGTCGCATTATAGGGAGATTCGAGCGGGGGTCAATGTTTTATTTCAGCTTTTTGTCAATTAAATGAATTTAGTATGAAATCCATACAAGCAAAGGGCTGCAGGGCTTATTTAGCCTATTAAACAGCCAACACATGAGCAGTAAAACTAGGTGTATATATAAATTTGAAATATTTACTGCTGTTTGATTAAGCCAGTTACAGTTTATTGGTTGGCGTATAATAAAGTATTACGTATGCTGTTAATCAAAAACTATAATTAAAGCCTGCGTAATAGCATCGCCCTGAATAGCTTGAGTTAAGTAATCGTGCATCTGTATGCATCACCTAAACGCGTTACTGATTCAGACTTAGTTAAATTAATGATGGCATCATATAAACTTAACCCTTCGTTTATATGATGCACATATATTAAAGGCGTCACCTTTATAGTAAACAGAAGTGTTGTACTGATACTTTGCACTACCTATTAATGCCGACTGACCAAACTCTTCACTATTTACGGTTACATCTGCTTTATTGGTTTTGTTATTAGGTGTAGTTTGTGTAAAAGCCATTATTAAAGGCATCTGAATAAATACTTTTGCGCCTTTAGACACTGCATCAATACCCACAGTACTGAGCTATATAATAGTACCTGCATCTACTTTACTTTTACTTGCAAATTTTGCTCTACATTTATTACCAGTCGCACTACAGAGTTATCGATTTCTTTCCAAATAGAGCCTAATCAAGCGAAAAACAGCTGAAAGACTATACTTTTAGCTTGTAGTTATACATTTAATAACTTCATCGAGTTTTAAAAGAGTTGGTTTCCCACCGTAATAGTTGGTATCTATGTGATAACTATTGCCAACCCAAAAAGGCGCTTTAGTTGAGTTATGTCCATGTATTGAAAAGTCGACTCCATGACTTTTAACTACCTTATTTTGTTTAACTACTTCGCGATCCCACAATAAAGATTGCACAATTAGCGATTTATCATCAGGGTAATTTTCCCAATCCCACGATTGTGCAAATGTATGAGACAACCCAATTTTATAACCACGATACTCAAGTACTATTGAAAGCGGTTTAGTTAGTAACTCATCGCACATAACACTGAGCTGTTCACTTGATACCGACTTGTGCCAATTGCCACCATTGTCAGTCCATAATTTAAAAGCTGCTTCATCATTACTTAATAATGATTCCAACATTAAATGCTCATGATTACCTAATATCATACATGCCCTAATGGCTTGTAAGTATGTAAATAAATCATATGTTTTATCCCCGCGATCAACAAAATCGCCTAGGCAAAACAAAGTGTCTCTTTGTGGGTTAAAATTTACGTTATTAAGTGCGTTTTTTAAGGCCGGTAAATCACCATCAAGATCGCCAATTACAAATACTCGGCACTCATCATTAATAAATATTGCTTGTTTTGAAGATACAACCTGAATAGCGTTGATACCTATATCCAAAATAGACTCCTATAGAATGCAAAATGCAATCTAAAACTTAGATTAATACTTGAGTTTATAAAGCCTTAAAGTAACACAATATAATTGATAATTAATGAAGGTAATAAAATTTGATTGAAACTAAAAATGCATGATAGCGGGCTTTAGCTGCAAGCTAAATAAGTAACGTAGATAGTTTTTTAGTCGATAGTAAAAGACGGCTTAGCAAAATACCTGAACAAGTTATTAGTTAGTTAACAACACATATTTTTCAGCCAGTTCGTCTATATTTTCACGATGGGCTGGGTCGGGCTTTATGCAGTCAATTGGGCATACGCTGACACAGGTTGGTTTGTCGTAGTGGCCTACGCATTCGGTGCATTTACTTGCATCTATTTGGTAAATTTTAGCGCCCATGTAAATGGCTTCGTTAGGGCATTCTGGATCGCACATGTCGCAGTTAATGCATTTACTATTTATGAGTAGAGCCACTATTTAGCCTTTCCAATTAAAGTCTATATAAAGCATATAGATAAAATAAAAATAGATGTAATTAGACTGATTTAAAACAACTTTAGTTTAATAAAAAACCTTTATTTTTTAGGTGTAAATTACAGCCGCTAATTATGCCTATTTTTCTATGTTGCTTTGTTGATCTTAATCAATAGAAATAGCCGCACTTTTACTAAGTTTGATATTATTATTTTAGCTTTCCTAAGTCATTTGTTTAAATTAATATAAAATTAGCTGACCTGCCCAAAAGCGCTTTGGCCCTCTACTTATATGCTAATCCCGTCAAAATAACATTCAAATAAGGATAACAAGTGAATGTAGTACCTCCAAAAATTTAGCTTTTTCAAAGTGTTATTTGCGCAAATACTCTATGCCTAAAATTAAACCCTATTTAAAACGTTAAGATGATCTCAATGATACTTTATTCTTAGTGTCATCACTTCAATTTACTTAATCGCTATCAACCTGGCTGTAATCAATTGGTCATATTATTCACTTAGTATTTATTTAAAATAAAATTCTAGACTGAGTAATGAAGACTTTTAAAAGCCCCCTGCCATCGAATTTAAATATTTTTTCTGAACAAAGCGATGTAAAAAACGTTATCAGCCATATTCGTAAATTCATTAGTCGTCGAACCAATAATACAGATGACGTAGACGATCTTGTGCAAGAAGCTCTACTAAGAACATTAAATAGAAATGACACATTAGAAATTGAAAACTTTCAGGCGTATATAAATCAAGTCACAAAGTCTGTTATGTATAGTGATTGGCAAAAAAATAAAAGCCAACCAAATAATGCAGAAGATATTGAGCTTTTTACAAATGATAATAGCGATCCAGAAGCGCAGTCTATTACAGAGCAAAAGCTCGAGCTTGTTAAAAGTGCGTTGGAAGAGTTACCACCTTTAAGAAGAAAAGTATTTAAGCTTCGACGTATTGACGGATTAAGTCGCGAAGAAATTAGTCTGCAGTTAAATATGAGCCAAGAATCTGTAAAAAAACATATTACACGCGCAATGATACAAATAACGCTTCACATAGAAAAAAATCAATAAAAATGTCCCCTTTATTACACTTTTACGCTCTTTATATTTAATCAACGCAGGTTAGGTTTTTTTAATGAATGAACAACGCTTAGAACAGGCAGCAGATTGGGTAGATCGGATTAATGATTTAAATGATCATGACCGTGAAGAGCTATCGCTTTGGTTAAAATGCACAGAAAATAAGAATGCATTCGAAAAAATAGCTAATGTATTTGGCGATCCTGCTGTTAAACAGGCTTTACACATTTACACTAAACAATATAGTTTACCGACTCCAATAATTACGCCTAATGCAAAACGTTCTAGGGCTTTCCCTATGCTCGCCTTAGCAGCTAGTTTTAGCGCTATTGCTTTTGCAGTGTACTGGCTTGCTATATCTCAACAGGTATTTACACCAACACCGATTGCAAAAACCGCAGTTAAACCTAACCTGCCTCAGCTTTTAGAAGCGCATTTAGGTGAACGCGTATCGCAGTTATTAAATGACGGTTCATATTTGCACTTAAATGCAGATAGTGAGTTAACTGCGCACTTGCTACCACACTCAAGGCAAATCGAATTAAAAAAAGGACAGGTTTTTTTTGATGTAGCCAAAGATAAAACACGGCCATTTATAATAAATTCAGGACAAGCAAGCATTAAAGTACTGGGTACTTCTTTTGATGTAGAACGCAATAAAAATGAAGTAGTGGTAACTGTGTACGAAGGCAAAGTAGAAGTGTCGGCTTTAGATAAAGTGATATTAACTCCCTCTCAACAAGCTATTATAAAAAATGGCCATATAACTGTAGATTATAGCCAGCAGTTAGCACAGCTCCCTGCTTGGCGAATGGGTTGGATTGATGCAGAAAAAGAACCTCTAACCAGTGTTATTAAACAATTGCAGCGTTACAGTCCTATGGTAATTAAAGTAGATAACACACTAAATAATACACTAATTAGCGGACGATTTAATCTCGAAACGCCACAACAAAGCCTTATGCTCATTGCATCAACTTATAACTGGAAAGTAGATAAGAAGAACAACGTACTTCATTTAACGCTACCTTAAATGAGTAAAAAATACGACTGTATTACTTTGATTAAACGATTATGCTAAAACAGGTACGTACATTAAATAAAAGTATTTTAGTGTACTTTTTTATCGGTGCTAGTTGTTTAACAACGCTGCCTAGTGCGGCAAAAAATATAAATACCTTTATTTATATACCAGCGGGTTCTCTCAGTGATAGTTTAAGAGAGGTAGCAAATGCATATGCAGTCTCTTTTAGTAGTAACCCTTCATTTATCAACGACAAAACTACGTCCACCTTAGTGGGCGATCATACACTTGCTCAAGCACTCGATTTTTTATTAAGAGGCAGCGAGTTAACATATAAAATTCAAGACAAGGGTTTTGTTATTTTTCAAAAAAAAATAACAACCAATAACGAAATACTTGAAGAAATAACAGTAAAGGGTATTCGCTATTCATTAGCTAGCTCACGAAATTTAAAACACAATAATAAAACGATTAGTGAAGCAATTTCAGCACAAGATATTACCGATATTCCCAATACTAACTTGGCCGAGGCCTTACAGTATATTCCTGGTGTAGCAATTACTCGCGAAGCAGGCGAAGGTCGCCAAGTTTCAATACGAGGTAACTATCCTGATTTTAGCTTGGTGACACTCAACGGCATGCCTGTGTTAGCAAATAATGATTCACCGATGGATAGCCGAGTACAAAAACAGCGCGATCGTTCTTTCGATTTCAATATTTTACCTGCCGAACTTTTTAAACAAATCCATGTAATTAAAGCATATTCCGCCGATAAAATTGCAGGTGGAATATCTGGAACAATGGCATTACAAACTATAAACCCTTTAGATAATGAGGGGTTTAAATTTATTATTACCCCAGAAGTTGGCTACAACGACTATGTGGGTACAGGCGCAAAACGCTATTCAAGCTTAATTTCTAACACGTGGAATAATTGGGGGGTACTTGCAAGCGTTGCATACACAACCAGAGAGTCGTTAGAGCAAGGTGCTAATACATTTCGCTGGCGTAATATCGCAATAGATGGGGCAGACCTATCGGCTTTAACCCAATCGCAGGCACTGCATTTGCCTCAAGGCGATTATATAGTTCCTCGTGGTAATCGGTACTCGGTATGGCAAGCTACACAGCAGCGATTTGGGGCAAATCTATCTGTAGAGTATAAAAATGAAACCACCCATTTTGATTTTGATATGCTCTCAGGTTTTTTAAAAGGAGATAGGTATGAATATCATTTATACCCTAGAGGGGAGCAGTCTACGCCTATAATTAAAGGGCTAACCACAATTACAGACATTCAAACGAATGAAAATAATGAGCTAGTGTATGCACGTTACGAAAATGCACGAGTCGCAACCGAAAGTAGAACCCAA
Organism: Pseudoalteromonas sp. Bsw20308; assembly: GCF_000310105.2. NCBI lineage: Bacteria > Pseudomonadati > Pseudomonadota > Gammaproteobacteria > Alteromonadales > Pseudoalteromonadaceae > Pseudoalteromonas > Pseudoalteromonas sp. Bsw20308. The sequence continues at coordinate 895,512 of NZ_CP013139.1, read as the reverse complement.
GAAATAAATACGGCATATCAGCAAGGTGTGCTATCACTTACGCAACAAGTGAATAAAAATTGGAAAGTAAGCGCCATATTAGGAAAAGAACAATCAAAGTATGACATTCCTTACAGCAATAAGATTTATACCCAAGGCATAAGTGACGTTACGATTGATTATCGTAAAACTCCATTTTATGCAGATATTAACTACAGTGAAAATTTAAAAAACCCTACAATGTGGCAAATGCATCATGGTGATATAGAACAATACAATTCAAATAGTGAGTACACCTTCGCAAAATTAGATTTTCAATATGACATTAATAGTTTAATAACCCTTCAATTTGGAGCTGATTGGACTCTGTTTGAAAATAAAATGTATAACGCACAGCAAAACGATATTTTTTTAAATGAATTAACTAATACACCACAACAATTAACTGACCTTCCTACGTCGTATGTTTCATCGCAAAATGCACATAAAAATCTACAATGGTTAAAAATAAACACCAATGAAGCACTTAAACTTTATGGCATCGACCCATTTAATATACAAAACAATAGCTCATCAATTACCACTGAAGCTGAGCATATACAAGAATATAGCAGAGGAGCCTATACTTTAATAAGTACAGAGCAGGCACAATGGGAAGCTCATATAGGTTTGCGTTACCAAGCTGAATCCATAACATCTCACACTCAAGCCCCTTACTCTCCTATTTCATATAGCCTTTGGCTTCCAACTTTCAATGGATCATATTTTATAAACGATAAGTGGCGATTACGTGTAGGACTTTCTAAAAACTATTCAAAACCATTACTGAACTCACTAAGTTTTGATGGTTCAAACGATACCCCAAATAATACAAAATATACATTTAACTCAAGTCTAAAACCTTACTTATCTTATAATACCGATATTTCCTTAGAAGCAGATTTTAGTAGTCGTAGTACGTTTAATATATCACTCTTTTATAAAGATTTAGATGATTACATAGTTACAACGCAAGTCCCTTTATCAAAAACTTCAGAGTCTACAACCCCCGATATTAACAACCTTTGGCTAAGTAATGCAGAATCAGCTTATCAGTGGGGAGCGGAAATAAGTTTAAATTATTTAATACATAATTCTGACTGGGGTATCAACCTACAAACAACTTACAATAAAGGCAAAGTCACGTATTACGACTCAAATAATGGCTCAGCTTTATTTAAAAAAAACCTACCTTTTTTATCTAAAATAACCGCCTCAAGTATGATCTTTTACGATCACCCTAAGTTCAATTTTAAACTAGGCGCTATTTTTAGAGATAAATATTTAGTTCGGGCAGGCAGTCTTTTGCTCGATGAAAACGAAACAGGGTTTATGCCAACTGTTTATTGGGATGCAAACATAAATTATTATTTTTCTAATCATTGGAAACTTAAATTTAGCGCATTTAATCTCAGCAATGAACAAGAGCGACAATACAGTAACTCAACACTAAGAGCCTACAACTCAACCACAAGTGGTCGCACTTATTACTTGGGGTTGAGTTATCACAATTAGATAATCTCCCCTGTTTTTAGATCAACGCTAAAATTCTCACCTTGGGTATACTTACTAAATTTTGCCATTATTTTTATTAACAAAGCCAAGTACTGCTGTGTTTGCGTATCTGTTTTACATGTCGATTTAGCTAAAAACTCATTTAGCAGTTGATAAGTAATACGCTTTTGAGGCGTTATATCTGCAGTTACATCGCCATTTCTTAATAAATAAAAATCTTGAAGCCATTCTTTTGTTGATACAGCTTTAAGTTGAATTAGCAAATTAGACGAGACTTTATTTAAACACTGCATATCTGTAAACCAATCTGCTAAATAGTGATTATCGTTTAGCCATGCCACTAAATTTTTTGGCCAATCGCGTTTTAAAAAACGCTGACTAATAAGTCCAAATAAATGCTGTTTAGTAAAATCACCATAACTTTCTGAGTTCAAAATAGTTCGGTCAAAATTACTAAGATTATGTTGTTCACGATACAGCCATTCCTCTTCATATAAACCAAATAAATCATTGAAACCAGGAACATCGTCTAATGTATGAGTACTTACCAATGCGGTGTGCTTAGCTAAGTTTAGCTCTGCAATCTTATATGCAGCTTTATAAGCAGCTAAACTTGGCACTTGTACATTAACTAACTGAGAGTCTCGATTACTTGTTACCAGCGCAGTATCATTTAGATGCATATGTCCTGCAAAATGTAGTGTTAATCCTGTATCTGCAAGTATTTGTGTTGTACGGGGTGTAGGCACTCTAGGTAGGGAAAAATGGCCACGACTAAACACTTTATGTAATTCATCATTCGCATTATCGTAAAACTCTCCCATTGGAAAGTGGCTAAATGCGATCAGTGTTTTGTTTTGCTCTTTTGACCTTTCTACAACCGTTTTTATCCACTTTAACAGTAAAGGCTTTGCATCAATTAAAGCATTATAGCCAGCACTAGACGAACCTTTAAAAGTGAGGGGCGAATTTTTCCATTGTGGAGCATACACATTGGCATCTATTGCCATTAGCCAAACACCTTTTATGGGCTCAACTAAGTAGCTCGCATCTGGCATCGTTATACAATGATTAACATCATTAGGGTCACACCATATAAACTCTCGGTTTTTATAAGGTGTTTCATATAGCACGTCACTTTTATGTTTGCTAAATCCAAAGTCATTGAGTGTGCTTAATATTTCAGTGTATCCCCAGTTTTTTAAACCATCATCACATACAGACTGCTTAGTCATACACTTTTCATGTTGATAACTATACACGCCAAACTCTTTACCTTGAGCCGTTAAGAAGTCAGCTTTACCTGCCGGTGTTGTAAATGGCTTTACAGGATCATGATTGCCTGGAATCGCAAAAAAACGCATCCCATATGTTTTTTCATAATGGCCTAAAATACGTGCCAGAGCCCTTACATTAATGGGTTGCCCGTCATCAGTAAAATCGCCAGGTAAAACGACTAGCTTAATTTCTTTTTCTACTAGCTCATCTAATACATGTAAAAAAACAAAATAATTTTCATTGAAAAGTCGCGTTGAGTGAAGCTGCGCATACATACTTCGCACTAGTAATGGTTGCTTTGACCCTACATCCTTTGGTAAGTCTATATTGTCTGTATTATGTAAATTAGCAAGAATATCATGTAGATGAATATCAGCTAAAAATGCAACTTTAACCGTCTCCACCTTCACTGCACTTTTAACCTCGTAGTACGAGGTAGCACTCACTTTAAATGTAATACATAACCCAATCCATAGTGCTAACCATAGTGCTTTGACTCTAATCATGATGGCTTTATCCAGTTTTCACTCAACTTATTATTTAGAGCGCGGTAATGGATAAAAGGGGACATAAAATTTTATAAACATGCTTTTCAATTATGAAGCTTTTATTAAATCCATATTTTTGTGTCCCCTAATTTATAAATGCTCGCTCTTAGATAGCAAACTCAACAATTGAGACGTGGTATGCCACTTTTTATTTTTATTATTTTTGCAGGTTATGTAACTAGCATTAACGCTATGCCATTAAATACCTTTCAGATGATTGGCTCACATAACAGCTATAAAAAAACATTAAACGTAGGCGTTAAAAATAAATTAAACACTCTAAATCCTAAACTAATGGCCCGTATTGATTACGGTCACTCTCCCATTATTAAACAGTTAAATAGCGGTGTTCGCCATTTAGAAATTGACGTTTTAAAAGACCCTAATGGTGACTTATACATAAAACCTTGGGCTAATACTTTTGCAACGACTCCTTTATTTAATGAGTTAGAAAAAAAGCAATTAGCGACCCCAGGATTTAAAGTAATGCACATTCCTGATATTGATGTGCAAAGCCATTGTGTATTGCTTAGTGGATGTTTGAATACACTCAAAACATGGTCAGAGGCAAACCCGCAGCACTTTCCTATTGTTGTAATGCTCAATGTAAAAGAAACGCGATCAGATGTAGTGCTGGGCAATAATCCACTTAAATTTACACCGAACGATTATTATTTACTCGATGAAGTAATTCAAAAATCGTTACCTAACTCATTATTCACGCCCGATAACTTACGTAAAATACCGTTATCTTTAAACCAAACAGTCGTTAGGTTTGGGTGGCCAAGTACACGTGCCTTGGCTGGTAAGTTCATATTCTTATTTGATGGCAATGCACAGCAATCGGCACTTTATAAACAAAGTAGGCCTTCGTTAAAAGGGGCTAGTATGTTTGCCAATTATGATGAAAGCGAGCCCGAAGCTGCTTTTATGGTTGTGAACAATCCTACACGCAACTTTTATAAAATTCAGCAACTTGTACTTAAAGGTTACATGGTGCGTACCCGCGCAGATGCAACCTTAAGTGCAACCAATTCTCAGCGAACAATCCAATTTAATGCCGCGAAAAATAGCGGCGCACAAGTAATTTCAACAGACTTTATACCAGGCTCGCCACAACAGGCACGCTTTAACTATGTGGTGCAATTTGATGACGGTCATTTAGTACGCACGAACCCTTTTATTAATAATCAACTTTAAATTAAAAACCAAGGAAGCATCATGTTAAACAAACCATCACGTACGCTTTTAGCAACGGCTATAATGAGCTCATTAGGCGCGTCTAATTATGTGTATGCAGAACAATCAGCTCAAACAGAAGTAGAAGAAATTGTTGTACAGGGTTATCGCAACAGTTTGTTAAAAGCGAAAGATTTAAAACGAAACTCTGTGGGCGCACAAGACTCTATTGTCGCTGAAGATATTGCTGATTTTCCGGATCTAAACCTAGCTGACTCACTACAACGAGTGCCTGGCATTGCGATTACCCGAGAAGGTGGCGAAGGCCGACAAATTTCATTACGAGGTTTAGGACCAAACTTTACACAAGTACAACTTAACGGTATGGAGGCTTTGGGTACGTCTTCTTCGGCAATGGATAGCCGAGGCTCAGTCAGCAGATCACGCGCCTTTGATTTTAACATATTTGCTTCTGAGCTATTTCAGCGCGTTGACGTAAAAAAATCTTTTTCAGCCGAAATGGATGAAGGTGGTATAGGCGGAACTGTTGGGCTTCATACAGCGAAACCATTTGATTTTGATGGTTTTAATACTGCAATATCAGGTCAACTTGGTGACAATTCACAAACTGATGATGTTAGTCCACGTTTTGCAGCTCTGATCTCAGATACTTGGGATGATAAGTTTGGCGCATTATTTTCAATTGCATACAGCAAACGTGATGTAAATGAGCAAGGTTACAATACGTATCGCTGGCGCAAAAAAAATGCTTCAGGCTCTGATATCTCAAATCTTTCAGGTGAACTACAAGACAAAATAAATAACGAAGAAGTGAGCTTTTCACGCGGTAGTCGCTATTCGTTATTTGAGAATGATCAAGAACGCTTAGGTACAACACTTGCCCTGCAGTATCGCCCAAGTAATAACCTTGAATTTGGTTTTGACGCTCTATATGGTGAACTGAATAATGACCGCAGTGAATACCACTTACAAAATAGGGGCTCAAGTTCAACAGCTATTGGCTGTACTGGACCGGCTTACAATAACGAGCAAATATGCTCAAAGCTCACAACACTTGAAATAAACGAAAATAACGATGCTATTTATTCAGTATTTGAAAATGCAGCTATTCATTCAGAAAGCCGTAGCCAATATGCTGATACCCAAATAAGTCAGTTTGTATTAGATGGTGATTGGCAAATTACAGAAGATTTAAATATGACCGCCTTAGTTGGGCGTTCACAAACCAAGTTCAATACAGGCAGTGTTAAAGTTTACCTAGAGACATTTGGCGATGAAACTATTGATTATCGCAAGGATGCTTATTATGGGGAAAATACATATGGGTTTGATCCTACCGACAGTAGTTTATTCCGCTATCACGAAATTGATATATCTGAAGAAGAAATCACCAATACATTTGACTCTATAAAATTAGATTTTAATTACACGCTTAACAATACTTCAAATATAAAGTTCGGCATCTCTAATAAAAAGTTTGAAAGTGAAAACGGTGAAACTAAATCTGATAACGTTAACCGCAGCGATTGGGAAAATGGCGTACTTAATGACACAGTCGACTCAAGCCTGACATTTACAAATGCCGCGCACAATAAACAACAATGGGTAAGTGTCGATGTACTAGGCACCCTAGCAAGTATGAACATCGATCCTAATTTAGATGATCCTGATTTTACCGATAACGTACAAGAAAAAACCTTTGGGGCTTATTTGCAATACGAAGCTGAATGGGAATTGGGCTCAGGTTATTTAATGGGAAATGCTGGTGTACGCCATTACGATACTAAAACCAACGCCGTAGGTTTAATAAATGGAGAAGTAGTTGATGTTGAAAACACCTACTCAGGACTTTTGCCTGCTATAAATTTAGTTTGGGATAGTAATAACAGTTTAGTACTGCGTGCAAGCTATGGGGAAAACCTAACCCGCCCTTCGCTCGGTGCATTAGTGCCAACAGGTGTTGTACAAAATGATGCCACATCAACCAATGGCCTTAGTCTCAGCTCAGGAAACCCAAACCTTAAACCTTACGAATCTGTTAACTTTGACTTTTCAGTCGAGTATTATTTTGAAAACATTGGGTACGCGGCCGTAAGTTACTTCCATAAATCTATCGATAACTTCATTATCACCGAAACATATGATATTCCATACAGTCAAACCGGATATCCTCTTAGCTTTTTAGGCGACGTAGACGAAAACGGTAATCCGCAAACAGCAAATACTGTTTTTACTGTTATTCAGCCTCAAAACTTAGATGAAAGTGATATTAGTGGCTGGGAACTCGCTTTTCAACGAGACCTAGACTTCTTACCAGCCCCATTTAATAACTTAGGTGTTATTGCTAATTATACATTTGCTGATGGTGAAGCACTGTACCGTAATGTAGGTAATTCAGGTATTGATCAATATAAATCATTCCCTGGCCTGTCAGAGCATTCGGGTAACTTTACAGTATATTACGATTCTGATTCATGGGGCGCACGCGTTGCAGCAGCTTATAGAAGTGACTATATTGCATCGGTACAAGCGGGTAACGGCGATGAAGACGAAAATGGTTTTCATGCCAGTACATATATAGATGCATCAGCCTTTTACCAGGTTAATGAAAAACTAAAGCTCACTATAGAAGCCAGTAATTTGACTAATGAACGAGAAGAGCAATATTCAGACTCTAATGATCGTTTATACAATACGACGGTAAATGGCCGTACTGTTTATTTAGGTGCAAGTTATCGCTTCTAAATTATAAAAGTGAGGCTCCACTTTCGTGTGGAGCCTCTCATTATTCTTAAGGGGCTCATCAAAAAAGACGACGTATAAATTCACTTAATTAAATAAAGCACTTGATGTAAATCTATTTTCAATGGCTTTAACAAGCATGACTTAAAACTACTTTTAATTTATTTGCTGAACAGATTGAGTTACGTTGTTTACCAGTACCTTTATGAAGAATTATGAAATCAAAGTTATATAAAATTTTATTGCCTAACTTCAGTTCTTACCCCTTAATCTCTAGTGAAATTTTAAAGTACCGCTGTTAATATTGCCTAAATAATAAAGTAGTTCTGATGGCAGCTATTTATTCTCTCGATGATTTACGTTACTAAATCGAGATGCTCATAGAGTTACACTTACGCATACTGGCGAATTATATTACGACCGCTACCGCAAGTTATTTGAAGAAGTAGAGTGTATTGAGCAAGCACTTTGTGATGAGAAAGACCAACCTAAAGGGAAAATTAGGATCTCTGCACCCATTTACATGGGTAAACACTTTTTAAGTGCTATTTTTTATGAATTTTTACTGCAATATCCCGATATTCAATTAGATTTACGCTTTTCAAATAATCTTATTGATATTGAAAAGAAGGGATTGATATCGTGTTTAGAGTAAGAAACCCAGCCACTGATAACTGGGTTATTAGAGAACTTAAGCTTACTCATAACCTGCTGTGTGCTCACCCAAATTATGCTCATCATCCCATCACTCATCCGGAGCAATTAGAAGAACACCCAAAAGTTACGTGCGTTGGGTTAGTTCCGTGGCAGTTAAAAAATCAGCAAACGAGTGAAGAATACAGTTTTAATCCAAACACGCATGTCCGGTTAGAAGTTGATGAAATTCAAATGATGAAACAAGCCGTTGAGTCTGGTGTGGGCATTAGTTACATTCCTGATTATATAGCATTGCCTCTTATTGAAGCCACAAAGCTTAAACGTATTCTTCCTGACTGGCAAAGTGAAGGGCAGCCATTTTCTATGCTTTATCGCGACAGAAAACAAGTACCTTATCGGGTACGACTATTAATAGAGCATACATTGCAACACTTCAACGAAAAGTAGCAATGTATGCTTTTAAAAAGAAAGCTTTAAACGTTTAAAAACTAAGCCTAAGTACAATTACACCTAAAAATGCTGTTGCTAATCCTATCACTTCTTGGCGGGTAAAAGACTCTTTTAGAATGATGCGTGAGTAGAGCAAAATAATTAAAATGTTCATCCCTGAAATTGCCGACACGAGCCCTGTATTACCAATTGCAAAAGCCGATATTATTGCCACCATACCTGCCACGTTTGTTAATCCAATCAGTAATCCGCATGAAAATGTTTTACTCGCAGACCAATACCCTTGAGAAGTGCCTTGCTCTGCTAGCATTTTTTTACGCTTTACTAACCAACTAACAGCAAAAAGAAAACTACCAAAACCAAACATAGACGTTAGCGTTGCAAATGTATCGGCCTCAAGAAGTGTTGATTGCTTACCCATTAAATCATTAAATGCAAAGGCAAGTGCAGCGAGTAATCCCCATTGCGCACCTTGTAGGTTGTTCAACGAAATATCGCTTGAATAACGAATGATATAAAGGCCACCAAAAATAATGAAAAAGCCAATTAATTGAATTGTTGTTAAGGTCTCCTGCCACAATAAAAAAGCAAATAAAAGGACAAACAGAGGCGTTAATCCCGATAAAATACTAATTAAAGACGCTTTACCAACCGAAAACCCCTTATGCAACAAACCATTAGCAGCAAAAGAGCCAAACCCTAACGCTAGCCCAACCGTAATGTCTGCCCAGCCATACCATGTATGTTCAAATACCACTGTACCTAGCGCACTAATGACAAATCCTACAAAAAATACACCTAATAATAATAAGTTACGGTTAATTTTTTTCTGCGACGTCCATTGATACAGCACTCCTCGAGCACCAAAAAAAACGGTTGCGAGTAATGCAAAAATTATCCACATACAAAAATGATTCCTTTAAAAAGTAATGGGGTAACAGTGAGGAGCGATTTAACAACACGTGTTAAGTACGAATATCCATTATATTCGCTTTTAAAATTTTATAAATAAGCATTAATGATAAGATAAATTCCATAAATGGTATCTAAAAAATAGCAGATGAAGATATAACTGCTCAGCGTCACTCTATTTAATAAAATAGCTTTGAGCAGTTATTAGAGTGGATCCTAACTGACCTCTTTGAATGGATTTCGGGTATCTTGGTGCGCGTCTAGGTTACGCATTAAAATAGCGTGCGCTAAGTTAACGCCCTCATCTAGCGGTATTTTTACAATGTGACCAGAGCCTTTAGCATCGCTAATACTTTCGCCTTTTTTGTTTTCCATGTATTCAAGCACAAAACTAATATTTCCCTTTGGCGTCATTAGCTCTAAAGAGTGGCCTGTGCAAAATTTATTTTTAACGTCTATTTCAACTAAGCCATTTTCGCAGCGCCCAAGTACTTCACCCACAAATTGCTGCTTAGTTGATACAGAGTGACCGTATTCGTAATTTTGATAATCTTGATGGGCGTGGCGTTTTAAAAAGCCTTCGGTATAGCCACGATGCGCTAAGTTTTCTAATGTTTTAAATAAATCCGCATCAAACGGCTTGCCTGCAACCGCATCATCTATTGCTTTACGATACACTTGTGCAGTGCGCGCCACATAATAAAATGACTTAGTACGCCCTTCTATTTTTAAACTATGTACACCCATTTTTGTGAGCTGCTCTACATATTGTACAGCGCGTAAATCTTTGGAATTCATAATATACGTGCCGTGTTCATCCTCAAACGCAGGCATGTATTCGCCAGGGCGGCCTTGCTCTTCTAACATAAATACATCGTTACTCGGCGTCCCTTCTCCCAATGTAGGAATAACCTGTTTGGGATCAATTTTATGCACCATTTCGCCGGTTTCTTTCTCAACACCTGGCTTAACATCGTAATCCCATCTGCATGCATTGGTACAGGTACCTTGGTTTGGGTCGCGTTTGTTTATATAACCAGAGAGCAAACAACGCCCAGAATACGCCATGCATAATGCACCATGTACAAACACCTCAAGCTCAGTATTTGGGCAAAGTGTGCGTATCTCACTAATTTCCTCAAGCGACAGCTCCCTTGATAAAATAACCCGCTCAATGCCCTGCTTCGCCCAAAACTGCACACTTGCAAAGTTAACGGCGTTTGCTTGCACCGATAAGTGAATAGGCATCGCCGGCCATTTTTCACGAACCAGCATGATCAAACCAGGATCTGACATAATCAGCGCATCGGGTTTCATTGCTATAACTGGCTCTATATCACGTAAATACGATTTTACTTTCGCGTTATGCGGCGCAATATTAGACACCACATAAAACTTTTTATTTTGCGCATGTGCTTCACTAATACCAATTTGCAGCGTGTCTAGGTCAAACTCATTATTGCGCACACGCAAACTATAGCGGGGTTGCCCCGCATAAACCGCATCTGCGCCATAAGCAAACGCGTAGCGCATGTTTTTTAAAGTGCCTGCAGGGCATAATAGTTCAGGAGTAAAAGGCGTTGAAGAAATAATGGGTGACATGTGCGCTCCATACATCGAACCGAGTATAAGTCGGTTGCATGATTAATTAATTTACGAGCGCGGCATTATAAATCCGCCAAGCATTGTGCTTTTGATCAAGATCACAAAACTGCAATCAAACTGGTTTTTAATAAAATTAGGATTTTTCACTTAAAACGCGTATAATTCGCGCCCGTTAATATTCACACTTTTACTTAAAATTATTGGAGCATAAAGATGGCTTTAGAGCGTACTTTCTCAATCGTAAAACCTGATGCAGTTGCTAAAAACCACATTGGCGCTATCTACAACCGTTTCGAATCTGCTGGCCTTAAAATCGTTGCAGCTAAAATGGTTCACCTTTCACAAGAGAAAGCTGAAGGTTTCTACGCAGAACATAGCGAACGTCCTTTCTTCGGTGCTTTAGTATCTTTCATGACATCTGGTCCAGTAATGGTTACCGTTCTTGAAGGCGAAAACGCTGTTCTTAAAAACCGTGAAATCATGGGTGCTACTAACCCTGCTGAAGCACTAGCTGGTACTTTACGTGCAGACTACGCTGATAGCATCGACGAAAATGCTGTTCACGGTTCTGATGCTGTTGAATCTGCTGCTCGCGAAATCGCGTACTTCTTCGCTGACGAAGAGCTTTGTTCACGTACTCGTTAATTCGAATTCGTTAACATATTGAAAAGGGCTTTCGGGCCCTTTTTTAGTCATTACGTAAAGTATTAATCAGTAAACTAATAATGTTTTACTTAATGATTAAAGTGAGTGAATTGTGTACAATTCGTCCTCGTAAATTTTATCTCCACCGTCACCGATTGAGGTTGTTTCATGACCGAGCAAAAAAAGATTAACTTATTAGATTTAAACCGAGATGCAATGCGCGAGCTATTTGCATCGTTCGGTGAAAAACCGTTTCGTAGTGACCAGGTGATGAAATGGATTTATCATTTTGGCGTAGATAACTTCGACGAAATGACCAACGTAAATAAAAAGCTTAAAGAAAAGCTTAAAGCTGAGTGCGAAATTGTTGCGCCAGAAATCACCGTTCGCCAACAAGCGAGCGATGGCACTATTAAGTACGCACTTATTCTTGAAGGCGGCCAAGAAGTAGAAGCTGTTTGGATCCCTGAAAAAGAACGCGCTACTTTATGTGTATCATCACAGGTGGGTTGTGCGCTTGAATGTACTTTTTGTTCTACTGCTCAACAAGGCTTTAACCGTAACTTAAAAGTATCTGAAATTATTGGCCAAGTTTGGCGTGTAGCTAAAGATATAGGCCTTGATGGCCATAGCGAAAAGCGCCCTGTAACTAACGTTGTAATGATGGGTATGGGCGAGCCTTTACTTAATCTTAAAAACGTAGTGCCAGCAATGGAACTAATGATGGACGATTGGGGCTTTGGTTTATCTAAGCGCCGCGTAACATTAAGTACGTCAGGCGTTGTACCTGCACTTGATTTACTAAAAGAGAAAATTGACGTAGCACTGGCTATTTCATTGCATGCACCAGATAACGCACTGCGTGACATTTTAGTGCCCGTTAATAAAAAGTACCCAATTGAAGAATTTTTAGCCGCGTGTCGTCGTTATATCGACGGTTCAAAAGCTAATAAAGACGTAACAGTTGAATACGTTATGCTTAACGGTATTAACGACAGCACCGATCAGGCGCATGCTCTCGTGCAAACGTTAAAAGGCACACCATCTAAAGTAAACCTTATTCCGTTTAACCCGTTCCCAGGTAATGAGTACACTCGCTCAAGTAACAGCCGTATTGATCGCTTTTCAAAGGTATTACAAGCAGCTGGCGTTACCTGTATTGTTCGTCGTACTCGAGGGGACGATATTGATGCAGCTTGTGGACAACTAGTGGGTGATGTAGTGGATCGTACTAAGCGCTTAGCTAAAAAGAAAATGCGTGATGATAATGCGATTAGTGTAAACATTCATCAAGCATAACTTTTAGTAAAATACTTAAAGCCTTTATATTAATTCGTTTATTTTTAAATATATGATGCAACATAAAGGCTTTTAGGTAAGATAGAAGATATGGATTAAAATACAGAGATAAGGTAATGCGATCTTTACTTGCTTTAACTATATCGGCACTCGCTCTAAGCGGGTGTGTAACCGAAAATAGTTATAACGGCAGTGACAAACCCGTCGTCGAAAATAAAATTAATAATATAGGCGCAGCGCGAACGCGCATTGCTCTAGCATTACAATACCTAAATACAGGCAATAATTCTCAGGCTAAATATAATCTAGAGCGTGCAGCCGAATTTGCACCAAATTTACCAGAGGTTCATTACTCTCTAGCTTATTACTATCAACAAGTTGGTGAAAATACACTGGCCGATAAAGCCTACCAAAAAGCACTCGCCATAAAACCAGACGATCCAAATACCTTAAATAACTACGGTGTATTTTTATGTGGCATAAATGAATACGACCGAGCCACTGATCAATTTTTAAAAGCAATAGAAATCCCTAGCTACATTCGTGTTGCAGAAAGCTACGAAAATTTAGCTTTATGTGCCATTGAGTTTAACGATTTTGATAATGCTGAAAGTTATTTTAAACAAGCCATGAACCACAGCTCGCAAAGAACGTCTACTTTAATCAGTTTAGCTGCACTGTTTTATGCTAAAAGTGATTTACACAAAGCAAGTGAGCTTTTAAAGCGTTATGACGATACAGGCAAAGTTTCATCTCGGGCTTTGATGCTTAACTATTTAATAAAAAATCGAATGGGTAAAATAGAAGATGCAGAAAAAATTGCGACCACTATTTCACAGACCTACCCAACGAGTAATGAAGCATACGTAATTCGAGAGCAAAAAGTACGGTTAAGCGAATTTGAAATTTTAAGAGAAAAATACCGAAAAGCTAAACTTGATGAATTACAAGAAACAAGTAATGGTGGACAAATTAGTGTTAAACCAAAAATAAAAATCACCCGGAAAAAACACATTGCTAGAGATAATTCAACAAGCTTAGTTACCAACGATAACAAACGCATAAGTTTAGCACCCCAAACTCAAATGGATAATGCAAGTTCAGTTATTGCAAGTACTGTTAATCCAATTAATAAAGGAAATACTTATACAAGCGCGCCCCCATCATCTATTTCAGAAAAAGAAACGACACCAACAGTAACTAGTTCAAGTACTAAAACCGATACATCGGCTATCATGCTTGCTTTAACAAATGGTCATAATTCAACTAATACGATGCAAAAAACGGTCGCCGCTACACAAGTACCTAAATCGCAAAAACAAGCCGAAAAAACATTAACTAAACCAAATGACAGCATTAAAATAATTTCTTTTGGCGCCCCTAAAGATGCAAACTTTAATTCGCAGCAAACTCCCCCTGTAATAAAGGCTCCTATAGAACAGAATGATTCTGATGTTGTTTTTTACACTGCAACGAAAGATACTAACGTGTTTGCTGAAAGTAGTCGCCAAAATAATAATGACATACAGTTTAAGAGTTATGAGGCAAGTGAACACATTGAACCACCAATGCTTAACCCTAAAGTACCAACTTTAAGCATCCCATTTCATGTAATTCAATTCGGTGAAAACCTATTTAGCATTTCGGTGCGATACAATGTTAAACTACAAAAACTTCTACAATGGAATGGTTTAAAAGAGTCGGATCGGGTAATGAATGGAAGTAAAATTTACCTAAACGATCCTAATGTTTATTACGAAATTAAAGCTGGCGACACCCTTTACGAAATAGCTACCCAGCGGCGTGTATTAATTGATCAATTAATGCGATGGAATAAATTAAGTCCTGACATAGCACTTACGCCAGGGCATAGACTTTTACTAGTGGATCCAGACTCATACACATTATGAATGAAGACAATACGCAAACACAGAGCGAACAACCAACGGTTGGTCAAATACTAAAAGCACATCGTGAGCAAGCGAATGTGAGCATTGAAGCAATTGCTAAGCCGTTAAAACTATCTGAACTACAAATAAAGCGTCTTGAAAACGATGAATTTCAATTACTCGGTCCTATTACGTTTGTAAAAGGTTATATTAAAAACTATTGCCGAGAATTAAAAGTTGATTGCACGCCGATTCTAGCTATGATGCCAGCCCCACCTGAGCCGGCCAAACCCGCGAACATGCAAAGCTTTTCACGCCGAACGGAAAAAGAAGCCAATGACAGCCGATTAATGTTCGTGAGTTATATTATTTTAGCGATCGTCATTGGTTCGTCTGCACTTTGGTTTTGGCAAAATGCCACGCCAATTGAAGAACAAACAAGTAATATTAATGTTGAGAACTCAATTATGAGTGAGCGACAAGCAGCACAATCTCCTTTTTTTGAACAAGAACAACAAGCAGATACTAATAAAACGGTACAACCGCAAAGCGAAACATTAAATGATTCAGTAGAACAACCCGTAGAAACAGTAACTACTGATCTGGATAAAACACCAGGTATAAGTACAATCGTGATGAACTTTAACGATGAAAGCTGGGTTGAAGTTTATGACGGTGAGGGTGAAAAAGTCGCTTTTGGTGTTAAAAAAGCAGGCTACCAGATGACGGTTAGCGGTACTCCTCCTTTTTCTGTTGTACTAGGTAAGCATGACGTTGTAAGTATTACCTTGGATGGTGAGCCTATCGACATTTCGGCTTTTCCTAAAAATCGTTTAGCTAAATTTAAATTACCACTAGCAGAGTAGTCGCTATGTTTTCAGAATCTCCAATTAAACGCAGAAAATCAACTCGTATCAATGTAGGTAATGTACCTATTGGTGATGGTGCACCGATTGCAGTGCAATCAATGACCAATACCGATACCATGGACGTAGATGCAACCGTGGCACAAATTCAGGCAATACAAGATGCCGGTGCCGACATTGTGCGTGTGTCAGTGCCAACAATGGATGCAGCAGATGCATTTAAAAGTATTAAAGCACAAGTCACTATCCCTTTAGTAGCCGATATTCACTTTGATTACCGTATAGCCTTAAAAGTGGCAAAATACGGCGTGGATTGCCTACGAATAAACCCAGGTAATATAGGCAGCGAAGAACGTATTAGAGCCGTGGTCGATTCAGCTCGCGAGCATAACATTCCTATTCGTATTGGTGTAAATGGCGGCTCACTTGAGCGCGACTTACAAGAAAAATACGGCGAGCCTACACCTGAAGCCTTATTAGAATCAGCAATGCGCCATGTAGATATATTACGCCGTCTTGATTTTGACCAATTTAAAATATCAGTAAAAGCATCAGATGTATTTTTAGCGGTAGGCGCTTATCGCTTACTTGCTAAAGAAATAGACCAACCACTGCATTTAGGTATTACCGAAGCAGGCGGCATGCGCTCAGGTTCGGTAAAATCAGCCGTTGGTTTAGGTATGTTACTTGCTGAAGGCATTGGCGACACACTACGAGTATCACTTGCAGCCGACCCAGTACAAGAAATCAAAGTAGGCTTTGATATTTTAAAATCGCTGCGTATACGCTCACGCGGTATTAACTTTATTGCCTGCCCTAGCTGCTCACGCCAAGAGTTTGATGTAGTTAGCACCATGAACCAGCTTGAAGAACGCCTTGAAGATATTATTGAGCCTGTATCGGTTTCGGTAATTGGTTGTGTTGTAAATGGCCCAGGTGAAGCACTCGTTAGTGATATAGGTCTTGCGGGTGCAAACCGTCGTTCTGGCTTATATATTAATGGCGAGCGTCAAAAAGCACGTATCGATAACAATAATATTGTTGAACAACTCGAAGGTTATGTACGTGACTTTATAGCCCAAAAGCAAAACCAAACACCTATCGACATAAAAATAGTCGAATAAATACCGTATTTAGTGGCAAACAACGCTGTTTGCCGTTGACCTTTATAGCAAGTGGATACCCAAACCACCTCAAAATACAGAACTCAGCGTTTCACAGGGATTTAATATCAAGGCGTTACTTTGCAAGTATGGCAATCCCTTTTAAAAAGTAACAACGATCTGTGAACCGCCCAATGGGTTGGTTTTAAAGCGATTTATACTACGTTGTTGATTTTAACAATAGAACCTCTATTATTTGCAATCAATGCCTTGCCTAAATCGCTTTTAATTCCAACTGAAAGTCGCATCTTGGGGTAGTTTGGGTATATAATAGCGGGTCAATTTTTAGCATTCTTGTTGTGTAAGCATTTTTTATTACACATAAACAGCATTTAGGATTTATCAGTGGCAAAACAAATTCAGGCAGTTCGCGGTATGAACGATTGTCTGCCAGGCGACACACAAGTTTGGCAGAAAGTAGAAAGCATTTTACGCGAGACAGTAGCATCGTTCGGTTATCAAGAAATTCGTTTTCCTATTGTAGAATCAACCGACTTATTTAAACGCTCTATTGGTGAAGTAACCGATATAGTAGAAAAAGAAATGTACACCTTTGCAGATCGCAATGGCGACTTATTAACACTGCGCCCTGAAGGCACCGCTGTATGTGTGCGCGCAGGTAACGAAAATGGATTATTATATAACCAAGAGCAGCGTCTTTGGTATATGGGACCAATGTTTCGCCATGAACGCCCGCAAAAAGGTCGTTACCGCCAGTTTCACCAATTTGGTTTAGAAACATTTGGTATTGCCACAGCCGATATAGATGCCGAAGTTATTTTATTAACAGCGCAACTATGGGAAGCATTTGGTATTACTGAGCACGTACGCTTAGAGCTTAACTCATTAGGATCTAACGAAGCGCGCGCCGATTACCGTGATGCATTAGTAGCTTACCTTGAACAACACATAGATGTGCTTGATGAAGACTCAAAACGTCGTATGTATTCAAACCCATTACGCGTACTTGATAGCAAAAACCCAGATGTACAAGCCATATTAACCGACGCACCTAAATTATCTGAGCACCTAGATGTTGAATCAAAAGAACATTTTGAAAATTTATGTGAACGTTTAGACGCTGCAGGCGTCTCATACACGGTTAATGAAAAATTAGTACGTGGTTTAGACTACTACAACCGTACCGTATTTGAATGGGTAACCGACAGTTTAGGCGCACAAGGCACTGTTTGTGCTGGCGGTCGTTACGATGGTTTAGTTGAGCAACTAGGTGGTAAAGCAACCCCAGCGGTTGGTTTTGCAATGGGCCTAGAACGCTTAGTATTATTGCTACAGGCTATTGAGTGTGTGGGTGACATTCGTCGCAATGCTGATGTATATTTAGCAGCGATGGGCGACAAAGCAAGTATTCAAGCACCTATTATTGCCTCTGAACTACGTCGTGACGTAGCTGGTTTACGTGTTATGGTACATGCTGGCGGCGGTAACTTTAAAAAACAATTAAAACGTGCTGATAAGAGCGATGCACTTGTTGCTGTTATTATCGGTGAAGATGAATTAGAAAAAGGCGTTGTGACTATAAAATACTTACGTGAACGTAAAGAACAAGTCACATTAGAATTAGAACAAGCTAAAACGCTATTAGCTGAGCTTATTAACGGCTAAGCTGACATTAGAGGTAAACATGGATATTTATTCAACAGAAGAACAACAAGCAGAAGCCATTAAACGTTTTTTCCGTGAAAACGGCGTTTCACTTGCACTAGGTATAGTTGTTGGCTTAGGTGGTTTGTATGGCTGGAAAGCGTATAACCAAAACCAAATCACAACAGCTGAGAAAGCATCAAACTCTTTCACTAAGCTTGTTGAAGGTGATGATGTATTATCTTCAGCAGATACGTTTATCAGCGAAAATAAAGACACAAACTACGCAACATTAGCCGCGTTTGTTGCTGCTAAAGATGCTGTAGATGCGCAAAAGTTAGATGTAGCAAGCGAGAAACTGAGTTGGATCGTATCTAATGTGCAAAATACAGAACTAAAAGCAATTGCGATTACACGCTTAGCCCGCATTCAAATTGCACAAACTAAATATGACGATGCATTAAATACATTAAATGCACCATTACCAGAAGCATTTAACGCAAACGTTGCCGAACTTAAAGGCGATATTTACGCTCAGCAAGGTAATAAAGATCAGGCTCGCACTGCTTATCAAGCAGCTGTAGATGCAGGTGGATTAACCAGTAACCCACTATTACAAGTTAAGTTAGATGACCTAGCAGTAACTAGCCCAGCGGCTTAAGGTTTTAGGCATGAGAAAATTAACGACTGCAACCCTTGCCCTATGTATGGCAACACTGATGGGTTGTTCATCAAGTGATGATGAAGACGAACTAGTACTTCCTGAAATTGTAAACCAGTTTGAAACTGACGTTGTTTGGCAAGAATCAGTTGGTGACGGTGTAGAGCATTATTTCTCTCGTCTAACGCCTGCTATTTATAAAGATACTGTATACATTGCTAGCCGTGAAGGCCAAGTTGAAGCACTTTCGCTTACGAATGGCGACACAAAATGGGAAACTGACGTGCGTCAGGATTTATCATTTTGGCCATGGAGTGACAACGGTACAGCAAAATTATCAGGCGGTATTTTACAAGCTTATGGTAAGATTTATATTGGCTCTGAACATGGCTTCATTATAGCCCTTGACCGTGAAACAGGCGAAGAAGTTTGGCGTAAAAATGTACCTGGTGAATCGCTATCAAAACCAACTGCTGGCGATGGCTTAGTTTTTGTTAATTTAGCGTCTGGTAAATTATTAGCGCTACACCCAGATACAGGTGAGCAGCGTTGGAGCTTTGAACAAGAAGTACCGCCGCTAACATTGCGCGGACAAAGCTCGCCAACCGTTGCTAACGGTGGTGTATTAGTTGGCCTTGAAACAGGCAAGTTAAACGTTTTGATTTCAGAAAGTGGTTACTCAGCATGGAGCGCAGAAATAGCGGTAGCTAAAGGTGCATCAGAGTTTGAACGCCTAGTTGACGTAGATACTCAACCACTTATTAGCGGCCCATACGCATATGCTATTGCTTATAATGGTAACTTAGCAGCTATTGATATTCGCTCAGGTAATATTGTCTGGAAACGTGAATACAGTAGCTACCGCGATATTGCAATGGACGCACAGAGTATTTATGTAGTAGATAGCGATGGTGTTATTTACGCATTGGATAAAGATTCAGGTATTGAACGTTGGAGCCAACCCGCTCTACGTGGTTGGTACTTAACAGGCCCTACAGTTGCTGGTAGCCATTTAGCTATAGGCGACCAAGAAGGTAACCTGCATTGGTTAAATAAAGAAACTGGCGAGCTAGTATCTCGTGAAGACTTTGACAGTTCAGGATTTTTTATTGAGCCTGTTGTTGCCGACGATAAACTGATTTTATACACCCGTGATGGTGAAGTTAGTGCGGTTAAAATACCGAACTAACTTACTACTATTAGTATAACCTGCTAATAGTTAATTATTTTTTGTAAGGCTTCGCACTGCGAAGCCTTTTGTTGTTTTTTAAAGAGGTAGTTTATGCTTCCCGTGATCGCTCTAGTTGGGCGACCCAATGTGGGCAAGTCCACATTATTTAACCGTTTAACACGTACTCGTGATGCGCTCGTAGCCGATTTCCCTGGTTTAACACGAGATAGAAAATATGGCCAAGCTAGTTATGATGGCTATGAATTTATCGTGGTAGATACGGGTGGTATTGATGGCTCAGAAGAAGGCATCGAAATCGAAATGGCAGATCAATCTCTGCTAGCCATTGAAGAAGCCGACATTGTTCTGTTTTTAGTAGATGCTCGTGTAGGTATGACCGTAGCTGACCAAGCAATTGCTAATCACTTACGCAAGCAAGATAAAAAGTGTTTTGTTGTTGCCAACAAAACCGATGGTATTGATGCAGATTCAAACTGTGCTGAATTTTACCAATTATCATTAGGTGAAATTCATCATATTGCAGCATCCCATGGTCGTGGTATTACGTTATTACTTGAGCAAACACTTCAGCCGCTTATTGCTGAATTAGCTGCACAAGACGAAGACGTAACAGGCGATGACGAAGAGCTTATTAATCTTTACGAAGAAGATGAAGACAGCGACACCGATCACCAGGCATTTGCAGACAAACCTGTAAAGCTTGCTATTATTGGTCGTCCTAATGTTGGTAAGTCTACACTTACTAACCGCATACTCGGTGAAGAACGCGTAATTGTATACGATATGCCTGGTACAACACGTGACTCTATCTACATTCCGATGACGCGAAATGAAAAAGAATATGTGTTAATTGACACAGCCGGTGTTCGCAAACGTAAAAAAGTAAGCGACGTAGTTGAGAAGTTCTCTGTAATTAAAACGCTTCAAGCAATCGAAGATTGTAACGTTGTGTTATTGATTGTTGATGCTCGCGATGGTATTTCAGATCAAGACTTAAGCTTGCTTGGCTTTGCCCTTAACTCAGGTCGTTCATTGGTTATTGCTGTGAACAAATGGGATGGCTTAGACGATTACGTTAAAGATCGTATTAAATCAGAGCTCGATCGCCGTTTAGGCTTTATTGACTTTGCACGCCTACACTTTATATCTGCACTACACGGTACAGGTGTTGGTCATTTATTCGAATCTGTTGACGAAGCGTATGAGTCTGCAACTAAACGTATAAGTACTGCAATGTTGCGTCGTATTATGGACATGGCTCAAGCCGATCACCAGCCGCCACTTGTTCGTGGTCGTCGTGTTAAGCTCAAATATGCGCATGCCGGTGGTTATAACCCACCACGTATTGTTATTCACGGTAACCAAGTTAAAGATTTACCAGATAGTTATAAACGCTACCTGATGAACTACTACCGTAAAGCGCTTAAAATTATGGGCACCCCAATCAAAATTGAATTTAGAGAAGGTGAAAACCCATTTGCTGGTCGTGTTAATAAAGTAACACTGTCGCAAAAGCGTAAAATACGTGCATTTGCTAAAGAAAATCGTAATAAATAAATTCGTTAAAAATTAGTTTATTGTAATAAAAACGGCGTACTTTTTAGTACGCCGTTTTTGTTTTAATATGTTTTTAACAGTCACAAACTAAGTAAAGCTAAGCGAACCAAGTTCTCAACGGTGGTTTCATGCGCACTTTTATTTTTATTAGTTGGCGTAAACCTAGAAGTAGGTGATTTAATAGTTATAAACCCATGATTGGTTGCCATTTCATGAGCTAATAGCTTACGCTCTTTGGGTGTTAAGTGGTTTTCGTGTATTTTTGCCAGCTCGCCACTATCAAGCCATATTCCTGCACAGCCTGGGCATTCATCTATTTCAACGGCCTTTACTGGCGAAAAATACCTGCGCATCATTACAATTTTTTTGCACTTTGGGCAATTAATTCGTAGCGATACATCGTATTCACTCTCGCTATGTTCACTCAAATGCTTTAGCAACACCTGACCATGCTTTAGCTCTGGCGAGCTAAATTTAAAAATTTGGCTGTTATCAAAAAATACGCCGCCTTGCGCTGAAGTGTAAACAGTAATACCGCCAATTAATAACGGCTCAAGAGAGGCATTTGTACGTGGGCAATGCATTTAAAACTCCTTTTTATTTTAATACTTAACTTATACTACTTTACTCAAGCGCTTTGTGAATAAGCCCAACAAGTGGTGCGGGTAATGTAATATTACCTGCAAGTACAAACTCATGCGCTTCATCTGACATTTTTTGCCAAGTACGACGAATTATACCAATCCACTTTTCCTCATTGTAATCTGGTTTTGCATTGGCAAATCCAAGCATATAATGTTCAATAAACACCAAACTAGCCACATTTTCAACAAGCTGGCTGTCTGGATTACGTTTAATATTCTTTTTAGCGACTGCATCGTACACTCGGTTTTGCTCAGCTTCATCGTAACCAGCTTGCTTCATGAGCGCAACAACACTGCTAGCATGAAATATATAAAGTGCACTGCGCCATTGATGATAGCCCTGCTTATTCATTTCAAAGTCACTACGTGGCGACTTCCAGCGTTGTATATGCTGCCCGCGCACTGCAATTTGCATGAGTTCATCGGCATCTGGTTTAAAACGAGTTAACATTTCGCTCATGCGCAAGGCGTATAAACTTTCTTTAGGAAAGCGTTGTCCATTGTGCTGTTCACTATTTGGGTCTTGGTTATTAGCTTCATCAATTAAGGTAATTACTTTATTAAACATGACGGTCATTTTTTATAATAAGTTTTAATCATTCTAAACGCTGATAAAACAATAAACTAGTACGCCAATCAGTTACGCAGTGAAATTTGTTCAATCAACAGTAAAACCTAGAGGTACTGGTTATAAAAGTAAGCGCATTGATTAAGTTAACTTGGTACTATATTGAGCACAAATTAAAATAAAAAAGCGCGATAAATAATAACTAACTCGCCAATAACGGATGACTATGTTTAAAAAAAGTATTCTAGCTATATGCTTAGCGGTTGTATCGCTACCAAGCTTAGCCGACAGTAACACTGATTTAAAAACCATTATTGATAACCATTGGCAAAATGCCAAAACCGAAAAAATATTTTTTCGTACCGACCCAGACGGCTGGAAACCCAGCGGTACATTGCCAAATTGGAGCGAGCAAGCCATTGCAAAGCGCCAAGCTTATAACAACAGCGTACTAAAAAGCTTAGCCAGCATTGACCCAAAAACGCTCAACAACGAGCAGCTAATGAACTACCGCTTATTTAAATATGAGCGAGAAACAGAGCAGCAAAGCTACCTTTATCAAGATAAGTATTTTCCGGTTAATTTTTTAAGTGGCTGGCATACTTATTTTGCCGAAGCACCGGCTAACATGGCATTTTTAACACCCGACGATTACAACGCATTTTTAATCAGCCTTGCCGACTACCCTCGATTTAATCAGCAAAATATTGATTTAATGAAAGAAGGTATAAAAACAGGCTTTACTCATTACTGCAAAACCTTTGAAAATTACAGCCAAAGCATTAGCGCGCATATTGTTAAGCAACCTGAAAACAGTGCCCTTTACGAGCCCTTTACACGTATACCAAACACGTTTACAGCAGAGCAAAAAGCCACATACCAAAATAAAGCAAAGGCCTTAATCAGCTCAAAAGTAGTCCCTGCTTATCAGTATTTTTACGACTTTTTTGAAAACGATTACATGCCAAACTGTAGAGCCCAGCCGGGTATTGCAAGCGTTAAAGGCGGGCTTGAGTATTACAAATATGCAGTTAATTACTACACCACAACCAATGCCACACCAAAGCAAATTCATGAGCTTGGCTTAAAAGAAGTCGCGCGTATAAAAACGCAAATGCAAAACATTATTGATGAAGTAGGTTTTGATGGCACATACAGCGATTTTTTAGAATTTTTAGCAACCGATGAGCAATTTTACGCAACAGACGCGCAAGACCTGCTTGAAAAAACAGCCTTTATTACGCAAAAAATGTATGGCAAGTTACCAGCCTACTTTAATAATTTACCGCGTAACACCTTTACTATTAAAGGCTCAGCGAGTCGTGGTGCGTTTTATATGCCACCTGCTGATAACCGCTCCCCTGGCACTTACTTTTTGGCCTCAACACCTAAGCTACAGCCTTTGTATAATTTAGAAGCACTAAGCCTTCACGAGGCAATACCAGGGCACCATTTACAAAACGCCATTGCAATGGAGTTAAATGTACCCCAGTTTAGACGCACACTTAGCCACTCAGCATTTGGCGAAGGCTGGGCACTTTACACAGAACGCTTAGGTAAAGAAGCCGGCTTTTATCAAAGCCCCTACAGCGACTTTGGTCGTTTAGGCTACGAAATGTGGCGTGCTGTGAGGCTTGTTGTTGATACCGGTATTCATGCGTTTGGTTGGAGCCGCCAAAAGGCTATTGACTACTTGGCAGATCACACTGCTTTGCCACAAAGTGCGGTGGAGGATCAAATAGATCGTTATATATCATGGCCAGGCCAAGCGCTTTCGTACAAAATGGGCGAAATAAAAATACGCGAACTACGCGCAAAAGCTGAAAAAGAACTAGGCGCTAAATTTGATATACGCAGCTTTCACGACACCGTTATAGGTCAAGGTTCACTGCCTATGGAAGTATTAGAAGACGTAATAAACGATTGGATAGCAGAGCAAAAATCAGCTATTTAACATTAAAGGAGGCGGTATTATTTGCCGCCTCTTTTTAAAACCCTCTTAAACACCTCAAAACTAATCTCTACCCGCTTTTGCTTCGTAAAGTTAATGATTACAAAAACCTGAGCTAACCTATGAGCAAACGCATTTTATATTGGCTACAAAACGATTTACGTCTAACCGACAATGCTATTTTTAGTGACCTTGTGTCGCAGCAATGCGTACTAGATATTGTATTTGTTATAAACCCACACTGGTTTAAAAATAATAACTACCAACAAAAGCCATATGGCGTGCATAAACAGCAGTTTTTAATGCAAAGCTTGTATGAGCTGCAACAAGAGCTTATTGATCGCGGGCAAACACTGCATGTACTTGAAGGCGAACCTGTATCGCTTTTAAAAGCGCGTATTAATGAGCAAAATATAGATGAAGTTGTATACAGCGAGCAATTTGGTGTGTACGAGCAACGCCAAATAAACTTACTCAAATCACATTGCCCCAGTACAAAATTTACAGGAACGCAGCAAGACACGCTTTATAAACAAAGTGACCTACCGTTTGATTTAAGCGAATTACCTAAACACTTTACCCCGTTTCGTAAAAAGGTAGAGGCCGCCACTAGCCCCATTTCACTTTCAACATTACCAAACGGTTTGCTCCCTCAGCCAATAACCTTGTGCGCTAAAAAACCTTTAGAGCGTATAGCAAATAATGGCGTAATGCATGGCGGGTTTAAAAGTGCGCAAACACATTTAAAGCAATACTTTTCAGGCTTGCTGCCAAGTACTTATAAAATAACTCGAAACGAGCTTGATGGCTTTAATAACACCACAAAATTTAGCACCTGGCTTGCTTTTGGTTGTGTAAGTGCGCGGCAAGTTTATAACGCCGTTGAGGCGTACGAACATAACCAAATAACAAACGAGTCTACCTACTGGATTAAATTTGAATTGCTATGGCGAGAATATTTTAAATGGCATGCACTTAAGGCAGGTAAAAGCCTGTTTAGCTTTAAAGGCCAAAAGCAAACCAAACCCCTCACTACATTTATGCCAAGCCGATTTGCTGCATGGTGTAATGGCGCTACACCCTACCCATTAGTCAATGCCATTATGAACGAGCTAAACGCTACGGGTTATATATCAAATAGAGCAAGGCAAATTGCAGCAAGCTGCTTAGTGAACGAGCTTGGCCTCGATTGGCGCTATGGGGCAGCTTATTTTGAACAGCAACTGATTGATTACGATGTAGCCGCTAATTGGGGTAATTGGCAATATATAGCAGGTGTAGGCGTAGATCCGCGTGGTGGTAGGCACTTCAATATTGAAAAACAAACGTTACAGCTTGACCCGCACGCTGTTTACACTAATAAATGGCAAGGCAATAAAAATACCAGCACACAGCTGGATACCTTAAACGAAGTTGATTGGCCAATTTGAGCCGCCAATCTAGTTAACCTGAGTTCTGGATAATAAATCTATCTCAAGCAGCTATTTTTAGTGCTAACTGCGTTGAATTTACTTGCAATAAGCCAGCTATTGACGCGTAAAGTCGCCTTGTTCTCACCAAAAATTTCTAACTAGAGAGAAACAAGCTTAAATATCGTTATTATTTATAGCGTTTTTAAATCTCTTAACCAGAATTCAAGTTATTCATCAAAAATTTAAAACCGCTCAGCAATGCCTATATTAATAGCGTAACCACCCAAGGTTAAAAACAAAAATAAACACAGCGCCAGTAACAGCGGTTTAATACCCGCTTGGCGAATTACCCCAACATGTGTGCGTAAGCCTAAAGCCACCATCGCAATGGTGAGTAATATATTATCAAACCAAACAACTGCGCTTGTAGCGACTTGAGGAATAACTGATAGCGAATGTACACCACTTGCCACAATAAATAACACCGCAAACCAAGGGATTGTAATACCCGCTTTTTGCTCGCCGCCATGCACGTTATTGTTTGTTTTAGCATGCTTTTTACTTTGCCAAAACGATAAGCCCACTAAAAATGGTGCAAGCATCATCACCCTTAGCATTTTTTCTATAACGGCGGTATCTGCAGCATTGGCGCTTACAGCTGTGCCCGCTGCAACCACTTGCGCTACTTCATGAATGGTTGAGCCTACAAAAATACCGTAAGCGTGCTCACTCAACCCCATAAACTCAAACATTATTGGGTAGGCAAACATACTTAACGTACCAAACACCACCACCGTTGCCACCGCTACCGATACTTTATGCGCCTGTGCTTTTATAACCGGCTCTGTTGCCATTACAGCTGCTGCGCCACAGATAGAGCTACCCGCGCCAATTAATATGGTTGTTTGTTCATCAAGCTTAAATACGCGCTTACCTAGCTGCACTGCCAAAATAAATGTGCCTAACAGCATTACAACATCGGTTAATAAGCCTTCCCAGCCTACGCCCGCTACTTGCGCAAAGGTAATTCTAAACCCAAACAACACAACCCCCGCTTTAAGCAATATACTTTTAGCGTAATCAACACCCACATCGGTTTGCGTAGCAATGCGCGAAAACACACTGTTACCCACAATAATGCCAAGCACAATACCAATCGTTAAAGAGCTAAACTGGGCACTTTGCATTACGGGTAACTTACTTAATGCAACAGATGCTCCCGCCAAAACAGCCACCAGCAGCATACCTAACCACCAGCGCGTATCGCCGTATTGCTTAGTATTAATACCCAAATTTTTAATAGCGCTAAGCATAATATTCTCTCAATTGAACAACGTTAAACTGTTGACTTCATTTTAAGAAAGCGCAAAATATAACTCCAATACATTAAAATCATGATTCGATAACTTAAAGTTATGTGATTTGAGAGGCATAATGAACTTGCATGCACTTAGGGTGTTTTATACGGTAGCAAAGCTTGGTAGTTTTTCAGGCGCAGCCGAGGCGCTTTTTATAAGCCAACCCGCTGTATCTAAAGCGCTAAAAGAGCTTGAGCACCAATTAAATATTCAACTTATAGAGCGTGCATCTAAAGGCAAAAAACTTACCTTAAGCGACGGCGGCCAAGCCTTGTATGATCATGCACGTAGCATTTTTGCCATTGAAAAAGCCGCCATTGAAGATATTAAATCACGCACAGGGCTTAAGCGTGGCACGCTCGTTATAGGCACTAGTACAACCATTGCCAGCTATTGGCTACCGCCCTATTTAGCTAAATTTTGCGCGCAGTACCCAGATATAAAAGTAGAAGTACAAGTGGCTAATACAGCGCAAATTGAGCACGCCATACTTGAATGCACTATCGATTTAGCACTGGTTGAAGGCACACCTACCGAGCCGCATATATTAAGTAAGCACTGGCAAAACGATTTAATGAGTGTTGTTATACCGAGTAACTTAAAACCCGCTAAAAACTTAAAAGCATGGTTAAACAATCAATTTTGGCTACTGCGCGAACCTGGCTCGGGTACTTTAGAAATGTCGGTTAAGTTATTAGCAGAGCATGGCGTAATAGCAGAGCGCAGTATGCAATTGGGCAGCAACGAGGCTATAGCAAGAGCGGTAGCACAAGGGATGGGCGTTGCGTTATTGCCTAATGTGGTCACTGAAGATTTAGTGCAGTTAGGTAAATTAACACGGCTAAAACAGCCAAGTAACGTCGAGTTATCAAGACCATTATACCAATTACACTACAAAGACAGACCCTCTTCACATGCTGCGCAAGCATTCGAGAAAAGCCTATTTAGTGAATGATTTTTATATGAGTAAGTATATACGCGATATATAAATCGCATTTGTTCTCCAATAAGGAGCAGCGCTACTACACGTTTTGTTGGTTGCTTATTCTTCTTCAATAATATAAAGATATTCAATATTTATATTTTTAATGTCTTCATACTTGAGAATAAGCCTATCTCCTTTAATCTCGTAAAAACGCGTAGTTGGGGAAGCTGTAGATGAAGATTTATCTGACTCTATAGGTCTTCTCATGGCATCAGATAAAACAACACGATCTAGCTGTCCACTAGAATCAAGATAAAAGTCTTCAAGTACACCATAATATAAGAAGGAAACATTTTTAGACTCTACTAAACAAGATAACTTGATTAACTCTGCGTCCTGAGTTTCAGATAATTTTCCAGTAAGCTCATAGTACCATGGAGTATCGAAGGCATATCTGGAAGATTTATATGGATTAAAGTGAAAAATTAGCTTTTGAAATATTTTTCCCAAAATATATGCGAGTAAAAATGAACTAGAAAAATATAAAATGATTTTAGGGATACTAGCACTTACAATTTCTAAATCAGATTCCGACACAGATTTAGAACCAGTTAGTAATTTTAGACAAATTTCATAGTTAATTTCATTACCTAATAAAGGTACCAACATATAAATTAGGAAAGTATGTAAAATTAAGGCATAAAAAAAAGCCAAGGATGAAGATACATCAAATGGCTTTTTTTCTATGCTAGTATTTTCTACTTTTTCATAAGAATTTTGGAATATAAAACCTGGAATTATTAGTACTAAAATAAAAAAAGCAGGAAAAGCTATATTCATGCAACTGCTTTCTCTTTAGGAGAAGTAGAAACACGGTACTTCTTGCCGTTTGACAAAGTAATAACTTCACTATCTTTTGAACTACTAGAAATAAAAGCCCTTAACTGCTCGCTTCCCAAGGGATCGCCTTTAATTTTCTTAGCTAAACTACCTAACAAAGCTTTCATAACGCCCCCAAAATAATGTTTTATAATTTTATTTTACTTTAAATATTACCAATACGCTACATATCATGCCATGAGGCATCTGATGTAGCGTACTACGACGCCAGTGAGCAAATTTCCAAGCGGCGCCTGATATATTTCACTTCACTTATGTTAGCGAGATCAAACCCATCATGGAAAAACCAAACCTCGACTTCACACATTAAAGTATTCAGGGGCTACTCATCGCAGCACACCTGCAAACTTATAAACCTATTAGCTAAATAAGTAAACCCAAATACGATCAAGCTGACCTTACAAACCCTGCGTTAAGTCTTGTGCTAACGTACCCGTTGGCTTTTCAATTACACGTACTAACTCTTTACCATTTTGTTTAACAATAAAGGTAGGTGTGTATTGCAAGTCGTGAGCCTGTGCAATGCCTGCATCGTCTTGCTTGTTGTAACCCACGGCCACGTATTCAATGCTTGCAAGTTGTACTTTCGATGCATCAAGTAACTTAATAAGCTTTGGCACTTCGCGCTCGCTGTCGTGGCACCACGTTCCAAATAATACAATAAGCTCTTTGCCTTCTAGCTTTTGCATTAGGGCAATGTCTTGTGCTGTTGGTGTATACGTCTTGTAGTGCTCGTTAAACTTGTCGTAGTCGCTTAGCAGTGCTTGCGTACTTATCTCGCCCGAAAATGGCGCTGTAGCAGCGCAGCTTACAAGCGGCATGCTTAAAGCGCACAGTAAAATTAATTGTTTAAACATAAGGTTACTCTTAATTAAGGTATTAAACGACTATACCCAATATTGAGTGTGGAGTGAACAACTCAAAACCGTTACTTTTTATCCATAAAAAAGTTAACTTGCGATAAGTTAGTTAAATATTCTCGCCTTACGTTTTTATTCTCAGCTAGCTTATCTAAGTCACCAATTAGGGTAACTAGTTTATTATGGGAATGGCTGCTTGTTTTTTTAAACTCGTCTTGCTTTTCGTCACTCTCAACACGCTCTTTTTTATTCATGTTGTAGCTGTTTTCGTTTTCTTCAAGCCAAATATCGTCAATTAAGCGAATGTCGCTTTTACTAACAGTTTGCTCTTGCATCGCCATTTGCAGCTCGTATTGATTAGTTTGCGGATTAAACTCAAACATTTTTGTATCAACATCAACCTCGTGAGACTGATCAAGCCCCACAAGCTCTTTATTTTTAACGGCGGTGTTTACGTTATAACTCTCTTCTTTGTCGTAATAATCAGGGCGACTGTATTGATAATCAAAGTGGCTACTTACATTTTTACTTTGCGTTACACCGCTAAGTTCCCCTAATTGGGCTTGTTCAGTCGCTTGGCTTAGCTCAATGGTACTTTTAGGTTGATAGTCGCCGTTATCAAGCGCATAAGAAAATGTAGCATCAAAATCAGCGAGCTTAGAAATACCCGCTCCTAATGTATTTGGCGCCTTATTACCAAGCCCTTGGTAACGGGCATCGTTTGTAATCATGTTATCAACCAAATCGGCAACCATAGCGCGCCCGTCATTAAAGTGCTGATCTGCAAGTGACTCCAAATTGCTATAACGCTCAGCCGCCGCTGACATACTCGCAAAAGCGCCTTTAAACAATGCAAAACCTTGTTGCATTGCCTCATCGCCTTTGCGGCCAAATGCCGATTTTTTGTCGTCCTCACTACTATTAACTCGACTATCTTCTAGGCTTTGATCAAGCGACGCTAAATACTGCTGCATTTGCTGCGTGTCTTTAGCGCCAATGGTTGACATATCGAGTGCAAAATCAATGTCGTTTTGCCCACCTGCGGCTTTAAACACAAGTGCTTGCTGGTTTAATGCTTCATCAACGGAGTAACTTAAATCAAGCGTGTTCTGGTCAGTATCAAGCGCATCATTTTGCGTTGTTGAAAACGACACATTAAAACCGGCTAACTGCTCACTATTAAAGCCCGCTAAAAAATCTAAGCTCATGTCTGTTTGATTTGGCACTATAAGAGGGTTGAATGAATTTTCACTCACTTTAAAAAACTCATCGGCCATTTCGCCAACACCCGCCATAACCTGCGTTAAAGCGCCATGTTCAGCCTCAGATAAATTGCCATTAACTTCGTAACTTATGCCAAAGCCATCTATCGCTTCACCTGTTTTTTCGTCATAACCTTGCGATGAGTTAAAGGTAATGTTTATAACATCACCTTCTTTAGTTTTTACCGAGAGCTCAAACAGGTAGTTATCGTCATCCTCGTATTTTGCGCGATTAATACTTTCCATATAAGGATTTAGTGAGCGCTCAACACGTTGCTGGCTTGAGGCTAAAAACGTTTTTTGCTCATGCCCAAGCTGACCTAAACTCGATAAAATATCGCTGGTATTAGCATAAGCACCCTGAATATTTTTAACCGACGTATTTAGTCGCTCAATTAATTGGGTGCTATTTTCGTTTTTTAATAACCCCTCATGCTGAGAGCTTATTACGGTGCGTAGGGCGAGTTCTTCATCGGAGAGTTTATAGTTAAGCATGCTGGGCGTGCTTGAAATAGTAAATAACGAGGTAAGCTGCTGTTGTAAAACGTCCTCTACTTTTTGATTACTAGCTATCGATTCACTGTTTAGCTGGCTTAGTAGCTCATCGGATATTTTTGGCGCGTTAGTTTGCAAATCATTAATAGCTTGAAGATCGCCGCTGGTGTGTAGCGTAGGAGTCACAGAGGTTTGGTTAGTGTTATTAACTGATTGGGCAAGCAACGTGTTTAAATTAGCCAAACTGCCAAATGCATTATTAACCATGATTATCCCTAATCGCTAAACTCTATTAAGTAATTTATCGGTCGTTTGGTTAAAAGCTTTAGGTTATTTGAACGCTTAAATTTGAGCTCAACAATGAGCAGATTAAATCACAAGATCATGTTTTTATAATTGTTGATTAAAATTCCACTCTGAGTCGAAAATGAGCCTATTTATCCACTTTAGGACTGCATTTATAATGATTTTTAAACAGTGGTACTTGAAAATAACTATTTTCTTCCTTCAGGCTGTATAAAATTTAACTCGATGGAGAGTATTTATGAAAAATGAAATAACGTGCAATTTTTTTCTTGATGTGAAAGAAGGTAAATTAATAGAGTTCAAAGAACTCATTTATAAAATTGTGGATGTTGTAAAAAAGGAGCCTGGCACTTTAACGTACACATATAATATCAGTGAAGATGGGAAAAAAATTCACATCGTTGAGAGATATAAAAATATAGCGTCAATCATCAGTCATATTGATGAAAGTTTTGCGCCATTCGCGAAAGCTTTTTTATCCTTGGTTGATATTTATGCATTAAATGTTTACGGTGTTCCAGATAACAATTTACGTGAGAGACTGGACGTATTTGGCGCTAAATACCATGTATTAGTGGATGGGTTTTCTCGATAATAATACAAGAAAAGCACTAATATAAAATTATACACTTGTGAATATTACTCTTTTTATAAATAACCAGCTTATATATGAGGGCTATTTATCGACAAGAGAATTGCGCTAAAACTAGCAAAAACACGTATACATAATTGTTCTAAATAAAAATATTTAACCTGCCCCCTGGTTAAGAGATTTACTAACGTATTAAATCATGGTGATATTTAAATTTATTTTCTCTAGCCAGAGGTTCAAGGCGAATTTACGCGTCAATAGCTGGCCTATTGCAAGTAAATTCAACGCCGTTAGCGTTTAAACTAGCTGCTTTTAATTTGCGACTCTATTAAAACAATTTCTGTGTATCTTCAGCATAAGCAATAATGAAAGGTATTTGTAAAAAAAGTATAGAAGAGAGCCATTGATTATAGTTCTAACTCCATCAATGGCTTATTTATATCTGTATACCTATGATGATTTTTTTAGCGTTTCAGCAAAAATTTCTCCTGAAATAGCCCAATCTTCTGTTTTTACATCATTAAAAATAACGTAAACATATTGCGGATCAACATCAGCGTGTTTAGCTATTGATGCTGTCACTTCTTTTGCTATCGCTTGTTTAGCATGATCACGACCTTCAAACATTTGAATATTAACTACTGGCATTAGGTATCTCCTTTAATTAGATAGGTGTTAACTCGTCAACGATATGACGAAAACAGCATAACAAAGACGCATAAGTAGATAAATGCGCAAAAAGGAGACTCTAAGTAGCATTAATTTCTACAATTAATTAAAATTACCCTCATCTGATAAGCGTATAAATTCGTCAATAATAAACCTGACACTGGGCAGGAGGTGTTTTGTTTTTGGCCAAATAATATGTAACTCAGTTGAAGCAGGATTTAACTCTGGCAAAATTGGTACTAGCTTACCTTCATCTAGCCAAGGCTGAAGCAAAGACTTAGGAAACTGAATGATTCCCGCGCCAGCAATACAAGCATCGACCATAGCATCACCATCACTAATTTGATGAAAGGGCTTAGGATGAAAGCGCATATCATCACCATCGGTATTTTTAATTAACCAATGTAGTGAACTACCGCCTCGCCAAGCCACTATGCACTGATGGCTTGTTAACTCAGCAAGACTCGTTGGGGTACCTAAACGTGCTAAATAAGCAGGAGAAGCGGTTAAAATCAAATGTTGAGAAGTCAGTTTTCTAGCAACTAAATCACCACTATCTTTTATGGCACCAAATCGAATAGCTAAATCAAAGCCAGCATCGAGAGGATCAATAATTTTATCATTAAAAGTTACTGTTAGTTTTAATTGTGCATGTTGCTCAGCAAGCTTCAATAAAACAGGTAACACAAAAGAGCGACCAAACGCAGCTGGCACATCGATTCGTACTCGACCTGAAGGTTGGGATAATTTTGATTGTAACGCTAACTCTGCTGACTGAAGGGTATCTAATGCCAATTGACAGCTTGCTAAATACGCCTCTCCTTCAGTAGTTAAACTCAGTTTCCTAGTTGTGCGATGAAAAAGCTTGGTGTTTAAATGATTTTCTAATTTAGCAATGCTTTTACCTAATGCTGATTTGGAAATACCTAACTCTTCAGCTGCTGCGGTAAAGCTTTCATTTTTGGCCGCTGCGGTAAAATAGACAATGCCTCGAAAGGAATCAGATAACACTGTTGACGACATACAATAACACCTATTTATATGGTTAAAAATAAAACACTTCTTTCTAAATAATTACCTTATATTTGGCCTTAGATCATTACGACCTCGCATGGTCACTCAACATCAAAAATCGACCGTCAAGGCTACTAAAATGTTTTGATGTAGTTACTTGGAATCATAGCCAATACTTCTCAAAAGCTCTAATTAGATGTAAGTTATCAGAGTATTCTAATTTCGAAACTATATCCAAATATTCTACTTTGTAAAAAACAGACTGTGTATCTAACTGAACTCTAGTTAAGAGGTTTACTAACACATTGAGACATGATTATATTTAAATTTATTTCTCTCTCACCAGAGACTTCCAGTGAAAACAAGGCGAATCTACACGTCAAATATTACCTTCATACCTTATAATTTCTGATTGAGAAATGATTTCAAAATCGAGTAAAAAAGGACCGATCCTTTTTGATCAAACCACTCAATAATTGTACTAATCAATGCAATTAGTCATAATTCTGTAACTTTGATCCGCGATAATCTTTATCCGATAAATGAATACACTCTAGAAGATTAAGTAAGATGAGTACACCTTTAGTGCAACTAACATTTGCACTGCAATCATTTGAAGATCCGATGTCTGCGGCTATGAGCCACACCATGGAATACGAAAAATTATCGCTTACAGCCAATGCTGCGCATAATATTACACTGCAATGTGTATTGCCTGATGCAGTCAATGAGGGCGATATAATTTCGCTTAGCGCAACACATCCAAGTGCGCGTGGTGCACAGTACTTTAGTGAGCACACACTCACTAATGCAGATCTTGAACGTGATTACGTAAACCTTACTTTGAGACAAATTACACAAAGCCAATGCTTTGTAATGCAAATGATGCTGCACGGTAAACACGCAACTTTAAAAAACAGCCTACAATTCGATATGCATATTAACGCATTTGAACAAGGTTACTGCGCACCCTTTGTTAATGTAGAACGGACTAAACCACAAGGTATTCGTAGCTATTTTGCGAGTATGGGATCTACGTTTTTATCGCTGTTTTAGTGCTGGCTGCACTCTTTGCAGATTTATAAGTTATTAGTCTGCAAAACTTACTTTACCCATAGTGACTCCCGCGATACCTTGTGCAGTATTACTTAGGTGTTGCTGCTCTCCTGCTAGACATTCGTTTGCTAAAATAGCAAATAACACGGCCTCTTTTGCGTCGGGATTTATACCTAAATCGTCAGTATTTTTAAAAGCCTTAATACGTGGACAAAGCGCTGTAAGTTGCGCCATTAGTAACGGATTATGAATACCGCCACCACTTGCATACACCACACAATTTTGTGCGCGCTCTGCACACTCGTTTAATGCATTTGCTATAACGGTTGCAGTAAAGGTATTTAAGGTGGCCATTATATCTTCATGGCTTAAATGGTGAGTATTTGTAACCTGCTGTGCAGCATTTAAATACGCTAAGTTAAATACCTCTGGCCCTGTGGTTTTAGGCATTGGGAGTTTAAAAAACGCGTTATTACATAATGCATTCAATAATGGCGTATTTACCTTGCCTGCTTTTGCTATTGTTGCGCCATCGTCATAATGCATATCTTTAAAATGTTGCTGTACGTACGCATCCATAATGGTATTACCGGGGCCAATATCGGAGCTAAACACACCGTTTGCATCACCATTTTTGGGTAAAAACGTTAAGTTAGCTATGCCGCCCATATTTAGCAAAACCCGACTTTCAATAGCGCTCGAAAAATATAAATAATCGCCATACACAGCCAGTGGTGCGCCCTCGCCTCCTGCGGCTATGTGTTTTTGCCTAAAATCCCCAATGGTTGTAATACCCGTAGTAACGGCTATTTGGTCGCTATCGCCAATTTGTAAGGTGCCGTTATTAAAGCTTTTGTGATTATGTTGCGACTGCGGACAGTGGTAAATGGTTTGCCCGTGGCTCGCTATTACATCAATATTTGCTGGGTTTATTTGCCAAGTATGTAAGCACTGGTTAACCATATCGCCATGGAGTTTACCTACCCACGGGTGCAATAAAGTAACAAGCTCTAAATCGCATTCTCGCTTAGCAAATACCTGCTTTATTTTAGTTTTATAATCGTCGTTGTAGTCAACGGTGGTAAAATTTAAAACCTCAATGTGTGTATTTAAGCCTGCGCCCGTTACTTTACACAGTGCAACATCAAGCCCGTCCAACGAGGTGCCGCTCATTAAACCAATAATTAAACGGCTTGGTTTTTGGGCGCTGTTATAAAGCGCTTTAATGTGAGGGTGCATAATGGCATCTAAAATAGGTGTAATATTTTGCTTATATTAGAGGACTTTAAAACAAAGTAATAGACATAACTCTCACAACAAACACTTGAGTAAATTAAACTGATAGAAATCCAGTTTAAAATAACTAATACTTTACAAGTAACTGATTCATGGTGTAGTTTTATTATGCGAGGCGAGAGTTTAACTTTCTGCTGTTAATCTGCGGCGGTCATTGGCATGTTTCATTTATATCCGTTTCTGATGCTCTGCTCCTTGGTGTATCAATGTATAAGAGAAAACAAAGTCGCCTCGCTTTTTTATGGATGAATATTTTATGAGTTACCAATGCTGAATTTTTCTACTTCACTAATAATCAAGACACCAACATGTTTGAAAGAATGTAAATGTGTTGAAGGTTTAGCTAGGTTTCTTGGGTTTACTTCTTACAGTCAATTAGATGAACTAGTATACCCATCAATTAATCATCTTTATTATAGCTTTAAAATTCCAAAAAAAAACGGTCATAAGCGCATAATAAAAGCACCGAGGAAATCTTTAAAAAGTATCCAAGAATTGATCAACATTGAATTAGGTAACTATTTTTCTCCTAGAAACTCGACTCACGGCTTCATTAAAAATCGCAGTATTGTAAGCAATGCAGCTAAACATGTAGATAAAAAATATGTATTGAATTTAGACCTTGAAAATTTTTTTGATTCAATCCATTTTGGACGAGTAAGAAATCTGTTTTGTTCTTACCCCTTAGTTTTATCGAAGCCTGTTGCGACAGTGTTATCTCATTTATGTTGTTATCAAGGAAAGTTACCCCAAGGCGCACCAACATCTCCTATTATTTCAAATATGATAGCTTACCGGTTAGATAAAGAAATTCAGTATTTAGCATCGAATAATAGGTGTACATATACACGCTATGCGGATGATTTGACGTTTTCATTCACCCAAAAAAGAAGAAAACTACCCAGATCTATAGTCAAGGTATCGAGTGATTTAGACATCACTATTGGCCATGACCTCAAGGAAATTATATCAAAAAATGGATTTACTATTAATGACTCTAAAACACGCATTTCTTCAAAATGCCAAAGGCAAGAAGTTACAGGGATCACAGTTAATGAAAGAATGAATGTTCCCAGAAGTTTTATTAAACAAACTCGATCAATGCTTTATGCTTGGAAAACTTTTGGGTTAGAGAATGCCGAATTCCACTATTTAGACAAATATCATAAGAAAACCTTATTTGAAAAGCACAAAAGAAAAATAGATAAAAAAGAGGGGGTATTTTTTCAGAAAATAGTCAAAGGGCGTATTAATTTTATAAAAATGGTACGCGGCTCAGAAGACATTATTTATAGAAAAATTGCTTATGACTATTCTGTATTAACTGGTAAACCTAATTCAGACTTAATTAAAACCCCCTTAGATAAAGTGTGTGATTCCATATTCATCATTGAAAATATGCTTGATACTGCGCAAGGGACAGCTTTTTTATTAAAAGATATAGGGATGATAACAAACGAACATGTCGTGGACGGTATTGATGAAGACAACCCTGAGCTTCTGGAGTTTTTTAGGCATTTTGAGCAAACAAATAAGAAAAATGTTACTTTTAAAAAATCTTGTAAATCTAGAGATTTAGCAATATTAAAACCAACAAAAGATTTTAATGGTATCAAAAGGCTCGACGTTGGTGATGATAGCTCACTAGATATTGGTTCAGAAGTTACAGTGTTAGGCTTTCCTCAATACTCACCAGATGAAACCCCCTATATAAATACTGGAAAAATTATACAGTCGAAAATATTATATGACCAAAAAATATGGCTTTTGGATATTCCTATAATTCATGGGAATAGTGGCGGACCAGTATTAGATAAAGATCAAAAAGTTATTGGCATAGCATCTAGAGGATCTGCAAAACACGACCAATCAACTAAGCTACATGGCTTTATACCCATATCAACTTTGTTGAAGTATTTTAAAGAAAAATATTAATAATTACCTATAGAGCAATTTCAATACCTCTTTTATATAAAAATCATTTGTGGACGGAATCCAATGATCACCCTCAGAGAGTTTAAAGCCCAAGACGCGCCTTTTATTATTAACACCTTAAATGATGAACAGGTAACGCGTTATTTATCGTCAAAAATTCCGTTTCCGTATACGCAAGCCGATGCTGATTGGTGGATAAACCAAGGCTCAAAAAACGGCGTAATTGATGCAACGGCTAAGGCCATTGTTGTAAATGGGGAATTTGCGGGCTGTATTGGCATAACTCCCGGCGAATTTGAATACAGCCACAGTGGCGAAATTGGTTATTGGCTAAATAAAACCTATTGGGGGCAAGGCATTATTACTCGCGCTATTGAACTTATCTGCGAAGAAGCGTTTGCGCAATCTAACCTAAATAGAATTTTTGGCGCTGTGTTTGCTGGTAATACTGGCTCTATGAAGGCACTTACTAAGAGCGGCTTTGAGCAAGAGGCTGTGCTTAAACAAGCCATTTATAAAAACGGGGTGTTTTACAACAATCATATATTTAGTAAGCTCAAAGCAGACTAATTACTCTAATTAAATCTGCGCAAAGGTTGAATTATCAACCACCCGCCCAAAACTCCTTTATTAAGGTACGCATTGTACATATTCATACTGCTTAGCCGCGCATTATTGTTTAGCTGAACACGATTTTTAAAGCGTAAACATTCGGTAAGTAGTTTATTTATATTAATAGGAGATTTTTTATGTCTACGACTAGTCGCCAACTTACTCTTGAATCACGCCCTAATGGCGCTCCAACAGATGAAAACTTTAAATTAAAAACGGTAGAGCTTCCTGCATTAAAAGACGGCGAAGTTTTACTACGTACTATATACCTATCACTAGACCCGTATATGCGTGGTCGTATGAGCGATGCTAAGTCGTACGCAGATCCAGTTAATATTGGCGATGTAATGGTTGGCGCAACCGTGTGCCAAGTAGAGGAGTCTAAAAACGATAAGTTTAGGATCGGCGAATGGGTACTTGCCTACACAGGTTGGCAAGACTACGCCATTACCGACGGCGAAGGCTTAATGCAGTTAGGTAAAGAGCCTGCAAACCCTTCATACGCATTAGGTATTATGGGTATGCCTGGCTTTACTGCTTACATGGGTTTACTTGATATTGGCCAGCCTAAAGAAGGCGAAACCGTAGTTGTTGCAGCAGCAACAGGCCCAGTAGGTGCAACGGTTGGTCAAATAGCTAAAATTAAAGGCTGTAAAGTAGTGGGTGTTGCTGGTGGTAGCGAAAAATGTGCACACGCAGTTGAAAAACTAGGGTTTGATGCCTGTATCGATCACAAAGCTGATGACTTTGCGGAGCAGCTAGAAAAAGCCTGTGATAAAGGCATTGATGTTTACTACGAAAATGTGGGCGGTAAAGTATTCGACGCCGTACTACCATTACTAAATACCGCAGCGCGCGTACCATTGTGTGGTTTAGTATCGCAATATAACGCTACTAGCTTGCCAGAAGGCCCTGACCGTTTAGGTATGCTAATGGGTCAATTGCTTACTAAGCGTATTAAAATGCAAGGTTTTATCATTTTTGATGATTACGGTGACCGTTACGACGAGTTTGCACAAGACATGCAAAAATGGCTACAAGACGGGAAAATTCAATACCGTGAGCACATGGTAGAAGGCATCGAAAATACAGTAGGCGCGTTCAACGATATGATTTGCGGCAAAAACTTTGGTAAAACAGTGGTTAAAATTAATAACCCACTTTAATTTTAAACGGCTTGTAAGGCCAAGCCCTTACAAGCCATAAAAGGACTGACATGATTAAACTACACCATTTAAATAAATCCCGTTCTAAACGTATAATTTGGCTTTTAGAAGAGCTAGATGTTGACTACGAAATTGTGGCTTATCAGCGTAATAAAGACACCTTCCTAGCCCCTGACGAATTAAAGCATATTCATCAACTTGGTAAGTCGCCGGTAATTGAAGACGGCGGTTTAATTATTGCTGAATCAGGCGCTATTACCGACTACCTTATTTCTAAATACGGCAACGGTAAATTTGCTCCAAAAGTTAATACCGCTGAATATGTTGACTACCAGCAATGGCTTCACTTTGCAGAAAGCTCAGCAATTTTACCGCTTTTACTTAAAATGTTTGTACTAAAAGACGGCGCTAAAACACAGTTTTTAGAAGGCTATGCCGACGCTGAAACAGCTAAAGTAATTAGCTACTTTAACGACCGCCTTGAAAGTAAACGTTATTTAGTGGGCGATACCCTAACGGGCGCTGACTTTATGATGTCGTTTATTGTTGAAATAGTTAAAAACTCAGGTCAATTAGCGCACTTTAAAAACCTCGTTAAATACGACGAGCAATTACAAAGCCATGAAAAGTTTCATACAGCTAATGAGCTAGAAACAAAGTACGACTAATAAATGATTTAATATAGATAAACTCAAGAGGCCTTAGGCCTCTTTTTTAGCTTTATAGCTTAACCATA
The DNA here is from genome assembly GCF_000310105.2 of Pseudoalteromonas sp. Bsw20308. Classification (NCBI taxonomy): domain Bacteria; kingdom Pseudomonadati; phylum Pseudomonadota; class Gammaproteobacteria; order Alteromonadales; family Pseudoalteromonadaceae; genus Pseudoalteromonas; species Pseudoalteromonas sp. Bsw20308. The sequence goes on along the minus strand of NZ_CP013139.1, from coordinate 853,953 downwards.
AATTTTATATACATATTTTTTACAAAAAAAACTTATTATTGTGCTAAATCTAGTAGTCATGGTGCATAATGCATTCACTATTCTAAAATTTCTTAATTGTACTGGTAAGCTTAAAAACGAGTACTTTTCATATTTGGGACAAACCATGACAATAAATATGCGCTTAGCTACTGGTTTCGGCGTGATCTTATCAATGATGCTTATTTTAACCATTATCGGAATTTCACGTGTTAGCCTCATTAACTCTAATATTACTCACATAACAGACGTAAATTCGGTAAAACAGCGATACGCTATTAATTTTAGAGGCAGTGTACACGACAGGGCTATTGCAGTTCGCGATGTTGTGTTAATAACAAACCAGAGCGATTTAAATACCGTTTTTAATAATATAAAAGAACTCAACGCATTTTATCAAACATCGAGCCGCGCTATGGCCGAGTTAACTACAGATATGTCGAGTGCAGAGCGCGCTCTTATAAATAAAATTAACCAAATAGAACGACGTACCCTCCCCTTTATACAAAATGTAATAAGTGCTAAAAATGCGGGTAATTTAAACGAGGCTTCGAATATTTTATTAAACGATGCCCGCCCTGCTTTTACCGAGTGGCTTAATACCATAAACCAATTCATAAACTTGCAAGAGCAAGCAAATCAAATAACAACTATCGATACCCGCGAAGTAGCCAGCTCATTTAAAATATGGATGATTTCGTTAACGGCACTCGCTATTATCATTGGTGCAAGCGTCGCTTATATTATTAGCCAGCTGATCAGAAATTCAGTCGGTGGAGAACCGCAAGAAGCCGCTGAAGTAATTGCACTTATCGCACAAGGCGATTTAAGAGGCGATGTGCACTCGTGTTGCCCCAACAGCATGATGGCATCAGTAGGAGTAATGCAAACTAAGCTAAAAGCCATTGTAGATAGTATTATTAATTCATCTGAAGAGCTCTCAACACATTCAGCAAGTGTGGCATCAGGCTCACAACAAGCGCTAAGCGCAGCCGATACACAAGTGACATATACCAATTCTGCTGTCAGTAGTTTAGAAGAAATGAGTCGCAGTATCCATTCTGTTGCCGATGCAGTAAGACAAACTGAAGACAATTCAAAAATTACGGCCCAGTTATCGCAGCAAGGCAGTACGGCGGTGCAAAAAGTAGCAGCCGAAATTGAACAAATATCAGTAACGGTAAAAGCGACGGTTACTCAAGTAAATGTACTTCAAGAACATGTAAAACACATTGGCGATATTTTAAGTGTGATACGCGGTATTTCTGATCAAACAAACTTGCTTGCACTAAATGCTGCAATAGAAGCCGCAAGAGCAGGCGAAACAGGCCGAGGGTTTGCCGTTGTTGCTGATGAGGTAAGACAACTTGCCCAGCGTACCGGTGATGCAACAGGCGATATTGAAAAGATGATTTTACAAGTACAAGAAAACACGCAAGCATCGGTAACAGCAATGGAAACCACTGTACCGCAAGTCGAAAACGGCTTAACGCTTACTCACGAGGCAAACGAGTTACTACACCAAATACAGCAACAAGCTAACGACTCATTAAGTAACGTACTTGAAATTGTTGAAGCAACATCAAACCAAGTAGCCACCGTGGCGCAAATTAGTACCGGCGTTGAAGAAATTGCCAGTATGTCGAAAGAAACCAGTATGTCACTTAATAGTAACGCACAAGAAGCCGTTGCATTAGCTGACCTTTCAAACACACTTAAGAAATATATTAGTTACTTTAAAGTTTAAGTGTTTAGCGTTTTACAGTAATTAAAAAAGGGGCTTTAAGCCCCTTTGTTGTAGGTAATAATAAGTTGTATGTAGGTATAATCTAGTTAACTAACTTGGATGCTATCACTATATACCCGCTAAATCGCGCTCAGTAATACACTCACCCGACGCCATTTCAAACTCGCGGCATACCAATGGGCGGTTTTCGTAAATAGAGCACATAAGCGTATTTCTATCGAGCGCTTCGCACCAACCATCGTCTGCGCGCTTCATCACCTCGCTCCCCCATTTATCGTATTCAATATAGTTAAAGGGCACGCCGGTATCGGTTACTATGCGCACTTCTAATTGGCAACAACAGGCTTGGCAGTTAGCACATGTAACTGGCTCTGAGATAGTAGAAATATTTTCAACGGGGATAACAATATGCGGCATAGTGGCTTAAATAAGAGAAACTCGTCAATTAGGATACACGAGCAAACAAAACGTGCTAGTAAATTTTATTGTAGTTGATAAATATAATACTAATCCGAAATAATACTTAATCAATTTGATTAGTTAATCTGATACTAAAATTTCTTATATACGGCTGTATGGGTGCAGGATGCAGAGCAATGCAGGGAGCAATTATCGATAACAACTAAATAACAAAATTTTTGTCTTGTTATAAACAATACTTTTTTATCTTAAAGTAGCTCATTTAATTAAACGAGCGGGTATGCCAATTAAAAAGATTAAGCGTGCTATTACTTAGCACGCTTGTTTGGTGTTTTTTAATATTAAAAGTTTAAAACCACTTTAACATCGCCCGATACCGCAGAGGTAGAAACAAAACCAATGGTATTTGGGTTAGTTGCAACCATTTTAATGACCTCAGCGTCATTTTCGAGCGCTTTAGGTGGCGTGCCTTTGCCTGTAAAAATAAGTTTTGACCAATATGCTCTCAACTGTGAAGCGCTTTTATTGAGTAACTTGCTGTTAAACTGCTCTGTAGCGGTATTTTTTTCTTCTTGAGATACAGGAATAATTGTATTGCCATTACTAAACGACTTTTCTTTTCCGGTGTAAATTCGAGTAATAACAGACTCGTCAAAGCTGCTATCATTCGAGGGATGCACAATAATGGCAAAATCTGCAAAGGCAACATTACTAAACAAAAACAGAACACATAACACTAATTTTTTCATCTCTATCCCCTTAAAAAACAATACCAAACGTGGTTACTTTACTATTACTCATTACTGCTGATGAAAACGAGCCACTTTGTCTCTTTCTTGCAGCAGTTTTAAACACATCTAAAACAATCAATTTTGAAGTCTCGATGCTCACATCATCTATGTATGAACGAGATATCCACGTTGAGTATAGTTAAACCACGAGAAAACAAACAAAAATTTAACATTTTTTATCGTTATTCTGGTTTGGTAATTATTTAAATACCTATCTAGCAAGAAGTGTTGCTTTAATTTCGCTATAACGCATCTGCTCGCACAGTGCAAAACCACTCAGCTGGCGCACTTTATTACGCGCAAATAACGGCACACTCATCCCCGCTAAAAAGCGGCATTGGGTTTCAATACCCACATTATGATTCCCCTTACCTGCCATATGCGCTAAAAACTCATCTACCTTTTGATAAATAAGTTGCTCGTCAATATAGGCAGGCTCTATAGAGTATTCAAGCTTAACCGCATGGCCTCTACACACACTACAATGCCCGCATTGCTCAGGTGCATTTTGATCGTCAAAATAGCGCGCTAAGTTATAGCTTAAGCAACTTTGTAGCTCAAAAAAGCGAACCAGTGCAGCAATACGTTTAATTTCGGCCTGTTCTTTATCGCTAAAGTAGTCGTGCAGTTGCTGGGCAAGTTCAGGGTTGTTTATAACCTCTCCATGCACTTTGTATACTTGGGTAATACGTTTGGTTTCAAGCGTTATTAGGTTTTTTTCGGCTAGGTAGTCAAGAGCAGCCACTACACGTTTTCGATCAACCTGCGCGGCTTGTGTAAGGGAGTCAAAATTTAGCGTACCCCATATTTTTTTAAAATCGGTATGGCTAAATATTTGTGTTAAAAATACTTGGCGCTGCTGGTCAAACTGGCTTAGTAGCTCGTTTTTATCAACCAAAAATTTGTATTTAAAATCGGCATAGTAGGCATATTGTGGCGTTATTGCGCCTTGCATTTCTAGTTGTACTAGCAAGGTTTTAAGGGCCAGTTGCCTAATATTGCTTTCGCTTGAAAGGCTGTACTCTTGCATTTCCCATTGCTGGTGGCTTTGGCGAATATCGTTAATTACGTATTCAATACCGCTAAGCTCTGGGGTGTCGCCATATACAAAGTTTTCAACCGTATTTAGCCCATCTAAATTGGCAAGGGTGTAGCAATTTGATGGATTGCCATCGCGCCCTGCACGGCCAATTTCTTGGCTGTAGTTTTCTATCGATTTAGGTAAGTCATAATGTATAACAAAGCGAATGTCCGACTTATCAACGCCCATACCAAAGGCAATGGTAGCCACCACTACGTTAATTTTACCCGCCATAAAGTCATCTTGAATTTGCCAGCGTAGTGTATCTTCAAGCCCTGCATGGTAAGCAACAGCGTGAATACCTTGCGCGCTTAGCACATTAGCGACTTGCTCTGCGCTTTGCTGTAGCGTTACATACACAATACCAGGGCCACTTTGCGCGCGCACAATGTTGGTAAGCTCGGTATTTTTATCGGCTGTTTTAACACTCAACACGCTTAAATCTAAATTAGCGCGGTAAAAGCCCGTTTGTACAATGCACTCAGGCGATATAGCAAATCGCTCTGCCATATCGCGTTTTACTTTTTTTGTGGCCGTTGCAGTAAGCAACAACACTAAAGGAATATTAAGCTCTTCGCGGTAACGTGGCAGTTTAAGGTAGTCGGGTCTAAAGTTATGGCCCCATTCTGATATACAGTGCGCTTCGTCTACCACCAGCATAGAAAGCGCCACTTGGCTTATAAATTCTCTAAAGCGTTCGTTTTTAAATCGCTCAACCGAGACCATTAATACTTTAATTTTACCGTTTCGCACGTCGTTCATTACAGTGCTGCTTTGCATTTGATCTTGGCTCGAATCAAGGCTGGCAGCATAAATACCTTTGCTATTTAAAAAGCTAATTTGATCTTTCATCAACGCAAGTAAAGGTGAAACCACTAAGGTTAAATTAGGTAAGTGCAAAGCAGTGAGTTGGTAGCACAACGATTTACCCGAGCCGGTCGGAAATATAGCCAACGACGATTGACCATTTAAAAGCTGCTCTATAGTTTGTTGCTGCCCTGTTCTAAATTGGCTAAAACCAAAATGTTGTTCAAGTGACTGAATTAATGGCGTGGTCATAAATACCCTTTTCGTTGTTTTTCAAACAGCGATTTAACTGCACAGCTAAGCGATAAAAAAGTGAGTATAACTTATATGCCTTTAATCATCATTTTTTGCTGACATATCCTTTATTTAAGCGCAAAATAACCTCACTAAAGAGTATGTTATTACGTTTGCCAAAAATAATTTTCATAATACCCAAATAACCTCAAAACACTAAAAATAATACAGATTATTTGGGTATATTATTTTTAAGGGCAACGTTATGAGTATTACAATACCTAAAATCGTCGTTATTGGCGGTGGTGCTGGCGGGCTAGAGCTTGCAACCCAACTAGGGCATAAACTAGGGAAAAAAAACCAAGCAGATATACTGTTAATAGACAAAAACCGTACCCACATATGGAAGCCGTTACTGCACGAAGTAGCGACAGGCTCTATTGACCCCGATTTAGATGGCGTTGTGTACTCAGCCCATGCCGCAAAACATCATTACCGTTTTCAACTTGGTACTTTTTGCAATATAGACCAAAGCAATAAAACAATTACTCTCTCCGCGCTCAACGACGAGTTAGGCCACACCATTTTACCTGGGCGCACGGTACGCTACGATCACCTTGTTATTGCCATTGGCAGCGTAAGTAACGACTTTAATACCCCAGGTATAAAAGAGCATTGTTACTTTTTAGACTCAAGCCAACAAGCAGAACGCTTTCAGCATTCATTACTCGACAGCTTTACGCGCCTTCATCAGGACGACAATCAACAACAATCGCTCAATATCGCCATTGTAGGGGGCGGTGCTACCGGTGTTGAACTCTCAGCTGAGCTTTACCATGTGTCTGAGCTATTAAAGTTGTATGGCTTAACAAATATGTCGTCTAAACGTTTACATATACATTTAATAGAGGCAGGCCCGCGTATTTTACCTGCATTACCAGAGCGCATAGCCACCAGCGCCAAACGCGAACTATTAAAACTAGGCGTAAACGTACGTGAGCAAACGCAAGTAAAAGAAGGCACCGCACAAGGCTTTATCACCAAAGATGAAGAACACATTGATGCCGATATTATGGTGTGGGCAGCAGGCGTAAAAGCGCCTGATTTTATAAAAGATTTAGGTGTTTTTGAGTTGACCCGCAGCAACCAAATTCAAGTAAACGAGTTTTTACAAAGCACCGTTGATGAAAGCATTTTTGTGTTAGGCGATTGCTGCGCATTTACGCAAGCAGATGGTAAGCAAGTACCACCACGCGCACAATCGGCGCACCAAATGGCGCAGTGCGTCGAAAAAAACCTTATCGCCACGCTAAAACAGCAACCACTACGCGGTTTTAAGTATAGCGACCATGGCTCACTTGTTAATTTATCAAGCTACAGTACTGTGGGTAATTTAATGGGTAACCTCACCAGTAATACCTTTTTTATTGAAGGTAAAATTGCCCGCTTTATGTATATATCGCTTTATAGAATGCATCAACGCGCTATTCACGGCAGTGCAAAAACCTTTGCATTATGGATAAGCGAAAAAGTACTGCGTGTAGTGCGCCCAAAAATGAAGTTACATTAAAGGCGATTTAAATTAAAGGCAGTGAGCGTTATCACTGTCTTTAATTTTTAACATTGTCTGTGTAGAGTATTTAAAACAACTAAGGAAATTGGGTTATGACGGGCAAAACGCTAATTTTCAACTTTGATGGCACAGGGAATGAGCCCCGTGACGCAGAGCAATTTAGCTCAGAACACTTTAAAGAAGACGCCAGTATTTCTAATATTCTAAAATTACACTTACTGCTTGGCGGTAAATTAGAAGACTCCCCCATTACCCCACAGTCAAACCAACTCAGTTTTTATTATCAAGGGATAGGCACTAAAGGTAGTCGCTTAAAGCGTGTATTAAACCAAACATTTGCACCTCGTGGTGACGATGTAGCCAGTATTTTAAATCAGGCTTTAACCGATTTTAAAACTCATTACCAACTAGGCGATTCACTACTTTTAACAGGTTTTAGTCGAGGTGCAGCACTTGCCAGGCGCTTTGCAAAATGTTTGGAGTTATTAGTATGTGAGCGAGTCTACCTTTGTGTATTTGATACAGTGGCCTCAATTGGCTTATCAAAAGTAAGTAAAGCAACGCGCGGCGCTGAACATGTTATTTTTGAAAACCACACCATAGCCACAAACGTATCTCAAGCTCTGCACTGTGTATCGCTTGACGAAAAACGCCGCGCCTTTGAACCCACACTAATGAACCATCAAAATAATGTTACCGAGCTGTGGTTTGCTGGCGCGCATTCAGACATTGGCGGTGGTTACTACCGCGATGGCCTAGCCGATATTAGCTTGCGTTATGCACTTGAGTGGTTAATAGAGCAACCGCTTAATATTTCGTTATTAACTAGCCGCGATATAGATTACACAACACTACTACCCGATAACAACTTAGTTGCGCAAGATGATGTGACGGTTATTCCTGATCCGCTCGCATTAAGTCATCAGCAAAATTACTTTTGGTTTAACCCCTTATTTAAACTGGTAGACAGAGAATGCTATGTACTTATAGATAACGAAGCTAGCAATCTTAAACCTTTAGTGCATCACAGCGTTGCAGAGCGTATTAACAAGCTAACCAGTTACCGCCCAGAATCGCTTAAAAAACTGCATTACAAAATTAGCTATAACGACAACACCACGCTTAGCTTTATTGGTTTAAGCCAACATATAGAACTGGCTAATCAAAACATGAATGTGCTGAGCGTTAACCAAAGCCAAGATGTAATAGTGTTTGCTAGTGAGCAATACAATGCAACTGGCCTTATGCTAGAGCAAGGCGCTACTTACCGTTTTACCCCATATCCAAATCAATACTGGTTTGACGATGGTATAAAGTGCACACCAATAGGTTGGCATCGCGATAATGTGAAGCTTGGCGTAAAAGAAATCCCAATGGCAGTGCTTGAACCGTTTAGACGATTGCCTCATGCACAATGGTTTTCGTTGATAGGAGCGATTAATAAAAACGACGAGCACCTATTTAAAATAGCTGACAGCGCTGATATTAAAATTACTAAATCTGGTGAATTTTGCCCATTTGCAAACGACTTAAGCCGCTTTTATGGTGCGAACGCAGGAAAAATAAAAGTAAAAGTAACAAGACTGGAATAGCCTGTAGACGCGCAGCTTGTTGGCGTGTAAAAACGCAGTTTTTAGGATATTAAGTAATGAGAAGCTGCGCTTCTCGCGTGAGCAAGCTCGACGTCTACACATCATATTCTGAAACTTGGGTATAAACCCTTGTAGACGCGCAGCTTGCTGGCGTAACGAGTGAAGCACGTCATATTTAAAATGAAAAACAGACTTTAGATTAGAAGCTGCGCTTCTCGCGTGAGCAAGCTCTACGCCTACAAGAAATCGTAACCGCAGCTCAATGATCATTCCCTTGTAGACGCGCAGCTTGCTGGCGTAACGAGTGCAGCTCGTCATATTTTAAAATGAAAAACAGACTTTAAAATTAAAAACGATGCTTCTCGCGTGAGTTAGTTCTGCGCTGGCGAAAGCCCTATTTGATCGGTGCTATTTAAGCCGCGATTAAATAGGACTCTTGTCCTGAATGTTTGTTGCTACGCTTAAACGAGCCTTTGCCTTTTTTAGCTTTAACCACCTGTGGTTTAAATAATTTAGAGGTTACCAACGCTGCTAGTGCATTGTGGTTTATAACGCCTCGTCCTGTGTCTACCACGCCGGTGTTTGCGGTTTTTGCTTTAGATTTTTTAGTCATATATTTCCTATCAACTAAAGTTAAATAATAAAGAGGCTTTTATATTGGCCTATTTAAGAGATGGCGATTGTAGGCTTAATTTTCAACCGCGCAAGTATTTTTAATGCCCAACAGGTGCTTTTTTATAATAAAAAAGCATAAAAAAAGCGCAGTTAATAACTGCGCTTAATATTACTTTATAAATTAAAAACTAAAGCTTACTTTTGCATAATACGTTCTGCCGTCAAAACCGTATGGCAATGCACGTACAGGGTATTTAAATGCGCCGTTGGTGATAAAGTTAAGTACTTCGTCATCACCTAATTCATCTGGCGTTTCGTCAAATACGTTATCGGCACCTACCGAAAGCGCAAACATGTCGTTAATTTGGTAGCTAACATTTAAATCAACTAACACAGCAGACTCAACTGTACTTGTTGGTTTAAATGAACCGGTAGGTGAAAGCTCACCTGGTAATGAAATATGGTCGTTACCAAAGTATTTTACGTCTGTTTCGCCAAAGTAGTTAAAGCGAATGGTTGATGTGTAGGCATCGCGTTCGTAGTCAAACGTAAGCGTTGCACGTTCGCTAGGTTGTCCGTCGGTAAAAAAGCTGCGTTGTAAATCGTCAAAAGCAACCGCTTCAGGAATACCGTCTTCTGCATTTACGCTGTCAATTTTAGTATCGTTTAGGTTACCTGCAAAGGTTACTCCTAAATTACCGCCTTCAACTTCAGTGCGGTACGATGCAATAATATCAACACCTTGCGTACTAGAATCAACCGAGTTTGAGAAGTAGTTAGCTTGCACTGCACCAGTTGCTTGTAGCGCTGCAACCGCTTCTGAGCTAAACGATACGTCGTCAACCGAAAGTAAGCTGCCAAGTGTAATACGGTCTTCAATTTCTACACGGTAAAAATCAACCGTTAACGAAAGCTCGCTTGTTACATCGTAAACAAAACCTGCACTGTAGTTTGTTGATGTTTCAAGCTCTAAGCTATCTACGCCTAGCGCACTTGGGAAAGCGGTTCCAGTGTTTGCCGTGAACGACTGCGTTAATGTGCCGTCTGAGCCTAAGTTAGTTGTAAAAGCTGTATAACCACTTTGTTGAAGTGATGGCGCTCTAAAACCAGTAGATAGTGCACCACGTACTGCAAAGTCATCTGAAAATTCATAACGTGTTGCTAATTTACCAATTAAATCATCCCCAGCATCTGAGAAATTTTCATAGCGTAGCGCACCACTTACGTTCCATGCGTCGGTGATCATAGTTTCTACGTCTACATAAACTGCGTAGCTGTTACGGTCGCTGTCGTTAGCCGCTTCAGGGCGTAGGCCGTTATAAGCTTGAAAACCACACTGTGCAAATTGATCCGGATCGTTTACTGATGGGTACGAGGTATCCATATTTGCTAGTCCACAGGCGTATGATGCTTCATCGCCAGGCACTATTTCGTAGTTTTCTTTACGGTATTCGGCACCTACTGTTACATATAAAGGCTCACTACGGCCAATATCTACAATACCGTTTACATCAAGGTTAACCGTTGTTTGATCAAATCTAAAACCACCTGAGTAACCGCCAGTAGGGCCTGAGTTTGCTGCAATATCGGTATCGCTTGCACTTGGGTTATTAAATAAATACTCAGCCGCGTAAGAAGCGTTTAATGTATTGCGTGATGTAAAATCGTATTGGTTTTCACCATAAACAGCCGATACATCGTAAGTCCAATCTGTGTTTATATCGCCTTTAAAACCAAGCGCGACTGAAATATCTTGTGCTTCGTTATATATGCGCGGTAAAAAACCATCACTATATACTTGTGTTACGTTTTTAGACGCTTCGTTAAAGTTACGGTAAAAACCATTACCCAGCGCCGTGCGCTCTGAGTAGCCACCAAACGAGTAAAGCTCACCGTCGCCCATTGGTAATGCCATGTTGTAAAATAACGACGTAAATTCACTTTCTGAGTTACCTTGGCCCCAGCGTACATCTTCACTTAGCGTACCTGGTTCAACATTAAGCGAACCACCTGTATCGCGCTCTGCACGATTAGTTCCGTCGGCATCACGGTACTCAAGCGATAGGTTAATAAAGCCGCCTTCGTTACCTAATTCAAAACCACGATTTAAACCTGCTGAAATAGTGTCGCCGTCACCTTCACTTGTGCCGCCGTATTGTACAAAACCCGTTGTAATACCGGTTGAGTTACTAAGAGATAAGTTAATAACACCTGCAATCGCGTCAGAGCCATACTGCGCTGCAGCGCCGTCGCGTAATACTTCAACGCCTTTAAGCGCCGTTAGCGGAATGGCATTCATATCAGTACCCGCAGCGCCTGCACCTACTGTACCGTTAAGGCCAAAAATTGATTGGTTATGACGACGTTTACCATTTACTAATACAAGGGTTTGATCTGGTTGTAAGCCGCGAAGTGTTGCGGGTCTAAATAAATCAGAACCGTCTGATACTTGTGTACGCGAAAAGTTAAATGAAGGCGCTGTCGCTTGAAGGCTTTGGCCTAATTCGGTAAAACCACCTTTAGTTAAATCATCCGCGTCAATTAAATCAATAGGAGAAGAAGACTCTGTAGAGGTGCGGTTAGATACACGCGATCCTAATACAGATATTTGCTCTATGTTTTTAGCAGCTTGCACTGGTGCTTCTTCTGCGTTAACAATGCTTGGTGCGCTAAACGCAAAAGCAACGGCTACAGCAAGTGTATTTAAACGGTATGTTGACATAGTGACGACCCTGTTTTTTTGTGTGTTCTTATAAATTATTTAAACCACTTTATTAGCAGCCTGTGCAAACATCCTAGCAACATATACAAATAAAAAGAAACAAAAAATGGTGTAATTATGCAAATATTTTATAACATAAGAAAAAAACACTTAAAAGTGCGTTAAATACATACAAAACAGGTATTAATTTTCAAATCACTAGTTTTAACGTTTTGTTTACAGTGTAAATTATAATGGTTATTGTCTGTTTTGACGGGTAATGAACAAAAAATACTCGTAACTTAGTCTAAGGCACTATTTACTTTTATTTCTTCGTCGAAAATAGCATATAGCGTAAACAAGCATTTTTAACTTGCCGACTACTCAGCAATTAACTTTAAGCATAAACATTTAGGGCGTGTTGCTCTTTGGTGGTTGAACTTGCAGTAGACTGCTTGGTTTTTAGGCAAGGCCATGTAGTGTGGTTATTATCCATAAGTAGTCGATAACGCAGCATAAATACCAAACATGCGCTGCCCGAAAGGTTCTTTCTAGGGACTAATTTTAATCCACAAAGATCAACGCGCCCTAATCATCTTTGACAATTATGTAACTGGAGTGATTTTTTGAGCTACGCTTTAATAAAGTAATCTTAAATAAAAAATATATTATTGACTTGTAAGGATAAAGCTATGACAGACACAGCTAAAAAAGCTGCCATGACTCACATTGATGTACTATGCGTTGACGATGATGAAATAGTATTGCGTTCACTCACCCGTTTACTAAAAACAAACAAACTAACGGCGATCGCGTGCAGTAACCCCGAAACAGCTTTAACACATTTAAAAAGCCACGAATTTGGCTTAATCATCAGCGATATGCGCATGCCAAAAATGAATGGCGCACAGTTTTTAGAGCAAGCCCGTAAGCTAGCGCCTGACACACAGCGTATTTTATTAACAGGATATGCCGACATAGAAACGACCTTAGCCGCAGTTAACCAAGGTCAAATAAGCGGTTATATCCAAAAGCCTTGGCAAAACGATCTGCTACTTGGCAGCATTAATAATAGCCTTGAAAAATTTCAGCTAAAAAAACAAAATCAAATACTTGAAGAACAAGTAAAAACTCAAAACTTAGAACTTATCGAATTAAACAATGATCTTGAACAACGCGTAGAAAAACGAACTAAACAAATCAAACAAGTTTTAAAACAATTAGAAGAAGCAAGTGAACGAGAAAAGATAGAGCATAAATCAACCGTCGAGCTTTTATATAACTTTATAAATGCAAACCCTTATCTCGATGGAAATAGGGCACAAAACATTGCCAATACCTGCACCCAAATAGCGCTTTATTTAAATTTATCGCAGAAAAGTATCGATCTTGCGCCGATGGCTGGCTACTTAGCGCAAATAGGGTTACTTGCCATGGATCCTGATCTTTATAAAAAACCAGTCAATAAATTAAGCGAGTCGCAGCGTAAAACATTTTATACGCACCCAAGCACAGCGCAATTAATGCTAATGCCAGCAACACATTTACATGATGTTTCTGACGCTATTTACCATCAGTTTGAGCGTTATAACGGGAATGGCATGCCAAAAGGCTTAGCCGGCAACGATATACCGATTGGCGCAATGGTGTTGGGCTTAGCGCGTGATTACTGGGATGCTTTTGAACAAAGTAATGCCGCAAATGAGCAAGACCGCCATGTACATGCGCTCGATACTGTAAAGCTTTATAGCGGTACATTTTATCACCCTAAAATTGTACGTGCTCTTGAGGCTAGTCAAACAAAAATGCGTGAGCAAAAAAGCTCAGCTGGTTCAATACTTATTTGTAATGCTAGCGAACTTAAAGAGAACATGATTTTAGGACACGCTCTGCATAGCCACACAGGCATAATGCTATTACCAAAAGGCCATATATTTAGCCGCAAATCAATCGAAAAACTGCAACAGCTTGAAGCCAAAAAGCCGACTCCATTTAGAATAATGGTTAAAACCGCTAAATGATTGATCTAAATCGCAGTTTTTTTCGTTACAATGTGTCTAAAATAAATTAATGACTTTGCTTGAAGGAGCACACCGTGTCGCGATTTTCTGCCGTTACCGACAATCCCCACGATCAGCGTTTTAACCAAAAAACGGGAATATTGCTTACCAACTTAGGTAGTCCTGATGCGCCGACGGCTGCAGCACTGCGTATTTACTTACGAGAGTTTTTTATCAGACCCCCGTATTGTAGAAATACCACGCCTAGTATGGATGATTATTTTGCATGGTATTATTTTACGAGTCCGCCCTAAGCGTTCAGCCAAATTATATGAAAGTATATGGACCGAAAACGGATCACCACTAACCCATATTACACGCCAGCAAAGTATTAAGTTAAATACCCTACTAAAAGAAAAAGGCTACACCAATGCCGAAGTTGTTATGGCAATGCGCTACGGCAATCCATCTATTGAAGCTGGCCTTGAAGCCTTACGAGAAAAGGGATTAACACGTATTGTTATAATGCCAATGTATCCACAATATTCGAGCCCAACTACGGGTTCTACGTTTGATGCTGTATCAAACGTACTGCGTAAATGGCGCTGGGTACCAGAGCTACATTTTATAAACGGCTATCATAAAAATACACGCTATATTGAATCGCTTGCAAACAGCATCAGTGAAGATTTAGAAGCCAACGGCATGCCACAAAAATTGGTTTTTTCGTACCACGGCATGCCTAAACTATTCTTAGAACGAGGCGACCCGTATCATTGTTTGTGTTTACAAACGACCCGCTTAGTAGTAGAAAAGTTAGGCTTGGATAAAGATAAAGTAATTAGTACGTTTCAGAGCCGCTTTGGCAAAGCTGAATGGTTAAAACCTTATACCGATGCAACACTTCAAAGCCTACCAAGTGAGGGAATTAAAGACATAGCGATTATAAGCCCTGCTTTTAGTGCTGACTGCCTCGAAACACTTGAAGAACTTGAAGGCGAAAATCGTGAAATTTTTGAAGAAGCTGGTGGCGAAAAATACCGTTACATTGCGGCACTCAATGACCGAGACGATCACATTGAAGCCATATATGATGTACTAAAACCGATGTTATAAACGTTCATAACTGCGAGTAAATAGTGACTTTTAAGCGGTGTTAGTATTAACACCGCTTTTTATTTTATAAAACCTCACCTACAACAATTAAGCACTCAACTTATAGGTGCGAATTTACTTCGCGCTCTTAAAAATTAGCGAGGTGTAAAACCTCACCCGCAACAATTAAGCACCCAACTTGTAGGTGCGAATTTACTTCGCGCTTGTAAAAGCTTAAAAATTAGCGAGGTATAAAACCTCACCTACAACAATTAAGCACCCAACTTGTAGGTGCGAATTTACTTCGCGCATGTAAAAGCTTAAAAATTAGCGAGGTATAAAACCTCAC
This sequence comes from Pseudoalteromonas sp. Bsw20308, assembly GCF_000310105.2. NCBI lineage: Bacteria > Pseudomonadati > Pseudomonadota > Gammaproteobacteria > Alteromonadales > Pseudoalteromonadaceae > Pseudoalteromonas > Pseudoalteromonas sp. Bsw20308. The sequence goes on along the minus strand of NZ_CP013139.1, from coordinate 838,930 downwards.
CTACAACAATTAAGCACCCAACTTGTAGGTGCGAATTTACTTCGCGCATGTAAAAGCTTAAAAATTAGCGAGGTATAAAACCTCACCTACAACAATCAAACACCCAACTTATAGGTGCGAATTTACTTCGCGCATGTAAAAATTTAAAAATTAGTGAGGTATAAAACCTCACCTACAACAATCAAACACCCAACTTGTAGGTGCGAATTTACTTCGCGCATGTAAAAGCTTAAAAATTAGCGAGGTATAAAACCTCACCTACAACAATCAAACACCCAACTTGTAGGTGCGAATTTACTTCGCGCATGTAAAAGCTTAAAAATTAGCGAGGTATAAAACCTCACCTACAACAATCAAACACCCAACTTATAGGTGCAAATTTACTTCGCGCTTGTAAAAAGTTAAAAATTAGCGAGGTATAAAACCTCACCTACAACAATCAAACACCCAACTTGTAGGTGCGAATTTACTTCGCGCTTGTAAAAGCTTAAAAATTAGCGAGGTATAAAACCTCACCTACAACAATTAAGCACCCAACTTGTAGGTGCGAATTTACTTCGCGCTTGTAAAAACATAAAAATTAGCGAGGTATAAAACCTCACCTACAACAATTAAGTATTAACTCAATCCTTTCGGGTAATCATTACCGTGCACACACCTGCGATAATTCCCCAAAAAGCAGAACCGACCGAGAGCAGCGTTAAATCTGACGCTGTAACTAAAAATGTTACAATGGCAGCTTCAGTATATTGCGAGCCATTCAATGCTTGCTGCAAACTATTCGCAATAGTGCCAAACAGTGCAATACCTGCAAGTGCCAAAATAAGTGCTTGTGGTAAAGTTGCAACTAGCCCAACTAACGTTGCTGCACATAACGCCATTATTATATAAAAAACACCACCAGCAATACTTGCCCAATAACGCTTATCAGGGTTTTTATCCGCTTCTTCGCTCATGCAAATAGCGGCGGTTATTGCAGCTAAATTTATAGAATATGCCCCAAATGGTGCAGTTATAATATTAATGAAGCCTGTCACATTAAGTGATGCAGAAATAGGTACCTTATAATTATGTGCTTTGAGGACGGCTATACCGGGCAAATTTTGCGACGTCATGGTGACAATATAAAGTGGTAAACCAATGCTAATACATGCTTGTAAGTTAAACATGGGAGCGGTGTAAGTAAATTGGCTCATTTTCCAATGCAATGCAGTCGTATCAATATTTCCCATACTCCACGCCAGTAACACACCCACAATAAGTACACTAAGCATTGCAAAGCGGGCAAAAAATCGCTTACCTACAAAGTACATAAGTACCATTAAGCCAATCACTAAAGGCATGTCGTTCATGAAATTAAACACGTCAATGCCAAACGTAACAAGTACACCAGCAAGCATGGCACATGCTAGTTCACAGGGAATACGGTTCATTATTTTTTCAAACCAGCCCGTTATGCCTGACAAAAAAACTAATAACGCCGATAGCATAAATGCACCAATCGCTTCATTCAAGTTATACCCTTGAGCGCTTGAAATAAGTAATGCAGCCCCAGTCGTAGACCATGCAATTAATACCGGCACTTTATAATAATACGATAAACCAATGGAACTAAGCCCCATAACCAAACCAAGCATTAAAATCCAGCTGGCAACTAAATCAGGAGTGCCCCCTAGGGTAATTACGACTTGATAAATCAACGCAATTGAACTCGAAAAACCAATAATAACCGCTACGAGTCCTGCTGTAATTCGATTAAGCAACTGATCAGAAACCGCCATAAATCCCTCTAATATTTATTTTTATGTACACAACATACGTGGCTAATATTTTCTTTGCAATTAACTATTACGCTACAAAAAGTGAAATAAATTCATTTTTATTTTTTACCTAAATTAATGACCAAACCAACATAAAACTATTGTATTAAACAGAATAAAAAAGTTATCAAAAACAATCTAAAGCCCGCTAAAACACTGGAAAAACCAGTACATAACCACTCAATATTTGTACCTATAAAAAATAACCATAAGTTTAATAAGGGATTTAAAAATAAAGTGCTTAACACTTTTTGATTACATTTATTCGCTTGATCTAATCTAATTTATGCTATAAAACGTAACAAATAGTTAACTTAAAACACCAAAAGAGAAACAGATGAAAAAAGTTGCAGTCTTAATTATTGCCATTCCCTTGTCGGCATTTGCACTTTATGAACTATTTATTCATACCGACCACACTGCAGAACCAATTGCACCTGTAGCAATTGACTTAGTGCCGGTTAGTACTCTTCGTACACAAAATACACATGCGCCAGCCCCTATTGATATGAGTAAAGATCCTATTAATGTCAAAGCGGTTTCAGCCCCAAAACAAAATATGACATTTAATGAATTTGATGCTGTAAACCGCATCTCAAATAAAGCAAAACAAGTACTTATAAATGCAAAAGTGTTACCAACTGACTTACATAATGAAGCTTACATTGAATTTGACTTAGCTTCATTGCAGGCATTAAAAGCGGGCGAAAACTTCGACTTAGCAATTCCTCAAACAGCCGAAACGTTCACAGCTGAGATCACTAATGTTATTGAATCAAGCAACGGTGATAAAAGTATATTTGGCCGCGTAGTTGGCGTAGATGGCGCAATGCACAACACAGTATTAACCGTAGGAAAAGACGCCGTATACGGGCAATTTACGGCACCTTCGGGTAATTACGTATTTGAAAGTAAAGGTAAGTATGGCTGGATAGCTGCAAAACGTGATTTATATAAAAATCATATAGAACATGACGTAACGGCACCTAAACCTAAAATTGAAAAAGGTGTAGACATATTTGCACCAAAAATAGATGGCTAATTAACCAAATTAAAAATTTGAGCGCACCCGTTGCGACAATATTTTAAACACCAAAAATCAACCACACTAAGAGTAAGGAAATACAATAATGAAAAAAGTAATCACTACAACCGCTGTTGCAGCAGCACTATGTGTAGCAAGTGTTGCACAAGCAGAGACTATTGATATCGGTATTTTATATACAGATCAGTCAGCAGCGGCTACTAGTAATATCAACACTAAAATCAATCAGCTAATTGCCTTTACAAATCAGGTTTATAGCCAAAATGGTGTAGGTATTACGCTCCGTTTAGCGGGTACACAAAACCTAGGTGACTATGCCATTACACCATCAGAGCAGTGGCTTGATTCGGTAACCGAAAGCAGCTATGTAGATGGTTTACGCAGCGATTGGAAAGCCGATATGATTGCCGTACTAGGTACTGGCGAAAGTGCTGGAAATGGACTTATTTCATGTGGTTTAGCATGGGTTGGACAAGGTACTAACGGCAACCTATACAACTCAATGAGCGACCGCATGTATTCAATTACAGCTATTGATTGTGGTGCAACTACGTTTGTACATGAACTTGGTCATAACCAAGGCTTAGCACATTCACGTAAACAGGGTGATACTTCTGGTGGTGTATACACTGACGGTATGGGTCACGGTGTACAAAATGAGTTTGCAAGTATTATGGCCTATCCACATGTATATGGAAGTGCAACACAGTACGACTACTTCTCTAATCCTAATTGGAGTGTAAATAACATACCATTTGGTGTAACTAACCAGTCGTATGCTATTCGCACTGTAACAGCAACTAAAACAAGCATTGCCAATTTTAAATAAATGCTTATAAAAGTGGGCTATCCATTACCCACTTTTAAAAAATAAACATTATAACCTTCCCCCAAGAGCGCTTAGCGCTCTTTTTTGGTAAAGCTTAATGTACAACCATTTTTTGCTTTATAGCGGGCATTAACGTTTTACCGTCACCATCAACTTTGCTTAATAATTTAAGACCCATTACTTTTGCAAGCACAGGATAAATATCAAGATTACTTACTTTATCTAAGCTAATTCCTTCTTTAAAAGCAGGGCCACTAGCTATAAACGTAGCAGCCATGTCATCGGTATAGGCATAGCCATGCGTACCTAAATACATCGGCTTTTTAGTATTAGTAAACACCGCAGGTGCTGTGGTTTGTACAACGATATCGCCCACACGCGTACCTTTATTATAATGATAGCCTGCTAATTGTTCATCAGTTAAAACGGTATAACGTCCTTTAGCCGCTTTTTCTAAACGCGCTTTATAGCCTGCTATATCAGCATTTTCAGCATTCGGCTGTGTATAAATAAGTAAACGAGGGCCTGTATTTTTAACTAAAAAGTTTTCATCTTGAGGCAATGTTGTTACATCAATGCTTTTATCTGGGTTTACGCTCGTCATACCGTGATCCGATACAATTACTAGGTTTACGTCTTGCTCTAATTTGCGTAAGCGAGTTTGTAATTGCCCCATCAACTCATCAAGCTGTTTAACTGCATCTCGAGTTTGTGGTGCGTCTGGCCCAAATTCATGACCCATGCTATCAACCAACGAAAAGTAACTTGCAATAAAACGCGGGCGCTGTGCTTTTGGTAAACTTAACCACTGAATAATTTGATCTACACGGCTTTGGTAATCGCTATATTTAGAATAATGGTAAAAGTAATCGGGGGTCATGCCGTTAAATAACGCATCCGACTCAGGCCAAAAGTACGTTGCTGATTTAAGCCCCTGCATTTTTGCTAAATTCCAAAGAGGGATACCTTTTACCCAAGTGCTATCGCCAAGTGCTTTACCCATACTGTAACACTCATTTTTGCGGGCTTTATCGCAAAAGTTATTATCAACAATACCGTGATTGACAGGAAGTAAGCCCGTAATAATAGAAATATGATTAGGAAACGTTTTAGTAGGATAAACAGGTATTAACTTTTGAGCGCGAACGCCGCGATCGGCCATTGCCTTTAAGTTTGGCGCACCGTGCTTTTCAATATAATCCCAACGCAGACCATCAATTGATACAAGCACCACCGTTTGCTCTTTTGCTGCAAGTGCAACATTACTCATTCCTGTTAATAGGCAAATTGATATTACCTTTAAGATCCACTGCTTCATTATAAATACCCGCCTAGTTAAAAGTGCGCTAAATACTGAAAATAATGATTTGATAATACAATTGACTGCCAGCAAATGATACAAGCGCCTGTACCTAACTCATCTAGGTGTATATATTAACGTAAGTATATTAAAAAAGAATGACACCGCGCACTCACTTTGCCAGTCATCAACAATAAAAAAGGACAACGATGACTATTGATTTTAGTAAAAAAATAACCCCTGCGCGCATGTATCGCACAACATCTAACTTGCAAATGGCGCTTGAAAGCGACCGAGGTCGTATAATAAACAGCGCTGCTATTCGTCGTTTGCAACAAAAAACACAAGTATTTCCACTTGAGCGTAATGCAGCCGTTCGTTCGCGCCTTACTCATTCGCTTGAAGTACAACAAGTTGGTCGTTTTATAGTACAGCGTATTTTTGCTAATTTAAGCTACCAACAACAAAAAGACTACGGCCTAACAGGACTAGAACGCCCACTAGAAAGCCTAGTAGAAATGGCCTGCCTCATGCACGACATAGGCAATCCGCCATTTGGACATTTTGGCGAAGCAGCTATAAATCATTGGTTTAATAATAATTTGCTAAGCGTTACACCCGAACGTTGTAAAGAGCCAAATACAGGCATTGGCGTTGTTTTTAAACACCTTGCACTGGATATTTGTAACTTTGAAGGTAATGCGCAAGGCATACGTATTATTCACTCTTTGCAAACACTCAATCTAACCTACAGTCAAAGTGCGGGGATTTTAAAGTACACCCGCCCAGCAGGCCTTGATACAAAAGACATACCACAAAATAAAAACTACTTAATGAAAAAAGTTGGGTATTACTACAGCGAAAAAAGCTTCGTAGAAACACTACAAAAAGAATTAACCATAGAGCCTTATTGCCGTCATCCTGCCAGTTATATAATGGAAGCTGCTGATGATATTTCATATTGTCTTGCCGACATTGAAGACGCTGTAGAAAAAGATATTATAAGCACTGAGCTATTATGCATTCAGCTTAAAAGTCACTATAAAAAAGCACTTATAAATCTCACCATTGACGATTCTGAACACCTAGATTTTGTAGATAAAGCCGTAGACTACGCACTCGAACGCGCCAAAGCACAACCATATAACTTTAACAGTGAATTTTTTATATACTTGCGCGTTTCACTCCTGCACCCGCTGGTGAGTCATGCGGCAAAACGCTTTATCGAAAACATAGAGCCGATTTATCATGGCGACTTTAATCATGCCCTTTTAGAGGACAGAAGCCACCTGCATGCTGTTACCAAAGCATTAAAAAATGTAGCGCTTAAATATGTGTTTTCAAACAAAGAAGTCGAAAAGCTCGAACTGCAAGGCTATAGAATCATTAACGGCCTACTTGATTGCTATAAACCATTACTATTATTAAATAGCGACGATTTTAAACGTGCGCTCAATGGCGATTCACGATTGTTAATCGAGTCAAGATTAGTTAAAAAGCTATCTAAAAAGCACTTAAACAGCTACTCACATGCCATTAACGCCATGCAAGAGGAACCTGATCACTTTGCCGCATACGAGTTTTATTACCGTTGTAGATTGATTCAAGATTACATAAGCGGCATGACCGACCAATTTGCCTACGACGAGTATCGTAGCTTAATGGTAATAGACTAATAACGCGGTAAGTTTTAGGCTCTGTCGCCTTTTAGGATTAAAATTTGTTCAATTTAGGGGGAGCAACCACACTGCATAGACTCTGCCTTGCCTAAATACCAGACATACAACCTCGAAAGATAAGCAGGCCCTAGATAAATTTTAGTTTTGCGCTTAAAATCGAACTATTAATGTTTAAGCGCTATTTACTTTTATGATCACTTTACTAACACGTCTTACCTTTTGTTTTGCCCTATTTTATAGCGTTAACAGCGCAGCATATAACGAAGCCATGTGCATACTTATAAAACAAGAAATACAGCAAAATAGTGGTGATAAAACAAGTCGAAAATACAGAAACGCAATACGCGACTACAACAATAACTGTAACAAACCGAAACAAGCCCAAACATACCCAAAGCCGCCAATAGAAACAGCTCCGGTTATAACACCAGTGCAATCTCAAGTTGTGGAGCCAACACTTAACACGCCACAAAATCCAGCAACACTACAAATGCCACTGCCCGTTAGTATTGAAAATGAGCAACAACAAAACACGATTGAACAGCCAAATATTAATAATGAAGTAATAATAAATGCAGAGCCTCAAGCCAAATCAGTTATTGATCAACAAAGTACACAGCCACTAAAAAGCAGTGTACCTGTAAAGGTTAAAACACCAGCAAATATAACTGCTCCCGTAGCAAAACCAGCACCGGTTATTGTACCTGTACCAATAGATCAAAGTTCGCTGCTTTTACCTAGCTTATTATTTGTAATAGTAATACTTATTGCTGTGATGGTATTAATACGTTTACGTCGCACTAAACAAAGTAAAGCCGAAATTATTGCGCCTGTGGTAACTGAAACACAGGTACTTAAATCACAAAAAATAGCCCCACCATTAAACGTAAGTACGAAAGATGCGCCAACCAAGCAAACGCCAATCAATGCGCCTGAAATAATAGATGAAAATAAAACAATAAAGAGCAACCAGCCACAATTAAAAGCCAATAAAACACAAAAAATAAACACCGATCACAATAATATTGACGAAGTCTTGCCTACAACATTAGCGCAAACAAACGAAGCAACATTTACTGAAATAAAACCAAAATCAGAACCAAACTACACCGAATTTGCAGCAGCCGCTAAAACCACTGAAGCGCAAGTTAACAAGGCCAATCGCTTCACTGAGCCACAAGTACAAGAACTTGACCCCCATGCCCAGCCTATAAAAAAACAACCTAAACAAACAACACAATCTTCTGCAACCGTGCACAGTAATCCACTCATAAATAATGAGCTAAAACCGGTTATCGCAAGCCCAGAACCGTTAAAACCTAGCGAAACTACTGACGATTTACATACACCTAAAAAAGTAGCGACCCCAGAGTTTACCAACTTTAGTTCCGCGCACAATTTTAAAGAACCAGAAATACGCACCTTCGATCCAAATGCTCCGCTACCAGGCGAAAAAGTAATGCCAAAAGCAGCACCAAGGCCTATAAACGCAGAGCATGAAACAACAAAGAGTGCAGCTGAAAAAAAAGAAACAGTAAACAAAGCAAGCAGCAATCCATTTGCAAACTTATCGCTTGATGAAAGCTGGGATCCAAATTCGGCAGAAAAGCCAACTATAGAAGAAAAAAAACGCGCACCTAAATCACAAGCACTCATTGACGCAGAAGAACGCGCTAAAAAAATGCAAACCAAAGAATGATCTGCCTGCGATAAAAACGTAAGTGCGATTTTACATCGCGCTTTGGTTTATATAACCTTAACGCTCACCTAACTCCTGTAGACGCAAAGCTTGCTTGCGTGAAAAGCGCAGCTTTTAATTTATAAATGGGCTTTATCGCTACAACCTTGTGCATGCCTAAACACCATGCAAGGTATAAAACCTCACCTACAACAATACAAACACCACTCTCAACAAAAGCGTAGGTGCGATTTTACATCGCGCTTTATTCTTGGTTTAAATAAAACACCATGCGAGGTATAAAACCTCACCTACAACAATGCAAACACCGCGATCAACAAAGCGTAAGTGCGATTTTACATCGCGCTTTATTCTTGGTTTTAATAAAACACCATGCGAGGTATAAAACCTCACCTACAACAATACAAACACCGCGCTCAGCAAAGCGTAGGTGCGATTTTACATCGCGCTTTATTCTTGGTTTTAATAAAACACCATGCGAGGTATAAAACCTCACCTACAACAATACAAACACCGCGCTCAGCAAAGCGTAGGTGCGATTTTACATCGCGCTTTGTTCTTGGTTTCAATAAAACACCATGCGAGGTATAAAATCTCACCTACAACAATGCAAACACCGCGCTCAACAAAGCGTAGGTGCGATTTTACATCGCGCTTTGGTTTTAGTTTCAAATTACTGCGAATGACGCATAAATAACCCTAATCCGCTCATTAACCTCATCAATATACAGACAGGTTAAAAATTATGAGCCCTAAAAGGCATTTTTAACCACTGAGAATACTCACGCTTAAGATTTGGTAATTGCGTATACAGCATTTTTTTTAACTTTTTTGCAGACAACTTGCTACACGGTGATTGTTGCTCAGTAAGCATTATATTTTTTAGTAAAGCTCTACCTGCTTGTGTATCCATTAAAAAATAAATAGCAGCCCAACTACTTGCATAAAGTTTGCTGTTATCGCCTTTTCTCCACGTATCCTCTAAGCCGATTAACCAATTAATTGTAAATACACTTTTAGTAATATTGTTATTCTTTGTCCACGATCTATTTGGTTCAACAATACCTGTTTGCATATTATTTTTAGTCAGCTCAAAGTACTCCGCAAACCCTTCATTTAGCCATCTTGGTGTGTAACCCAATACAGCCTTATTTATGGCGTGCACCGCTTCATGAACCGACGTACGCATTGCACTTTGTCCATTATCATAATGAATAAAAGCAGAATTACTCCCGTGAAAATACATACCCGCAGTGTTTTTAGGGTCACCACCGCGATGCTTTATTGCCGACTCGTAAGCACTGCGAGTAGCCAAAACCGTTAGGTTTAGTTTCACCTTTTTAAGCGCATGCACACCAATTACTTGGCCATACGCCTTAAATACCGTATTGAGCTTAATGTGCAACTCTTGATTAAATGACGACGGTAAATTAGGTGTATTTAAAGTAAGATCAAAATAATCTAGCGATTCAACAAAACCAGGATTGTAAGTTGCTACTGCAAAGTCAGGCTTTTTATCACTAAAATGAGGAACGCCCTCACTGTCGGTCCACGTAAATATATCGCCATTACGTTTATATTTAACCTCACCTAACGATACATCTACGCAACGCGTATTGTTAACTTGTGATAAGTGATTATCGGCAGATACTAACGTATGTTGCAATGTCGTTGTGCTTACTTTTTCGGGCCGTTTTGTACTTAAAGGCTCAGTAACTATTTGCGATGCTAGATAGTTATATATGCGTTTAACCTCACCAATTGGGTCACTATAATTAAATACCCGTCCAGTAAAATGATTAGCAATAAGTGCCGACGCAATTAGCAGCACAAAAAATACAAATACCACGCGTAATTTAGTTTTAAACATATTTATGGGTGCTCTTTCCACTGTGCTTCAAAAAGATCTTTTTGCTTACCCCTATATTCGCTGCACCACACAAAGTCGGCCGACCCTATCCCTTTTTTACGGCAACGTTTAGGTAGTTTATAAAATGTTGACCAAGCATCAAGCTTAGCGGCATCTTTATAGCTATCGCTGTGCAAAGACATGTTTGATACTTTTTGATTGAGTAACCAATTGCTATTAGGCGTACGAGTTGAGGTAGAAGAAGTAGCCTGATAAGCGCTACCACTCTTTTTAGGCTTACTGCAGTGATTAGCAAGCTGGGTAAATAAGAATTTATCGCGTGAGGTTAAATACTCGCCTTCTTTAATACTGTATCCATGTCTAAGCTTAGACCGAATAGTTTCGCGTTCTTTTTTAATGCTATCGCAACGAGTTTGGAAGTAGGCCTCATCAGCATATAGTTTTGTAGTAAATACTGTGGTTAAAATTAGTAAAATCCATTTAATCATTATTCATTCCCTGAATTAAAACTTTAAAAGAGTGTACCTATAAATGTGAAAAAACACATCAACATTACTAATCCAAAAAGCAAAAATTAAAGCTATGGGTGGGAGTTCACATTAGCCTTGGCTTTAATAAAGCGCTCACGAGGTAAAAAACCTCACCTACAATAATTAAACCACCATATTCAACAAAACCGTAGGTGCGATTTTACATCGCGCTTTGGTCTTGGCTTTTACAAAAACACCATGCGAGGTATAAAACCGCACCTACAACAATTCAAACCCCTATTCGCCTCACATGACGAGGCGAATAGGTATTTAATTGCCTCATTGGACAACCTTGTAACGTGTACTACGCCCACCTGCGGCGGTTTTTTTAATGAATCCAAGCGTTTGCAAGTCCGATAAATGGCGTGTTGCGGTTGCACGGCTAACCTTAGCCACTTTTTGATACTGACTCGCACTAATACCCTGTTCAAATTGGCCATCGAGTAACTTATTAAGCACTTTTACTTGCTGCTCACCTAACTTTGTTTGATCTTTACTTGCCCAGTAATTGGTTTTAAAAATTGTTTGCTCAATATTATTAAGCGTATGGTGTATCGCATTATTGAGCGTACGTAAAAACCACTTAATCCACTTTGTAATACAAAGCTCTCCACGCTGAGTTGCTTCAAGCACTTCGTAGTAGCTTTTTCTGTCTTCTAAAATAGCCACCGACATAGCGTAAAACCGAATTGACTCAGCATGTTCTTGCGCTAATGCCAGGTCGGTTATAAGCCGTGTAATACGCCCATTACCATCCTCAAGTGGATGTATTGTTACAAACCATAAGTGTGCGATAGCTGCCCGAATAAAAGGGTCTATTTGAGGTTCATTTTGCGCTTTGTTAAACCAGTTAAAAAATAGTGAAAGCTCTTTATTTACTCGCTCTTTAGGAGGCGCTGTAAAATGTAATATCGGTTTATCTAAGCGCCCCGACACTACTTGCATAGGCTCGTCACCACGCAATTGCCCGCCTTCAATTTTAGTAAACAAGCTTTGCTCACCTGAAAACAATAAGCGATGCCAATTAAGCACTCGCTCTAAATTAAGCGCTGAGTCTGTGTTATTTATCGCATCAAGCATAATCTCTGCAAGATTATCGCTTTGCACAGTTGTTGGGTAAGGCTGCTCATCAATATTGAGCTTTTTTGCAAGTGAAGAGCGAACCGAAAATGCATTAAGTTTTTCGCCCTCAATCGCACTGGAGTGAATAATATTTGCAAGTAAGGTATCAAGGGCCTGCTGCTTTTGATGAGCAGTTTGCACGCCCATACGCCCTACTAATAAACCTTGATTATATGAAAGCTCCCTTAGCAAAGGAGCAAGCGCCGCATCATCCCACGTAAAGTTTGGCCAGTTTTGCTGTTGCCATATCCACATAGTCTTTATGTCCTAAAATTGATTAGCTTCAGTCTACGTCAATTATTCGCCTCATACAATGAGGCGAATAATTGTGTTAATTGCCTCATTACTTTTAAGCGCTACACAGAGAAGAAATAAACAAGCAATTTAAAACTAGGTGTAAACCTCAACTACAATAATGTAAACACCACATTAAACAAAACCGTAGGTGCGATTTTACATCGCGCTTTGTTCTTGGTTTAAATAAAATACAATGCGAGGTATAAAACCTCACCTACAACAATGTAAACACCACACTCAACAAAACCGTAGGTGCGATTTTACATCGCGCTTTTGGTTTTAATTTATTTTTCGAACCTAAATAAACGCATCCATATTTGGTAATTGTATTATTTGCTCACTTAGCTTATTTGCAACTTTATTAATTATTTTTATGCATAAATCAATGTGGGCTAATTCAGAAGTAAATAAGTTATTTTTGAGTTTAAATGTATATTTATCGTCCACAAGTTAACTTTACCTTATTTATAAATAATAGAATCGAATCTAAAACATAAATTACTTAAGCTAAGTTAATGACACTTTGAGATTGATAGCTCACCTAAGCAACTGCAGAAGCCCAGCTTGCTATTAGGGCGTGTGACCTTTCGTGATTGATTTTGCAGCAGACTGTTTGGTATTCAGGCAAGGGAGAGTCTATGTGATGTGGTTATTCCCCATAAATAGGCGATAACGCAGCATAAATACCAAACATGCACTGCCTTTTGGTTTTTTTAGGGACGATTAACTCTTTGTTGCTCGGCTTTTACTTATTCTTACATGGATCTAAGCCAGTAGGGTAAAGTAGGAGCAGTCACCAAGCCCACTAGGTTACAAACCTCGCGCCGCGATTAAATAGCCCCTAGATTGAACAAATTTCAACCCACAAAGGTCAACACGCCCTAAATAAAACAAATATCAATTTTAATGTTCACTAGAAAACTGATAGGTTATTATTACAGTTTTTATCAATGGTTAGTTTTTCGTGGCAAATGAAGTTATACAGAAAATAATTAAGTACTTGCAGCAAAACACCGACATTGACGTGGTTTGGTTATATGGCTCCCACGCAAAAGGGACAGCCCAACCCCATAGTGACATTGACTTAGCCGTAGCATTTAAAAACTTTGATCTGGAGTTCTTTGATAAGCGCCTTAGACCAAAAGAGCTTGAGCTTGAAATAAGTAATGCACTCAACCTCAATGAGCAACTTGTTTCTATTATAGATATAAATATTATTCCAAGTTATTTAGCTTTCAACGTTATTGAATATGGAAAAATAATTATAAGCAATAATAGTGTTAGAGCGATGAAAGAGCAGCAGCGTATATATAGCCAGTTCGAATTTGAAACCATAGCGAGTAAACATGACTGATACCGGAATTACACTTTATTTAAGTGAAGTAACACGCCATATTGACGAATATATGCAAGAACTCGACGAACTCAGTCAAATCGATTCACTTAATAGCAGAGATTACCGAGCTGCAGAGCGATTACTACAGTTAATGACCGAGGTGTGTATTGGTTTATCAAAGCATTGGCTTAAGCAGCACAAAAGTAGTACCAGTAGCAACGCCTATCAAACATTTAGCGAACTTACTAATTTAGGCTTTTTGAGCGAGGTAGAACTACTGTCATGGCGTAAAATTATAGGCTTACGAAATGCTCTTGTTCACGATTACTTAAATATTGATCAAAGTATCGTTAAAACAATCATTAAAAAGCAACACTACATAACTATGCACGCATTTAGTATTAAAGCGATTACAGAGCTAAACAAAGATTCATAGATAAAACCTCACCTACAACAATGCAAACACCGCGCTCAACAAAGCGTAGGTGCGATTTTACATCGCGCTTTGGCTTATATAACCTTAACGCTCACCTAACACCTGTAGACGCAAAGCTTGCTTGCGTGAAAAGCGCAGCTTTTAATTTGTAGATGGGTTAATTCGCCACAACCTTGTACATGCCTAAAGCACCATGCGAGGTATAAAACCTCACCTACAATAATGTAAACACCACACTCAACAAAAACGTAGGTGCAATTTTACATCGCGCTTTGGCTTATATAACCTTAACGCTCACCTAACACCTGTAGACGCAAAGCTTGCTTGCGTGAAAAGCGCAGCTTTTAATTTGTAGATGGGCTTTATCGCCACAACTTTGTACATGCCTAAAACACTATGCGAGGTATAAAACCTCACCTACAACAATACAAACACCACACTCAACAAAGCGTAGGTGCGATTTTATATCGCGCTTTTGGTTTTAAACAAAGCTCACTCAAACACCTGTAGACGCGAAGCTTGCTTGCGTGAAAAGCGCAGCTTTTAATTTGTAGATGGGTTTATTCGCTGCAACCTTGTACACGCCTAAACACAATGCGAGGTATAAAACCTCACCTACATTAATTTAAACACCACTCTCAACGAAACCGTAGGTGCGATTTTACATCGCGCTTTTGGTTTTAAACAAAGCTCACTCAAACACCTGTAGACGCGAAGCTTGCTTGCGTGAAAAGCGCAGCTTTTAATTTGTAGATGGGTTTATTCGCTGCAACCTTGTACACGCCTAAACACAATGCGAGGTATAAAACCTCACCTACATTAATTTAAACACCACTCTCAACGAAACCGTAGGTGCGATTTTACATCGCGCTTTGGCTTTTAAACAAAGCTCACTCAAACATCTGTAGGCGCAAAGCTTGCTCGCGCGAAAAGCGAAGCTTTTAAAATAATTGACTTAATATCGCGTTGGCGTTGGCAACCAAGGGGCGGTCTTCTTCAAATAAGCTCTGCTGCTAATAATTCATCCCTGAAGCCGAGTTCCTGTCAGCATCCATGCTTCCACTTCCTCAAGCTGCAAAGCTACGCTTTTAACAGCATCCATGCTGTTAATTACTCATCATTAATTAAATTTCGGGTGTGATCACGGGGGAGCGGCCTAAGCAACTGCTTTCATGTTTGTCGTTGGTTTTTTCATGTATATGTCACGAAGTTGGCTCAGTTTATAAAATCAAGACCAACTCTAGACTTGGCAAAGCCGAGTCTGCTTAATAAGTTTAGAGCGTATTCATACCTCAATTCAGCAACCACTATACCTTTTTGAGGTGTGACCTTAAGCACAACTCCTTTATCACATGGCTCTGCAATATGTAAATTTACAGGCTCTCCCTCTTGAAATATTCCCTGATTTTCAATGTAGTAATTTTTTGATTTTGGATTAGCTTTACCATCTAACCCCGCAGTGAAACTTAAGATCTTAATATCACCCTCGGGACCATCAGGTTGAATAAATAATAAATTATTCTGTGTAGAGTAATTTATTACTTGTTGTAGCACTTCAGTCTTCGAAAGCTCTGGAAAGTGCTCTTTAGGTAAGTTGAGACTGGCTCTCATACTTTCCCTTGTTAATTTTAAAGCCTCATTTGCATCATACATTTGAACTAACGTAACAGGCATAAGAGCCTTTATTTCTTGTCCTTTTACAATATTTAAGTCATTGTTTTTTTGATCGGGCACTAAGTCACAGATAGGAGTTAAACAAAGCAAGTAGCTATTCCCAATTTTTAAAATATGGCCAGTAATAATATGATGTGTACTTATCTTTCTGCTACAACTAAAACAATTTGCATGTTTAACTTGTTCTAATTCGTCAGTATCACTTTCAGTTGGAACAAAGTAACTTAGTAGTTTCTTCTTATCTGCTTCAGCTACATTCAGTGCACTTAGTAATCGAATTGTAAAATCACCTAAGTCACCTTTAATCTCTGTTGCCAGCTCTTCCCATAATTTTGAAACAGTAGACCAAGCAGCCGTTTTTGACTCATATTCCGTACTAGTTTTTAGTAGTTCTTTAAGCCAAGCGGCTTGAAGGTGTTTTTTATTAAGTATGTTACTTGATGCAGATATCCCTTTACTTTCAACATCATTACGAAGCTTAGATAAAATCAACTTGTGTGGATGAGGTCTCCAGCATTCCATTGCAGATAATAACTTTTCTGGTATTTCGTTTACCTGAGTAGTGCGTTTACCCACAACTGTTAAGAATAAATCCTCTGTTTTAATCCAGTTAATATCATTTTCAACACCCCAATCAAAATGTTTTACTGCTTCGTTAGGTGCAATACCCTCAAACTCTCTATATTTTTCATTAATCAACCATTTAAGTAATAGTGGTTTAACTAGTTTCACTTCATCTGGCTTCTGTTCAAATATATTCGTGAAAGCTTGTAACTTTTCATCTTCAAATGCAGGCGAAAATAAAGAGTTTAAGCTATTGTGAATTAGATAAAGCAAGTCAATTTTGCTAATTGAATCTAATAACTCCTTTCTAATATCGGGGCTATCATCAGACCAATCATCCACTGCACTTTCTATATTAGTTTTCAAGTTATCATTTAAATTAACTGCTCTAGGTTTAACTTGTAATGATGCGATAATGTCGCAGAGAACATCATTAACACTTCCTTTTTCACCTGTATAACCTTTTGTATGAACAGCCACTATATTAAAATGCCTATTGTCAGCTAAATGTTTAATTATATCTAAGGACTTTTGGCATAAGCCGTCATCCTCACCATCTAGGTGATAATCAAGAATTAATAAATCACTATGGTGCAAACGCCTAGATACGTTGTTTGTTTCAAATACTTCTTCTTTTCCATCATATACATCTAACAACCAATTAAACTGATCTCCCCTACTGACTTTAATAATATCTGATAAGCGCTCTATGTCATCGCCTTTAAAACCTTCTTTACCTTTAGTAACTAAGTGCTCTAAAGTAGGGTATTCATCATCGATTACGGTTACGGTTCTGATTGGTTGAATATATGCTTCTTTCAAAAAAGGCTTATAGTCGAAATTGTTCTCAAGCATTTTTTATTCCTTTAAAGTCAATCACAAAATTAGCACCTGATAGGACTTTTTGTTCATCATTTGTCTGGTAAAAAATCTTGTGACCGCCTGAAGCAAGATTACTTTTACAAAGATATAATCCCACACCTCTACCACCACGTTGTTTCCTAGAGAAAAACAAAGTAAATAACTCCGTTACATCATCAATATCAACACCAGGTCCATTATCTGCAATAACAACTTGACCATCTTTCACATCAAGCAAAACCTGTCTTTTAGAGTCTGAAGATTCTTTTACCCAATATCTCGCATTATTGATTAAATTAATAAACACTGGGTAAATTTTCGCTGGCTGTTCATAAATACTAATTTTTTTAAATGCGTCAGTTTGTTCAAAGGTTATTTGATTTTGTTCTAAACGTTTTTGAAAAAAATTATTAACGTAATTGTAGATGTCGTTACCTGTCATTTTTATACGAATTTTCTCACCAGCTAATTTAAGTGGACTTAAAAAACGCCAAGAATCACTCAATGATTGGTGGGCTTGGGTGACACTTTCAAGTGCGGTGCTCTGTTTCTGATTTAATGACGACTCTGCGAGTGTTTTTAAACCTCGCTCAATTGTCATATCCTGCCCCTCAATTTCATGCCCAATAATCTCAACTGAAATCCCTAACTGCGCTAGAGCATGAAGTTGTTCATTTTGCTTTTGTAAACGGCTGTTTTCATTTACTGACTGAATTGCTAGTCCTTCTAAATCAATTTGCTCTTTTAAGCTTTCTAAAGCATTAATATAAGCATTGAGAGTTTGGGTGATTTCTATATCTTGCTTTTGATATTCAATTTCTATTATGGAATTTACATTTTGTAGGGTCGTTCTTTTAGCCGCGAGATCATCTAAATGTATTGATAATTTCTGATGAAATGCTTTATTTGCAGCATCAATTTGCTTATCAAACCTTTGTACTTCTTCTTTTAATATATTTCTGCCAGAACTCGCTAACTTCCGAATTTTTTGATGTAGGACGCCAGCTTTACTTGCGAAGTTTTTCTCTGCTATTTCAATATCTTCTTTAACAACCAAGTTATCAATAGCATTATTTATAGTCTGTTTTAACGAGTTAAGGAGAGTTTTAAGATTATTTTCTACATCTCGATATTCACGATATTCTATTTCTATACTGCCTAGTGTTCGCGGAATAGGCGATAATGAGTAATCTTTGATTTTACCATCCAATTCGCTTAATTCATGTTGTAAACGAACTAATTCATCCTGATCATTCATTTGGCAATCACTTTCAACATAAGCCGCTAATTCATTTAACTCATGTTGAGTATTACTCAAATAAGGGGTATTTTTATTAATTAAGCTTTTAACTCTATTGCGTTCTTTTCTTAGTAGTGATTTGCGATCATTTGCTGCTTTTTCTGCTGCGTGGTAGGCATTAATTTCATCGAGTTTTATCGTTCTATTATCCGAGTGTCTGCCAATTAAGCGTTTTGCGACTTCTATTAGTATATTTTCAACAACTTCACGAAACAGTTTTGAAGCCTTATTGTCTATAATACCCTCTCGCCCAGCCTTATCTCTCAAATTTGGGTTTGAAGATTTAGTGATATAAACACCGCCAAAGCATGACCGGTTGGAAAAAACAAAAGCACCAGCATTCTTTGAACGCCTTTTTTCTATTTCAAAAAAGTCATTATCTTCGCGACCATATGGCATTACTCGCAAATCATCACGAAATACCATTACACCACCAAAGTACTTTCTCATTTCGAAAAAATTTGAATGTAATTCGTCGGATAATGAACTGTTTTTTCGGTTTACTTCGAAAGTACCCAGCCTGATTTTAAACTCACCGAACTTTGTATCTTTTCGCATCCTATAGTTAGATTTAGGCGGTACTTTAATTTCATTATGCCACTCGCCAAACGCTTTAACTTTACCTACAAACTTTCCATTTTCATCCACGATACCATCTATAATATGCTCAAGCTGCTCAAACTGTTTAATATTAAAATTACGTACTTCGTCAATAATAAGTCGTTGTAGATTACCATTCCATGCAACAACTGAAGTGTTAAAATCAGTTATACCTTCTTCATCGTCTTGATTAAATGGGTTAACAAAGCTATTGAGAGTTTCAATTAAACGTTCTTTGGCGCGTTGTTCAGCACCATCAATTTCAGATCCTGAATCAGAAGATAGTTGAGCGGTTAGGTCTTCATGTAAGTCTGCGATAAACATCGCAGTACCACATGCTGCCCTTCCATTCCATACAGGCCAAGTATCAAAGTGGCGCTCAGTAAAATAAGTATCTATTACAGTTGATTCAATGGCCTCTTTTGTTGAGTCTTTCTCTTCGCGAAGTTCTTGCTCATGGAATAGCTCCCAAGCTGACTCTATACGTTTATCTCGACTAAAGTCATCTCCATCGCCCCAGATATTACCCATCAAGGAATCAAACATTGTTGGTAATAGATCTTTTAATTCAATACGAGTTTCAAATTCAACAATTGGTAATTTAATGTCGTGCAACATTAAGTAAGGATTTTCAAATAAACGCCAATCAAGAAGACAAGCTACAAACTGGTGCTCTTTCTTTTTACTCACAAGTAACATCAAAGAGCCTAAAGCCGCGCAAGATAAACGACCTATACCTTTTTGACCTTGTTTAATACGAACCTTTTCAAATCCATTCCGCTCTGATTCATCTACTTCAATACCTGTAGCTTTAGACTCAGTGCCTACTGTTAGCCACTTATCTCTAGCATCATTAATAGACATACCATGTCCGTCATCAACAAGTGAAGAAACAGGTAGCTCACCGTCAAAAATATTTAAAGATACATTACGAGCATATGCATCATATGCATTTTTCCAGAGTTCAGAAATTGCAGTAGGGCAATCAGCGATTTGTTCTCGACCGAGATGGTCAATTGTGCGGGCACGTGTTTGAAATGAAACTGAAGCAACCATGTTATTCCTGATTAATAATTCCCTTAATTAATCTAATAATATGGTTTTAAAGATAAAAGATAAACTATTAGTTTTAATCTAATAGTTTATCTTTTATCTGGTTAATTAATGCTTTACCTAAATCAATTGGGACTGCATTACCTATTTGTCTTGCAGCAGCCATTACGCCACCTAAAAATTGATAATCATCGGGGAAGGTTTGCAAACGCGCGGCATGGCGAAGCGTTATTCCGTGATTTTCCCATGGGTGTAAAAAACGCCCTTTGGAAGGGTTATTACAACCTGTCGTAATAGTATTTGCGGGAGTATGAAAATATATTCTTCCATAAACATCTTTATGACCCGAGTAGCCATTTTGATGACATGGTAGCGTAAACTCTAATTCATCCCTGCTACCCATCAATTCAGTATCGTTAAAGCGCTCAATCATGAATGGTTGGTGATTCATATGTATATTACAAGAATCGCTCTCTTTTAATGGCTTGCCAAACTCTAATGATTCAACGATCTTCCTAGACTTAGCTGCCTCCCAACCAAGCACTTTACTCATGCGAGGCACTAGGTTTTTTAGTACTTCTTCAGCAGGCCGTTCAAAAGCGATTGAGGCACTTTTCCATATGTTTTTTGTAAGAGGCTTATCAAAGTCAGGTTTTATATGTGTTGGTTTTGGTGGCCATTCAAGATTTTCAATATCAATATCTTCTCTAACAGCTAGAATAAAAGCACGCCTGCGGCTTTGAGGAACACCGTAGTCTCTTGCATTTATGATTAATGGTTTGCCAGTAATAACTTTATATTTTTTTTCGTTAGCTAATTCTAGAAACTTATTTAAGTACAAAGCATGTCTAGGCCAAAGTAAACCTGGCACATTTTCAACTAAAAACGCTTTTGGCATCAACTTTTCAACAAAATCAAAGTATCTCAACAAAAGCTGATTACGAGGATCGTCTTCTCCACGACCTTTTATTCGGTGTGTTGAAAAACCTTGGCATGGTGGCCCACCAAGCAAAAGATCTAAATCACCAGACTTGAGGCCCTTTTCACTCATTAATGCATCTATGTTGAGTGGCATTATGTCCTCAGCATAAACATGAGTGTTAGCCCCAAGACGTTCAACTATATTACGTTGATAAGTATTAGCAGCATGTTGGTCAAATTCTACAGCAGCTAAGATATCAAAACCGACCTCATGAGCGGCTAAAGAAAAGCCACCTGCGCCTGAAAATAGATCTATTGCTGTTAATTTAGTCATATACCGCTGTTTTTAGATAGTTGCAAGGCGCAGAATTATACTTAAGTAAGCAAGCTTGTAAAAGAAAGGTTTAATATAAATGTTTAAGCTTTAAATTTAACTAGCAAGTAAATTCATAAACACCAATCTACCAACACACTCCAATTCCCCGTGATCACACCTGAAACTTGAGTTAATGATGAGTAATTTACAGCATGGCGGAATTTTGTTCCCGACAAATTCCAAGTACCTAAATCCCTTTAGGCAATGCTGTAAAAAGCGTAGCTTGGCCATGGATGGCCTATCTACGCTGGTTACGTTCACATCATTAACGTAAGTTAAAGCTACAGTGTGATCCTCGGGTGCGCCGTGGGTGACGAGTGACCGAAGCGAAGCTTCGCAGCACGAGGAAGTGGAAGCATGGATGCTGACAGGAACCCAGCTTCATGGACGAATTACCTCGTACAATGTCAAAATATCTCTCAAATGCCGCCCTTTGGTTGCCATCGCCAACGCGATAAAATCTCGAATAGAGGTTTTTAATCCGCGCCTTTAAATCCCACGCAAAAAACAACTTATGAGCGCGATGTAAAATCGCACCTACATATTAATTACACCGAGATTTAAAAGCTTCGCTTTTCGCGCGAGCAAGCTCTGCGCCTACAACCCAAAAGCGCGAGATAAACTCACGCCTACATTTATAAACACCAATCTACCAACACACTCCAATTCCCCGTGATCACACCTGAAACTGAGTTAATGATGAGTAATTTACAGCATGGCGGAATTTTGTTCCCGACAAATTCCAAGTACCTAAATCCCTTTAGGCAATGCTGTACAAAGCGTAGCTTGGCCATGGATGGCCTATCTACGCTGGTTACGTTCACATCATTAACGTAAGTTGAAGACACTGTGTGATCTTCGGGTGCGCCGTGGGTGACGAGTGACGGAAGCGAAGCTTCGCAGCACGAGGAATTGGAAGCATGGATGCTGACAGGAACCCTGCTTCATGGACGAATTACCTCGTACAATGTCAAAATATCTCTCAAATGCCGCCCTTTGGTTGCCATCGCCAACGCGATATAACCTCGAATAGAGGTTTTTAATCCCTTTAATCCTCTGAATCCCACGCAAAAAAAACTTATGATCGCGATATAAAATCGCACCTACACATTAATTACATCGAAGTTTAAAAGCTTCGCTTTTAACGCCAGCAAGCTGAGCGTCTACAATACACAGCGCGATATAAAATCGCACCTACATATTAATTACGTCGAAACTCAAAAGCTTCGCTTTTAATGCCAGCAAGCTGCGCGTCTACAATACACAGCGCGATATAAAATCGCACCTACACATTAATTACGTCGAAACTCAAAAGCTTCGCTTTTAACGGTTGCTGTAAGTAACTGCTTGCCAACTCTGCCAGCTCTGGGCTTGCATCAAACGCACTTACAGTGAAACCCTGCGTTTTAAAAAATGCGGCATCGCGTGCACTGCCACAACCGGCATCTAAAATACTCCCGTGTTGTGCAACGTGCGGTAAAAACTCAGCATAAAGCGCCGACATATCAACGTTTAGTGTTGAGTCGCTAAAGGCTTTGGCATTTTGGTTGTAATAAGTAAGCGTGGCGTTTGACACGAGACTCACCGCTCCTTGGCTAATCGTTTAACAGCTAAGGCACTGTTAATACTGCATTCATTATTTGTTCAATCTACAGGAACAAGTGCATTAAATACAGGTTTAATAAGTAGAAATTTTTAAATTAATACGCTGTTATTATTAAGCGCTGATGTGAGTACTAAGCGCGACATAAATCACGCTTAGCACTTTTTACGCGTTTAGTTATTACTTTTTTCTTAGCCAAAAAAGACTCGCGGGAACCGAAATCCATGCCTGTTTACCTAACGACTCAAGGTAAACACCCACCTCTTCTTTACTGCCTGGGCTGTAATATGGTGGCTGTTGTTCTTTTAGTTTTTCTTGGCCGGTGAGTATTTTGGTAAAGTGTTTATTTTGCTGCTGGAGCATTTTTTTGTAATCGTTTGCGGGTTTTGAATCGCCATGCATTACAAAAGCACTTAGCGCACGGCTTGCTGTTGCGTGTAGTTCTTGAAAGTCAAAGTCGGCTAATAAAGCCTCTAACTTCTCCCACTCTTTATTTATAATTAGGCAGTTCATTAATAAAAAGCGGTTTGCTTGATTATCGTTTGGGTTTAGCTTTAGTAACTCTTCGAGTTCTGATTGTGCTTTTACGGTATAACCATGCAGTGCGTGTATTTTTGCTCGATGCGCGCGAAGCATCATATAGGGGCGAGTTTCTTGTAGTCCCCAAAAATGCCCAGCATTGTCTTTAATAAATTGCTTAGTTATAAGCCCACCTTCCATGATTTCTAGCAACATTTGCATTGGCTCAAGTGCTTTTAGCTCTGTATCGGCGAGTACAAGTTCAAGTAATTCATCAAGCTCATCTAATTCATTTGGTTCTTCGTCTAAAAAGCTGTTGTTAAATTGTGCCTCATCTTCATCACTTAAAGTTAGGTCGTTACTAAATCGAAGTTCAAAAATAGCGTCGGCCATAAAATAAACATAATTACGTTTATATTCTTGGGCGTTATATTGGGCAAATTCACCAAATTCTTTTGCTGCTGCTTTTTCATTAGAAAATGCTTTTAAAACGCTGTTTAGGTTATTAAGGGCCTGTTTTTGCTCTGCATCAAGCATACGCTTATTTATATGTTTAAGCGCCTGTAAAACCCCTTTACAGTAACTTGGTAGAGGCATATTCGGTTTAAGTGAATCACGGTAATCTTGTTTAGATAGGCTACACTTAGCAGGCATTTTTAATTCGTTTTGAATTACTTTTTCCATGCACTGGTTATAAAGAGCCATTAAGCTTTCTAAGTATTTTAGTTCAGTCGCATTTTGAACATTAAGATCTCCAAATAGATCTGGTTGCCACTCACTAGGGTTAAGCATTTGTGGTAATACACCCAACCCCATTAAATAACCCTGAATAAAGTAATAATCTGGTTTTTTAGTGCTCAATTCACTGAGTTTTACAACATCGTTACGTATTTTGGTTGGCGACATAACTTGCTCTACTATTCATAAATTTATTTGTAGTGTACCGATTGATAAAGTTAGCAACAATATTTTTTCTTAAGTTTATAAAATAAGTGCAATTGTTAAACTTAAACGCTCAGCTACCTTTCTCTGCTTAGTGAGCTATTTACATTTTTACACAACCCGAGCACTAAAATGCTCAAGCTAGTTTATACTGTATTAAAAACAAACAATAATTAATTGTATTAGAGGCGTAATGAATAAACTAATAACCCTATTTATTTGCTTAATTTTTAACGTGTCGCCTACTGTGTTTGCTTGCGAAAGAACTTTAAGTGTTGCATCGCACGATGCATTTTGGCCGCCATATGTGTTAGGTATTAATGGTGAATTACAAGGCGCAGAGGTAGATGCACTTAACATTATATTTGCCGGCTCGCCTTTTTGTTTTAAGGTTGAATTACTGCCTAATTCAAAGCGCGCTTTTGTTGAGCTTAAACATGGCCGAATTGATTTAGGCTGGGCGGCTAGCTATACCGATAATCGTGCTAAATATGTTCATTTTAGTGAAAGTTACCGTACGGAGGTAATGCGTTTATACGAAAACAAAAACAACCAACACAATGTTGATAGCTTAGAAGATATTTTTAAACAAGGCCTTACTGTAGGCGCTAACTTTGGTAGTTATTACGGTGAAGAATTTGAACAATATAAAACAACGTATAAAAAACAAATTGAGTACACCAGCGCCATGAGCAAGCGCTTCGAAATGCTTAATAAGCAACGTATTGATTTTGCAATTGAAGATGAGCTAGCGAGTGCTTATTTTATTAAACGAAGCTCAAACTTAGCACCGGTTAAAAATATCAAATTTATAAATAAAGACGCAATACATTTAATGCTAAGCAAAGATACGGTGTCGGTTGAAGAGCTTGAAGTAATAAATAAACACATAAAAAACAATCAAACGGCACTTAAGGCGCTATTTGAGTAATGTTTAATTGGCAGCTATAACTAATTGGAGTGTAATGAAAACTATAATAGTCGTTTTTGCTGTATTACTGTTAAGTACCTTTAATGCGCACGCATGTAATAAAACTTTTAAAGTTGGCACAAATGAAAATTACTGGCCTCCTTATGTTGAGCTAAAAAACGGGGTGTTGTCGGGTATTGAAATTAACGTTATAAAAACGTTGTTTAAAGGCTCCCCTTTTTGCTTGAAATTTAGCGTATTACCTAGCTCTTTACGCGCACAAGAAGAGTTAAAGCAAGGCCGTATAGATATTATGTTTGCGGCAACTAAAACTAAAAAACGAAGCAAATTTGCGTATTTTAGCCAAAGCTACCGTGACGAGGTTATGCTGCTTTATAAAAATACGCTTTCCCCTAATTTAAGTTCAATTGAACAACTATTTAGCCAAGGCTTTAGTATTGCCGTTAATCGAGGTAGTTATTATGGCGCGCAGTTCGAGCAACTTAAAAAAGCATATCCTAAGCAAGTTGTGCTTATTTCGACCGCCGATAAGCGCTTTGAAATGCTCAATAAACAGCGGGTAGATTTTGTGATTGAAGACGCTTTGTCGGGGCTGTTTTTTTTAAAACAATCATTAAATATTGAACCGGTTACTAATATGGCATTTTTTAACAAAGCCCCTGTGCATTTAATGCTGAGTAAAAAAACGGTTACGCTTGATGAACTATCGGTTATTAATCAATTAATTCAAAAAAATAAAAAGGCCACAGAACGTATTTATCAAACTTATTAACTGTTTTGAGCTGTAAAATCACTTATCGCTATCTGTTTTTGCTTTAATTTAAAGCGCCTTTTATCTTCCCTTCCTCTTGGCTGATCTGTATAATTCGCCAGCTAATTTACCCTATTGTCTGGTTCTTGTTTGTGGCGTGTTGCTGCAGCGTACTCCTGTCAGTACTTATCTAGGATTACCTTTTTTGATCTCCACCGCAAATATTACGATGCAGTTTGGCGCAGAGCCGTTGTTTGAAAACATTTCAGCTAAATTTGGTAACGGTAACCGTTACGGTTTAATTGGCGCTAACGGTTGCGGCAAGTCGACTTTCATGAAGATTTTAAGCGGGGCGCTTGTGCCAAGCGCGGGTAATGTATCTATTACTCCAGGGTTAAAAGTAGGTAACCTAAGCCAAGACCAGTTTGCCTTTGAAGAGTATAGCGTTGTAGACGCTGTAATTATGGGTGACGTTGAGCTTTGGAAAGTAAAGCAAGAACGCGAACGTATTTACTCTTTGCCAGAAATGAGCGAAGACGATGGTATGAAAGTAGCTGAACTTGAAAGCGTATTTGCTGAAATGGACGGTTACACGGCAGAAAGCCGCGCTGAAGAAATTTTGCTAGAAGCGGGTATCGATAAAGAATTTCATTATGGATTAATGGCAAACGTTGCACCTGGTTGGAAGTTACGTGTGCTTTTAGCACAAGCGTTATTTGCAAACCCAGACATACTGCTACTCGATGAGCCTACCAATAACTTGGATATTCATACAATTACGTGGCTTGCCAACGAGCTTAACAAGCGTAAATGTACGATGATTATTATTTCGCATGACCGTCACTTTTTAAACTCTGTATGTACACATATGGCCGATATAGATTATGGCGAGCTGCGTATTTATCCTGGTAACTACGAGAAGTTTTTAGAAGCAGCAGGGCTGCAGCGCGAGCAACTTTTAGCTGAAAATGCTAAAAAGAGCGCTGAAATTGACGAGCTACAAGACTTTGTTAACCGTTTTGGTGCTAATGCTTCAAAAGCAAAACAAGCAAGTTCACGCGCTAAAAAAATGGATAAAATTAAACTTGATGAAGTTAAATCGTCGAGTCGTATGAGTCCATCGCTTTCGTTTGACGAAGGTAAAAAAATGTATCGTCAAGCGCTTGAAGTTAACAAGCTTGGCCATGGTTTTGATGGCGAAAAGTTATTCACTGGCGGCGACCTACTACTAGAAGCTGGCGCTAAGCTTGCTGTTATTGGCGAAAACGGGGTAGGTAAAACTACTTTTTTACGTTGTTTAGTTAACGAGCTTAAAAGTTTAGAGGGCGAAATTAAATGGTCTGAAAATGCGACCTTTGGTTATTGCCCGCAAGACAGCACTAAAGATTTTGATAACGATTTAACCTTGTTTGATTGGATGTCGCAGTGGCGCACAGTTAATCATAACGATTTAATGGTACGCGGCATGCTGGGTCGTTTGTTGTTTACAGCTGACGATTCAAATAAAAAAGCGCGCAACTGTTCGGGTGGTGAAAAAAACCGTTTGTTATTCGGTAAGTTAATGATGCAAGACGTTAACGTTCTTGTTATGGACGAACCAACTAACCACATGGATATGGAAGCCATTGAAGCGCTTAACAATGCGCTTAAAGACTTTGAAGGCACGCTAATTTTTGTAAGCCATGACCGTGAGTTCGTATCGTCATTAGCGACGCGTATCATTGATATTAAAGATAAAAAAGTAATCGACTTCCAGGGTACGTTTGACGAATACCTTTCAAGTTGTGAAGAGAAAAAAGCGTAAATTTTTCTCATTACTTTTAAAAACGGTGCTAAATTTAGCGCCGTTTTTTTATGGGTGGTAAATAGTGAATTTGGGGATTTTTGCATAACCCCTGTAGACGCACAGCTTGCTGGCGTGTAAAAACGCAGTTTTTAGGGTATTAAGTAATGAGAAGCTACGCTTCTAACGTGAGCAAGCTCAACGTCTACAAATCATATTCTGAAACTTGGGTATAAACCCTGTAGACGCACAGCTTGCTGGCGGGTAAAAACGTAGTTTTTAGAGTATTAAGTAATGAGAAGCTTTGCTTCTAACGTGAGCAAGCTCAACGTCTACAAATCATATTCTGAAACTTGGGTATAAACCCTGTAGACTCACAGCTTGCTGGCGTTTAAAAACGTAGTTTTTAGGGTATTAATAAGCAATTAGAAGCTCACGTTTACTTCAAGGTACACCATATAACTTGTTGAACAGTGCGTTTTATCTATATTTATAAAAACCCAATAAATTAAAATCTTTATGTATTCATCTAAAAAACTATTAACTGGGCGCTACACCTGCGAAAACCAATTTTACTCTGTCACAATATGTACTAAAAAAAGAACTCAGATATTCAAGAATTTTGAAAGTGCATGTATAGCAATAAGAGGATTGGTTTATATGCAAAACAAGGTAAATACTATTTGCTATACGTTAATGCCAGATCATTTACATTGGTTGTTTCAATTAAAAGATTTACCTCTTAATGATGTTGTGAGGCAATATAAAAGTATTACCACAGTGAATATTAATAAGTTTAATTATTCTAATGGGTCAATTTGGCAGCAAAACTATTTTGAGCATCAACTTAGAACTGAAGAGGATTTAATTAACCAGGCACGTTATATTGTTGCAAACCCTTTACGTGCTAAGCTTGTAAATGAGGTTGGAGAATATCCATTTTGGGACTGTGTATATTTATAATGGCATATTTAAGTAATGAGAAGCCCAGCTTCTCACGTGAGCAAGCTCTACGTCTACAAGTCATATTCTGAAACTTGGGTATAAACCCTGTAGACGCGCAGCTTGCTGCCGTGTAAAAACGTAGTTTTTAGGGTATTAAGTAATGAGAAGCCTTGCTTCTCACGTGAGCAAGCTCTACGTCTACAAGTCATATTCTGAAACTTGGGTATAAACCCTGTAGACGCGCAGCTTGCTGGCGTATAAAAACGTAGTTTTTAGGGTATTAAGTAATGAGAAGCTTTGCTTCTAACGTGAGCAAGCTCAACGTCTACAAATCATATTCTGAAACCTGGGTATAAACCCTGTAGACGCGCAGCTTGCTGGCGTTTAAAAGCAACGCTTTTACAAAATTCAAACCACACATACATTTACTCCTATATACAAAGCAATGAGAAGCCTTGCTTCTCACGTGAGCAAGCTCGACGTCTACAAATCATATTCTAAAACCTGGGTATAAACCCTGTAGACGCGCAGCTTGCTGGCGTGTAAAAACGTAGTTTTTAGGGTATTAAGTAATAAGAAGCTACGCTTCTAACGTGAGCAAGCTCAACGTCTACAAATCATATTCTGAAACTTGGGTATAAACCCTGTAGACGCACAGCTTGCTGACGTGTAAAAATGCGGTTTTTAGGATATTAAGTAATTAGAAGCCTTGCTTCTAACGTGAGCAAGCTCAACGTCTACAAATCATGTTCTGAAACTTGGGTATAAACTCTGTAGACGCACAGCTTGCTGGCGTGTAAAACGTAGTTTTTAGGTTGTGTGATTCAATGATTAGAAGCTCTCGCTTCTCGCGTGAGCAAGTTCGACGTCTACAAATATATGTTTGCCACTGCGTTATAAATAAAAAAGGGGGAGTAATTAATTACTCCCCCTTTTTTATGTTCATCGCACAGATTATTTAATATCAAACCTGTCGGTATTCATTACTTTTACCCATGCATTTACGAAGTCGTGAACAAAGCGTTCTTTGTTGTCGTCTTGCGCATAGAACTCAGCAAGTGCACGTAAAACCGAGTTTGAGCCAAATACTAAATCAACACGTGTTGCAGTCCATTTAGTTACGCCGCTTGTACGCTCTACAAGATTGTACAACCCTTTTTCAGTAGGCTCCCAGCGGTACACCATATCCGTTAAGTTTACAAAAAAGTCATTACTTAAGGTGCCGACATTACTTGTAAATACGCCATGCTGACTGCCATTGTGGTTAGTGCCTAACACGCGCATGCCACCAAGTAATACTGACATTTCTGGTGCACTTAAACCCATCAACTGGCTACGCTCTAGTAAAAGCTCTTCCGCGGATACTACATAGTCTTTTTTCAGCCAGTTTCTAAAGCCGTCATGAATGGGGTCAAGCACATCAAACGATTCGGCATCGGTCATGTCGTCTGTTGCGTCTCCTCGTCCTGGCGCGAACGGTACGGTTACATCAACACCAGCGCTTTTAGCTGCTTGTTCTACTGCGGCTGTTCCGCCTAAAACAATTAAGTCGGCGATGCTAACTTGCTTGTTTAAACCTGCTTGTACTTTTTCAAGTGCAGCTAGTACATTTGCTAAACGTGTTGGTTCGTTACCTTGCCAATCTTTTTGTGGTGCAAGACGAATACGTGCGCCATTTGCGCCACCACGGTGATCAGAACCACGATAAGTACGAGCACTGTCCCATGCCGTGCTAATTAAATCAGCAGCACTAACGCCGCAATTGAGTAATGTTGCTTTTAAATCACTAATTTCGGCGTTTGTGAGTGTGTAGTCAACGGTAGGTACTGGGTCTTGCCAAATAAGATCCTCGCTTGGCACATCGGCACCTAAATAACGTGATTTAGGACCTAAATCGCGGTGAGTTAATTTAAACCAAGCACGAGCAAACACATCTGAGAAGTAATCAAAATCGTTATAAAAACGCTCAATAATTTTACGATACGCTGGATCCATTTTCATGGCCATATCGGCATCAGTCATTATTGGGTTTAAACGAATTGATGGATCTTCTACATCAACTGGCTTGTCTTCTTCTTTAATATTAACCGGTTCCCATTGATGAGCGCCTGCTGGGCTTTTTGTTAATTCCCATTCGTAGCTTA
The DNA here is from genome assembly GCF_000310105.2 of Pseudoalteromonas sp. Bsw20308. Classification (NCBI taxonomy): domain Bacteria; kingdom Pseudomonadati; phylum Pseudomonadota; class Gammaproteobacteria; order Alteromonadales; family Pseudoalteromonadaceae; genus Pseudoalteromonas; species Pseudoalteromonas sp. Bsw20308. The sequence goes on along the minus strand of NZ_CP013139.1, from coordinate 808,000 downwards.
ACAGTAGTTTACAGTAGTCGTTATCCCATTTAGTTGGGTGGGTAGTCCATGCCCCTTCAATACCAGAAGTTACTGTATCGCGACCAATACCACGTGTTGTGGTGTTGTTCCAACCAAGACCTTGCTCGTGTACATCAGCAGCCTCTGGCTCTGGCCCTAGGTTTTCGGCTTTACCGTTACCATGCGTTTTACCTACGGTATGCCCACCTACGGTAAGTGCTGCTGTTTCTTCATCGTCCATTGCCATACGCGCAAACGTTTCGCGAACTTGTGCTGCTGTTTTAAGTGGATCGGGTACACCATTAACACCTTCTGGGTTAACGTAAATTAAGCCCATTTGTACTGCGGCTAACGGGTTTTCCATTGTGTCTGGCTTGTCTACATTGGCGTAGCGTCCGTCGCTTGGTGCGAGCCATTCTTTTTCGGCTCCCCAATATACGTCTTTTTCAGGATGCCAAATATCTTCGCGCCCGCCTGCAAACCCAAAGGTTTTTAAACCCATTGATTCGTATGCCATGTTGCCCGCTAAAATAATTAAGTCGGCCCATGAAAGTTTATTGCCGTATTTTTTCTTAATTGGCCATAATAAACGACGCGCTTTATCGAGATTGCCATTATCAGGCCATGAATTTAGCGGAGCAAAACGCTGATTAGCTGTACCGCCACCACCACGCCCGTCAGCTAGTCTGTATGATCCTGCTGAGTGCCATGCCATGCGAATCATTAAACCACCGTAATGGCCCCAATCGGCTGGCCACCACTGCTGGCTTTGCGTCATTAAGTGTTTTAAATCGGTTTTTAAGGCTTCTAAATCTAGTGTTTTAAATGCTTCAGCGTAGTTGAAATCGCTGTCATATGGAGTCGTTTTTGTATCGTGTTGATGAAGTATGTCTAAGTTAAGGGCGTTTGGCCACCAATCGGTATTTGGATTAGACGTTTTAGTATTACTACCATGCATGACCGGACATTGGCCTGCTTTAGGGTTGCTCATTCTGAAATCCTTATAGTACAAAAGTAACGGTTATTTTATTTAGTTGGTTTATAACTTAGTACACCGGCCTAAATACTTATGTGTATTTAATATAGGCTTATAAATTATGCTATACCAGCACCGAACGGCTGTTTAAAACGATTGCTGTCATTTATAATTTTGATGGATAGTTAGTTGTGCATACTTTTTACTGCACTTTCTAACTGTATTTAAAATACGAGATTAAAATATTTATCTTAACTTTTTTAGAAGACCTGTGATCGCACTGAAAAATTTCGGCGTATTGATAAGTGAAGGGCTCAAAAGTGGCTTTGATTTACTTAAGCGCACATTGGAATATCCCCCTTCACCATGAAATTATAGTTATAACGATAAAGGTGTATTACTTAAGCCCAATACACCTTTACTTTATAAACCAGATACCTTGTGTATCTTCTTATTTTAACTAACTGAATTGAGTTAAGTAATTGTTCAGCTAAATTCAGTTAGTATGCAATTTATCTCCTGTATTTCCCTGCAACTTTTGTTGTTTTAGCAGTTTTGGCCAGTTCACCTTGAACTGGCTTTTTTTTGTAAAATTTTTGGCTTCACTAGCTTTGTGCCTTTTAGCTGTGCGTGTTAAAGTTACACTCGCAATTAATTTAACTAGGCATACCAATGCGTTATTACATATCCTTACTTTTTGTTTGTTTTACATTTTTTTTGGCTACTGTGAACGCAGCAGAACAAAGGCCAGAAGTGCTCACTGCGCAAGAACAACAACATGCCCTTAGCCAACTAAAAGAGCCTATGTATAAACCACTTTTAGAACGCTACGTTTTAGATGAACTAAAAGCAGTACGACAAGATCAACAAAAGCTACGTGAAGATGTAACTAAACAAGTTACCCACGCCCAACTAGATACCGCTGATCGTGCGCTCACATACACAACCGATACCATTAATAATGTGTTTTTTATTATTACTGCCACGGCATCTATTTTGGTTTTAGTGGGCTGGAACTCGCTACGTGATGTTAAAAATAAAGTAGAAGATATTGTAAATACACGCGTAAGTGTAATTACGGATGAATACGAAGACAGATTAAAAATTCTTGAAGAAAAACTGCGTGTACGCTCTGAAGAAATACTCAGTAACCAAGAACGTATATCGGTTACCAACGAGGTTCATTCGCTATGGATGCGCGCCAATTTAGAAAGTGATTTTGCAAATAAAATTGAAATATTTGATGAAATTTTAAAACGTAAACCAGAAGATGTAGAAGCAATAGCTTATAAAGCTGACGCACTACTGGAAATTAACGAAACAGCACAAGCAATTGAACTATGCAATCAAGCCATTGATATAGATAGTGATTATGGCTACGCATACTGGCAAAGAGCCTGTGCTTTTGCCCTAATACATGAGCATGCAGATGCCCTAGCCGATATTAAAATGGCACTAGATTACTCGCCTAATTTACGTAATGAACTATTACACGAAAGTGCATTTGCAAGCTTACACGATAACGAGAGCTTTAATACAATTGTGGCTGGTGAAGCGTCTGGAATACAATTAAATTTATAGTATGCTGCATGCAGTGCATTTTAACGTTTAAAATATAAATCTATTGCTTTAGCGAGCAGCTCGTCGAGCTGCTCTTCAAAATTATCTATATCAATATCAAAATGATTTAAGTACGCCTTAGCTTGTACTTGCGATAAGTTACGGCTATTTACACTGTATTGACGCTCATCTTTTTGTTTATCGTAACGAGGTAAAAAGACAAACAAGCCGTAATAAGGCGATTTAATATGTTTGTTAGCAAAACGGCAAAAATCTTCTATATGGTTAGCACCATCAGGCCCTAAGCAGCCTGGCTCAACTCGGTACATTAAGCGAATTTTTCTTTCGTCACTTATTTGCATAACAGTCCTTTAACGGAAAAATAAGACGCGTATTATTTTGCCGTCTTTAATTTGATAGCTCGAAATTAACTCTGAACGTTTATCTACAACGTTTTTATCAGTGGAGCATGTTTCTGATAACTCATGATCTATTACTATGTCACCATGCACTATGCGCTTAATTGGCGATGAGTGAATACATTTGAGTTTTTTAAACATTAGCCCATAACGTGCGATTAGTTTTTCTTTACCTTTAAATAATAGCTCATTTGGGAAAATATAAAACTCTACATCTTCAGAGTACACGCGAATAAACTCTTCAATGTTACGTGCGTTGTAAGCGTTGACCAATTGCTCAACCACGGCAAGTGACTCACGTGACTGCTTTGCCTTAGTTTGCTGCTTAGTAGTAAGTGCCTCTTTAGCTTGCGTAACTGCTTTTTCGGCCTCAGCAACAGCCACTGCTTTCTCTACTTTATTTTTTGGCTTTTCTACTGGCTGTGGTGCTTCGTTACCGAATACTTTTGAATCATCTGTTTTAGCGGTGTCGATTACCGGTTTTTTAAGTTCGGGCGCTTTGTATTCAAGAGTATTAATTTTATCGTTAGCATCTATTTCAGTTGCAAAGTTATCTGTGTTGGTATTTTTTGAGACTGAGTCACCTTTATTTGTAACAACTTGCTCTGCACTTTTGAGTTTTGGCTCGGTTACTTCAGGTTGTTGATCTGAGGCATAACTAATCAATGCAACTGTGGTGATTAATGAAGCTAAAATAATTGATAACGGTTTCATAACTTTCCTAATATGAACACTAAACGCGTAATGTGGTGCAACATAACAAATTTTAGAGTTTGCGGGTAGTCATTCAGCCACTTACCAGTACTGTTCGACTGTTATATGTCCAGGCTCTCTGCGCCTGTTACGCTTAAAGCTTTTCCCTATAAGAAGTTCGGTTGTGTCTTTTACCATTTGTGGATTGCCACAAATCATAAATTGGGCATTATTTGGTGCTGGATCTAATTTTACTTTATCAAATAGGCGACTACTTTGAATTGCATCAGTAATACGCCCATGTAAGCCCTCTAACGGCTCTTCTCGGCTCACAACAGGTATATAATTAAGTTGTGCTGGGTAAGCTTTTAAAAGCTCATTTATAAGCGGCTGGTAACTTAAATCACTATTAAAACGTACGCCATGCACTAAGTTTATATGCTGATACTTTTGCCATACCTCAGATTGTTGCAATATTGATAAAAATGGTCCGATTGCTGTGCCAGTGCCTAACATCCACAGCTGCTCACTTTGTGGAATTTCGTCAAGTGTAAAAAAACCTGTTGCACGGCGCTCAATTAGTACGTTGTCGCCTGGCTGTAGTTTTGCTAAGCGCGGTGATAAAAGCCCGTCAGCTACGTTGATAAGATAAAACTCTAGAGCTGAGCTATCGGGTGAATTAACGTATGAATATGCACGCGCAATGCGTTTATCATCCTCAATTATTGAAAGCTTAGTAAACTGCCCTGCTTTAAATGGCTCTACATCGGCATTAACCGTTAAGCTAAAAAGCGTTTCGTTCCACCATGTTACTTTTTTTACAGTTGCATCAACCCAATTAGACATATTTAACTCCACAATTTAGCGGTTAATCCAGTAAATTATAAAAATGTATGTGCTTTAAACACTAGCATTAACTAGGTAATAGTTATACAAAGCGCTGATAATTTTTATACAAAACAATATGCACCTTGTAAATACGTTTGGCTTTAATATTATTAAATCAGTAATAGAGTAATGAGAAGCTGCGCTTCTAACGTGAGCAAGCTCTACGTCTACAACAACAAGCCAAGTTGCACCTTGTAGACGCGCAGCTTGCTGGCGTTTAAAAGCAACTCTTTTATTGAGTATATTAAGTAATGAGAAGCTGCGCTTCTAACGTGAGCAAGCTCTACGGTAATCCCCCCATTTTTAATGGAGGCTATCTGTAGAATTTCCGTTGTTTGACTTTTCCAGTTTTTGTATGGGTGTTATGCCACCTATACCCATGTTAGGGCGTTCATTATTATAAGTCCATAACCAATCGGTTGCTTTATCTTGTAACTCACTAATATCACTGTAAATATAATGACTTAGCCAGTCATACCTAACCGTGCGATTAAACCGCTCTACATAAGCATTTTGTTGCGGGTTACCTGGTTGAATAAATCGTAATTCAATATTATTATTTAACGCCCACTCTGCTAATTTATGGCTAATATATTCAGGCCCATTGTCACACCTGATAGCTTTTGGCTTACCACGCCATTCTATAATTTGATTGAGTGAGCGGATAACACGCTCAGCGGGGAGTGATAAGTCAGCATCTATTGTGAGTCCTTCGCGATTGAAATCATCAATCACATTGAACAAGCGACACGCTCTGCCATCCGATAATTGGTCGTGCATAAAATCCATTGACCAACATTCGTTAATGGCCTCAGGGACAGCCAATGGTTCAGGCTTCTTCCTTGTTAGACGTTTTCTAGGCTTTATTCGCAGATTCAACTCAAGCTCACGGTAAATACGATAAACGCGCTTATGATTCCATGTGTAGCCTTTAACATTGCGTAAATATAAAAAACATAAACCGAATCCCCAATTACGCTGACATTGGCTTAAATCCAATAGCAACGCTGCAATTTTCTCATTTTCATCAGACAGTTTTGGCGTATAGCGATAGCATGTTTCACTTATCATGAAAGTACGACAGGCTAAGGCAATACTCATTTTATTTGTGCTAACGACTTCATGAGCCAAGACTTTGCGCTCAGAAGCCTTTACCACTTTTTTGCCATTGCCTCCTGAATGACCTCAGATTTTAGCCGCTCTTCAGCATACATTTTCTTTAAACGGCGATTTTCATCTTCAAGCTCTTTCATTCGTGTCATTAAAGACGCATCCATGCCGCCGTATTTAGCGCGCCATTTATAAAAGGTTGAGTTGCCCATACCATGTTCACGGCATAGCTCAGGAATAGGCACGCCGCTTTCTGCTTGTTTTAAAATGGCGAGGATTTGACTGTCTGTAAAATGTGCTTTTTTCATAATTTTCTCCTGTGTTTACAATAAGAGAAAATTCTACGTTTGGCATCTATTATTTTTCGGGGGGATTACCCTACGTCTACAACAATAAGCCAAGTTTACCTTGTAGACGCGCTAGCTTGCTGGCGTTTAAAAGCAAGGCTTTTAGAGTGATAGCTTGAGTATATTAAGTAATGAGAAGCTGCGCTTCTAACGTGAGCAAGCTCTACGTCTACAACAATAAGCCAAGTTGCACCTTGTAGACGCGCAGGTTGCTGGCGTTTAAAGCAACGCTTTTAGAGTGATAGCTTGATTATGTTAAGTAATGAGATGACGTGGTCAACTAAATTCAGTCACCCTAGTTAAGAAACCATATCTAATGTTTCGATTCGTTCTTCAAAGTCATTTGGGCTTTGATAATTTAAGTACGAATGTAAGCGACGACTGTTGTACCACATACAGATGTAATTCATTACATCCTGTTGAGCCTCATAACGCGTTGGGTAGTTTTTCCAATGCACGCGCTCTTGCTTCAAACTACCGAAGAAGCTTTCTGCAACAGCATTATCCCAGCAACAGCCTTTCTTACTCATGCTACCAATGAAGTCATTTGACTTGAGCAATTTACGATATTGGTGGCTTGCATATTGAACCCCTTGATCTGAATGGATAATTAACCCTGTTTTGGGTTGGCGTTGCCACATCGCCATAGTCAGTGCGTCACAGACAAGCTGCGCTTTCATTCGTGAGCCCATGCTCCAACCAACGACTTTGCGCGAATATAAATCAATCACTACCGCCAGATACAACCAACCTTCTGCAGTCCAAACATAAGTGATATCTTGTACCCAGGCTTGATCAGCTGCTTCAACGTTGAAGTTTTGCTCAAGTACATTGGGATAAATAGGCTTATTATGCTCACTATTCGTTGTCACTTTGTATCTCTTTTTATAACGCACCCAGACATTTGCCTCTTTCATTAGCTGTGCTGTTTTGTAACGACTCACCGGAAAACCGAGTGCATTTAAGACTTTCTGAATACGCCTTTCACCGTAAGTATTATCACTGAAGTGCGCTATGTCCTTGACACAATCAATCATTTCTTGATGTGTTGGATCCTCTGATTTAGTTGAGAATCGCTTTTGATAACTATAGTAATTGTTACTTTTTACACCCAGTATTCGGCACATTGTCGCCACAGGCCAGGTCTTCTTGTATTGGGTTATGAACGAATATTTCACTTCGTTTCTTTGGCAAAGAAGACCGTCGCTTTTTTTAATATTTCACGCTCCATTTCTAGGCGTTTCACTTGCGCTTTTAGCTCTCTGATCTCTTCTTGCTCAGGGGTTAAATTACCGTTCCCTCTAAAAGCATGCCCATCATCATTTTCAGCTTCTTTTATCCAGCGACCAAGCATGTTGGGATTTACCCCTAAATTTCTAGAGGCTTCTGCTTGTGAGTAGTTTTGCTCAACAACTAATGCGATAGCATCAAGTTTAAATTCTTTGGAATACTTTTTACGTTTTGTCATTATCGATCTCCAGTTAAGTTGATTATCTCTTAACTGGGGTAGTCGAATCCATTAAACCACGTCAAGAAGCTGCGCTTCTAACGTGAGCAAGCTCTACGTCTACAACAATAAGCCAAGTTTACCTTGTAGCGCGCAGCTTGCTGGCGTTTAAAGCAAGGCTTTTAGAGTGATAGCTTGAGTATGTTAAGTAATGAGAAGCTACGCTTCTAACGTGAGCAAGCTCTACGTCTACCACAATAAGCCAAGTTTACCTTGTAGACGCGCAGCTTGCTGGCGTTTAAAGCAAGGCTTTTAGAGTGATAGTTTAAGTAAATTAAGTAATGAGAAGCTGCGCTTCTAACGTGAGCAAGCTCTACGTCTACCACACCAAGCCAAGTTTACCTTGTAGACGCGCAGCTTGCTGGCGTTTAAAAGCAAAGCTTTTAATGTGATAGCTTGAGTATATTAAGTAATGAGAAGCTGCGCTTCTAACGTGAGCAAGCTCTACGTCTACCACACCAAGCCAAATTTACCTTGTAGACGCGCAGCTTGCTGGCGTTTAAAAGCAGCGCTTTTAGAGTGATAGTTTGAGTAAATTAAGTCATAGAAGCTGCGCTTCTAACGTGAGCAAGCTTTACGTCTACAACAAGTTAGGTTTTGCCTTGTAGACGCGCATAAAAAAAGCCGCATTAGATGCGGCTTTGGAGGTTAGTCTCACTTCACTTTGGGCGTGTCTCCAAAACTTAGTGAATACGTTACCAAGGAACTGTTATGTATTATTTAAGCTATTGACTCTAATGCAATTTTAACCATTTCGTTAAACGTGCTTTGACGCTCATCAGCAGGTGTTGCTTCACCGGTGATTACGTGGTCGCTTACTGTAAATAATGCCATTGCGTTTGCGCCGTATTCAGCTGCAACGCCATATAAACCCGCCGTTTCCATATCTACTGCTAGCATGCCTAACTTGTCTAAATCTTTATAGAACGAGTCGTCTGCTTGATAGAAAGTGTCGGTTGTAAATACGTTACCTACTTTTGCTTCAATTCCTAGCTCTTTTGCAGCGTTTACGCCGTTTAAAAGTAAATCAAAGTTAGCAATTGCAGAAAAATCGTAGCCACGTACACGTGCACGATTTACGTTAGAATCTGTGCTTGCACCTTGTGCAAAAATTACGTCACGGATTTTGATATCTGTGCCAATACCGCCACACGTACCAATACGTATAATATTTTTAACGCCAAAGCTTACAATTAGCTCACGAGCATAAATAGACATTGATGGAATGCCCATACCTGAACCCATGATGCTTACTGGCTTACCTTTGTAAGTACCAGTGAAACCGTACATGTTACGAACGCCTGTAACTTGTACTGCATCATCTAAAAAGTTTTCAGCAATATATTGCGCACGTAGCGGATCGCCTGGCATTAATACTGTTTCGGCGAAATCACCAACGTTTGCACTGATATGCGGAGTACTCATTAATTGTTTTCCTTTTTATTTGGCATTGTTAGCTCATTTAAAAAGCTGTCGCCGTAATCAAGTGCAGGTAAACTAAACCACTGTGCTAGGGTTTGGCCTATATCTGCAAAACTGTTGCGTTCACCTAACGGTGTATTACTCATACCTGGTTTATATGCAATAACAGGTACGTATTCACGAGTATGCTCAGAACCTGGAAAGGTCGGGTCACAACCGTGATCTGCAGTGATCATTAATATGTCATCTGCGTCTAACTGATTTAGTATAGTTGGTAAATAGTCATCAAACTCTTTTAATGCTTTTGCGTAACCTACTGGGTTACGGCGATGACCAAATTTTTCATCAAAATCAACTAGGTTAGTAAAAATTAAGCTGCGATCTGGCGCGCTTTTCATTACTTCGCTGGTTTTTTCTAGCAAGTTCATAAGCCCAGGTGCTTTATGCTTTTGGGTTATGCCCTGATGCGCATAAATATCTGAAATTTTACCAATACTAATTACTTCGCCGCCGTCTTTTGCTAATACGTCTAGCAATGTGGGTGCTGGCGGAAGTACTGAGTAGTCACGACGATTACCCGTTCGAGCAAAGTCTTGGCTATTTGAACCCAAAAATGGCCGCGCAATCACTCGTCCTATATTCATTTCATCAAGTAGCGCCCGTGCGATTTCGCAAACTTGATAAAGCTTCTCTAGGCCGAATGATTTTTCATGCGCGGCTATTTGAAACACGCTATCAGCTGAGGTGTAACAGATTGGTTTACCTGTTTTTACGTGTTCTTCACCTAGCTGTTCTAAAATGGTCGTTCCCGATGCATGGCAGTTGCCTAAAATACCAGGAATACCTGTGCGAGCTATAAACTCGTCAATAAACTCTTGTGGAAAACTCGGCTGTGTTTTTGGAAAATATCCCCAATCAAACAACACAGGTACGCCTGCCATTTCCCAATGACCTGATGGTGTATCTTTTCCGCTAGAAAGTTCTTTAGCGTAACCCCATGCACCTTGTGGTGTTTGGCGATCAGATATTAAACAGGTTTCTCCACCTGCAGCTTCACATGCGTCTATTAATCCTAATTTAGATAAATTAGGAAGCGACAGTGCACTGCCAGTTTCGTCGTAATATGCTTTTAGTAAGTGAGCAAATGTGTTAGCGCCAAGATCACCAAATTTATCTGCATCTGGTGCTGCACCGATTCCTAGGCTATCTGCCATTAAGATAATTGCTTTTGCCATTTTGACCTCACTTTGTTTCTAGGTGGTTACTTTATCCGCTCTTTGAATTTTCCGTACAGGACAAAAGTCCTGTTTCATAAAACCTAAACATTATAAATTTGCATTCTTGAGCGAAGCAAAAGAGATTAATCGTGTCTTTTTTGCTATTGTGATCTACCAACAATATATCCTTCTGTGTGGGTGAGAACTTTAGTGACACGAACTACTATTATAGCTATTGCAGGCGCGTCTGCGTCGGGCAAATCTCTTTTTAGCCAAACTATATACAATGAATTGGTTAACGAGCTTGAACCAGGCGCTATCGCCATTATTGAAGAAGATGCTTATTACAAGGATCAGTCGCATTTGCCGATGGCTCATCGTACGCAAACGAACTACGACCATCCTGATGCATTTGAACATGCGTTGATGCTTGAGCATTTAACGCAACTTCGTTGTGGTAACTCAGTTGAAGTACCAACCTATGACTATGCACAGCATACACGCAGCGAAAAAACTCGCCGAGTGCCTGCTGCAAAAATACTCATTGTTGAAGGTATTTTATTATTGAGTGACAAAGCGCTTAATAAAGAATTTGATATTAAGGTGTTTATAGATACACCTTTAGATATTTGCTTAATGCGCCGTATGCAGCGTGATATGGAACAACGAGGCAGAACTTTACAATCTGTTGTTGAGCAATATCAAGCAACTGTTAGACCGATGTTTTATCAATTTATTGAGCCTTCGAAACATAACGCCGATTTAGTTGTGACTCGAGGCGGTATGAACCGTGTTGCGATTGATATAATTAAAAGTAAGATAAAATATTTACTACAAGAATAACAACGGGAAACATTTGTATGACAACATTTATGAGCTTAGTTGGCATGTGCGTGCTGCTAAGCATTGCCTTTGCTGCGTCAACTAATCGCAAGGCAATTAATTTAAGAACCGTTGGCATAGCATTTGCGATGCAAATTGTTATTGGCGGTTTTGTTCTGTTTTTTGAAGCAGGAAAAAATGTATTAACGAGCATGTCAGCGGCCGTTTCATCGGTAATTGGTTATGCGAATGATGGTATTGGATTTTTATTTGGTCCACTTGCCTCACAAGATACATTAGGTTTTATTTTTGCAATTCAAGTTTTGCCCGTTATCGTGTTTTTCTCAGCATTAGTTGCTGTGCTATATCACCTTGGCATTATGGATTGGATTATTAAGATATTAGGCGGTGGTTTACAAAAATTATTGAAAACCTCACGTACTGAATCACTTTCAGCAACGGCGAATATTTTTGTTGGCCAAACTGAAGCCCCTCTTATTGTTAAACCGTTTATTGCAACGATGACTAAATCGGAATTGTTTGCAGTGATGGTAGGTGGCTTAGCCACGGTAGCAGGCTCTGTAATGGCCGGTTACGTTATTATTGGTATTGAGCTTAAGTATTTAATAGCAGCGAGCTTTATGGCTGCTCCAGGTGGTTTTTTAATGGCCAAGATGATTGTGCCAGAAACTGAAACGCCTAAAGATAACTTAGCTGATTTAGATTTAGATGATGAAGATAAGCCAGTAAATGTAATTGATGCAGCTGCATCAGGTGCGGCAAACGGCATGCATTTAGCACTTAATGTAGGTGCAATGTTACTTGCTTTTGTAGCGCTAATTGCACTGTTAAACGGTTTATTAGGCGGTATTGGCGGGTGGTTTGATTACCCAACATTAACGCTTCAAGAAATATTAGGTTATGTATTTGCTCCTGTTGCATGGTTACTAGGTGTGCCATGGGATGAAGCAATTATAGCCGGCAGCTTTATTGGTCAAAAGATAGTAGTGAACGAGTTTGTTGCTTACTTAGACTTTATAAATTATCGCGATACGTTAAGCGCGCACACACAAGCAATTGTTACTTTTGCTTTATGTGGGTTTGCTAACTTATCATCGATAGCCATTTTACTAGGTGGATTAGGCGGTATGGCGCCTAGTCGGCGAAAGGATATCGCGCGCTTAGGGCTCAGAGCAGTGTTAGCAGGATCTATGGCTAACCTAATGAGCGCAGCAATTGCTGGGTTTTTCCTCTCGCTAGCTTAGAAACTTATTGAGATGAAACCGGTGTTGCAAAACAAGAAGATAGCTGCTTTAAGGGGTTAAAGTACTATCTAACTTGAACGATACTTCACCAAGGGCCGCAAGGCCCTTTTATCGTTTTAGTACTTTATATTTCAAGTTATCAATCCCTTAATACTTCATACCAAGTTCAATTGGCATAAAAATCATGCGGGTTAAATCATTTTAGAACGTCGTTACACAGCCTCCTAGGCTGATTGCTACAACGTGAAAACATAACTCAGCACACAATTTATATTTACACTCAAATTTAAATAAACCAATATCTTAGTCACTAATTTTTATGATTAATTTTTTGTATTTTCAATATTTTAAGCCACACTTATATCACTATATTTAACTGAATGACGATTCGCTATTGTGAAATATATTATTTATTTTCTTTTTTTTATTTACTCTGTGCATATTCAAGCAACAGAAACACTACTTGTTGTTACAGAATTAGCACCACCGAATCAGGTATTGGTTGATGGTGAAGTATCAGGAGAAGGCACTCAATTAATTCGAGATATATTTGCAGAGGCTAAGCTAACACCTAATATACAAATGTATCCGTGGGCGCGTGCTTATAAGTTAGCAACCGAGCAAAGCAACGTTTTTATTTACAGCCTAGCAAGAACACCAGAGCGAGAAGAACAATTTTATTGGATTGCACAAGTGGGACGATTTGATTTGGGGTTTATAGCTCTTTCAGAGCGTACTGATATAGTTATTGAAGGTACCGAGCAAGCTAAAAACTACAAAATAGCGATGCAACGCAATGATTTCTCTACACAGACTCTTTTAAAACTAGGTTTTGAAGCAGTATTCACTAGCGACATTCAAAAGTCATATGATTTATTGCTCGCTAAAAAAGTAGACTTAGTTGTAGACGATCCACTTTATATGCAACAGCTAAGTGATTATTTAAAACTTGAACCCAACCATTTAAAGTTTGTATATAGAATAAACGAACTCACTGTAGGCGCTTACTTAGCAGCGAATAAAAAAGCAGACGTTAATGTTGTTAATGCACTTCAGAAGGCGTTCACTGAAATGGAAAAAACAAGTGCGTTACCTTATGGAATTCAGGGTAATTAATTTCTATATGGGATCTATTTAACGTTAAGAAAATTACGCTAGAACTAGGCAAAAATTTTTGTATCTAGTTGCTCTAAATAAAAATTTAACGACGTTATAATGCAGTTTAATTCGTTAAATTGCTCAAAGATTTATACAGGTTGGTATAGTGAGTAAATAAGTGGAGTTGATCTAATCTAATAAACGCAGGTAACTTTCATCAAAATTTAGACACAAAAAAAGCGCCTTAAGCGCTTTTTTTCATTTTACTTAAAAAGTAAAATTATACAGCTGTGATGTTATCAGCTTGTGGACCTTTTTGACCTTGTGAAAGAGTGAACTCTACACGTTGGCCTTCAGCTAAAGTTTTGAAACCTTCGCTTTTGATTGCTGAGAAATGTGCGAAAACGTCTGGGCCATTTTCTTGCTCGATGAAACCAAAACCTTTAGACTCGTTGAACCACTTAACTGTACCTGATACGATGTTAGACATTGTAATATCCTGATATAAAATAAAAAATATGCTCATAAGAGCGGGTGTAGCAAAAAATGAGATGGTACTTTAAAAACTTCAGGACGGTACTACAAGTATTACTTATACAACATCGAAATGGAGATTTATAGCTTACATGCTTTCTTTCTAGCTGCAGCCCACTATATAGATTTTTTAAAATATGTCAAGTACCTATCTATAATCAGAGTGATAAACAACCAAAACCGCTTTCATTGGTTATTAAAATTCAAATTCTAATGCGAGCCTAAAACTATGATTTTTTTCTGATTGGCTTACCTCAGTGATAAAACCCGCTTCCCATTTTAACTGCTTTTGTCCATCAAAACGCTGCAAACCTATAAACCCTGGACCTATACCCACAAAGTCTTCACCTACGTAAACTTCAAGAGATGGCTGAAAAGCAGAACGATATCGATAGCGATATTGCGCTCTAAACTCACTTTCCCATTCATTTTGAATATCCTGCCCCCACTCGTACACTAAAAAGGCATTCATAGTTAAGCTTGTTTTACCAAACTCTTTTTCTATCACAAAACCCGACGTTGCTTCATACACATCTTCATTATGTTTTTTTTCAAGCTCAAATAATGCCCCCCAATCGGCCCATAATTTACCTTGCTCAATCAATTGCCAGCGTAACTCAAGCTCATAAGCTTCTAAACCAAAGTCGCCGTTATCGTCTCGCTCACCAACTATATAACCTTCTAGTGCCATTGTATCGTTAATAGCACCGCCACCACCCAAACGCTGCGCTAGTATGTTGCCACTATCTGTTTGGTGCGACACTAACCGCCATTCAAACTCTCGCTCAAAAGGTAAAACATAGGGGTGATATACCTTATCAACAACAATTCCATCGGCCTTTGCTGGGATTGAAAGTACCAACAAACAAAAAACGGTAAAGCTAAGCGCTAAATATAGGTTGAGTGCTTTCATACACGTTCCTTAGATATTGAAGCTGAAATAACATAACAAAGTGATAAAAATATCACGCTACTAGTACTATATATAAGTACACTCATTAGATCAGGGGTAGCCTCGTAACCAACAAGAGCACGCAGTACGCGCCCGAGCTCAGAGTTTTCGCTTAATACATCGCGTAAATCCCACACGGTTGCGGTGTTGGTAATTAAGTCTATTTGGCCTGCCAAATCCAGCGCAACTAATAACTTAGCCGCGCTGTTAAAAGCAAGCAAAGTAAAAAGCGGATACATACCAAAACGGTGCTTAATTGCATTCATTAAAAAGTACAGCAATACGCTAAAACTTAAACAAATTCCAACACCTAATAAAGTGCCAATAAATAAGCTTTGCCCTGCATCATTACTTTGCCAAAAGCTGGTGAGGTAAATAATATAGTGGCTTAAATACATTGTTATTGTGCTTATAACCGCAATATAAAAAGCCGCTGATTTTTGCTTTATTGCAAATACTAATACAGCAATAAATATAGTAATACAGAGCCCTATTTGTGAGTACTCTAACCCTTGGTGTTCAAACCACTGACTCACCCACGACGCACTTTGCATGTACATAAACGACATAAGCGCGCCAATTAATAAAGCAGACCCTATTTTAAAAGCGCTTTGCTTTTTAACTACTTGTAGTAGTACTAATAAAATAGCCACAGGTAGCAATTGATTAAGGCTCATGACTAAACTAGTTATTAGCATGCTGCGCCCCTTCATCGTTAACTATAACAACGCCCCTTGCTGTATTTGGCGAAAACTCACCAAAAAACTCGTAATGCCCTTTACTTAGCGGCCCTATATAAATAATGCTTTTACGATTTGGGTAGAGTACTTTTTCTCTGTTTAGATCAAAGCTATCAAACTCTTCTGGTGTGCTGTCTTGGTTTTCTATCAATAGTTTTACTTTTTTATTTGCGGGAATAATTATTTGCGAGGGATAAAACAAATGATCTTTTAAAATAATAAGGTACTCTTTACTCGCCGCGTTAAACGACAAAAATAACAAACAACAAAGGCACTGATTAAATAAACGTTTAGTCACTTTTTACTCCTGTAAAAGTAACCTTAACAGTTAGTCCGCCTAAATGACTATTCGCTAAATGAATAGTTGCGCCATAAATAGCAATTATGTGTTGAACAATCGCCATACCTAAACCGGCACCTTGCTCGCCTGATGGATGCTGATCGCCACCTACGCGATAAAAGCGATTGAATATTCGCTCTTTTTGCTCTTCAGTCATACCCGCACCAGAATCATCAATTTGCCAACTATAGCTGTTATTACTTGATGCTAATTTAATTATTATTTGACCATTATTGGGGGTGTATTTTATGGCATTGCTAAGTAAATTAGCGATGAGTGTGGTTAATGTAAACTCATCACCATTAATTACAAAATCATCACCTTCGAGGCTAATAGTTTGGTTTTTTTCATCTATTTTGTCGTATTGCTCCGATACAACTTGCTGAGTAATCGCTAGCAATGACTGTTCGCTAAATTGCCTCTGCCATTGTTCAGGCTGAGTGCGCCCTAAAATTAGCATTTGTTCAACAATATTACTTAAGCGATTAATGCCTTGTGACATTGCTTGGAGTTCTTGATGGTTTTGCGAGTTGCTTTGCTTACTAGCTAAATTGTGTACATTAATTTTTAAGCTACTGAGCGGGGTACGTAATTCGTGAGCCGCATCTGAGGCAAAAAAGCGCTCCCGTAAGTAAGCGGTTTCTACTCGTTTAAATAAGTCATTTAAACGATTAATAACCGGTTTAATTTCTTCATCGGTTACCTGCCAGTTAATTGGCGTAAAGTCGTTTGCTTGGCGAGTAGCCAGCTGCTTAGATAATCGAGTAAGAGGGGCTAATGCGTATTTAACAAAAAAACTTATAAAAATAGCAAGCAGAGGGACAGCCCATAACATAGGTAACATTGCAGATAAAATAACGGCTTCAGCTAATTCAAACCGCTTTGACATAGGCTCAGCAACGATGACTTTACGGGTGTTTTTACTCATCACAAACACTCGCATGCGCTGCCCTACTACATTGGCAGTTTGAAAGCCCTCGCTAAAACTAATTTGGTTATTCGTTAAACTCGATGAGCCACTAAGTAAACTATTATTTTGCCAAATTTGATACAACAACTGAGCACTATTATTGCTTACTTGTACTGCATTTGTGCTTAGTGCTAATGGTTGTTCAATTAAAACGCCAGCCACTATTTTAAGTTCATTATCAAGCAAGTTTTCGCCGTGGTGCATGCTTTTTTGATAGCCTTTTACTAATGCTAAAAAGCAAGTAAGCACCATCATTGAAAGTAAAATTAAGGTCAGACGTTTACGAATAGACATTTTCAACCTCGAAAAATAAACACACCCTAACGCTTACCAACCACGTAGCCAATGCCACGTAAGGTTTTAATAAAATCGCTAGGAAATTTTTTACGAAGATGATGAATATGCACCTCTATGGCATTAGAGCCAACTTCTTCACCCCATTGGTAAAGTTTGTTTTCGAGTTGTTGTTTTGATTGCACCCTTCCCTGATTTTCCATCAGCGCTTTTAAAAGCATGTATTCTTTACGCGGCAATGTAAGTGATTTCCCACTAACTGTCACCGTATGCGCTGAGCTGTCTATTACGACTTCTCCGTATTGTAACAAACTAGATTGAGTTTGATTAACACGTCGACTTGCTACACGTAGTCGAGCAAATAACTCAGCAGGATCAAACGGCTTTGCAAGGTAATCGTCAGCGCCCATGTCAAGCCCTTGGACTTTGTCATCAATACTGCCGCGAGCAGTTAAAATAACCACCGGAATAACTTTTTTTTGCGCTTTAATATGCTTTAAAACTTGCGAACCGTCGCCATCAGGTAATCCTAAATCGAGAATAACCAGCTCAATTTCACCACTAGAAAGGCACTCTAAGGCGTGTTTTACTGTGCCACTATGCTCTACGCTATAGCCCTCTTGGCGCAAAGAGCGAATAAGCCCTTGCGCCACTAAATGATCGTCTTCAACGAGTAATAAATGCATTGTGTCGTTTATCTTTTAAGTTTTTTGTCTACTTTTGCCAATAGCTGGCTTATTGCTTGTTGACGATATTTGTCTGCTTTAGCGCGAGTATCACGGATACCCGCAGCTTGGGCTGCTAGCAAACGTGCTTTCGCTTCTTTGTAATCGCCTTCATCGTACAAGTATTCACCATATAAGTAGTTAGTATCAATGCCTTCGAGATTAAAAGCGAGTGCTTGTTTAAATAATTTTTCAGCTTTGTCATCATCACCAAAACCAATTGGCCAACCAGGTACTTTACTGTAAAGCGTTGCAAGGCTTGCGTATGCTGAGCCATCGAGTGCTGTACCGTCAATTGAGAGCGCCTGTTCGAGTGACGTTTTTGCCTCTTTTGCTAAACCAAGTGCTCCCAACCCGCCTTTTGCACCTGCAAAACTAGCTAACACAATGCCATTCCAAATATGCGTTTGTGCCAAATTTGGGTAGTTTTTAACAAATAACGCACTTTGCTCACTTAATTGCGTGAACGCATCTATTTGCGCGTCATCTTTAAGTTCATAATTAGCGATAGCCCACTTCTGTTGAATAGCGACTAAATCTTGCGATTCGCCAGCATAGGCCGATGCAGGAAATATACTCGTGAATACTAAATATAATGCTAAGGTCATTTTATACATAATTTTATCCTCGTTGTTCATCTATTTTTAACTTAAAAAACGTTTTATTTTAGGTAGTTGTTTTGCAATGGCGTTATCTACAATACGTGGGAAAGCGCCATTAATGCGTACAAATAATTTTTCAGGAAAGCCGATAAAACGCCGTGTCTGATTAGAATCAAGAAGCGCAAGCAACTCTCTGGCAACTAATTCTGGCGAGTCCATTTTATTACCGAGCTCTTTATTCAGCGCACGGATTTTGCTGTTATTAATGGTGGTGTCAGTGGCTCTTGGCGCTAGGTAAGCGACTTTAACACCCGAACCGTTTAGTTCGCGCGAAAGCGCCTCTGTAAAACCACGTAAACCAAATTTACTCGCGCAATAAAGCGTTTGATACGGATATCCGATACTGCCAAACGATGATCCCACGTTAACAATGGTGCCTTTGGTATACTGCAACTGCCCCAAAAATAGCTGACATAATTTAATAGGCACCGACAAATTGGTACTTAGCATATTGTCTATTTGCTCAGAGCTTGTGTGCTCAAGACTTTGCATTGCATTAACACCGGCATTGTTAATTAGCAATTTAACGCCGCCTAATTGCTTTGCTTTTACAGCTAAATGAATGCGTGTTGTATCGTCGGTTAAATCGCCAATAAATATTTCACTGTCTGGGCATGTAGCACTGAGTTTTTCAAGAGCTTGAGCATTTCGCCCAACAAGGAGTAACTTCCACCCTTTTGCATATAGGGCTTTAGCAATTGCTTGTCCTATTCCACCGGTAGCGCCAGTTAATAAACACAAAGAGCTACTCATGCCTGCTTGCCTTGTATATTGGCTTTAAAAAAAGGCTCATCATCCAAACCACGAAATATATCGCCATATAAACGATAAAAGCGCTTTGCCCCATGGAGTATGGCTTGTTGATCTGCCTCGTCTGTTATTTGATTCATTAGGTTTTCAAAAAACTTTACGTGCTCTATATCAAGCGCACCATGGGACGTTAAATAACTAAATGCTTTTTGAGGTAAGCCCACAGCGTTTGCAATATTTGAAGCGGCACCATCTGCAAGTGCAATGGACGTCCCTTCAAGCACATGTACCATACCAAAAAAGCTCAATGGGTTTTTACGAGCAATAGAGTCGTACGCATAAGACACCATCATTTCAGTGGCAAATTGTGGCTGACTACACCGTACGGTTTCTTTATCAAAACCGCAGGCTGCAATATCGTTAAGTACCCACTCTTGGTGGCCAATTTCTTCTTCAATATATTCTGCGACGGCTTCGCGCAACCATTCTTGATCGTCGGTTAATCGTGCACCAACCGACATCATTAATGGCACGGTGTGCTTAACATGGTGGTACGCTTGCGCTAAAAACGAGGCGTATTCTTCAAGTGATGCTTCGCCTTTAAAAACACGCTGAATAATAGGCGCTGCGAGTAAGTAATCTTGCTCTTGCGTCGTTTGCTCTTTAAGGATGTTAAAAAAATCACTCATTAATTACTTCTCCAAATTGATAAAATTGCTCAAAAACGTCATGATACTGTTGGCTAATTGCCATTCGTTTTGGGCGATTATTTGTAGTTAACAACCCTTGTTGCACACTTAATGGGGCAGTTAAACGATGCCACTTTTGAATTCGAGCATAGTCGGGTAGTTGTTTATTAATTTCGTTAATGTATTGCGCTAACACTGGGTTACTTAGCTTTGTATCGGCGTAAATAATGGCACTGAGAAAAGGTCGCCCCTCACCAAACACAACGGCTTGTAAAATACCGCTTTGACTGAGTAATAGTGATTCAGGCCACTCGGCACTGATATTGCGCCCCATGCTGGTAATAATTAGGTTTTTTAATCGGCCTTTAATAAATAAAGTATTTTGATGCTGCTCTACTAGATCGCCGGTTGCATACCACTGGTTTTTGTTGTGAGGTTGATGATTTAAGTAACCTAAAAACAAATCGCCTTTTATAAAAAGCTGGTCATTTTCAATTTTGGTTTGAATATGAGGTAACACAGAGCCGGCACTGTGGATGTTATCGTTTGTGGGGGTATTTAAACTAACGACAGATGCCGCCTCAGACAGCCCATAACCTTGGTACACCGGTAAGTTTAAGCTACGCGCTTTGGTTAATAGCATTTCGCTGACACGCGCACCACCTACGGCAATAAACTGTAACGAACTAGGCGGTTGCCAACCATCTTCTGCAAAAGTAACTAAGCATGCTAATAGTTCAGGCACTAAAATAAGCGTATTTGGCTTAACTTTATCAATAGCAGCTATAAGCTGTGCGGGCTGTTTTAATGCAGTACCAACAAAGCCTAATTCATTTAACGGCATTAAATGCACTGTACCGTCACTTTTTAAAGGGGCATACACACCGGCTATATTTTCAAGCAATACAGCAAGCGGCAATAAACATAAATGAACAGGCTTTTTAATGTTAATTTTATCGCACAGAGATTGAGCTACCTGCATTTGACTCTTTGCAGATAAACACACGCCCTTTGGTTGCCCAGTTGATCCTGATGTAAATGTTACTTTTTGAGTATCTGGAAAATAACTGCCGGGGTTAGCTACAACGATTTCGTAAATATATAATGTGTAACACTCAAATAAAGTAATTGATGCAGTCGGCTCCCCAAGTAAAGGGTTTAGCGTGTCGCTCATAAATACATTAGCGCCACATTGAGCTAGTACATATTGAGTTTGTTGTTCACTAAAAAAGTGAGCAATTGGCACAGCCACTTTATTAGAAACCGCAGTAGCGGCATCAATAACAAGCCAAGCTGGCGTATTATCGAGCTTATAAGCGATACATTTGCCGTTAAAGCTTTGTAGTATTTTTACTACTTTTTGTATTTGCTGATTAAACTCATCACCGTTAATTTCAAGTGTTTGCTCTTTATTGTGGGCAATAATTAATGGCGATATTGCATGGGTATTATAGTAATTCATACATTCACCAACGCATTTACCAAAGAATTGATATTTGAGTGATTTTGCTGCATCAAACTATAAAGCATTGGGGTATTTAATACTTGTTGGTGAGCTTGCTCTAAACTCACAACGCATACGGTAGGCTGGTTAGCGTAGTAACTTCCCCAACTTAGCGGATGCTCCACAACAAAACTGTTTGCCACAGCAATTTCAGTGCAGTTAACGCCTAACAAGCGCAGCAGTGCACGTACTTTTTTAGTGGCGCAAAATACTAAATGTTTTGCTCCTACACTTTGCAGGGCTTCATTAACAACAATAAAATGCCCAAGCGTTGCTTTGCGATGTGTAGAGCATAGATTGCCAAGCTCAAATACTTTATTACGCTGTGTGTTCTCAGGTAAAAAATGCTCAATGGGCTGTGCTAAGTATTGCTCTATAAATAGAGGAGCTGTTGCTTGCCTTAAACCCAATGTGCACTGCCCTTCGTTTGTCGTGTATTGGCAAAGTAATGGCATAAAAGAGGTAAGCGTGGCGTTATAAGCGACTAAAAACCCTTCTTTAACTGTGTTTTCTAACGCACTTCTATGCTCATCATTAATGCGAGCACTAACAAAGCGTGAGTTATTTTGAATATAAACGGGTGATGAAGGTAGGTGTGCTAATTGCATAAACATCGCTCATATAAAGTGTATGTTTGTAACTTAGCGAGCGAAACTTAAAGAAAACTTAAGAAAATAAATATTATATCAACCTACATAAATCTTTGATCAATTTAACGAATTAAATTGCACTATAACGTCGTTAAAAATTTTTATTTACGACTGCATGGATGTAGGAGGTAGAGCAATGCAGGGAGCAATTGCCGAGAACAACTAGATACAAAAACTTTTGCCTAGTTCTAGCGTAATTTTCTTAACGTTAAATAGACCCCATTTATAAGCAGGTTGGTATTAATCAAATAAAAAAGCCCCTGAATAAATTCAGGGGCT
Organism: Pseudoalteromonas sp. Bsw20308; assembly: GCF_000310105.2. Classification (NCBI taxonomy): domain Bacteria; kingdom Pseudomonadati; phylum Pseudomonadota; class Gammaproteobacteria; order Alteromonadales; family Pseudoalteromonadaceae; genus Pseudoalteromonas; species Pseudoalteromonas sp. Bsw20308. The sequence goes on along the minus strand of NZ_CP013139.1, from coordinate 785,587 downwards.
TTTAAATAACGTTTATTTAAACTTATTTACTAACGTTTTTACGACGTCTGTTAAACCACACTAATGGGGTAAGTAATAAAGCAATAAAGCCAACACTACCACCGCTAGATTTCTTCTTGGTTACTGGTACTACAGGAACGGCTTCATTTTTTACCATTACTGTACTTTGCTGAGCTACAGTTGTCGTCCCATCACTTACCGCAACCTCAAATACAAGTTCTTCATCTGCATTTATAGAGCCAGGTGTGAAAGTCAATATTGCTGTATCTATACCCGACAGTGTTGCCGCTGTGCCACTAACTTGCGTCCAAGCATAAGTTAATGCATCACCATTTCTATCTGTGGCAGTCGCTGTAATAGTGCCAGTGCCAGACTCAGTTATTTCTGCTGAATCACTCTCAACAAGTAACAATGGCATCGCGTTATCACATGATGTTGCAGCGTCTCCTGCGACTACTTTGGAGAATACAGGCGATAACACGTTAGACATTGTTAGATTATCAATCCACCAACCAAAATCAGCAACAGCCGAATCAGATGAAATACGGAAACGAATTTTAGCTTGGTTGCCATTTAAAGCATCGCCAAAATTAATTGTTTCGTAGTTGCCAAAAGCCCCATCGTCTTGAATATTACGTCCTGTAAATGTATTTCGCTCTTGGAGTGCTTGAGAGGTATTTTCAATTAGTGGGCCGTTATAACCAACACTAAATTCCCCACCCACTTGCGTTACATCCGTCCACTCGCCATCATTAACACTAATTTCTACAACACCACCATCCCAATTCTCTTCAATGAGGTAAAGGTGCCAAAATGATATTTCAAAATCACCTGAGTAACCTATTTCAAACGATTTAGACTCAACCGCCGCATCAGTTTGGAAGCTATTGTTATTTAAAAACATTGCCTGAGCGCCTAAGCCAAAGCCCGCAGCATCAAAAGTGGTTATATTGCCACTGTTATCCATGCTCTGCGTACCGATAGCAGCATCCCCACCAAACATTACATTTTCGTTTAAATCAAATAATGAGGCAGCCGACACTTCCATATCATCTGAAACAGTAGCACTGACAGGTGCTTCATCTTCAAAATCTATATTTACAGTGAATGAAATTGAATCTTCTAGTGCTTCAACAATATCATCATCCGTTTCAAGCTCAGGGAAGGTTACTGCTATTTCTAGTGTTTCAGCGGTGCCTGCATCATTTAAAGTAATAGTGATAGCGTCACTTGTTGATATTGCAAATGGTGCTGTTTCAGCAAAGGTAACTAACCCATCATTTTCAAGTGTTACATCATGATCGCTCATTACCGTTAACTGCGCTTTAGTCCCTGTTAAGGTTTCACTACCACGGTTAACAATGCTTACACTAATAGAACCTGTTTCACCTTTATCTAGAATATTATCGTTAGTACAATAACCAAGCTCAGCACCGTTATATGCGTTATTAACTATCACGTCGCTTAACGCGAATGTAGCAAGCTCAGATTTATCAGATTCAACAACCCCCGTTAAATCATCACTGAAACGCTCTGGCGATTCAGCTCCTAATCCCATGCCACGCTTAGCAAATGCTCCTAAAATTAATTTATAATCGGCAGGTTCAACAGCATAAGCAGCAGCTAAGATGGCATCACGCGCTTCAGTGTAAAGCGGAGCTACTGGCGTTAATTTATAGCCAGCAACAAGGTAGTCAGCCATGCGGTTTTGAGCCTCCTCAAAACCATGCTCGTTAATTAATGCTACATAACTTTCCCATAACATCGTTGCCCAAATTTCGCCTGCGGCATGTGGCGAAGCTACGCTTGTTGGTGTAATTCCAATATCAGCGCCTGCATTTTCTGTAATATGGCGGAATGATAATGCATTTACTTCGGTATCAGTTGAGTAAGGTACGCGACGAATACCGTAATAAAAGTCCTCTACAAATGTACCGCTACCATATGCCTTTTGGAATTTATCATTGCCTGTAATGTTAATATCATCAGCTTTAGCAATAAACATGAGTGAATGGAAGTCCCCCCAACCCTCGCCCATTGCGCGACCTTGGAAGTTAATTAAACCAGATGAGTTACCCACTAAACGGTTACTGATATAGTGTCCCCATTCATGAGCAATAATACCATTATCAAACGTACCATCTTTTAATGTTGCTTTAGTAAACATATCTACAGAAACAGTATCGCCCGCAGCCATTAAGTCATACATAGCATGACCATCAGCGTAATTTAATCCCATATTTGGAATAGTAACTGCATCATCTTCACCGCCCATTGGCGCTGGCTCATCTGTGTCTGGGTCATTATTCACAACAATTGCTGCTATTGCGCCCGCATTTTGTGCATTTTTTACTTTAATTGTGAAAGAACATGAGCCGCGATCGACTAACGCTATTTTACCTGCAAGATCTGCGGCATTTATAGCAGGCTCACACCCATCATTAATACTTGTTGAATCGGCTGTATTACCATCGTCTAAGCGAACAACATCCCCTTTAATATCACTAAATTGATATTGACCAAAGCCTGACTCTTGTGTTGAATCTAATAAACCTAAAGTCGCATGCGAAGTAACTGTAATACCAAAATCAACACCGACTTGTGCATCTTTACTATTGTATAAATACATTTGCATACGAGGGCTTGCACCATCTGCAGGTGTCGACATATTGGCATTGTTACGTCCTGAATTATCCTGCGCTTGTGCTTCAATTGGATCGCCTTCTATGCCTCCACGTTCAAAATTAGATAGCTGCGCAACATTTGATGTTTCATCAAAGCCGTGATCGTAGAAAAAATCATGTAAAAAGTTATTCATATAAAATAAATTAACAATTGCGGCTTTTCGATTAGCGTAACTATTAGCAACTTGATCTACTTGGTACGGATAATCAAATGTCAGATCGGCTGTGGTGTCAGCTGTAAAGTCGCCTTCACTAAAATCTTGTGGCGCAACAACATCAGCATAAGCAAATACATTGTTGCCCGATGTAGTCGTAGCATCATCAGCTAACCATGGATCCATTGTGCTTAATTTACTGTAATAAGATAACGCAACCATTGGCGCGTCTAAAATTTCAGTTTCATCAACTTGATCAGGCCCATCAGCTGGAATTACATCACCATGAGGGCTTTCCATTGGGTAGCCATCTTGATTAGCATACACGCGATAATTAAAGTCGGCTGCATGTGATTTCAAGTCTTTCTTAAAATAAACTTTGTTATTTTGAGTGCCAATTACATAGCTATAATAGTCGCTTTCAAGCGCATTTTTATCCGCAACTTCGACTTCAACATAATATGCTGACTCTAATTGTCCTGCGACTTCAAAAAATACTTTCTTCGCGCGGGGTTCACCTAATATAATTTTAGAATCATCACCTGAGGTGGCCTGATATTTAGCATATCCACCTTCTTCGCCAATCTTACGAAGCGATGCATTAATACCAGCCAATTCCAAAAGTGCAGATTGAATGCTTTGCTCAGCATTTACAAAGCCACTCAGAGCCGCAAATGATTTTTCAGCTGACGACGTATCCGCAAAATAACCAGAGCCAGCCACAAGGTTAAACTCTTTATCCATTATTAAGTTGAATTCACGATTAAAAACATCAATACCATGAACCTGCTGTTTATACTTTGCGACTATTGAGCCTCGCTTTTGCTCATGCAAATCAGTCATTACTGCTGATGATATTGTGCTTTTCTGACTGCTAATACCAGTTAGAGATTCTAAATAAAGATCCGCTGCATATTGGTTTCGTTTTGCAGGCTCAATAAGCGACATATTTGGCGCCTTTTGCCCCACCGCTTGCCATAAAAATGTGGCTTTACCCAATTGTTTGTCATAAATAGAACGATGACCAGATACTGTCGTTCGCTCAGCTAGTGCGCGTTGCTGCATTGCCGCTGGTGTTATTGCTTGAGTTTGAGAGTTTGCAGTTACATCAAAGTATTGCGCTGATTCAGCTGCGGTTAGTTGTCCTGCGGATAAAGTAGCTGCAACAATTGTTGCTACTGTGGTTAGTTTGAAATTAGACATAAAACACCCTGTTTATATTTTGTAATTTTTATTTATTAAATGTATTTTAAATGTAATACCAAATGACAGTAGCAATAAGTCGTGTAAAAAAAAAGCTAAAAAACTCTATCTTGTATAATAAAAAGGTAAAAATATGAAACCGCCGTATTTAATAATTGCATTGATATTAACTGCTTCAGGCACTTTGACTGCCTGTAATAACAGCAAAGAGCCAGCTGCTGCAGCCGTACAACAGTCTGAGCCTCAAACTCCAACACAGGTCAGCATAAAAAATAAAACGGCAGTAGAAGATGTTAGCCAAAAAATACATCTGCAAGCAAATAGCATTATGTCATCAGGCGATAAATTGATTTTTAACTCAGAGGTATTGAAAAAGGGGGATATTGTTTTTAACCAAACGATGCAACAAAAAGGGGTCGTTACAGGAACACTTGTTCTTACGCTTGCATCTGATTTTGTACCAAAGGATTTAGCCAACAACTTTAATTTAATACGCTCGACTGCGCATAACTATATGTTACTAGTCACTCAAGACGATAATATAAAAGCCGTTGCTAAATCATTGAGTGCTTATTCTGATGTAAAAAATGTCGAAGTATCCGTAAATTACTCACCTATAGAAACCCAATTTTAAATACTGATGGTTCTATAAGTCGTTAATTTTTATCAGCTATTACACAGCAGTTTCGGCCGTGATCTTTAGCGTAATAAAGTGCTTTATCCGCATATTTGTACACTTGGTCTATATCGTTACTGTGCTCAGGCCAGGTTGCAATACCTATAGAAATAGTAATAAATCCAATAATGTCCATGTTTGTTGAGGCAACGGTTGTTCGTAGTCGTTCCGCTATTTTAAAAGCACTTTCGCTGTCTTCATTTGGTAATATGAGTACAAACTCTTCACCACCAATACGCGCTACAACATCATCCTTTCTGGATAGTTTTTTTATAATATCGGTGAGTGTTTTTAGTGCTTCATCACCTTTATGGTGGCCAAAGGTATCATTTACACGCTTGAAAAAATCGATATCAATTTCCAATATTGCAAATGGAATTTGCTTAAGCATAAGTTGATTAAGTAATCCGTTTAAACTTCTGCGGTTATGCGCCCCTGTAAGTGGGTCTGTTTGTGCATCATGGCGTAATTGGCCTATTTGAGTTTGTAAAATACTCACACCTTTTAACATGGCAAGCTTTAACCTCTGGCTTTCAAAATACCATGCTTTTATATTCTCAAAATTTTCAAAACTAGCCGGGTTATCAAGTGTATTTACTTTGTTTGCGAGTTGTTTAAGCGGCCTAGAAATAAAATGAGCAAAAAAGCCTATAAGTATAAAAGTAATAACCGCCATTGGTAACGTACGTTTGATAACTTCTATAATCAATGTATCAAGTGAGGCTAAGGTATTTTTAACTGGACGTTGCGCAATAACTCCCCAATGTGCTTTTTTTACTGGGGCGTAGCCTGCTAGCATCTCAACATGTTGGCTGCTTTTAACATTCGCAATCCCTCCTTTTCCATTAATAACATCATCTATAATTGCGTTATTATTTACATAGGTGCCGATACGAATATGATCCGGATGATAAAGTATGCGTTTATAAGAATCGACCACATATATATGTGTCCCTTCATCGTAATAATGTTGATCCAGTAAATCATTCAAAATGCTGCGCTCTTTTAAATAAAGAGATCCACCAAGATAGCCTAAATAATTCCCTGCATTGTCAAATAACGGATGGGAAATAAAAATTATCAAATTACCTGCGGCTGACATATAAGGTTTACTAATGAGCGGGCGCTTTTCTTTCAATGCTTGTATTGCGCCTGGAGAAGAAATTGTTTGCTCCATTATTTGCGGTAAAACAGGAGACGTCGCTGCAATAATACCGTTCTTGTTTATCACTACAGAATTAAAACTATTTGTTTGTAAATTTAATCTGGTTACTTCTTCTTTCAATAATTTTTCATTATTTATTTCTTGCTCTATTATTTTTGCTGAATAAGTAAGTTGCTGCATTGCAGCTTCTAAAAAATTATCGGTTGCCGAAGCCAACTTATTTGCATAAGCATAATTGCTTTTTAGTGTGTAATTCATTAACTGCTCTTTTTGCACTTGATAAGTAGAATAAAAACTACTTACTAGAGTGCTCAACGAAGCAGAAAATGCTAAAAGCAGAATGAGTAACCTTAGATTAAGTGCAGGTAGTAATTTGTACAGCAAATGTATATCGTCCACAGTACAAGGCAGTTAAAGCTTGCACTTATTATTGTATATAAAGCCTACAATTATACCCTCTTGAAAACTTATAATCTAATGTTTACAAAGACAGAAAAAATATATGTAAGTACTGATTTTCATTAAATTTAACGATATAAATTTTATCTATTCGTTACAATACGTTAATGGCTTTAGTAAAGAAAAACCATGTTTTGCAGTTGCACTAAAAAGTAGATAAGCTGCACACACTTATCTATTTTATTTAGCTTTGGAGTGTGTTTTGCTAAATAAGTATATTGTGTCGTCTATCGTTTTTTTATCTGGGTGCTTCATGCCAATACAATCCTCGTTCGCACAACCTGTACTTTCTCTTGAACAACAGCTTGGTCAAAAGCTCATGCTTGATTTTCGCTATTTTTGCGAACAAGGTACGAATAAACAATGCAGAACACCATTAACTCAATTACCAGATAAGCTTGCACACATAATTGCAAAGCATAACATTGGGGGGGTTATCTTGTTTTCTGAAAATATCCAATCAATAGAGCAAACTATTACACTGAATGCTCAACTGCAAAATGCAGCAAGTAAATCGAGTAGTAAACTACCGTTATTTATATCCATAGATCAAGAAGGTGGACGAGTAGCTAGGTTACCGCGTGATCTAGCTACTTCATTTACTGGCAACATGTCGATTGGTGCAACATATAAAAAACACGGAACAAGCTTCGCTACAAAAACGGCAACGGTTATTGCTAAAGAGCTAAGTTCTTTGGGTATTAATGTAAACTACGCGCCTACTATCGATGTAAATATGAACCCAGATAATCCGGTAATAAACGTACGCTCTTTTGGAGAAGACCCTGTTTTAGTTGCCAAGCTTGGTGCTGAACAAGTTGCAGGATTTGAAAGCAATGGGGTTATTACGTCGTTAAAGCACTATCCTGGGCACGGCGATACCAGCGTCGATAGTCACACTGGTTTACCTATGGTAAGTCATGAAAAAGAGGTTATTTACGCTCAAGATTTAGCACCATTTAAATACATTATTGCAAAGCAAAATCCCGGTATGATCATGACGGCGCATATTCAGTATCCTGCGCTAGATAGTACAACGTTTGTAAGCGTTGATGGAAAAACCATGATAAAACCTGCAACGATGTCTCGTAAAATAGTAACCGACATTTTACGAGGAGAACTAAATTACCAAGGTGTTGTAATAACTGATGCGCTTGACATGGCTGGTATTAGCCATTTCTTTACACCCACTCAAGCGGTAATTAATACATTTTTAGCTGGTGTTGATATTGCACTAATGCCAATTGAAATTAGAACGCCAGACGATTTAATAACGTTGGATGAACTTATAAAATCACTTGCCGCAGCGGTTAAATCAGGGCAACTTGATGAGCAAGAAATAGCTAAATCAGCGCAACGTATAATATCACTTAAAAATAAGTTTAGATTAAACACTCATTTGGACCCTATCAGCGCACTTATAAATGCAAAACAAACAATTGGCAGTGCAGCACATCGTGAAATAGAAGCGCAACTAGCTGTGGAGGCTATAACGCTAGTTAAAAATAATAAAAACACTTTACCGCTTAGCCTTAAAACAGATCAGCATATTCATATTATTATGCCTGACACACGTAAGTGTATGGCAATGCAACAAGCCATTGAAGCTATAAGCACTCAAGTGCTTAACTATACTTGTAGCAGCCTGCAAGGTTTTAACCCGCAGCAAGCACATATCGATATAACCACTGCCGATATAATAATTGCAGGTAATGCGACACCAAACCAAAGTGCGGTAGAAATTGGCGGCATGGATGATTTAAAAGACGACGCTAATTTTGCACTCAATAATGCACAGCAGCCAAAAGCACTTAAATCATTACTCAGTTTTGCTAAAGCCAATAATAAAAATACCGTATTTATAAGCTTAAGAGCCCCTTACGATATTGCTGAATTTGGCAACTACGCACAAGCTGTACTTGCATCCTACGCATATAATATTGATGTCGATAAAAACGATGTTGTATCTGGCCCTGCTTTTACCGCGCTTGCAAAAGTACTACTTGGGCAGTCACCCGCCAATGGTGTATTACCTGTCACTATAAAGCAGCAAAAGGCGCACTAATATGAAACTTAACTGTGATTTAGGCGAAAGCTTTGGCGCATGGAAAATGGGCCTTGATAGCAGCGTAATGCCACATATTGATATGGCTAACATTGCCTGTGGTTTTCATGCCGGCGATGCCGATGTAATGGCAAGCACGCTCACTCTTGCAAAACAATATAACGTACAAATTGGCGCTCACCCGAGCTACCCAGATCTGCAAGGTTTTGGTAGGCGCTCAATGAATCTTAGTGCAAGCGAGCTAATAAACTGCCTACATTATCAAATTGCAGCGGTTGAAGGTATGGCAAAAGTGCAGGGATTAACACTTAGCTACGTAAAGCCACATGGTGCGCTTTATAACGACATGATGGCTGATGAAACAATATTAAACACTGTCATGCATGCCATTGCCATCTACCCAACTCCATTAAAGCTCATGCTACTTGCAACGGCTAAAGCACATAGCCATCAGCAACTTGCCAAAACATACCAATTAACATTAATTTTAGAAGCCTTCGCGGACCGTCAATATACCGATGCAGGACTGTTAGTGTCGCGAAATATTCCTGGTAGCGTGCATAATAAATCGGCACTGATTGCGCAAGTAAAACAACTGTTAACTACAGGCTGTGTAACAACTCAATCGGGAAAGGTATTACCTTTACATGCTGATAGTTTATGTGTGCATAGCGATAACGAAGCAAGCATTGCCCTTATTCAGGAGATCAAAGCTCTGTGCCAAACTCGTTAAACACTCAAAAACTAAGTAACCTGAACTCTGGTTAAGAGATTTACTACGTATTGAATCATGGTGATATTTAACTTTATTTTCTCTAGCCAGAGATTCTCAGTGAAAACAAGGCGAATTTACGCGTCAATAGCTACTCGATATAGATTTATTATCCAGAGTTCAGGTTAATTAATCATGCATATTGTACATTACGCAATGAGCTTAAGCTCAACACAGGTCATAAACTTTACTTTATTTATTATATTTTTAACGTACCATTAAAGCGCTACTCTTAATTTTAGGAAAAATGCAAATAGCATATGGAACTTTCCCCTTATACTCAGTTTACACCCTACCTTAGCCACAGCACTTTTTGTTGTAAATTTGATAGTAACCACTTTATTGATAGTGACTTTTCGAGTTATCAGATTTTTTCACCGCTGCAACTTCAAAAAGCAGTCACAAAACGAAAGGCCGAGTATTTGGCTGGCCGATTTTGTGCGAAAAAAGTACTAAACGCACTCGGTATTTTCTCTTTTGATATTCTTTCTGGCAATGATCGCGCGCCGATATGGCCTGATAAAGTTATCGGTAGTATTACCCACACTCAAGGGATTGCAATGGCAATGGCCTCTCAGCGCACAGATATCGCTGGCATTGGTATTGATATCGAACAGCTAATGAGCGCAAAACAAGAGCGAGAGCTACAAGAACAAATTTTACACCCTAATGACTATCCTCAGTTTAGATTGTTCGCAGAGCAGGTATCACACCCGTTAACCATTATCTTCTCAGCAAAAGAAAGTATTTTTAAAGCTTTGTACGCAAGTGTGAAACAATTTTTTGGCTTTGAAGCGGCTACGCTCATTGCCTTTAATGAACAACAACTGCAATTTAAAATAACCCAAGCACTTTCACCGCAAGTGCCTAAAGACACTTACTTAACCGTATTTTACCAATGTGACAAAAATATAGTGCTCACAGAGTGCGAATTCAAAAATTCCTAGTTATACCAACCTGCATAAATCTTTGAGCAATTTAACGAATTAAATTGCACTATACGTCGTTAAAATTTTTATTTGAAACAGCTAGATAAAAAATTTGTCTGGGACCTGTTTATCTTTCGAGGTTAAATTTGCAGCTCTATGCTTGGTATTTAGGTAAGGCTGAGCTTATGTAGTGTGGTTATTCCCCATAAATAGGCGATAACGTTGAATAAATGCCAAACATGCGCTGCCAGTAGGATAACGCAGGAGCCGCTACCAAGCCCACTAGGTTACAACCTCACGCCGCGATTAAATCGCCCCTAGATTGAAATAACAGCCAAACCACCTCCCTACTGATTAACAATTAAGTTAAAAATACAACATTAATTAACTTTAGTGTTGTATTTTAATACAACCAAATGTAGTATTAAAAACAATTATCATTTACATTTACAAAAGGGAATACCTGTGAAATTTAAGGATGTTTTAATCCCCCTCGCAGCACTTACATCTACTACAGCTTTAGCTAATTCTGATAACAATGACGCAGTGGATCAAATGACCGTTATTGAAGTTACTGGAGAGTTATTATCAAGAAGTCTACTACAAAGTGGTAATAGCGTTGTTGTTTTCGATAGTAAAGAACTTGAAAGCCGCCCCGAATTAAGAACAGTAAGAGACGTATTAAGCGAAATTCCAAACATCACAATGGTCACTGGTACTGGTAAAGCTCCAACAGTAAGGGGTATTGATGGTACTGGAGCCGCAGAAAACGCGAATGCATTTTTTGCAGGCAGCAGAGCACGCTTAAACTGGCAAATTGATGGTCGTTCAGCGACTTATAACGAAATAGTTTTTGGCGATTTAGGTATTTGGGACCTTGAACAAATTGAAGTTCTCAGAGGGCCACAAAGTACTTTAGCTGGGCGTAATGCAATAGCAGGTACAATACGGGTAGAAACACAAGATCCGACGTTTGAACAAGAGTTCACAATTCGTGCTGAAGGCGGGAATTTAGACCAAAAACGACTTTCAGCTATTTATAATCAACCTCTTTCGGAGCAGTTTTCCTTACGAATTGCAGCAGATCAATTTGAACGTAGTTCATCTGTTGATTATGAATCTTACCCTGGTGTTAAAGACCCAGCTGACATGGAAGGCCGTGCAATTAGAGGGAAATTACTTTATGAGGGCGATGACAAATACGGTACACGCGTGGTTGTTACACTAACCGATAACAAATACAGTGGTCCAAATAGTGAAATCATTGATTATCCATTTGAGCAACGTCGTTCTAATTTTCCGCAACAACCCGTTCATGTTACGCATACTAAAAGCTTAGGCATTGAATACAGCGCATCATTAACTCAACAACTACAGTTAGAAGTAACGGCTTCAGCAACAGACTTTAATTTTGAACGTAAATCTACGCCAGATGGGTCTAAAGCGAATATTGATAACAAAGAGTTTGTGATAGAACCTCGTTTACGCTATCAAGGTGATAACGGCGAACAATGGGTTATTGGTAGTCGCTACTACACTTCAAAACAAGATGATTGGATCCAATTCATTGTAAAACAAAGCTTTACTGATGATTCAGATAATTTTGCAATCTACTCTGAGGGTGCCCTCCCATTTAGTGACAAATTTGAGCTAACGGCAGGTTTACGCTACGAAAAAGAAAACCGCAAACGTGAAGGCGGTGATCCTGATAGAGCGATTGCAAAAATAGAATCCGATAACGACTACAGTGCCTTATTACCTAAGCTTGGGCTCAGCTACCAAGTAAGTGATACGCATATTGTCGGTTTACAATTATCTCGCGGGTATAATGCAGGCGGCGGCGGCATTTCCTTTGGCGCACCAATTGTTAACTATGAATATGATGAAGAGTACGTAAACTCTTTAGAAATCTATGGTCGTCAGCAATGGGCTAATAACAGTATAAGCACATCTCAAAACCTGTTTTATTCGCAATATACAGACATGCAACTACCTTTTGATTTAACACCTGAAAACTCACGTGATGAAGCTTATGTAGTTAGAAATGCAGACGAAGTAACTACTATTGGTTTTGAATTTAATGCCGATTGGCAGATTAATGATCAGTTCAATCTTTATGGTGGTTTTGCACTGTTAGATTCAGAGATCACTGATTATCCAAACTCAGGCCTAGAAGGGAACTCATTACTTACGGTTCCTTCTGCTTCTATGAAATTAGGGACCACATGGCAATCAAATAATTGGGTTGTTAACGTTAGTGGCCAGTACACTGATGGCTGGTATACCAGTATTTCAAACGATGAAGGCGGTAAAACAGACGCTTTTGCGACCTTTGATACAAGTTTGAACTACGTTATCTCTGAGCAAGCTAAAGTGTATCTTTCAGTACGTAATATTTTTGATGAAGATGCTCCTGTTGCATTGTATCCAGGTACAGCACCTGCTGATAGCAATGAACCTGATACTAACTTTGATACAGCAGTATTGACCCAACCAAGAACGATTAGTGCGGGCATACAGTATACATTCTAATCAATCAGATTTTTCCACGGCAAAGCTAAATTATTTGCTGTGGAAAATCTATAAAATCAATAACAAAGGTTATTAAGTATGACAACAATTAAATACGATAGCAGCCTCTGGCCATTAGCTGTAACAGTAGCAAAGGGGGAGTGCACGCTAGCAATGCACTTAGACTCTTTAATATCATGGGATCGTTGGTTTGATAGAGCTGAAGCATTTATTGTAGTGCGTGTTTATACAGATGAAGCATCCTTACAACACCCTAAAGGGGCGGGTCCTGCAACACAAGAATGGCTTAAAAATGGTGCGGCAGAGAAAATGCAACAACTTGTTCAAGCGATGCTTATCGTTGTTCCTGAGGAGCAATATCAAAAATTGCAGAATATGAGCGTTCAAAAAGCCTTTGGTATACCTGGAGCCGTATTTAAATCACTTGATGATGCTGCAACATGGCTACAGGCATCAGCCAAAGAGATAGCGATACCTGAAAATATTGAATTACAAGATGTAGCTACACTTGTCCACTCTCATTGCGGTAATACCAATTAGCTTAATTAAGTGATCTATTTTGAGGTAAGAAAATCGTGTCGATAACAAGGCAACAAAGAGTTAATCGTCCCTCAAAGGGAAGCGCATGTTTGGTCTTTATACTGCATTATCGCCTATTTATGGGCAGTGACCACACTACATAGGCTCAGCCTTGCCTAAATACCAAACATACTGCTGCAAATTTAACCTCAAAAGATAAACAGGCCCTAGTTACCCATTTATAAAAACACTCAATAATATGTAATCGATACAACTTAAAATCATATCTTTGTGAGTGTTTTTTCCGCCACCATAATGTGGGGAAGTACATCTTCAATATCTGTTTGCAGCTTTGCATTAATATTATAAACATTACTTAAATGGCGCTGTGTTAGTACTTCTTCAGGCGAGCCATGAGCAACAACTTTTCCTTTATCAAGCATGTAAATTCGATCTGCAAAGCTCGCAGCAAGTGATAAATCATGAAGAACAGCAACAACTCCCGCGCCTTGTTTTGCCGTTGTAACGGCTTGGTTCATAACTTCATATTGATGATATAAATCTAAGCTAGCAGTTGGCTCATCAATTAATAAATAAGCATTTTTTTGCTGAGTTAAACTTGGCTGTAATTGGCACAATACACGCGCTAATTGAGTACGTTGCTTTTCACCACCAGAAAGCTGAGTAAAGCATTGCTGTGCTAGGTGAGTAATCCCTACGGCTTTCATTGCATCATTAGAGCACTGTTTCAAAGTAGCCTGCGTACACTGTTCTTGATGACTAAAATGCGCCATATCAACAACTTCATTAACGGTGAAAGGAAAATCTAACTCGTAGCTCTGGGTTAATACCGCCCTTAATTTAGCAAGCTCTAGCAAACTATACTCATTTAACTCTCGTTGATTAATATTTACCGTTCCGCCACTTAACGGCAAATCTCCTGATAATGCTTTCATTAATGATGATTTACCTGCGCCATTGGGACCAATGATAACTACAATTTCATGTGGTTTTACATAAAAATCAATATTATCCAGCAACGTTTTATGTTTAATTTTTACGCTAAGTTGATTGCCAATTAACATAGTTCACTTTGCTCCTTGGTAAGTTTTTAGCAGCATAATCAAAAAGAATGGACCGCCAATAGCACTGGTTATTAGACCAATGGGCACTTCTGCTGGTAGCATTATGGTACGGGCAAATAAATCAGCAAGGCTAAGCATTAATGCTCCCCCTAACATACAAGCTGGTAATAAATAACGGTGATCTGGGCCTAATATTAAGCGCATAATATGCGGCACTATTAAGCCAACAAAACCAATAACGCCCGTAATTGCGACGGCTGCGGCAGTGCAAAGTGCCGTATATATAAAAACCTGCTTTTTCAATTTAGTCACATTAATGCCGACATGCTTCGCTTGAGCCTCTCCTAATAAATACACGTTAAGAGGTTTAGATAAACGTAATAAACCAATACAACAACCAATAATAATACCGAGTGTTGGCATTATCATCGCAAGGTGATTCCCCGCCAAAGAGCCCATACTCCAAAATGTTAAATCACGCAATTGTTGCTCATTACTTACCAGTGTTAAGATACCGATAATAGCGTTTACAATCGCATTTACGGCAATCCCTGCCAGTAGTAGACTAACGATAGTAAAACGCCCATTTTGCGCGCCCAACCGATAGATAAACATGCATACCGCTATACAACTCAAAAATGCCCCTACAGGCACCGCATAGTAGCCTAAGTTGTCGCTAAAATTAGCAAACAAGCTTGTTCCTAATACAATAGTTGCTACTGCACCTAACGCTGCACCACTGGCAATGCCAATCAAGCCAGGATCTGCTAATGGATTTCTAAATAAAGCTTGCATTGCAGCACCGCAGGTTGCTAAACCAGCTCCAACAACCATCGAAAGTAGAATACGAGGAAGGCGGATCTGCCAAATTATAGCGTGTTTAAGCTGATCATCTACCGGTTGGGTTAGCATAAGCATCGTCTCGCGCAGCGTTATCACGACCCCTCCCTGACTTAGAGCAATAAAAAATACCAATATACAAATAATAAACAAAACAGGAATAGATAAAACCCGTATCCGTTGTTGCGCTAATAACCTATTTCCTAACGCCAGCATAACTATCGCTCGTCCTGTTGTTTTGTGCTGTTTTCAGCTAATTTTAAAAATCTATATTGATAGCCATCTGGCAAGCGTGTTTTAGGATAAAATGCATGCGCTAGTTCTACGGCCGCTTGAGGCGTTCTAGGCCCCATACTTAACAAATAGAGCGCATCAAAATTGTAAATACGTGCATTTTTTATCGCATTTGAATATTTAAAAACAGATAATATTTCAGCGCTTGGTTGCTGATCATTGGCGCCAATTCCCATACTAATAATCACATCAGGATTTAGTGCCAATGCAGCCTCGCTTGAAATCGTCTGCCAGTTAACCATTGTTTGAGCCATCATATTCACTCCACCGGCAATAGTTACCAACTCATCAGCAGTCGTCTCTGCCCCTGCAACCATAAGTTTACTACTGCGGATAACCAAAACCTTAGGTTTAGTACTTGTTTGCTCTAAAATATATGACAAGGCCTTGCGGTCCGCTTGCAAAGAGTCTGCGAGCATATTGCCCTTACTCACAACATTTAATTGTTTGGCTATTTGCTCTATTTTATTTTCAATACGCCAAAAGTTGTCGTTTTCATGCAAGATAACCAAGTTAGCGCCAGTGAGCTTTAATTGCTCAACCATTTTTTTAGGACCAATATCTGATTCAGCGAGGATAAGATCTGGATTTAATGACAACACACCTTCAACGCTTATTTTGCGAACATAGCCAATTTGTGGCTTCTGAGTTGCAGCGGCAGGATAAACACTGGTGCTATCAACGCCAACAATGCGTTGTTGTTCACCAAGGGCGTAAATAACTTCTGTTATTGAGCCCCCTGCAACCACTATTCGCTGTGGATTAAGAGGCTGCGGACTTGCATGTACATAGCTATTAGCAAGTAAAGTAACAAACATAATAAATAAAATAGATAAGGGTTTCATTGATGTTAAATTTAATTTGAAAACAAAAATACTAACAGTTTTCATTTGCAACTTGTAGTTTTTATTATGATTGTTTTAATGACCTATAAAATTTAGTTTAGCCTCTTAGGTAATAAGGTATGTTAGCTTTTCAGAGTTAAATTATTTCAATTTAAAGGCTATTTAACCTGAGCTCTGGTTACTTAGTAACTTTTTAAACACCGTAAAATAGATATTTGTTAAATTTCCAAGCTCACTAATATGAACTCGTTCATTTTCTTGATGGATAGTGCCGTTAGTTAAACCAAGTTCAACTACTTGCGGACAAATATCGCTAAAAAAACGGCCATCAGAAGTTCCTCCTGCAGTTGAGGTTTGAGGAAGCAAACCAGTACATTGGTTAATGGCTGTTTTGCACTCTTTTATTAGCGAAAGTTTATTTTTACTATTCTCTGCAGAGTAATAAGGGTTGCAAGCATGCGATGTTGTTAGTGAGAAGTCATTAGTAGTTCGCGTTACAATATGAGTGACTAAATGAATTAGATCATCTTCACTGTAAGCCGTGGTATAACGAATATTTAAATTAATTATTACAGCGTCAGGTATGACATTATCGCTGCACAAGCCTGAGTCGATATGAGTGACTTGCATTGTTGTACCAAGCTGATTGCTATCTCTATTATCCCAATCAAATTTCATTAAATCTTTTACAATGCTACAGGCATGATGGATAGCATTAATGCCTTGAGTCGGATAAGCAACGTGCGCACTTTTTCCATTAACTTGAATGGCAAAACTCAACGCCCCTCTGCGTCCAATTTTTAGCATGTCACCGCACTGCTTTATTGATGTCGGTTCTCCAACAATACAATAATCCAAGTCCTGTTTTGCATCTTTAAAGTGTTTTACAATTTCACATGAGCCGAATAAAGCATCGCCCTCTTCATCGCTGGTAATTAAAAACCATAGTCGCCCAACAAAGCTCCCTTCGAGTACTAGCATCTCAGCTGCAACTAAGGCTGCGGCAATACCGCCTTTCATATCTGCGATGCCTCGACCGATCAGGTAATCATTTTTAATTTCACCTGCAAAAGGTGGGGCTTGCCATTTATTAAGATTACCTGCGGGCACAACATCCGTGTGCCCACAAAAACCTAAATCGGGTCCATCACCATTAGATATAACAGCAATTAGGTTACTCACCCCATGACTTTCAAATGTATCGATTTTTGCTCCCAGCATTGATAACTTTTTTGCAATCCATGCTTGGCAACCTGCGTCATCAGGTGTTACCGATTCAAATTGCAGTAATTCACGTGCATACTCAATTACTCGACTTTGGTATTCGCTCTTTAACTCAGCCGTTAAAGTAAATTGTTCATCGATGATAAGGCTCACCTCATAATTAAATAAAGGGTATTGAGGGAGTTTGTTTCATCAACAAGTTAAACAACAAACTCCCAGTAATAACTAATACTTTAAACGCACTACCAATCCACTATTAGCCACAATCAACATCATTAGCTTGCTTATATTCAGCAGCCAGCCATTGCGGTACATCCTCTGGTGGTGATTGCGCATCATTAATTTAATTCACACTGTTTGTATTGCTTGATGTTGCTTATTAAGCTCAAGGTGAATTTGTGCAGATAATTTTTTACGAGCAATTTTACCTATAACGGTTAATGGGATATGTTCAACGTACGCCACTGTATCTGGCAACATATAGCGTGCAACACCTTGTGCCGCTAAGTATTGCCTTACGTCTTTGAGTGCTAAGTTAGGCGAATTTGGGTCTTGCGAAACAATAACTGCGCATGTTCGCTCACCGAGTTGTTCGCAAGGTAGTCCCACAACAGCAACATCTTTTATGCCATGATGACAAGCTAAATGAGCTTCTAATGTTTCAACAGAAATAGTCTCTCCACCTCGGCGAAGAACCTCTTGGATTCGGCCTTCAACAATAAGGTGACCACTGCTTAGCCGCCTTACCTGATCCCCAGTACGGTAATAACCTTCAGTAGTAAATGATTTTTGATTGGCCTGCTCGTCTTTATAATAACCACGGATTGTATATGGACCTCTGGTCAACAGCTCGCCACACTTTCCCTTTGCAACATCCTGGCCTTGTTCGTCCACCACCCTAACTTCATCCAAATCAGATAATGGACGTCCTTGAGTCTTGAGTTTTAAAACACTAGGATCTGAATTACGAGTGAAATTAAGAAGTCCTTCAGCCATGCCAAACACTTGTTGTAAATTACAATTAAGTTCATTACCGATTCTGCGAGCTGTAGCTTCATCAAGTTTAGCACCGCCAACTTGTAATAAATCAAGACATGCCGCTGGAGGTGTTACTAATGCAGCATAATTAAGCCAAGTTTTCACTAAAGTCGGCACTAACGCTGTCACCGTAACCCCTGCTTTTTCAATATACTCAAATGCAATTTCAGGACTCGGCACTGGACACATAACGACACCAGCTCCCACTTCAATCGCACCTAAAATACCTGGGCAAGCTAATGGAAAATTATGCGCCGCTGGTAATGCTACAAGATAGCGGTCTTGTGAACTCAATTCACACAGCTTAGCACTGGCTTTTATATTGTAGAGGTAATCTCTATGTGTTCTTGGAATTAACTTCGGTATTCCTGTTGTACCGCCTGAGCATAATAATAAAGCCATTTCAGCAGGTTCCGCTGCGAGACCAGGAAACTCAAGTGCTGTCATTTGAGCTTCAGTTGCTTTAGTAAACCCTAGTAAAGATAATATTGACGAATGCGGTTTTAAATCTAGGCCATCCACAACAACATGTTTAAGTGTTGGGACTGTATTAAGTAGCTCATTGGCAAATGCATGACAATCAAAGCTAATCGATTGTTCACTAACAAACCAAGCACGTGCTTGTGTTAATTTCACAAAATGCAAAATTTCACGTTGTCCATGTCCAGGTAACGCCATGACAGGAATAACGCCAAGTTGGAGTAAAGCGAAAAAGGTTAATACAAATGCATTATTATTACCCATTTGCATCACCACTTTATCACCTCGTCCAAGACCAATACTGTGGCAATGCTCTACTATATTATTCACGACAGCGCTTATTTCTTGGCCTGTCATCTGTTGCCATTCACCAGATTGAAGGTCGGGGCCGCTGAGCAAGATAACATCAGCATATTGCTTAAGTTTTGCAGTTAACCAATTTGCAAAGTTTTCATTTTTCCACACCCCCTGCTCTTTGTACTTTCTGCTTATTTCTTCTGGCCAAGCATATAACCCGGCTTCGGTAGGCACAAACTCAGTCACAGTGACCCCTCCATTTCCAATTCAGCACTGAGTGCGTCATCATCTAAATCTAAGATTTCACAATACACTTGAGCAATTTGTAATACTTCTTCAGCATCGCTCGAGTCAGTAATTGAAGCGGCAATGCCTGCAATAGAAGGTGAACTAAATAAGCTTTTCATGTCTATCGAATTGGATCCGAAGATTTCCCTAATTTGCGCGATTAACGAACTTGCTAAAACAGAATCCCCACCCGCAGCAAATAAGTTTTGATGAATATTACTACCATCCCCCCCGATCACTTCATGCCAAATAGAAGCTACCACACGAACTATTGGCATACTTAACGAGGTTTCATCATGTTCCAAATTTTTAGTAATTACTGGCTCTTGGACCTCAGCAACGGCTCTATTTTTGGGTAACGTATCACCAATATGCGTATCCCAATAATCCGGCTCAGTGACGAGGTTCACCACGGTATTACTGAAAAAATTAAACATTGCATCGAGCACACCATCAACAAAAGCATCCTCTCGACAATCCCAGTTAATTAAAATACCACCATCAAGTTCAGTTACTTGCGCATCAAGTAATACCTGTGGCCCTTGAGAAATAATCCAAATAGGATCCCCAAATACTCGGCGCACATTTGCATCAAATAACTCACCTAAATTTAATGCGCTTGTAAATACAACAGGCGCTGTTACTTGCTGCCCACGTGCACGCCCTAAATCTCTTAAAACATGAACTCCACCGTAGTCTGCGCGCGCTGCTCCCTCGTGCATACTAGATTGAACATCACGCGCTCGTGTCACAAAAGTTGCAGTCGGGCCAGTATCAACATCGAGAAGTATTGAACTACTAAAGTCGCCTACCACCTCTTTAATATTAGGGCCTGCGAGTGGACGTTGAAATAAAGGAACATTGAGAATAAAACGCGGATCTTTGCTCCATCCAGCCAGAGTTTCTGCCAGCACGGTTGCTAACACCACTGATGGGGTTAATCCATACTGACGACATTGCGCATATAATTGTGCTTTACGCTGCGGATCAATATTAAAATGGCGTCGTGTTGTAATAGGATGCTGCGATAAAGCTGCTTTTAAAGGTAGTAATGGGCCATTGGGTAAAGAAGCTAGCTGTGTTTGCCACCACATTCCTGAGCTTTCTTTTATTGACTCCCAATTATGCTCAATGGCCATTCGGCAATCTTTATAACTCATTGCTAAATCAGCAAGTTCTACATCAGGATCATCGTATAACAGTGCAAGATCACGCAGTAGCGTGCGATAACTAACGGCGTCTGCAGCTATCATATCAATGTCTAAATGCAGGCGACTGTTACCATTTTCTAATAAGCTTAAAGCGACCGCAAATACTTCTCCTGACTCAATATCTAACATTTGTGATGAATAGGTCGAGCGATACTGCTCTAATAACTGCTGCGCAACATCAGTAGGTTTATCTCGTAAATCATTAAAAATGACATGCACTGTATTATTACTTGGATTATGTATTTGCTGTCCGCTGGAACATACTTGTAAACGCAACGAGCTATGACGTTGAACAAGTTTCTCTATTGCTAGCGTCAAACGGGCTAAATCTAATGGCTGTGACTTATCATTGATTGCCGACAACTCAAATTCACAATACAGATGCGCTGATACACCCCCAAGCGGTTGATTAACATCACGTCCTAACCAATAGGCATACTGCATAGGCGCAAGTGAAAAAGGCGCATGAGGAAGTTTCCCGATTCTTATTTTTGGGACCCCAAATATAGTGTCTTGTGTATTATCAGCGAGGCTGGCAGCCGATATCCTAAGATACTCAACCCATGCCCCCACGAATGGTTTTTTAGCTAAATCTGCAAAGTTAATATCATAACCAGCCGCTCGCCAAGTTGACACTAAGTTCATTAATGTGATCGAATCAAGTCCTGCTTCAATTAGGTTACATTCTGCTGAGACAGCGCCAGGCTGTAAATTTAACGTATTACTAACGACAGCAAGTACATCTTCTAATAGCGAGGCTGAATTACTATTTTTATTCATTTGGGTAGTTTCCATTCTTAATGTTTGTCTTTACCAAATCATGTTGTTGACTTGGCGAGGATGTCTTGTTGCTTCAAACGCAGCAGCTCTAGCCGCTGTTGATGCAAAGAAGAAGTACTTTTTTGATTTGCTTGCCACTGCATAAGTAACGCTTTTTCATCCAGTTTTCCATTTACTGTTAGCGGGAATTTTTTAACAAATAGAAAGTCTGAAGGTAAATAGTGAACAGGGAGATGCTGAGATAGATAATTTCTCAATGTTGCTATTGGTTGTGCGGTAAATGATTCCTCTGTCGCGATTAAAATAGCAATTAAGCCATCTGATAAACCACTGTCGAGGCATGGTTTTGCTATCACGGCTGCTCTTTGTATCTTTGCATGAGATTCTAAAACAACTTCTATTTCACTCGGCTCAATACGAAATCCCCTTACTTTCAATTGCCTGTCTGCGCGACCAAAATAAAAGAGTTGACCATCAATTTGCTTCGCTAAGTCACCCGAACGATACATCCGCTTCCCAGTGTGAAAAGGACTGGCAACAAATCGCATCGCGGTTAGATCAGGGCGATTGATGTAACCGAATGCCACTTGATCTCCTGCTACATAAATTTCACCAATTTCACCATCAGCCACTTTTTCTAAATTTTTATCAAGTAAAAGCACCTCCAAACTAGATAGCCCTTCACCTATTGGACTATTTTCAGTGCCACAAAGTGAATCACTTAGTGTTAGCCATGTTACGTGCACCGTTGTCTCTGTGATCCCGTACATGTTTATCAATTGCAATGTTTCGCAAGGGTAAAGCTGCCACCATTTTTTTACTTTATCCAAATTAAGTGCTTCACCACCAAAGACCACTTTGCGCAAGCATAGTGGTTGCTCACTCATTTTTAGAGCCTTACTTTCTGCGTCAATTAAGGCATAAAATGCTGAAGGCGTTTGATTAAGAATAGTGACCTTTTCTGCTCTCAAATATTGCACTAAGGCGTCTGGTGACCAAATTACACTTTTTGGAATAATCGTTAGCTTGGCTCCTGTGGTCAAAGCTCCCCACACTTCCCACACTGAAAAATCAAAAGCCAGTGAATGAAACAAAGCCCAAACATCAGTATGTGTTGCATCTAATAAAGGCATTGCCGCATTAATTAAGGCCAGAACTTGCTGATGCCCTACAACAACTCCCTTAGGGTTTCCCGTCGACCCTGAAGTAAAAATAATATAAGCGAAAGCACCTGCGGCTCTGTAAACAGGTTTCTCGTGCTCATCTGGAATAAAGTTAAATTGGTCCTCGACAAACAACAAATGACTCATAGCTTTAGTAAGTGAATCGTTACCCCAAAGCGTCTTGCTCAACTCTCGCTGAGTAACAATTGCGCTAGGCTGACTACAAGCAATTATCCAATCGATCCTTTCTTTGGGGTAGTCGGGATCAATCGGCACATAGCACGCTCCAAGTTGCAATATTGCTAACACGTGAATAATTTGCTCACAGTTTCTAGGCAGTATTAAAGCCACGCAGTTTCCTGTACGAACACCACTTGCATAAAGTCGATGTGATGCCAAATCAGCTTTTTGTTTAAGTGCTTTATATGTCAAGGAGCTATGTTCATCACTAACGGCGATGCGATTAGGGTGCATAACGGCTTGTTCAGCAAAGGATTGATACAGGCATGCTGTACCTGCTGGCATCCCTTTGTTAATCTGCTCCATATTAATTCCCATCCATCTCTATGAGTGATTTAGGACGTAAATCTGTCCAATTATCACTTAGCCAACTCAAACAAGTATCACGTGTTTGAGGGCCAAAAACCTGCTCCCAACCAGAAGGAATAGTTAATACTTCAGGCCATAACGAATACTGTTTTTCATGATTGATAAGAACTACAAATGCCATTGATTCATCATCGAAAATATTTTCACTCATGATTTAACTCCAAAGAGACTGTTGATAGGGGGTTTAATTCGCTGTTATTAAGTTGCGCAGAATTTGCGGCTTCATGACTGAATTTGTTACAACTATCGACAACTTCTTGCAAATAGAACTCAAAATCAGTTAATAGCTGAGCGCTACGTTTTTTACCCACTGCATGCGGGTCAAAGCTCAAACGGATCTTGGTTGTTGCACCAGGGTAGATAAATAAAGCAGCGGCTTGGCCAACCGAATCTTGCCACTTAACATCCTTCAATCCTGCCAATGCAACTGGTAATGTAAGCCCTTGAGATGAATCGACTTGTTTAATTGGCTCTGCGGTTTGTGTATCCGCATCAAGGGCATTTTCAATAACTAATAAAGTATCAAAAAATTCACCAAAACGATGAGTCGCCTCCAAATTATCCAACCTAACCGGAGCTAACGCTTGCCATTCAAATTGCTCAGTTTGCAACTGCTGCAACAACGCAATTGGACTACTCAAAGGATCGGTCTTAATACGTATTGGTACTAACTGAGTAACCAATCCAACAAGCGTTTCAATACCTGCTAACGACGCTGCACGACCAGAATCAAATAAACCAAATACGACATCGTCCTGATTAAGTGCATTACCCACTGTTTTAGCCCATGCCAATTGAAATAGCATGGCCGTAGATACATTAATCTTTGCAGCTAATGCTTTAATGTCTGCATTTACAGCAGCACAAAGCACACTAGATAATTCTTGTGAAGGAAATCGTTGTTGTCTTGTCGGGCATAATAATGAAGGGGCTTTGAAACCATTCAGCGCTTTATTCCAATATTGACAAGGTATTGTCGGATCTTGTTTTTGTAACCAATCAAGATATTGACCCCAATGTAAATTTGGATAAGCTAAAGTGGCTTCAGCACTCATTCCTCCAAGCCACTCTTGCAAAATTCGAGGGGCTGACCAACCATCAAGCAGTAAGTGATGACAATGAATCAAAATTAGCCACTGACTATCACTTATACGTATAGATAAAAATCGCATGAGTGGCGGAGCATCAAATTCAAAGCGATATTGGTACCATGCTGTGCGATGCTGCGCTAACAGTGCTTCATATTGCTCACTTGGTTCACCACGTAAATCTAAAGTTTCCCATACAGGCTCGAGTATATCGGCAGTAAAGGTAGAAAATGTTTTTACAAAAAAGCCTGATCTTAGCGCGTCATGACGGCGCAGAAGATCGGCGGCCCCTGCTTTTAAAGCACTTTCAGATATTTCTGGGGTGTGTTGATTAGAAAGAGCTATTTCCATTTGTGTTGTCCATGGATCTGCTAGTCCATGACAGTGGCGAAGCATTTCAACTTGTAGTGGCGTAGCTGGCTTAATTGTCAAATTATTACTATCAACAAGACCTTGCGCTTGTAGCTGTTGTTGTTCTTCAATAAAACAGTCGTGTAGTTGATGAAAAAGCTTATTTAACTCAGCTTTAAATCGTAGTAGATCACTATGGTGCAATTCGCTACTAGGTGCTATCGCATTAAAGTGAAGTGTTTTTATCCCTTTTTGTTGGCTGTAATAGGCTGTTAAATCTAAAGAATTTAGTAACGGCCAGTGATCGGAGCAAGCTTCAGTAAGCTGCTCAAGAAGCGGAGTTACTGACCATAAATCTGAATTGGAGGATAAATTTAAATCACCAAGAAAATTAAAACCGACTAACCATCCATTTACACCTTGTTGAGCAGGCGCGACACCACTTGATGATACAAAAGGAGAGTCTTGCTGAATAATTTGACCACACCATTTACGCAACACTGTTTCTATCAACTGGCTCGACATTTCGTCCGATTTAGTCTTTAAAACATCACTATTGAGAGCCACATAAACTTCACGGGCAAACCAGCCAATGGTCCTGCTTAAATCTTGTGTTGGTTCCTGTACTTCTCGACCATGCCGCTCTAGTACCAAGGTAGGGCAGCGATTATCTAGCGCTGGTTTTAATTTTGATGTAATAGCAGCTAAGCAACTTATAGCAGGTAATAAACTAGCCAGTGGAAGCCCTAACCTACGAGCGACAGTTAATGCCGGACATGTTTTATTATAAGGTTCCAAGCTCCAAGTTAATGTGTGAGCACTTACCAACGTTCCCAAATTGGTTGAATTTGGCGCAGGTATATACTGCTGGCTTAATTTATTTATATGATTGGACCAACTACGCCATGATGTTGGTACAGGAGGTAATTCAAGTTTTTCATTACTCACTTGCTGATTTCGGACAATCGCAAGGTCTTCAGCCAAAATATGCCATGATGAGGCATCTATGACTAAATGGTTTATGGCAAACCAAGCCCTTTGGTTATTATTTTCATTTTCTTTAACTAACAATACGGCAACCATAACACCGTTTTTAGGACTTAAATTACTGCATAGTTGTTTTGCCAACTCAGCTGCTGATAATACACCTGAGTTTTCTAAAGTGGGTAAATCAGCATTTTCAGAATACACTCTATATTTATTATCATCACACTGTTGATAAGTTTGCTCACAATAAATAGTTTGGGTATTTTCAACTGGAACATTTAGGGATAACTCTCCCGTACCCGATTGCACCAATTGAGCTCGCAACAACCCATGGCGATTAAGTAAAGCATACACAAGCTCTTTTAGTTCACCAGCCGTCATACTTTCAGGCACTACTACACTTGCTAGTTGTGCAAATCGATCAAGCGGTGTCGCTGCATTAAGGTAGCGCTGCATTAATAAAGTTGAAGTAAGCTGACCTTTATCATTACTATCGTGGCTAACCGTTTTACTATTTTGACTGTCTCCGAGGGGATCAACTTCGTGTAATTCTTTAACCAAATTCGCAATGCATTTTGCATTAAATACTTGGCGAGGAGTAAGGTGGATCCCTTCTCGACGAGCGCGACTGACTAATTTTACAACTGAAATACTATCGCCACCCACTGCAAAAAAT
This sequence comes from Pseudoalteromonas sp. Bsw20308, assembly GCF_000310105.2. Classification (NCBI taxonomy): domain Bacteria; kingdom Pseudomonadati; phylum Pseudomonadota; class Gammaproteobacteria; order Alteromonadales; family Pseudoalteromonadaceae; genus Pseudoalteromonas; species Pseudoalteromonas sp. Bsw20308. The sequence goes on along the minus strand of NZ_CP013139.1, from coordinate 759,172 downwards.
CCATCGTCAATGCCTATTGTCTCAATCCCTAAAACGTCACACACTAAATTACATAGCTTTTTCTCCAGTTCATTGCGAGGGGCTCTTTTGGCAATAACACCTAAATCATCAGGTATCGACAGCGCTTTACGATTAATTTTTCCATTAGGTAACTTAGGTAGTTTTTTATTAATTACAAAATACTTGGGGACTAAGTGAGGGGGTAGAGCTTGCTCACATACATAGCGAAAGCGAGCTATTAAGTTTAAATTAGCCTCTTGATTATCGCTTAGTTGCTCCATTTCATTTTCAATATAACAAATTAACTCCATCGCACTTTGAGTAACTGCTCTGGCAATGACAGCGCAAGGACATTTAATTAACAGCTCAATGGTTGACTCAACTTCGAGCGGCTCAACACGAAAACCTCTAATTTTCACTTGCTCGTCTATACGGCCAATGTATTCAATATTTCCTTGAGTTGTCCATTTTACTCTATCACCAGTTAGATAAAGTCTTTCACCTTGTTCAGCAAAAGGATTAGCAATAAACTTGCTTGCTGTTAAATCACTACGATCAAGGTATCCCCTTGCTAATCCAGCACCAGCAATTGCAAGCTCACCAGGCACCCCTAAAGGCGCTAATTGCAAGCAACTATCTAAAACATAAACTTGCCCTCCTGCAACCGGCCCACCTATTACCGGCTTTTCAGCGGCATTGGTTTTAGCAATCATCGCATCCACTGTTGCCTCTGTCGGGCCATATAAATTAAAGCCCAACGTACCAGGAAGGCTCTTTATACGTTGCCAAAGCTCTTGTTTTACCGATTCACCACCAAAACCCAATATTGCAGGTGTGTGAGGTTCAATAAATTGCCCATTTGTATCTGTAAGTCCTGACTGTAACCACGGTAATACTTCATCTAGCATACTGGGAGTTAACTCAATAAAATCCATTTTTTTAAGCATTATCTCTTTGGCAAGAGTGACCGCGTCTTGCATCGTATTTGCATCAAATAAATAGACTTTATGGCCTTCAAACATCCACAGTGTAGGTTGCCATGAGGCATCAAAAGCCAAAGACCAAGCATGGCCAACTTTTAGCTGATTATGTTCTACAAGCGCAGAAGCTTCGCTATAGAGATCGTGTTTATGACTAGCAATAAGGTTAACCAGAGAAGCATGTTTTACAACAACACCTTTTGGCTGCCCTGTTGAGCCTGATGTAAACGTAATACAGGCTGGATGAGATGGGCGCAATGGCCGGCATCTCTCTTCGTTTGTAAGATTAAGATCACTATTTTTTATACTTAATGCTTCATTCTCAATAACTAACAAACTGACTGTTTTAGTTTGTAATTCAGCCGCTTTAGCTGATTCAAATGAATGTGCATCACCATTATTAATTACTATATTTGGCGCCGCCAATGTAAGTACTCGGTTAATGTAATCCTCTGGATAATTTGGATCTATAGGTACAATAGCGGCACCTGCCTTGAGTGTACCAAGCATCACAACGAACCATTCCAACTGGCGAGGCATTATTATGGCAACCCGATCTTCTGGCCCAATCCCTTGCGATACTAGCCACCTTGCGACTCTATTTGCTCTTGCATTGAGCGTTAAAAAACTGAGGTCATGCAGCACGTTTTGTTGTTGCAAAACACTCTTTATCGTTTCACTGCCAACTAACTCAACGGCAGTTCGATTTGGGTATTTACTCACGGTATTCTCAAACCAAGCAACGAGCGTTGTTATTGGGCTTACAAAAGCATCGCGTTGACCCCATTTTATTAATTGATTTTCATCGGGTAATACAGTGGTAATGTTAGCTAGTGCTATATCTGGTTCTTGGACACAATGTTTAAGTAACTGTAGCAACCGTTTCAAATGATTTGGTATGGTTTTTGGTCGATATAATGAAGCACGCCAAGTGGCTTGAAACTGAAGGCAGTTATCTTTTAATAATGCGTCAAAAGAGAGATCTGTTTGCGTTGTACCATTAAAATACTTTTCCCAATGTACATCTAAGCCATCTATTATGGGTGGAGACATCCCATGGCTTAAGAAAGTCACCATAGTGTCTAATAATGGGTTTTGCGATTCCCCTCGTTTTATTTGTAATTTTTCAAGTAATAATTCAAAGGGTAAATCTGCATGTGAAAAAGCAGCACGACATTGTGTCGCACAATCACGGATCAGTTCACGAAAACAAAGTTTATTATCAACCTTAATCCGCAGTGGAATAACATTCCCAAAATTACCTATCAGGTCACTTAGCTCAGGTAAATTACGATGCGAAGCCACTGTCCCTATCGTCACTTCTGAGGCCCTAGAAAGCCGAGTCATTAATAAAGCAATCACCGCAATAATGGCTTCAAAAGTTGTAACTTGTTCTTTTCGTGCTAACGTAAGTAGGGTTTGTGTTGTTGCTTGATCAAGATTATCACTGTGCCAGCCACCATTTTCATTTTGCTTCACTCCCCGAGGAAAGTCAGTTGGAAAATCAATAGGCTCAGGTAGCGGTGTAAGCTGCTTTTGCCAGAACGCAACCTGCTCTTTGCTTTGCTCGGAATCTTGTTGCCATTTTTCACGATGCCATTGAGCAAAATCTAAATACTGGATGGGTAAAGGAGCCCGTTGTTTAGATTCGCCGCTCTTAATTAGCCTATAGTATGTTGATAATTCATTAGAAAAAATACCAAATGACGCCCCGTCCCAAACAATATGCTGCCCTACCATAACTAAAGTGTGATGGCTGTCGGTCATTTTTACGAGAGCAAGTCGAAGTGTACTCTTAGTTGCAAGATCGAAAGGTTCTGTACTTGCATGTTGTGCTATTTCTTTAAGACGTACTTCTCGCGTCTGCTGATCTAAATCTTGTAAATCATATTCACACCACTGCAAAGGAAATTCATCAAGCACTTTTTGTCGAGCACCAACAATAGGGTCTGCATAATAGGAAGTTCGAAAAATACTGTGCCTGTTCACTAGTTCAAAACAACTTTGCTGTAAAACACGCGCATCTAAACAACCCTTAAATTGCCACAAGACACAAACATTGTAAGCAGACGAAAGTGGGTCTAGTTGATTAAGTAACCACATCCTTTCTTGCGCATTAGAAAGTACATAACTGGTCTCATTTTTTGCTTTTGAAACTGTAAAGCTTTGATTTAATGTCGATAAAGAGTCCACATTATTATTCGGCATGGTTATTTTTCGAGTTGCCGCCAATTTTCTCGCAAGCTTTAGCCTAAGTGCATTATCCATAAAACAGACCCTAAAATATAAACAATAATAATTTGCATTATTATTTACTGTAGTTATTATTGCAACACATTGATTGAAAATTAATCCCGTGTGTATGCAAAATGTATTTTGAAAAGGAGCATAAAATATTATGAAAACTAATTTTTCCAATGAAGGCACAACCCAAAGCGATGAGCAAAATTTAATCTTCGCACGAGCAGCCGCTCTAGCCGACAGTGGTATATTTAAAGAATATTTAATTTACGAAGATAACGGTGAATGTTGGTTTGCAGGGGGTATTGTTCGATCTATAACCGTATTTGCAACTCACATTGAATCTAATACCTCTGCAGGAAAAACTCAGCGCCAAGTTAACAGCGAAAACCTCTGCCAAGTCCTACAGCAAGAATTAAATACTTGGGATGGTGAGTGGCAAGCATGCGGATGGTCTAGTTTTGAATTCGCGTATGCCCTGAAATCACCAGAACTATTAACCGAAGAAGAAAAAGCAGGTCAAGAAGCGTTATTATTTATTTGTGAGCCAAAAATAACGGTATCCCTAGGGAAAAAACCAACACTCATTAAATCTAAATCCAGTGAACTTGAGCAGCAAGTACGCTTAATACTAGAAAATGCAGTTGTACGAGCACACGTTCCTTACAAAAATGTCGAAATACCAGACAATATTAATTATAAAAATGCAGTCAAAAAGTCTGTCGCCAATATTAAAAATGGTTTACTAGAAAAAGTCATACTCTCGCGTAAGGTTCCCCTACATTTTTCGCCCGATTACACTGCGACTTGGCTTCAAGGGCGTTCGATGAACACACCGGCTCGTTCATTTACAATGAATTTAGCTGGTTGGAAAATCACTGGGTTTAGTCCTGAAATTGTACTTTCAGTTGATGAAAACCGTAAAGTTACAACAGAGCCGTTAGCGGGTACTCGACGATTAGAAGGTAATCCAGAAACAGATCAAAAAATATTTGATGAGTTACTAAGAGATCCAAAAGAAACCCACGAACACGCAATATCTGTGAGACTTTCAGTTGACGAAATGAATGAAGTTTGTGAACCAGAATCTGTACATGTACCACAGTTCATGGTTCAAAAAAAGCGAGGTTCTGTGCAACATTTAGCTTCGAGAGTCTGTGGCACTCTAAAAACAGAATATAACGCTTGGCATGCATTCGAAAGCCTATTCCCTGCTGTTACAGCGTCTGGTATTCAAAAGCTGGCTGCTTTTTCAGAAATACGACGACACGAAGGCAGTAGCAGAGGGCTTTATGCAGGCGCAATTTTAAAACTAGATCACACAGGCGTTATTGACGCAGCATTAGTTTTACGCAGTGTTATGAGTAAAGGCGATCAGCACTGGTTACAGGCTGGAGCCGGAATTGTACTTGATTCAACACCAGAAAGAGAACTCACCGAAACCAGTGAAAAACTAGCAAGCATTTCACCTTGGGTTGTTGAAAAAAAAAGCTAAATTAACGTAATTCATTAAATAAGGATACTTAATGAATCCTTATTCAGCTAATACCCACTGCTACACATTTTTATAAACAAAAGTAAATTTATGTAGCAGATAAAAGTTGTTTTAAACGAGGAGTTTAAGCATGGCACAGCCACTAATACCTACATACGATATCATTGGTGTCGGATTTGGCCCATCAAATATAGCTTTGGCGATTGCCTTAGAAGAAATTAAGAGCAATTCCACCACACTAAATGCCTTATTTATTGATAAACAGCGAGAATATCAATGGCATGGTGATACTATTACTAACCAAAGTGGGCTACAAGTCTCATTTTTGAAAGATCTTGTTACATTGAGAAATCCAACCAGCCCTTACTCTTTCTTAAATTATTTACATTCACATAATCGTTTAGTGGACTTCATAAATTTAAGTACTTTCTACCCAAGCAGGTTAGAATTTAATGACTACCTTCGCTGGGTTGCGGGTCATTTTTCTTCTCAATGTCAATACGGCGAAGAGGTTACCTCTATTGAGCCGGTTATGGATAATCAAAAAGTAAAATTACTCAAAGTGACAACAGCAGATACAGGTGGTACAAGTAAGATCCGTTTTACTAAATCACTTGTTATGGGCACTGGCGGAACCCCTTTAATACCGGAAGTTTTTCAACCGCTAAAACAAACCCCGCTTGTATTTCATCATACTCACTACCTATCAAAAATGGCTAAACTTATTCCAGTAAAAACAAAAGATTTACGCATTGCTATAATCGGGGGTGGGCAAAGTGCTGCGGAAGCTTTTATTGATATTGATGATAATTATCCACACGCAAAAGTTGATTTAATTATGCGTGGTAATTCGATGAAGCCAGCAGATTCAAGTCCCTATGTGAATGAAATTTTTAACCCATCATCAACAGACTCTATATTCAGTAAAACGCAGCAAGAAAGAGAAGAGCTATTAAAAGAATATAAATACGCTAATTATTCAGCTGTTGACTCATCGATGATTGAGCAAATATATAATATTTTTTATCAACAAAAAGTTGCCATGATGGAGCAACATACATATTGCCCTAACAGTGAAGTTACTGAAGCATCTGAAAAAAATGGAAAAATAACGCTGTCTATACTTGATAGAAAATCAAATCAGCATGCTACGAATAATTACGATTTAGTAATTTTAGCAACAGGGTATCAACGACCTAAAATGGCGCCTATGTTAGAACCTATTAAAGCCTATTTAGGAAACATTGATATTGATCGAAATTATCAAGTTAAAACGGACGAACGTTTTCTTCCATCGTTATTTTTGCAAGGACGTTCAGAATCATCCCATGGTTTAAGCGACACCTTACTCTCAATACTTTCAGTAAGGTCAGCAGAAATAGCACACTCATTACAGGCAGAGTTGCAAGAACAGGCTCAGCAAGCAGTTGCTTTAGCTTAACCACTTGAAATGCATATTACTCAAATAAGTCATTATCTAAGTAATGTGCATTCATCGCAATCGAGTTTATTTTCAATCATTATTGCCTTATAACAGATGCGATACTGTTTAATAACAAGGAATAAAAATGAAGTTTATTGCCCCTTTTGCGCTTTTGGCAACAGTCAGTTTTTCAGGTTTTACGAGTCAAACAGAGCAAATGCTACAACTTGAAAACGTATTCGACCTTGAATATGCGAATCAGATAGATATAACCGAAGACGGTAAAACCGTTTACTTTGTGCGTAATCGTATGGATATAAAAACAGATCGCAAAGTGGGTAATATTTGGTCTGTTGATTACAAAACTAAACAAATGCAACCATTAACCTCTGGCGTGCATATGGATTATTCGCCAGTACTCTCTCCTGATGGTCAACGCCTTGCGTTTATATCAACACGTGATGGCAGCAGCCAAATATATATAAAATGGCTTAAAACAGGTGCTATGGCAAAAATTAGTAATCTAACTAATAGCCCTCGTGCAATTACATGGAGCCCTGATTCTAGCCAATTAATATTTAGCATGTTTGTACCAAGTGCAACTTCAGCCCCCGTAAACCTGCCCGGTAAACCAAAAGGGGCAACGTGGGCAGAACCCGCTAAATTTATTGATGATGTTTATTACCGTTCAGATGGTGGCGGTTACACACAAAAAGGTTTTAGCCAATTATTTTCCATAGATGCTAACGGTGGTAATGCCAAGCGACTTACTCATGATGAGTTTGATAACGCCGGCGATGTAAGCTTTAGTAACGATGGTAAATCACTTTATTTTTCTGCGAACAGGCATAAAAACAACCAGCTAAAATTCACAAATAATGAAATTTATAAACTTGATTTGGCCTCGCAAACTATAACCGAAATTACTAACCGAGATGGCCCTGATGAACAACCTAAAGTATCGCCCGATGGCCGTTACTTAGCGTACACAGGTTATGACGATATACGCACTAATTACGAAAATGCTCAACTTTATATTCGTGATTTAAAAACAGGTAACACAACTAGTTTAACGCCAAATTTTGATCGAAGTGTTGGGCAAATAAAATGGAGTGCCAATTCAAAAGGTGTGTACTTTAGTTACGCCGATAAAGGCCAAACCGCCCTCGCCTATCAACCACGCAGTGGCAAGCGTAAGATAATAACAACTCAAATTGGCAGCGTTGCCTTTGGACGCCCTTATTCTGGTGGCGACTTTGATGTAAGTGAAAATGGTGAGGTAGCCTTTACCCTTGCAGATACCCAGCGCCCTGCTGATATAGCAACAATTAAACGCAGTAAAGCCCAGCGTTTAACTACCCTTAATGCAGATGCATTGGGCGACAAAGCTTTGGCTAAAGTGGAAGAAATTTGGGTTAAATCAAGCCACGATGAACTTCCTATTCAGGGGTGGATTGCCTACCCGCCAGAATTTGATAGCAGCAAAAAATACCCGCTAATACTAGAAATTCACGGCGGCCCTGTCGCTAATTATGGCCCGCACTTTAGCGCTGAAATTCAACTGTTTGCAGCCAAAGGCAATGTCGTTTTATACATGAACCCACGTGGTAGTGATTCCTATGGTAAAGAGTTTGCACAAACTATTCATCATAATTACCCAAGTAACGATTTTGATGATTTAATGACAGGTGTTGATGCGCTAATAGCGAAAGGCTTTATTGACGAGTCTAAATTGTTTGTAACCGGTGGCTCTGGTGGCGGTGTATTAACTGCATGGATTGTGGGTCATACAGATCGCTTTGCTGCAGCTGTAGTTGCTAAGCCTGTTATCAATTGGATCAGTTTTGTACTAACAGCAGATTTTTACCCGTTTTTTGCTGATTATTGGTTCCCAGGTAAACCATGGGATCACATTGAGCACTACATGAAACGCTCGCCTATTAGCTATGTTGGAAACGTTAAAACTCCTACTATGTTGCTCACTGGTGAATCTGACTACCGTACACCAATTTCAGAAACTGAGCAGTTTTATCAGGCATTAAAATTACAAGGTGTTGATACTGCAATGGTGCGAATTCCTAATGCTTCACATGGCATTACAGCTCGGCCATCAAACTTAATGACAAAAGTTGCTTATATTCAATGGTGGTTTGATAAACACACTAAATAATAAATTTATAGCTCAAATAAAAGCCACTTCAAATAAGTGGCTTTTATATTTACCACTATAGTATTCAAACTGTAAACCCCCTTTACACTTCTGTGACAGTCAAATATCGGACTTAGCTAAAACTTCAGTTAGTAAAATTTCGGTTTATAACATTTTTTGTAACTTGAGTTGGTAAAAAATCGATTTGAGTCACTGTTTATAGCCTTTCAGTTAGTAAAATTTTGTTTTATAGCACAAAGAAGTTAGTAAAAAATCGGTTTATAAATTCGTTTAGTTTGCCTATTAAAGCAAAAATCAGTCACTTACCCGCCTTTTAAAGTTGCCGTAAACGCTTTTTACAGCAAAATCACCCCAAATATGCCGTTTTATGAAAGGTTAGTTAAACTCTGATCTGTAAATTCACTCAGGTAGTTAAATAGTGATCCAAAATAATTTGGCAAGGCCGTGTTGAACTTTGGTTGGTGAATTTGCAGCAGTATGTTTGGTTTTTAGGCAAGGCGGAGCTTATGTAGTGTGGTTACTCCCCATTAATAGGCGATAACGTAGCATAAATACCAAACAGGCGCTGCCCTTTGGGTTCTTTCTAGGGACGATAAACTCTTTGTTGCTCGGTTTTTACTTAGCCCACTAGGTTACAAACCTCGCGCCGCGATTTAATCGCCCCTAGATTGAACAAATTTCAATCCACAAAGATCAATACGCCCTAGTTAAAGTCTGATCTGTAATTATGCTTCAATGTTCTAACTTTATTTAAAGCAATAAAAAAGGGCCTATTGGCCCTTGAGTAACACTATCTAGTTAGGAATTAAAACTGGTTCATGGTGTTGTCTTCACCACCGGCTTTTAGCGCATTATCACCAGAGAAGTATTCTTTGTGCGTATCGCCCATGTTAGACCCTGCTAAATCTTGGTGCTTAACCGATGCTTGCTCACGGCGAATTTCTTGGCGTTGTACGTCACGTACATAAGCCAGCATACCCATATCGCCAAAGTAACCTTCTGATAAAATATCAGTGCTTAGCGCAGCTGTATGGTATGTCGGCAAGGTTATTAAGTGATGGAAAATACCGGCTTCACGTGCGCCATCGCGCTGGAAGTTTTGCACTAGTAAATCGGCTGCTTGCGCAAGCTCTGTTGCATCCATTTCTGGTGCCATAAGGCCTTTATTATCGCCAAGACTTGGGTAAGCACTAAGGTCACGGCCTGCCTCTTCCCACTCTTGATACACTTGCTCACGAAACTTAAGCGTCCAGTTAAACGAAGGCGAGTTGTTGTATACCAGTTTTGCATTTGGCACGTGTTCTTTTACACGATTTACCAGTTCTGCAATTTGTTTAACATGTGGTTTTTCTGTTTCAATCCACAGTAAATCAGCGCCCGACTGCAAGCTAGTAATACAATCTAGTACTACACGATCTTTTTCCGTGCCTTCACGGAATTGGAATAAACCGTTATCTAGACGAGTTGGTTTACATAACTGGCCATTAATTTTCATTGCCGTGTCGCCTTCATTTAAGTCATCAACACCGTTAATTGGCGTGGTTTCTAAAAATGCATTGTATTGGCTTGCTAAGTCACCTGGCGTTTGCGAAACAGGTACCTTTTGCGTAAGGCTGGCACCCAATGAATCTGTACGTGCCACAATAATACCGTTATCAATACCTAGCTCTAAAAAGGCGTAACGTACTGCGTTAATTTTTGCTAAAAAGTCTTCGTGTGGAACGGTCACTTTACCCGCTTGGTGACCACATTGTTTAGCGTCAGATACTTGGTTTTCTATTTGAATGGCACACGCACCGGCTTCAATCATTTTTTTAGCCAGTAAGTAAGTTGCTTCTTCGTTACCAAAACCTGCGTCAATATCAGCAATAATTGGCACAACATGGGTTTCAAAGTTGTCTATTTTATCAATAACAGCTTGAACATCGCCTCCGTTCGCTTTTGCTTCATCTAGGTCGTTAAACAAGTGATCGAGTTCACGTGCATCTGCTTGCTTTAAAAATGTGTAAATTTCTTCAATTAATGCAGGTACCGATGTTTTTTCGTGCATGCTTTGATCTGGCAGCGGACCAAATGCAGAGCGAAGCGCTGCAACCATCCAGCCACTTAAGTATACATAGCTGCGTTTAGTTGTTTTTTGATGGCGCTTAATAGCCATCATCATTTGTTGTGCTGTAAAACCATGCCAACAGCCTAAAGATTGTGTGTACTGGCTTGTATCTGCGTCATATGCTGCCATATCTTCACGCATTACGTCTGCTGTGTATTGTGCAATTTCAATCCCAGTACGGAAACGGTTTTGCAAGCGCATGCGGCTTGCATATTCAGGGTTGATTGCGTGCCATGCGCTACCTTGAGATTGGCAAAGAGTTGAGAGTGTGTCTGTTTCGCGTTGATATGTTGTCATAATAAAATCCTTCGAACGGGTGTGTAATACCAACCTGCATAAATCTTTGATCAATTTAACGAATTAAATTGCACTATAACGTCGTTAAAAATTTTTTATTTAGAATAACTAGATACAAAAATTTTTGCCTAGCTCTAGCGTAATTTTCTTAACGTTAAATAGACCCCATACATAAGCAGATTGGTATAAATTATTTTAATGTTGTGAGAGTGGCTACGTTACTCATGCTCCGTAGCGCTTAAATCAACATTAGGCTCATTTTTTAGATTTAGTAAATTTATAGTTGTTATTACGGCTATATATTTTATGAATGACTAAAAAGCACTCAACATTGCTTTTTTGCGTTATTGTTGCCTTAACGCACAAGCGCACAACAACATCGCGACCGTTTAAGGAGGGCAATTATGTCCCACACTCTCACACACTCAGGACTCAGCGTAGACACACAACTCGCTGATTTTGTTAAAAGCCAATTACTCCCTGGCACTCACTTAAGTGAGCTGCAATTTTGGCAAAGCTTTGCACATATAGTTCAAACGCTTACCCCTATAAATAAGGCACTGCTTGAAAAGCGAGAGCTGCTTCAACAGCAAATAGATGACTATCATCTAGCTAATAAAACGTGGAATAGCGCCAAGTACCATGCCTTTTTACAAGATATTGGCTACTTGGTAAAAGAGCCTGCCAACTTTACAATTGAAACCCAAAATGTAGAGCCTGAAGTGGCCCTTACAGCAGGCCCTCAATTGGTTGTGCCTGTAAGTAACGCACGCTTTGCACTTAATGCCGCTAACGCGCGTTGGGGCTCGTTATACGACGCTTTATACGGTACTGATGTACTAAGCGAAGATGACGGGGCTGAAAAAGGTAATACCTACAACCCTGTTCGTGGCTTTAAGGTAATGGCCTACGCTCGCCAGTTTTTAGATAAAGCATTGCCGTTGACTAATGGCTCGCATATAGAAAGCACGAATTACTCAGTAGTAGATGGCGCACTTTTAATTACCTTGCGTGATAGCTCTCAAACCACATTAGCTGACCCATCTCAGCTTATTGGCTATCAAGGAGAAGCGCAAAATCCAACTGTAGTGTTATTAAAAAACAATGGCTTACATATAGAGCTACATATCGATCACCACCACATTATTGGCCAAGCTGATAAAGCAGGCTTAAAAGATGTAGTGCTAGAGGCCGCGCTTACCACCATTATGGATTGTGAAGATTCAGTAGCTGCGGTAGATGCAGAAGATAAAGTACAAGTTTATAAAAATTGGCTTGGGTTGATGCAAGGTAGCTTAGTTGAATCGTTTAAAAAAGGCGATAAAACTGTTGAGCGCACTCTGCAAAGTGATAAAACATACACCGCACTTGATGGTGGCACAGTTACTTTAAAAGGCCGTAGCATGATGTTTGTAAGAAACGTTGGCCATTTAATGACGAACCCTGCTATTACCGATGTGTACAATCAACCGGTATTTGAAGGCATTATGGATGCGATGTTTACTGCTACTGCTGCCCTGCACGACCTAAATAAAAAAACAGGTATAAAAAATTCAAGCGCGCAAAGTATTAATATAGTTAAACCAAAAATGCATGGCCCTGAAGAGGTAGCATTTACTAACACTTTATTTAGCTTAGTAGAGGAAGCGCTAAGCTTACCTAAAAACACGCTTAAAATGGGTATTATGGATGAAGAACGCCGCACTTCTGTAAACCTAAAAGCCTGTATTTGTGCAGCCAAAGAGCGTGTTATATTTATAAATACTGGATTTTTAGACCGCACAGGCGATGAAATTCATACCTCTATGCAAGCGGGCGTTGTACTTCCAAAAGCACAGATTAAACAGCAACCATGGATACAAGCTTACGAGGATCGCAATGTCGATATTGGCCTTGCTTGTGGCTTGAGTCATAAAGCACAAATAGGTAAAGGCATGTGGCCAATGCCAGATAAAATGGCATTAATGATGGAGCAAAAACTAGCGCATCCTAAATCAGGCGCTAATACAGCATGGGTGCCCTCCCCTACAGCTGCTACCCTGCATGCAATGCATTATCACGATATAAACGTATTTAATGAGCAGCAAAGCATAGCTAAACGTACTATTGCTAGCCTTAATAACCTACTTACACCGCCGCTAATGACAGACCCTAAAACGCTTTCAAAAGAAGATATTCAAAGTGAGCTAGAAAACAACGCACAAGGTATTTTAGGTTACGTTGTACGTTGGATTGATCAAGGCGTAGGCTGTTCAAAAGTACCTGACATTAACCATATTGGGCTAATGGAAGACAGAGCCACACTGCGTATTTCAAGCCAGCATATGGCTAATTGGTTGCTAAATGGCGTGTGCTCACAGGCGCAAATAAAATCAACTATGGCTAAAATGGCCAAAGTGGTTGATGGTCAAAACGAGCATGACACTGCCTATACACCCATGGCAACAGACGAAGAAACCCTTAATAACAGCATTGCGTTTCAAGCCGCTACTGCATTAGTTTTAGATGGCGTAACACAGCCTAGTGGTTACACTGAACCATTACTGCATAGCTACCGTATTAAATACAAAGCACAACATTGTTAATCACTCCAAATTTTTAACACGTGCTTGAGTTGTTTTTTGAGTCAAACCAGCCTTCGGGCTGGTTTTTTATCGCCTAGAATTAAAATAGCAGCGCTTTTATGGCATTTTAAAAATATATATTCAAATAAGCATAATACACATGAATATCTAACATTTATTCAAACGTAAAAAAGCGTGTTTTGCATACACAAAACACGCTTTTTAAAGCTTTTAACCGTTTACGTTTAATTTTTTACAATCGCGTTGTGATAAATATTTTGTACATCGTCACAATCTTCAAGCATATTTATAAACTTATCGAAGTTAGCGATAACTTCTTCGTCTTCAATTTCAATATTAACTTGAGGAATAAACGTAATTTCGTCTACTTCAAAATTAATACCTTCAAATGCATCTTCAAGGGCTGTTTTAGCTTTAAAGTATTCTGTTGGCGGTGCAAATACCGATATTTTACCGTCCTCGGCTTCAACGTCGGTTACATCAACATCAGCCATCATTAATGCTTCTAATACGACCTCATCGTCATCGCCTGCAAAGCCAAGTACCGCATAATGATCAAACATATGCGCTACGCAGCCAGGAGTACCAATTTTTGAGTCTGTTTTAGTAAATGGCAAACGTACATCTTTGATAGTACGGTTCGGATTATCGGTCAAACAGTCAACAATAACCATGCAATTACCAGGGCCATAGCCTTCGTAACGGGCAACTGAATAGTCTTCCCCTGCTCCACCGGCTGCTTTCTCAATTGCTTTTTCAATAACGTGTGCGGGAACTTGGTCTTTTTTAGCTTTTTCGATTAGGCGGCGTAATGTTTGATTTACTTCGGGATCGGGTTCACCACTTTTTGCTGCAACGTAAATCTCTTTACCATACCTTGAGTTTATTTTCGTTTTAGCATTAGCCGTTTTGATCATAGAACTTTGACGAACTACAAATGCTCTGCCCATTTTGTGCCTCTAATGAATACGTTACGTTTTGCAGTATTTTACCAATTCAAAACGTATTGGGCTAGTTTTGTAATTTAAATAGTGTACTACTTATTACTAATTAAATTAAGTAACACGCTATTTAACATAACTCTAATTTTCTGAGTAATTATCAATTAATCCAACTAGCTCATAAAAGTCATGTAAAACGTAGTCAGCTTGATCTGCATAACCAGGAGTCACATCAGGAGCATATAAACAAGCACGCATATCTGCGTTGTGTGCAGCTTGTATGTCATATAAGTAATCACCAACGTAGAGCAAATTAGCAGAACTAATATCCCAAAGCGTAGCAATTGCATTTAATGCACTTGGATCTGGTTTTGCGGGTGCGTCGCTTCGCGTTAAAACCGTGCTGATAGGTAATGGATTATTCTGAAGTTTTATTGATGCTGCTTTATCAAAGTTTCGAGTAACTATAGCCATTGGAATTTTTTTAGCTTTTAACTGTGCAATAGCTTCGCTAACACCTGGTAATAACGTGGCATGTTGAGCATCGAGTAACTCATGCTGATGCACAATATTCATAGCTTCTTCACGCATGTAAGGTGATGGGAGTTGCGCTATAAAATCGAGTAAGTCCTGCTCACAAGGACAGCCTATTTGTGCTTTTATAAGCGAAAAATCTAATTCAGACGATACCAATGTGCCATCTAAATCAAAAATAACACCATGAATAGCCTCTACCTGAGTCGTCATATCATTCCTTGGGTGTAATAATAATTAACTAAACGTACTTTAAACATAAAATGCTCTACTACTTATGCCCAAATTATGGGGAAATAACATCAACTATATTTAAATTAATAATGCGTAAACACATCAATCAACTGATAATAAAGAAAAAATAAAAACTTAGTAATTACCTTTAGATTGCGCGAAACAAGGTAAATATACAATACAAGTTGATTAATTTTACGGTACTTTACATAGTACAGATCAATTATGAATGTATCTTAAACAAAAGAAGAGAATACGCGCACATTAATTACAGTGCGCGTAGATTGGGAAAGGTTTATCCAAATAATAATTAATTTTGCTCGAAGCGGGCTTCAAGCCACGTATCATCTTGGGCAAAGTTTAAGGTTTTAATCCTCCCTTTCCCCTCAACATTAACCATATTCACCTGAGTTGGCCATAAATCACGCAGTGCACCATTACTCATTTTAATCCCTTCAATCCCTTTTGGTATAGGTGCTTCTTGGTAAACCCAAAAAAACTTTCCATCAACTTGTGCACCTACAAAGCTAAGCGGTATAGATTCACCACTTAGTGTTTGTAGCGCAACGTGCGATTCAACATACTTAGCAAAACGTTGTTGATCGGTTTTATTACTAATAATATCGATTTTGCCTTCAAATAATGTTCCTACGGCATGTTCGGTATCATGTAAATAAAAGCGATGCATTAACTCAACATTATGCGTTCGTTTGTTAAAAAGCACCGTTGTAACTGACGATTTTAGTTGATGCGCTATACTTGGCGCAGCAACTAAAAGGCAAACAATAATAAGCAAAAAGCGCATTATTGCGGCTCCCCACCGTCATCCTTTTCGTCTTTTTTCTCATCGCTTTTAAGCTCAGTTTTAATATCTTGCATGATATCGCGACTCACTTTAGCTTTACTCTTTTCCTTTTTAAACACTTCGATACGTGAAGGAATAATACGGCGAGGGTAATTGTTGTTTTCAACATCTACATCAGCTGTTTCCCAACCTGGATCGACAGTCACTGATACAAGCGGCTTGTTTTTATCGGTAACAATCAGCTTTTGGACGTTTTTATAATTACGACGCCAAATTTCAGCAGGAATATAACGCTCTTCTTTAGTGCCATCTTCATATGTTAGCTCAAGTAATATAGGCATTACCAAACCACCTATGTTTGAAAATTCCATTACATAATAATTTTTATCTTCTTCTAAAGCGCGTTCAAGGGTTTTACGCTCCCACGGCTCTAAGCCTTTTAAAAACTTGTTGTACGAGTTGCGTTCTTTATTGGTTACAGTAAAGCGGTCGTTTTCGTCATAAAAATCGGTAACATCAGGGTTTTGCTCAACCCATGTTTTTTTACCTTCTGCGCGGTTACGCTCAACAAATAATGAAGTAGGCTTGTCTGCTTCAATATCGCGTAAACGGCTGTAATCAATATCAGGGTTTTTAGTGTCTAAACGAAGTTGATACACTTTATCTAAAGAGATATCAACATGGTCTGTGGTGTAAAACCAGCCACGCCAAAACCAATCTAAATCAACACCAGAGGCTTCTTCCATTGTACGGAAAAAATCTGCTGGGGTAGGGCGCTTGTATTTCCAGCGCTGAGCATACTCTTTAAATGCAAAGTCGAACAAGTCACGGCCTAAAATCACTTCACGTAAAATATTAAGTGCTGCGGCAGGCTTAGTATAAGCATTAGGACCTAAGCGTAATACGCTGTCTGACTGAGTCATAATTGGCACTTGGTTTTGTGACTTCATGTAGCTCACTATATCGCGAGGCTCAACACCCCAAGGAATAGTAGGATCCCATTCACGACCGGCAACGCCATCTAAAAAGCTATTTAAGCCTTCATCCATCCACGTCCATTGGCGTTCATCTGAGTTAACAATCATTGGAAAATAAATATGACCCACTTCATGAATAACTACGCCAAGTAAAAAACGTTTTTCAGCTTGAGAATAAGTACGTGTACCATCATCTTGTAGCTTAGTGCGCGGACCATTAAAGGTAATCATTGGGTATTCCATACCGCCAACAGGGCCATTAACAGATTGAGCTGTTGGGTATGGGTAATCAAAAGAATACTTAGAGTACACTTCCATTGTGTGTACTACCGCTTCAGTTGAGTACTTTTTCCATAAGTCGCCACCTTCTTTAGGGAAAAATGACATAGCCATAACTAAAGGTTGAACGTCACCACCTTGTTGATAGCCTTTTGCATCCCACATAAACTTACGAGAAGACGCCCAAGCAAAGTCGCGTACGTTTTGCGCTTTAAAGTGCCACGTTTTAGTTTTGTCGGTGCCTTCTTTTTCGTTTTCTAGCGCTTCTTCTGCGTTAACAATAAACACAGGACGCTTAGATGTTTCAGCTTGCTTTAAACGTTTGCGCTGCGTACTTGTTAGTACTTTGCTCGCGTTATCAAGCTTACCTGTTGCCGATACAATGTGATCCGCAGGAACGGTAATCTCAACATCGTAATCACCAAACTCAAGTGTAAATTCACCAGAACCTAAAAATGGTTTGTTTGTCCATGCTTCATAATCGGTATAAGCGGCTAAGCGAGGAAACCACTGAGCAATTAAGAATATGTCGTTGCCGTCTTCTTCAAAATGCTCGTAACCAGAACGTGCACCTACAGCATCTTCTTCAACAATGTTGAAGGCGAAGTTCATGCTAAATTCTACTTCTTTACCTGGTTTCAATGGCTCGTTTAAATCAACGCGTATTAAAGTATCAACAACAGTTACGCGCAGCTCTTTGCCGTCTTCGTCTTTAACACTACTAATAGTGTAACCAAGTTCGTTGTCGCTCATAAATTGCTGACGACGTAGCTCACCTAAACTTAATTTAGCTGGCTTTTGAGCTGGTAAGCTTTCTAAAGTGCTTTTAAATGTTTTTGTTGTTTCGGCAATTGAATCACTTTTAAAAATATTTTGATCTAACTGTAACCATAAATATTTAAGCGTATGTGGTGAGTTATTTTTATATTCAATATTTTGGCTACCCGTAATACGGTGCTTTTTTTCATCTAGCTTTACATCAATATCGTAATTAACACGTTGCTGCCAGTATTTTTCTCCTGGTTCGCCAGCCGCACTACGGTAAACATTTGGTGTTGGCAGAGCTTCGTCTAATTGACGAAACTTATCAACATAAGAACCTTTTGTTTGCTCAACTGAAGACGCCATAACTGCACTCGACATTGCCAATGGCAATACAAAAGCGCTCAGCGTAAGAACTGTTTTTTTCATTGTTAGTCCTGATAGATTTTAGTAGGCGTACTTTGACAAAATAATGGCTATTGTTCAATAAATTAACGACAAAGTGCAGCTTTTATAAGGTGGTATTCATTAACGTTTTACAGCTTTTTATTATGTATAAAACTATGACTAAAATAAACGGGAGCAAAACTGTAAAGGGGGTTTACAAAAAACACAATTACTTAGTATTAAAATAGGAACAAACAACTCAATTTATAGAGTTCATCCCTAATTCATTACAACAAACTACAGTGTAGGTATATTTGTTAACTTACATTAACTTCAAATTACATTAGTAAAAACGGAGACTGCTATGAAATTTTATATTGTTAAAAAAGATCAGCAGCTCGAAGCTATTCCAGCTGAAGAAGAATTGCTTGAAAGTTACCAAAATAATAACTACAAATACGTAAATATAGTGTCGGCATGTAACAAACAGGATGCGTTAAAACGACTCCCATCCATACAAAAAAGTAATAAGAAACGCGTTATTATTGGCGTAAATATTGCTGCAATCTCAATAATATTGGCTATTTATACGATAAATTAAAAATAGTTAATATTTTTATTGATCTTTAATGCTGTTTGTATTTAAAATCGCCCACCCTTTTATTTGAGGCAAATAAATTCGTCACATTTATCCTCAAATAAATATAGATTAGTAGCAATAAATGCGGTGGACTCATGGATTTTTATATCCTAAAAAAACAACAAGAACTAATTGCTATCCCGGCAAATGAGAACAACTGTAAACAGTATCTCGATTCTGGTTATTTTTACATTGATAAAGTAGCAGCATGTAACGAAGTTAATGCTTTAAAAGTACTACAAACTAAGCAAACTAAAACACTAAAGTACCCACTAATTATGGCATTGCTAGCATTACCGATTATTTTTGTAGGCTGGTATAGTTTAACCTAATCTTAAAATGGTCCTTAGGCTTGCATCTTTAATTACCTTGGGTATATTGGCGCTCTTACTGGTTTTTTAAGAGCGCGACATGAAAGTCCTCCACACCTCAGATTGGCACCTTGGCCAACAATTTTATGAACACGGCCGCCGTGTTGAACACCAAGCCTTTTTTACATGGTTATTAGCCACTCTTGTTGAACAACAAATAGACTTACTTTTAGTTGCTGGCGATATTTATCATACCGCAACTCCAAGCGCTAGCGCCGAAAATCAGCTTTACCAATTTATTAAAGACGCCAAAAAGGCATGCCCACAATTACACATAGTCATTATTGCGGGTAATCACGACTCTGCGAATCGTATTTTGGCAGCTCAGCCATTACTAGCGCAATTTGATACACACGTAGTAGGGCGCTTTGATGTCGCAATACCCGATGAAACGGTTATTACCATAAATACCAATGGTAAACGCGCTGTAATCGTCGCTATGCCATTTTTACGTGCAAGCGATGTAAGTTTACTTAGCCAAACTGAAAGCGGTCCTAGTTATTCTCAAGGCGTTGCAAAAGCTTACGAGCTTGCACTAGAACACGCTACTAATATAAACGAGCAAAACTCACCATTAATAGTTATGGGGCATTTACACGCAAAAGGCGGGGATATCTCAAGTGATTCTGAGCGTAACTTAGTAATAGGTGGTGAGGAGTCTATTTCAGCCAATGTATTTGGTAAACAAGCCAACTATGTTGCCCTTGGGCATTTACACAAAGCGCAACAAGTCGCTAAAAGCGATATTATTCGCTACAGCGGCACACCTATCCCTATGTCGTTTTCAGAGCGTAACTACACGCACCAAGTAAACGTTGTTGAGTTTATTATTGATGAAAAACAACACATTAGTACAACTGTAAACCCCCTTTACATCCCGCGCTCTGCCGATGTAATTATTTTACCAAAAGGGGAGTGTGTACCATTGAGCGAACTATGCGAGCAAATTAAAGCGCTCGACACTGCACAAAATACAATAGCGCCTTATTTACGTGTAAAGCTTAAATCAAGCGATATCGACACCACCTTCAGAGAACAAATAGAACAAGCACTTGAAGGCAAACATATTAAATTTTGTGGTATTGAACGTGTACGTGAACAATCAGCGCAAAATGACGATAACACCGTATTTGAAGATTTAAGCGAAGTTGAAATGCTCAACCCACTAAACCTATTAGAACAAGCATTTGCAAACGATAAAGACATGGCAGGGCAAAGCGTACCCGATGAGCTAAAAGCACTTTTAAGTGACGTGATAAACGAGCTTACGGAGCAAGAAAAACTATGAAAATAACCGCAGTTCGTATTCATAATTTAGCCTCAATAGTTGACGCTGAAATAGACTTTACTAAAGCCCCATTAAAAGATGCAGGCTTATTTGCGATAACAGGCGATACCGGCGCTGGTAAAAGTACTTTTTTAGATGCGATATGTTTAGCCCTTTATACAAAAACAGCGAGGCTACGCGGTGATAAAGGTAACTTAATTGAGTTTAATGGCGACAGCATAAAGCTCAATGACGCGCGTAATTTACTGCGCAGAGGTACCTGGGAAGGCTACGCCGAGGTTGACTTTTTAGGACAAGATAAACAGCTTTATCGCGCGCGCTATACAATTTCACGCACTCATAAAAAAGTAACAGGCAAACTTAAAGTAGCAGAGCACACATTAGTTACCCTGCCAGACGAAACTTTAATAGCTGACAAAAGCCACACAATAAAAGAAGTTGAGAGCAAAATAGGGCTTAACTTTGAGCAGTTCTCCCGTGCCGTACTTTTAGCACAACATGAGTTTGCTGCATTTTTAAAAGCCACTGGCGATGAGCGAGCGCAGCTTTTAGAGTGTTTAACAGGCACCGATAAATTTAGCCGTATTGGCGTGCGTATTTTTGAGCGCCATAAAGAGCAAGTAGCAAAGCTTGAAGCGCTTAAAGCAGGCCTTCAAAGCTATACTCTGTTAACGCGCGATGAACTTGAGCTACAACAAACCAAGTTAACCGATTTAAAAGTGCAAACAGAACACACTAAAAAAGAGCTATCCAAAACCGAAAAAGCACTTAACTGGTATCAGCAAGCTACAGTGCTTGAGCAAAACTTACTGCAAGCACAGCAAACCCAGCAACAAGCAAGCTCAGCGCTTGAAAGTATCGTTGAGCAAAGCGAGCAGGCAAAACAAGCTAAACAAGCGCTTGAAATAAAAGATAACCGCAGCCGTTTTAATTTGTTAACCGATCAAAATACGGCGTTGGTTCAGCAAATAACATCACTTAAAAGTGTTGATCATTTAGCGGTAATTAACGAGCGTAATACCGCGCTTGCTAAGCATACCGAGCTACTTAATAACGCCAATGAGCAAAAACAAAATGCAGCGCCTATTATAGCTAAAGCGAGAGAGCTCGACAGCAGCATTGCTTTGCAAACTCAAGCTGTAAAAGGCACAGAGTCGCAAATAACCAAAGAGCAATCTCAATTAGATGAGTTCACACAGCAGCTTAAACAAAGCAATAACGAACTTGAATTTGCTAATACCGACTCAACTAAAGGCCAGCAATGGCTTAATGAGCATGCACAGCTGCATGTTTTAGCAAAAGACTGGAGCTACTATCAGCAAAGCTTCAATACCTACTTAAATGCACAGCAGCAATTAACCGCAAACGCTGCGCAAAGCCAAACTCTTAATAGCGAGCTTGCAGGTCAGAACGATCTTTTAAATGCGCAAAATAATAAAGTGCAGCAGTGCGAGGTGGCACTTAGTGGTGAGCAATCAACTTTACAGGCATTAAATACTCAGCTTAATGAATTTAATGCAGAGCACTGCGACGCGCAGTTAAAAAGTATTGATTACTTAAAAGAGCAGCGCGAGCGTTACGGGCAATTTAACGCAGAACTAAAACAAAGCACTCAACGCCAACAAGTACTTAATCAGCAGTTAAATGAAAGCCAGCAAGCCCATACTTTACTTAATCAGCATTTAATAACCAGCGAGCAAGCGCTTAAAGGTAGCGAGTACGCACTTAACCAAGCGCACTTAAGAGCGAGCGAAAACGTAGAACATTTACGCACTGAGCTTCGCCCTAATGAGCCTTGTTTAGTGTGCGGCGCAACTGAGCACCCCTATGCGGTAAATCAAAATCAGCAATTAAATAACTTAATTACTGATTTTGAAAATGCTTTTAATACAGCTAAAAAGCAATTTGATCATGCACAAAGCGAGCTGCATAAGCACCAAACTCAACATGCCGTTTTAACTGCTGAACACGGGCAACTTGAGCAAGTAATACAAACGGCACTCACCAAGCGGCTTGAAATTGTCAACACTATGCAAGCAGCTCGCACAGAACTTTTTAGTTTGCCCCCTGATCAGCTTGAAGTAACTTATAAGCAATTAAACGATCAGAAAGCGCAATACTTTGAGCAACAAAAACGTCAACGTATACTGCAAACTAAAGTAAATGAGCTACAAGCAGCACTTAAAGCAGAGCAGCAAATACAGCAGCAACTGAGTAATAAACACCTTGAGCTTACACACCAGAAAAACCAAATAACGAGTAAGCGTAGCGAGCTAAGTGCACAAATTAACGAGCTGGGTACAACGCTCAATAGCCAATTTGAAAACAGTGATTTTTGGCAGCAACTACAAGCCAATACACTTGAACTTAGCGAGCTGCACGAGCGGGTTGCGCAGTATCAGCAAACTCAAACGCAACTTGAGCAAAGCCAAAAGCGCCAAGACACAGCTAATGAGCAAATAAAGCAGCTCACACCGCTTATAAGTAACAACGAGCAATCGTTAAAAGTACTTAATGAAGAGTTTGTAAAAGCTAAAGCGCTATTAAACGCGGTACAAAGTGAGCGCTCAGCTTTATTTAATAATGAGCAAATAAGCGCAGACGACTTCCAAGCAAAACTCACAAGTGAGCAAGAGCAGAAACAATCGCAGGTTCAAGCGAGTCAAAAAGCTTATGACGACGCTATAAAACAACGAGATGAGCACGCTATAACGCTTAAAAATGTGGAGCAACGCTTACTTGAAAACAGCCAAGAACTAGCAACACTTGAGGCACGTTATAACCAGTGGTTTACTGACTTTAAAGCGCAATATAGCAATGCAACGCACGAACAGGTCAAAATTTTACTAACGCTCAGTAGCGATACTATTAAAGCGCATTTAAATCAGCACGAGCAGTTAACTCAAGCGTTAACAGATGCAAATGCCGCATTAAAACAGCAGCAACTTACGCTTGAAAAACACAACAGTAGCGATAAACCAACACAAAATGTAGAGGCTTCAAATACTCAACTAAGTAGCTTAAACGAGCAACAAACGCAGCTGCAAAACGCATTACTAGCGACTAATACCGCTATTGAGCAACACAACCAAAACGCAAAGTCGCTTGAAGGTAAGCAGGCTGAGTTAACTACACTTAAAACACAGGTTGATCAGTGGCACTTGCTTAATAAGGTAATTGGAGATAAAGAAGGTAAAAAAATGCGTAACTTAGCGCAAACACAGACGCTAAGAATATTACTGCACTATGCCAACAGCCACTTAAAAACACTCAACAAACGCTATGAATTAACCGCCATAGCGCAAACGCTCGACATTGCAATTATCGACCGCGACATGGCCGACGAGCAACGCTCTGTTAATACGCTCTCGGGCGGCGAGTCATTTTTAGTATCGCTAGCGCTTGCACTTGGTTTAGCATCGCTTTCGTCTAACAAAGTACAAATCAATTCTTTGTTTATTGACGAAGGGTTTGGTACGTTAGACAGCGAAACCCTAAGCATTGCAATGGACGCTTTGGATTCTTTGCAAGCACAAGGCAGAAAAGTAGGCGTTATATCGCACGTAACACAAATGAGCGAGCGTGTAGCCACTCAAGTGCATGTAGCCAAAAAGCCAGGTGGATATTCCACAGTTGAAGTTTTATAAGCAACATTACTGAAAACAAGGAGATACAATGCCAACGTTTACAGGCGAGCAAGCAACACAATACGATAGCCGCATAACCCGTGTAGTTCCTGGTTATGAATTATTACATCAGCTCACTAATGCGCAACTACAAGCAACGCTAAGCGACAATGCACATATTTTGGTAGTAGGGGCAGGCACAGGCAAAGAAGTGCTTGCACTGGCTGCACTAAACCCTACATGGCAATTTACTGCGCAAGATACATCAGCCGATATGCTTGCTATCGCACAGCAGCAATTTGATGAGCAAGGCATAGCAAGCCGCGTCAATATTCACACCGGACCTGTTAATAAATTCTCGGTTAAAGCCGATGCCGTTTTATGTTTATTGGTAATGCATTTTTTAGAAGATAACGGCGATAAAAAAGAGTTATTAAAAGCAATTAAAGGAAGCCTCAAAAAAGACGCAAACCTTTATATTGCAGATTTAATGCGCCCCGAAACTTCATTTGAGCGCGAAGCCCAGCTTACAACGTGCGCGCAATTGGGTTTAACTGAAACAGGTAAAACGCAAACAGGGCATGACTTAGAAAATGAGTTTTACCCGCTTGATAGAATGCGCTTTAGCGAATTGCTAAATGAGTGCAAATTTGGTATTCCGAAGCTGTATTTTAAAGCGCTAGGTTTTAGCGGATACGTTGTTTAGTTTGTACAAAACCAAACTCGCTATTAAGAACTATTAAACACCGAGTAAACTAGCTCGGTGTTTTTGTACAAATTTCACTACGACCTAGCACCGCGTTTGTGGGCAAAATATACAGTGAAATAGCGATTCAAAGTTAATAATAACCTGTAAAGTAAAGTAAGCTCAGCCTTGCCTACAAAGGCAATCTCAATTAAAAGCTTAACTGTCTAAAATCGAACACACCCAATTTGTGAGGCCTATTTAGGTTACTTTTTAAAATGGTTTGGTATAAGCTCAAATACTCTATCTTTATTTTATCAAAGGATCGTTATGAAGTTTGAGCAATTATTAAATAATTTTGATATGGGTATCTGTGTCGAACAACTACAAAAAGAATCACTTTTAGACCTTGCTTTACTTTTTGTTACCGTGGATGGTTCTATCGCTGATGAAGAGCTAAATGTTGTTGAAGCATGGGCACATAAGATCGAGTGGAACTCAGCCATTGAGCTTGATAATTATATTGTAGATATGACCAGAAAATGTGTTTTAGCCGTGCAGAGCGGTGAAATAGATTCATTTATTCAACATCGGATGACACATATTATTGATCAACCAATGAGGGTATTTGTATTAGAACTTCTCAAACAAGTGATTGAAGCTGATGGCATTACCGATGAAAACGAGCTTAAAGCATTAAAAATTGTTGAATCGATAGTTTAATCAATTTTAATTATCAAAGAATCTCTCAGAGGCTGGGCTAAGTTCATAACCTCAGTTATGAGTGATTTAGTCATTAACATTCAAATTTCTCATAAAAAATAAGTTTTAATGATTAAAATCTGCAACCACTTCACACTCTAACTTATTATGGTTGTAGAATTAAATCGAATCTAATTACATTAAATAGCTTCAAATGTTACAGGCCGAATAGCAAACTATTCGACCTGTAACATGTATCAATTAAGCTTGGTTTCTGGCCTACAATGCTTAATATGTGTTTTATGCCTAAGTACCCTTTTACACGTTTTATTTGTATTAGTAGGGCTTTCAACAGTACTATTTACACCACTTACTGGCACGCTACTGCAGCCAGAAAGAGCGATAGAAATTAATATTAATATCAGTACATGACTTTTCATTAGGTTACTCTCAATAACAGGCTACTAATTAGGCTTTATGCGTCTACAAAAATAACTTCACCAGTAATGAAGCCATCAACCGAGCGCTCAAACGCTTTACCTACAAGTTTGCCTGGTACTGGCTGAAAACCTGGCATCATTTCGCCGTAAACGCCCCATGCTTCTTCAAGTACGGTAGGGTTTACCACATTAATACGTGTGCCTCGTGGCATTTCTAGTGATACGCATTTTGCAAAGGTATCTATTGCGCCGCTGATTGTTGCATCAGCAATCGCAAACGGAATCGGCTTAACGTTTAAAATACCGCTAATTAAAGTAAATGAACCGCCATCAGCAATGTACTTTTGACCAATGCGCACAAGGTTAATTTGCCCCATCATTTTGCTCATAATAGTGCTCATCCACTGGGCTTCGCTCATATCTGCAAATGTTTCGTACTCGCATAAACCTACGGTATTAACTACGGCATCAAAATGGCCTACTTTTTCATACAGCTCAGTAATTGACTGCTCACTGGTAATATCAACAATATGATCAACATCGCCAGAGCGACCCGCCGTAATTACTTTGTGCTTAGTTAAACCAGTTAATGCCGCTTGACCCATTTTACCTCGTGCGCCTATTAAAATTACTGTTTTCATTGTTTGCTCCAATCATTCAAATTAGTGTGTAGGGGCATAGTAAGGGGGCAGCTCAACAATTTGAAACAACCATTTTATGTAAGTGATACAAGAAAATTTGGTAATATGTTAAATTAAGCACCACTGCTTAAACGGTAAAGACAATTGCATGAACAAATTAGACAGGCTAGATATAAAACAACTACGTATATTTCAAGCGCTAATACGTGAAAAAAACGCATCAAAGGCGGCAAGTAAATTGGGCTTAACCCAGCAAGCAGTGAGTGAGCAACTTAAAAAGCTACGTGATGTGTTTAACGATCAGTTGTTTTTAAGAAAAACTACCGGTTTTGTGCCTACGCCATATGCTGAGGAGCTATCGGTAGATATAGACAAATTACTAAACGATTTCCAGACATTACTGGCCCCTAAAATATTTGACCCACAAACGGTTAATGGTGCGTTTGTAATAGCCGCTACAGACTACGCACAACAAGTTGTTTTGCCTACACTTGTAAAAGAGCTAAGAGAACATGCGCCCAATTTAAAGCTAATAATAAGAGACTTTGAACTCGATAGTCTGCACGATTTAATGGAAAGCGGTAAAGTCGATTTAGCGATAGCTTTCCCCGACTACATTCCAAGTACTTACCCCATTGTTAAGCTATTTGAAGAGCAACATATTTGCGTTACCTCACCTAACTCATCAATAGCAGGGACTAAACCAACGCTTGCACAAATAGCCAGTTACCCAAGCATTATTGCCTCGCCTTCGCGTCCAAATTTCAAAGGCTCTATTGACGATTGGTTTAAAAGCTTTGATTTAACACGCAATGTTGTTGTGTCGGCTCCGTGTTTTTCTATTGTACCGATGTATCTAGAAACTACAGACTCCATTGCATTTTTACCCTCACGCGCAGTAAGCTCAGAGCTGGTAAAAATTGATTTGCAACAGTTACCAGCCCCGTTTGATGTAGTAGCCGCATGGCATCCGCGTTACAGTAAAAACCCACTGCATAAATGGGTGGTATCAAAGCTGGTTGTTGAGTGAAAAAATATGTTTTTAATTTCACTACACACGCTTACAACTTCTGACAGATACAAACAAAGCTCTCACATATTTTTTATGCTCTGATGCTTATTATTTCCCTATTAAATGATTAAAAGGGAAATCAGCATGAAAAAATATCTTATAGCGGTATTGCTACTCTCAGGTTGTGCGTCACAAGGGGTTGACCGTAACAACCAAAACAAAATAGTTAAGCGTTACTATGCAGCGGTAGAATCTATGCAATACGTAACACTTTCATCAGAAGTAGGCACAGGCATAGCAGCAGGCGCTGGGTTTGGCTTTGTAGACAGCTTAGATGGTAACACTGAAGAAATGGTAGGCGGAGCCATAATTGGCGGCTTAATAGGAGGGTTATTTACCGCATTATTTGAAGGCGGTAATGACGCCTATCAATATAATTTATACGCTGCCAACGAAGGTGAATTTACTGTAATTCAAAAGCAAAAACTCGATAAAAATACGCAATGTGTAGCCGTTACTGCAGGCGATAAAGTAAAACTTGAACCTGTTGATAAGCAATACTGCGAAAATAGCTCAAATGTGCACAAAAAAACTGATATTGCTCTATAGCAGTATCAGTTTTTATAGGTCGGTTAAGCGAAGCTCCACCGAGGCTATAATATCCACATCACTCAAATCATGGCTGTGCCAGCAAATCCTAACCAATCTCTCCAAGTGCTTTCATCGCGGCTTGTGCCTTGTCTGTTTGTACAAAAATATGGTCATGATAAAACGCAGCTACCACGTTAGCGCTAATGCCATGCTCAGTCAGCTTTGTCGATACCGCAGCAGTTAGCCCAACGGCCTCTAAGCTTGAATGTACATTAAGAGTAATTAAATTATATTTACCCTCGTAAGTAATACCTGCTTTATCGGCGGTTTCAGCTTTTAAAATAAGGGTTAGCCCTTCCTCTTCAACATAAGTGGCAAGTGGCTCTAAATGAACATAATCGGCAAGTGAGCCTGCTAAGCAACAAAAAATATACTCGCCTTGCTTAAGCGCTGGCTGCATTGATTTTAATAATTCGTTTAACTCTAAAATTCCGGCCATAGTCGTTCCTTACAATGTGTTATTTAACCTGAACTCTGGTTAAGATATTTACTAACATATTAAATTATTTTGATATTTAAATTTATTTTCTCTAGCCAGAGATTTTCAGTGAAAGCAAGGCGAATTTACGCGTCAATAGCTGGCCTATTGCAAGTAAATTCAACGCAGTTAGCGCTGAAAATAGCTGCTTGAGATAGATTTATTATCCAGAGTTCAGGTTATTTAGTCATTTTTAGCTGCGCGACTAGTTCGCTTAATCTCGCAATTTTTATATTACTTAACTGTCTATAATCAAAATATGGGCACACAATAATGTTGTTACTGGTGTCTATTGCAAACTCGTCGTCGAGCCAATCAAATTGTGCATGTAACTTACCTTGTTGTAATAAGTTTTTAGCGTGCGTACGACCGGCAATTATGTGTAACTGGTTTTTATTGCTAGTAGCTTTATTTGCACACGTAATAGTAGTGTTAGGCGCGCTAAATAGCAGGGCAGTTTTACTGTTTTTTTGCAGTAAATACTCATCGCGATATTGTTGCCAAGTAGAGGCTTGTTTAGCAAATGAATAATGCTCACTTGGCAGGGCAAATAGCACTTTTGCGTACACGTTAAACACTTTGCGCCAACCATTACCACAGTGCTGGTTTATGGTATTTATTTGCTCATTTATAACCGGCTCAAGGCATTCGAGTGTTTCAAAAAACGGCATTGGCGGCGCTTTTGCTACGTATACCGCCACGCTAAATTGCGTATCACCTAAGCCAACTAATTGGGTATTCAAGTTAGTTAGCCTTGTTTTGCGCTAAAATACGGTCGAGGTTATTTGCAAAGTTTTGGCGATCGGTTTGGCTAAGTGGCGGCGGCCCACCACTCATTTCTACGCCACTTGAGCGCATGGTATCCATAAAGTCGCGTACGTTAAGTATTGAGCGGATATTCTCGGTGGTATAAAGCTCGCCACGCGGGTTGAGTGCTTGCCCGCCGTTATCAATTACTTCACTTGCTAGCGGAATATCGCCCGTAATAACTAAATCGCCTTTTTCAATACGTTTTACTATTTCGTCGTCGGCTACATCAAACCCCGACGATACTTGAACGCGGCTTATGTATTTTGACGGCGGAATACGCATTGCGTGATTAGCCACTAAAATAGTCTCGATTTTCATACGCTCTGCAGCTCTAAAAAGTATTTCTTTTATAACAACAGGACACGCGTCTGCATCTACCCAAATTTTCATGCTATGGTCATTTTTATTGCTTTAGAATTAATATGATCCTATAGCAAAATTTTTTAATCGGCTAGCAAACTTTATATCCATATATATTTAGATAATACGTACTATTTATGTAATTTAAAAAGGAGCTTACATGAAGGCTATTAAATACGGTTTACTTATTACAGGGCTATTTTTTCTTAGTGCTTGCACCAGCCCTCCTGAGGGAATAACACCCGTTAAAAACTTTGATATACAAAAATATAAAGGCAAATGGTTTGAAATAGCGCGTCTTAATCACTCATTCGAAGAAGGTATGGAGCAAGTTACCGCGACTTATTCAATTAACGACGACGGCACAGTAAAGGTCCTTAACAAAGGGTATTTAACGGATGATAAAAAATGGGATGACGCCGAAGGCTTAGCCAAGTTTGTAGAGGGCACAGACACAGGGCATTTTAAAGTCTCGTTTTTTGGTCCATTTTATGGCGCTTACGTGATTTTTGAACTTGACCAACCCGATTATCAATATGCATTTATAACCAGTTACAACAAAGATTACTTGTGGTTTTTGTCGCGTACACCAACGGTTAGCAAAGAGCTTAAAGAACACTTTTTAACTAAAGCTAAAGAGTTGGGCTTTGCTACCGATGAAATAATTTGGGTTGAGCAATAAACAATGTAAAGCCCCTTTACAGTAGTCATAAAAGAGTCATCTAACAGTAAAGTAACTTAAATATATTATGGTTATATTGTGTGTACTTGCCGTGAGACAGCAAGTATTGGAAACACTGAATATCCCCTATTGTTGGCAAGCTATATAGCTTGCCATTTTTTTTGCCTAGGGCGTGTTGATCTTTGTGGATTGAAATCTGTTCAATCTAGGGGCGATTAAATCGCGGCGCGAGGTTTGTAACCTAGTGGGCTAAGTAAAAACCGAGCAACAAAGAGTTAATCGTCCCTAGAAAGAACCCTTTGGGCAGCGCATGTTTGGTATTTATGCTGCGTTATCGCCTATTTATGGGGAATAACCACACTACATAGGCTCTGCCTTGCCTAAATACCAAACAGTCTGCTGCAAATTCACCCACCAAAGATCAACACGCCCTAATATATAGGAAAATAACGGATCACGTTTTTACTAACTAAGGCTAGTTTAATGCTAAAAACAACCCACTTAGTACAACTAACACGCTATTTAAAACACTAAACCACTTTACGTAGTCTACTAAAAAATTATAAAAAACCATTATAATTAAGACACTTAGGCTCATAAATCCGCAAAATAGTAATGCACCATATCCATCTTGAGTAACTAAACAAAGCACTAAGCTTAGTAAAATACTGATCCAAGCAGCTAATAACAGCTTTTTACGTTGGGATTCTGTAGGGCGTTTTTTAAATACGTCTTTAAAATGATTATACTTAGCCAGCGCAAAACAGTTAAAACTGAGCAGGCATAGGCTAAAACCGAGTAAATCAATCATGGTTTTTGCCTTTTAAGGTTATTAGATTGACTAGGGCTGGTTATTTTTGAGTTGTTTTTAGCAGTACGTAATTTTTCGGTTTGTATAAAAAACAATATACTAAATAACAAAAACAGTGCATCAAAAGTAAATAAAGCCCACTGTTTGTGCATCAAATAGCTAACTAGATTACCGTTAGTTGTAAGTGCATTAATAACCGGTACGCTTAAACATGCAACAGCATTTATTACTGCCATAACTCGCCATTGCAGTGTGTCGCGCTTTATAAGTGCTAAAAGAGCAACCGCTAGCCATGTTAAAAAGAACGCGAGTATTTCTTTATCGGCGCGCTCTGCGGTAGTTGGGCTAAGTAGTCTGTTAGCAATAAAAAATGCACACGTTGCCAGTGGTAGTCCCATAATAGTGGCTAGGTTTAACCCTTCAACTAGTTTTAAACCAAACGAAGGTTTAACGTTATTTTTAGTTCGCTCGCGAATTCGTTTTGCCCACATAATACAGCCAGAGCCAATCATTACACAGCCTGCAATACCGCCTAATACGTATAACCAGCGCAACAACCACGTAGCTAAACGCCCTGTATGCATAGAATTAAGCGATTCGTAAAGCGCTTTGCTGCTAGTTAGCTCGTCATCAGTTTTAGCGACCATTTGCCCTGTAGCACCACTAAATATTAAGCGTGGTGCTTGGTCACGTAGTGTTTTACCTGCACTTACCAATACGGTAATTGTTGAAGCTGCCATATTTGGTTGGTTAACTTGTATGCGAGTAATATCTGCATGAGGCCACTTAGTATAAACCTGATCCAAAATGCTTTGAATCGGCACCATTGATGATTCGCCTTGAGCTTTATCGGTCATGGTGTTGCGAGGGGTTACATCGTTAAAAAAGCCACGCATGCCGTTATCGTAAGTTACTTTTGCAGGGTAGGGAAACAACATAAATATGAGCGTAATCATGCCAGTGTAGGTAATCATTAAATGAAAAGGCAGGGCAAGCACAGAGCTTAAGTTATGGGCATCTAACCACGTACGGCTACCTTTGTTACGCCTAAAGCTAAACATATCTTTAAAAATACGCTTATGAATAACCACGCCCGATATAATGGCAATCAGCATAAAAAAGCTAGCAAAGCATACAATCCAGCGTGCTGTTATTGCATCCATGTAATGTAAATCATAGTGCAACCGATAAAAAAAGTTACCACCTTTAGTATCTACAAAGGGCTCAAGCTCTTGCATGGTATTAGGGTTAAGCTGCGTGTTTTCAAACTTACTGCGGCGCTGGCCTGGTTCTTTTGGCTTTGCATAACCATAAATTAAATAAGGAATACGCGGCTCAGGTAATGTAATACGCCAGCTTGATGAGTTAGCTCCATGGTTAGCTAAGTAATCAAATCCGGTAATTATTTGTTGCTTTTGCGCTTCTATACGCTGTGCTTGGGCTTGCACATTATGTATGGCTGGTTGATTCCATAAGGTTATTTCGTCTCTAAAAAAGCTAAGAGTGCCAGCAAAAAATATTAAATATAATAACCAACAAACGAGTAACCCTACCCACGTATGTAGCCAGGTCATTGAGCGGAAAAAACTGTCTTTCATAGCCAACCCTTCAATACAGCTAATAAACAAATTTGCGCACTAGTCGTTAGTAAAATACTGATCCAAACTGTTTTTAACGATTTAATATAAAACGCATAAATAAAAACTAATGCATAAATTAGAATGCTTAATGATACACACAGCAGTACCGCATCTGATTTGGTCAGCGGTAATAAAAAACTCAGCAAAGCAGTGCTCGCAGCCGTAAAAGAATAGCCGCCAACAATGGCAATTAAAAAGCGTAAAAACACTGAAAAACGATAGCTAAAAATAGGTGATAGTTTAAAAAATTGCGATAACAACTCAATAACGCGTAGTTTAGTGGGCTGCGCACTCAACGGGTGTGCCTGCATAATGAATTAATCTCTTATAAATACAGCGGGTGAAAAAATAAAGCGTTATTATATAGCCTACAAATACAAAAGATAGTTATTATCATTCGTGATATTTAAGTTTATCCAACCAAAAAATTTATTACTCACCTGCTCTCTGATAAAGTAATTTTTTAACATATTGAACCATAATGATATTTAAACTCACCGCAGTTAACGTTGAAAGTAACTGCTTGAGATAGATTTATTATCCAAAATTCAGGCTACTTAGTAAAATAGTGATCTCAAATAACATCAGTATATTTGATTAGCAACTAACTAAGGTTTAAGGTTGTTTATTACACTTTAATAAGAGCTTTAATAACGATGAGCGATCACGAAAAACTAAATTATGTCGAGTTCCCTGCTTATGATTTACCTGCTACTAAAACCTTTTTTAGCAATGTATTTAATTGGCAATTTACAGACTACGGCCCCGAATATACGGCGTTTAGCGGCCAAGGGCTCGATGGTGGATTTTTTAACGCACCGCTTAAATCGTTAACTCAAAACGGGGCTGCACTCTTAGTTTTTTATAGTAATGATATCCACGATACCTATAAAAAAATAGAGCTGCATGGCGGCACAATATTAAAGCCCATTTTTGAATTTCCGGGTGGTTGTCGGTTTCACTTTGCAGAGCCAAGCGGCAATGAGTTTGCTGTATGGGCAGACAAACAATAGATTTTATAAGGCCTGTAGCCCGGAAGTAGTTAAAGATCACGA
This sequence comes from Pseudoalteromonas sp. Bsw20308, assembly GCF_000310105.2. Taxonomy (NCBI): domain Bacteria; kingdom Pseudomonadati; phylum Pseudomonadota; class Gammaproteobacteria; order Alteromonadales; family Pseudoalteromonadaceae; genus Pseudoalteromonas; species Pseudoalteromonas sp. Bsw20308. Next base: position 725,060 of record NZ_CP013139.1, on the reverse strand, counting down.
TTTTACTAACTAACGCCCGTTTTAATTAAAATAAACCGATATTTTACCAACTCATTTGTTCTAAATGGCCATTTGGGATAAAAATTAAGCATTTAAGGCCAAGTAGACATGAATAGTCACCAATTAATAGAGCAAGTTAGTAAATGCGTGATCTGTGAACCTGATTTACCTTTAGGGGCTCGCCCTGTTATACAATTTAACCCAAACGCACGTATTTTAATTGCAGGCCAAGCACCTGGAATAAAAGTTCACGAAACAGGCGTGCCATTTAACGATGCAAGCGGTAATCGCCTACGAGAATGGCTTGGGCTAACAAGAGATGAATTTTACGATGCCAATAATATAGCCATTTTACCTATGGGCTTTTGCTACCCGGGTAGGGGGAAGTCGGGTGATTTACCACCTCGAAAAGAATGCGCACCTACATGGCGCGAGCAATTATTGGCTGCACTACCAAATATTGAGCTGACAATAGTGCTTGGTAAATACGCACAGGCGTATCACTTACCGGACACTAAAAAAATGCCACTCACGGAGTTAGTAAAATCGTGGCGTGAGTATTGGCCAAACTATTTAGTGCTTCCTCATCCCAGTCCGCGCAATAATATATGGCTTAAAAAAAACCCGTGGTTTGAACAAGATGTACTTCCAGAACTGGGTAAACGAATTGCGACTATTTTAAATAAGTAACACTTCTAGCATTAGGATTTATTGTAAAGGGGCGTTATACCAATCCGCAATAATACTTAATCATTTTGCGGGGCTAAACGTGTCGCTACCTGTGTTAAAAAATTCTCATTTACGACTGCATGGATGCAGAAGGTAGAGCAATGCAGGAGCAATTGCCGAGAACAACTAAATAGCGAATTTTTTGCCTAGCTATCAACACGTTTTTCCATCCTCAAAATAGATCACTTAATTAAGCGAATTGGTATACAGTTAGCTTAAGAATTAACACTCTAATTAAAAACAATAACAAACGAGGTTACCTAATTTGAATGCATCTATATTAACTGAAGTAATACTTCCGCTCGCCCTTGCACTTATTATGTTTGGCATGGGACTTGGGCTCACTACAAACGACTTTACCCGGTTATTTAAAAGCCCACTCGCCATCGTTATGGGTTTAATTGGCCAACTTGTAGCAATGCCTTTATTGGCATTAGGCCTATGCTATTTACTTAACTTATCAACACCTATAGCCATTGGTTTAATGATATTAGCCGCTTGTCCCGGCGGCACCATGTCAAATGTAGTAAGCCAGCTTGCTAAAGCTAACTTAGCACTTTCGGTAAGCTTAACAGCCGCTTCCACCGCTATTAGTATAATAACCACACCGTTTATTATCGGCTTTGCTATGAGCCAGTTTGCGCCAGCAGATAACGCTAGTTTTTCTATTTTGACGACATCACTTGGGTTATTTTTTATTACCTTAGTGCCTGTTGCTGTAGGTATTTGGTTACGCCATTTTAAAAATGATTTTGCTATTAAAACAGAACCGTTTTTTAGACGCTTCTCATTGTTTTTTATGCTCATTATGATTGCCGCACTAGTAATAAAAGAGCGCGCTTTATTAGTTAGCTCATTTAACGATGTATTTTGGGCATGTATAGCACTGAATGTAGGCTCGATGATTGTAGGTTGGTTAATTGCTATGTGTTCAAAATTAAATTTAACCGATTCACTAACTCTTTCTATTGAGGTTGGGATTCAAAATGCATCACTGGCTATTTTAATTGCGATTAGTTTTTTAAATAAACCAGAATACGCAGTTACTGGCGGTATTTATGGCCTGGCAATGTTTATAGGGCCACTGCTGTTAATTGGCGGATTAAAGCTTAAAAATAAACGCACCATGTAGTTATAGCTAAAAAGCAGGGCTTATTATTGCTTGTGTAAGCTCTGTTTATTCTTAAAATTTACTTTACACGGACACATTTCACTCTCCACGCTTGGACCTGTTAACCTTTGCGGATTAAAGTTTGCTCTATCTAGGGATTATTTAATCACGAGACTCGGTAACTGCTCCTGCGTCCTGATGATATCCCTTACCACCATATAGGCAATAAAGAGTAAGTCACCCCAAGGACGCCTCCAAAGAGCAGCCGCATATTTGGCATGTTTATACTAATCTGCCTATATGAGCAGATTAGTATAAACATGCCCTAGACATCTACAAATATAAATTCATTATTAGACTTTGCTGTAGACTTAAAACAAATCCACTTGAGAATGATTTTTAAGTGTCGTTATAAGCTGTACTTAACGCTTAAATATACTTTCTACTTGGCTGCGTAGCCATATTAATGCATCGTCTTTATCTGTATTTTGGTGCCAATATAAGTGCTGATAAATAGTAGGCATGGTAGTTGGTACTGGACGCGCAATTAAAGTTTCATCAAGTAGCTGACTTGCCACCATGGAGGGCAAAGTGAGTAAAAATGGTGAATTTTTTATTACCTCTTTTGCTGAAAAATACGTTTGACAACGTATAGCAACCTCACGATTTAAGCTTAACTGTAATAATGCTATATCCTCAATAACCGTACCCGTTGGTCTGTTAGATACAGCTACATGTTTGGCCGTTAAGTAATTATCTATATTTAATTGGTTTTTAAGTGAGTGATCTTTTTTCATTAATACACAAAAGTGATCGCTCGAAAGTACGGCATGGCTAATAGGTGATTTAATTGCTCTGGCTACATCTATTGCTATATCAATTTGATGATTAGCCAATTGTTTGTGCATATCATCACGGTTCAATTTTACGCTGGCAAGCGTTGCCTTTGGCGCGTGTTCAGCAAGTATTAGTTGTAGTTTAGGCAGTACTATTGGCTCAATAGCATCGTGCAGCGCTATTTTAAAAGTTTGAGCGGTAGTGGCTAAATCAAACTCACCACACGCTTGTAATACTTGGCGTAACTTTTCGAGTAAATCTATTAGCGCAGGCGCCATGCGTTGACACGCAGGTGTTGGCAGCATTAATTGCCCTTGGCGTTCAAATAAAGGATCCTTCAATACGCTGCGCAGGCGTTTAATCGCATGGCTTACCGCTGAAGGGGTTATATATAAAACCTTGGCTGTTTCGCTCATGTTTTTCTCAAAGTACAAACTCTCAAATATTTTAAGAAGATTTAAATCGAGCTGCTGAATATTTTTAGCTTCTATCATTCGAGTTTACGCCCTTTAACTTATGAATATAATTCACATTTGATTGGTAATATATTTCATTTAATTCATTGGATCGAATGTTTTATGCTGAATTTAGGTTTTAAATAAACAGAGCAACCGTATGAACTTTGAGCCAAGCCAAAAGAGCCAAGATTACTTAAATCGTGTTAAAGCATTTATGCAAGATCACGTACTCCCTGTTGAGCAAACAGTCGTTGCGCACAACCACGCAAAAAATAGCACAAACGATTGGACAAGCTGGCAATTAGCACCTCAGATTGATCTATTAAAAGCAAGAGCAAAACAAGCTGGGCTTTGGAATTTATTTTTACCCGATAGCACGTTAGCACAAGGTTTGAGTTGCCTTGAATATGCTCCCATTGCAGAGCAAATGGGGCATTGTTTATTTGCATCAGACGTTTTTAATTGCAACGCCCCCGACACCGGCAATATGGAAGTGCTATATCACTTTGCAAACGATGAGCAAAAACATCAATGGCTAACACCATTATTAAACGGTGAAATACGCTCTGTATTTGCCATGACCGAACCCGAGGTAGCTTCCTCAGATGCAACAAATATGCAAGCAACAATAGATGTTGATGGCGACGACCTAATTTTAAATGGTAAAAAGTGGTGGACTACAGGACTTGGCCACCCTAATGCGCAAGTGGCTATTTTTATGGGACTTTCCAATCCAGAAAACGATAAACACAGTCAGCACTCAATGGTATTGGTGCCGCTAAGTACGTCGGGTGTAAATATTAAACGTATGCTAAGTGCTTGTGGTGATTTTGACCCTCCATACGGCCACGGCGAAATGGAATTTAATAACGTACGCGTACCAAAAAAAAATCTTATTTTAGGCTTAGGTAAAGGCTTTGCTATTGCACAAGGACGTTTAGGGCCTGGGCGTATTCATCATTGTATGCGCGCTATTGGCGCAGCAGAGCGCTGTTTAGAAATGATGATTAAGCGAGGTATGTCGCGCAGTGCTTTTGGTAAGCAGCTTATAAAGCTCGGTGGTAACTTAGAGCGAGTAGCACAAGCGCGTATGGCAATCGATCAAGCTCGGCTACTTACTTTACATGCAGCATGGAAAATAGACACCGTTGGTGTTAAACACGCCATGACCGAAATATCGAGCATAAAAGTAGTGGTACCAAACATGTTGCAAATGGTGTCTGATATGGCTATGCAAATATTTGGGGGGGCAGGGGTGTCGAGCGATTTCCCTATCGCATCGTTTAATGCAATGGGGCGTATTTTACGCCTGGCTGATGGCCCCGATGAAGTACATATGGGTATGGTTTCTCGCCTCGAAATAAACAAATACCGCTAAGGCTACCACATGAAAACAAGACTCATAATAACAGGTGGAGCAACAGGGCTTGGTAAAGCATTAGCACTAAGTTATGCAAATAACTTAGGCGCCAACTTACAAATTTGTATTGCCGATATAAACGCCGAGCGCGCAGCAGCGACAATTGCCGAGCTGCAAGCATTAAAAGCCGATGCGTTTTATTACGCCTGCGATATAACTAAGCAAGCTGATATAGAGAGCTTGCGCGATATAATACAAACCAAATGGCAAGGCGTAGATATCGTTATTAATAACGCCGGCGTTGCTACCGGCGGTTCACTTGAGGGCGAGACAATTGAGCAATGGCAGTGGATAATGGATATTAATCTGCTTTCGGTGGTGCGTGTTTGTAAAACCTTTTATCCCGTATTTAAACAACAAGGTAAAGGTTACTTTATTAACATTGCCTCACAGGCTGGTCTTACGCCTATTCCGTTTATGAGTAGTTACAATGCAGTAAAAGCTGCCGTGGTTAGCTTTAGCGAAACCTTAAAGCTTGAATTAGTTCACGACAACATTGATGTGAGCGTTGTGTGCCCCAGCTTTTTTAAAACCAACTTAAACGAATCAATGCGCACAAGCGAGCCTGCTATGCGAACTATGCTTAACCGTGCATTTGAACGCTCCCCAATTAATGCCCAGCAAGTGGCTGATATTATTTACACGCAATCACTCAAACGGCCATTTTTAATTTTGACCCATAAATTAGGTAAACAGGCGTTTTTAATGAAAAAGCTATTACCTGTTGAGTGCTACATTAAAAACATGCTGAAAAAAACACGTTCTATGCAGCGCTTAAAATCAAAATAATAAAAGGCCAACGATGAACACACAATTATTAGATCAAGCCAAAAGCGTGCGCCAAGGCGAAGAGCTCGATATACAAAAAGTAAATGTCTGGCTTAAGCTGCACATGAGTAATTTAAGCGGTGAGCCAAATGTTACACAATATGCCGGTGGCGCGTCAAATTGGACCTACAGCCTTGACTACCCAGAGCAGTCGCTTATTTTACGCCGTGCCCCAAAAGGCACTAAAGCCAAAGGCGCTCACAATATGGGCCGCGAGTTTAAACTACAACAAGCACTAAAACCGGTTTACAGCTACGTGCCAACAATGAAAGTATTTTGCGAAGATAAGCGCATACTCGGCACCGACTTTTATGTAATGGAAAAGCTAACCGGCATTATTGCGCGTAGAAATTTCCCGCGCGAACTAACTACAACACCTGAGCGCACAAAACAACTTTGCGAAAATGTACTCGACTGCTTAGTAGAACTACACAAAGTTGATTACAAACACGCTAATTTAAGTCACTTAGGTAAAGGCGAAGGGTATACACAACGCCAAATTAGCGGTTGGAGTGAGCGCTTTATCAAAGCAAAAACATGGAATGTCCCCAGTGGTAAAAAAATCATTAAGTGGCTTCATAATAATATGCCTGCCACTGAGCATATTTGTATTACTCATAACGATTTTAGATTTGATAACGTTGTGCTTGATGTCAACGACTACACTAAAGTGCGGGGTATTTTAGATTGGGAACTCGCCACGCTTGGCGATCCATTAATGGATTTGGGTAACACACTCGCGTATTGGGTAGAGCCTGGGGATGACTTTTTAGCGCAAGCTACACGCCGACAACCAACACATTTAAAAGGCATGCTGACACGAAAAGAAGTTGTGGCTTATTACTGTAAAAAAATGAATATTACAGTCGACGATTTCACTTTTTACGAAGTGTATGGCTTGTTTAGATTAGCAGGCATAGTTCAGCAAATTTATTATCGTTATCATCATGGGCAAACAACAAATCCCGCATTTAAAAACTTTTGGGTATTTGTGCATTACCTTTTATGGCGCTGTAAAAAAGCCATTAACAATCAAGGAAACGCCTAATGTGTATTTTATATTTAGTACGCCATGGGCAGGCAAGCTTTGGCGCAGATGATTACGATAACCTTTCGGTAAAAGGGCAACAACAAGCTACATTAGTGGGCGAGTATTTAGCGCAAAAACAACTCATACCCGATGTAGTAATTACAGGCACTATGCAGCGCCACAATCAAACCGCAGAACTCAGTTTAGCTTCACTTAATAATACGTCCGCTGTAATTAATGATGCGCGCTTAAATGAGTACGACCACGAGCATATTTTAGCGGTTTCTAATCCTGAGCTTACCACTCCAAGCCAAGTACATGCCGTGCTTAGTAAGCAAATCGATCCAATGGAGTATTTTAAAACAGTATTTATTAACGCCATAGAGCAGTGGATGCTTAATCCTGACAGCACGCTCTATAAAGAGTGCTTTAATGCTTTTTGTGCTCGAGTATTGGGTGCGCTTGAAAAAATAGCCAAAGAACATGATGGTAAAAAAGTCATTATTTATACTTCAGGCGGGCCTATTAGTATTATTACCAGTCATTTAATGGGATTAAAGCTTGAGCGCTTTATTGATATTAATTGGGGTTTAGTTAACGCAGGTGTTACTAAAGTTGTGGCGCGAGGCAGAGGATCAAGCCGTAAGTTAGGTATAAGCAGCTTAAACGAGTATCACTTTTTAGAGCAATACCCACAACAAAAATTAATTACCTATACCTAAGGAGCAAATATAATGCGCAAAAATATACTAATAACAGGTGCAAGTTCCGGCTTAGGAAAAGGCATGGCACAAGAGTTTGCTAAAAAAGGCTGTAACCTTGCTCTATGCGCTCGCCGATATGAATTATTAGAGCTGTTAAAAGCCGAACTTGAGCAAGTAAATCCTAACATTACCGTCAGCATCAAAGTGCTTGATGTAAACAACCACGAGCAAGTGTTTTGCGTGTTTAAAGCCTTTAATGAAGAGTTTAACGGGCTTGACCGCATCATTATAAATGCAGGAATGGGCAAGGGCGCATCTATTGGTACAGGCTATTTTACTGCCAATAAACAAACCGCTGAGACCAACTTTGTAGCAGCACTGGCGCAGGCCGAAGCTGCAATGGAGATTTTTAGAGCGCAAAACCACGGGCACTTAGTGACTATTTCGTCAATTAGTGCAGTGCGTGGTTTTAGACGCGCTATGACGGTATATGCAGCGACCAAAGCTGCAATAACATCACTGAGCGAAGGCATTCGCATAGACGTAATAAATACACCAATAAAGGTAAGTTGTGTGCACCCCGGTTTTATTAGAAGTGAAATAAACGAAAAAGTAAAAACAGTGCCCTTTATTGTCGATACTGAAACAGGCTGTAGAGCACTTGTAACAGCTATAAATAAAGAAAAAGCCAACAGCTTTATACCAACGTGGCCATGGGCATTTTTACATTGGATTTTACGTATAGCCCCGCTGACTACACTTCGTAAAATGTCTTAAATAAACTCACGCCCCAAAATTGTTGTGGGCTTAAGTTTATCATTGCAAATAACCTAGCAATATATTAACAAAAAGAAATCCTCTTGCCTTATATCTGTAAAAAAACATACTTTTTTTGCTTTAAAAACAACCATAAATAAATTAACCAACTTTTATTGCTAATGATTTTTTCTTATTTATTATCCTTAAAGTTGCATTTGTTAATAAAACATTTAAAAAATGCACTTCCTGTGTTTAAATTGGCGCCAACGGATTACGAGTTCTTAGAAAATGAGATTAAACAAGGACGTAATACAATAATAATTATTTAAATACGGAAAAATTATGAATAAAAAAATTTTTGCAGCAACCGCTTTACTTGCTATGACTTCGACTTCTTTACTTGCATCTAGCGAAACATTACAAGCAAGTGTAAATGGTTGGAGCGAACCAACTTTTTTAGAAAATAACAAAGTACATTTTGGTAAAATTCGCTTAGCTACAGGTTCTACTTGTACAATGGATAATGCTGGCGCAGTAACGGGCGATTGTGATGCTTCAGACGCAAACATTCAATTAGGTGGCGTAACTGTTTCAGGTTTGGCTCCAAATTCAGCAATGAACATCACTGTATCAGGCAGTACAAGTGCCAACCTTACTTTCGCTCCAGTAACGACTGCCACTGATGGTACTTCAACTGTAACAACGGCTAATACTGTTGCTTCTGCATTTACAACTGATGCAAGCGCAACTGATATCGTAATCGGTGTTTATGGTGATATGACAGTAGCTGCCGATCTTACAGCTGGCGATGCTTATGAAGTAGACTACACTGTCGATGTATCTTTTCAGTAATATTATTTCTTATATTATTATAGCCCTAGGCTACTAATAATATAAATTGTGTGGAGCTTAATGCTCCTCATTTTTTGCTTTATCATGTTGTTGAGTTGTCTCATGAGTTTTAAATTTTTTCGCTGGGCAACGCTTTGCCTGACTCTTCTATTACCTCAAATTTGCAGTGCTAATCTTTCTCTATCTGAATATCGTTTATATTTTGATGGACGAACTAAAAATAATTCATTAATGATCAGAAATACATCTGATAAAAACCTCGACTTTAAGCTTAGTATCACGCACAAAGACATGACCGAAGAAGGGTCACTAATAGATGCAACACCTAAGCAAGTAGAGGGTCGTTCTGCTGCTGGCATGTTACGCTTTTCTCCACGCCGAGGTTCTATAGCGCCCAAAGGCATGCAAGCGATAAGAATGACGGTACGAAAAAAAGCAGAATTACCCGCAGGAGAATACAGAGCGGTACTTAAAATAGTTGCGTCAGAAGCACCAGCCCCTAATGCAGAAGGAATAACCATACGCCCTAAAATATCTTACAGCGTTCCGGTAATTGTGCGCCATGGGCAGTTAGAAGCTGATTCACAACTAATCAACCCGCAACTAATTAGCCAAAATGGTCGACCAACCGTTACGTTTTGGCAAACGCTAACGGGAAATCGTTCGTTATATGGCAATTTTGAACTGCTAGATAGTAATAACTTGTCTGTTGGGGAAGTAACAAACGTAGCCGTTTATACGCCTTTATCGCGTCGTAAAGTCTATATTTCGTTGCAACAGCCTGTTGTCGGTCCGCTTACACTTAAATACAAAGAAAATCCCCAATATGGTGGCAATATTGAGTTAGCAATACCCGTTAATATTCAATAACACGTGTTTAAGCTAAACGCATTGCGTTATGGCGCTTTAATTAGTTTGTTGCTCATTGTTATTGCGCCTCAAACATTAGTCGCTAATGAGCTAACGCCTCTTCATCAATGGGCTATTGATGAAGAGGCGTTCGTGATCGTAAATGTAAAAGTAAATGGCCGATCGGTTGTATCCGACTTAGAAGCTTACTACACGCCATCAAATAAGCTGTTGCTACCAATAAGTGTTCTTAAATCAACGATGGGCATTAACTTTAGCGTTACCGAAAATAGCTTAACTGCAACAGTTGACGCAACTGAGCTAACGCTAAGTTCAACTTTGCTAACAAAACAACCGGTAACACCAACAGCATCTTTTTGGGCTAAAGATGATTACGACTACTACATAGACTTATCCGTTATTAATACGCTTTTAGAAACCGACTCAATATTTGATTACTCGCTCATGCAAGTCACCTTTATGAGCGATTTATTAAGCACCACAAATGATAAAAAAAGCATAACTGTCACACATAAGCAGGTTATAGCCCCGCAATATGATCACTTTATTGAAGATCAATACCGTTTACTAACATACCCAATTTCTGAGTACACGGTTTCATCAAGTGCCACATCTGAGCAAGCACGTTATAAGGGTTTAATTAGGCTCAACAGCTATTTTGATTTATTTCACCATCGAGCAGAGGTTCGGTTTAATAAAAATGAAAACAGCGATAATACGTTTTTTAAAATTAGCAAAGACTTTAGCTTAACCGATGAAGATCATTCATTAGCTCGCATTCATTATCAATTAGGTGATATTCAATCTCAATCAGATCAGCTGACGACAGCTTCAAGCCAAGGCAGAGGTATTTATATCTCGAATGCCGATCCACGCTCAGCACAAAATTTTTCGTCAATAACCATTGAAGAACCCGCTTTACCCGGTTGGCAAGCTGAGCTATATCGCAATGGGCAATTTTTAGCGACCACACAAGCAAATGACGATAATTTAGTTAAGTTTATCGATATAGAAACATTTTATGGCAATAATATTTTTGAAATAAAGCTTTTTGGCCCCCAAGGTGAACAAATTACACGCACTCAAAAATACACGATAGGGCAGGATGCCCTATCACCAGGGAAAATAAGCTATCAAGTTGAGTTAATTGAAACAGATAAAAGCGTATTTGATAACAACCAAAATACTCAAAATACATTTAGTGACACGTTTAAAGCCAGTGTTTCATATGGGATCAGTGAAAATTTAACCTATGATGCACAAATCACCCAACTAGCATCTGATGAGCGCTCTCGCTATATATCATCAGGATTAAATATACTTACGGAGCATGGCAGCTATCGATTTTTATCTAGCAAACAACTCAATGCTGGCAGCGCTTATTATGCAGGCTTTAGGGGCTTGTTCTCTAATGATTTTTATAACGACGTAAACGTCAATTTAGAATATACCGCCTTAGATGATTTCTCGAGCGCATTGTTTTTACCACAAAATAATGTGCTTAAAAATAAATTATCAATTAGTTTAAATGGTCGTTCTGATTCGTTTGACTCTTTAAACTGGAATATGAAATGGCTTAACGAAAATCGTGAAAATAAATCAAACAACAATACATTTTCATTAGGTATCAATAAAAATCACATTGGTGGTACATGGGCTGGACGCCTGTTTTATGATGAGCAAGAAGATGAATTAACCAATCAACTTTATTCATCTATTGATATCGCTTCTTGGAAGTGGACAAATACACTCGATTGGCTGCCTATAAATGGGGGAAAGCTTGTTAGCCTGCGTAGTAATTTACGTTGGCCGCAAACACAACAGACCTTTAACCAAACCCAGTTATCGTATAACCCTGATTCATCAGCGACCGCGCAACTAAGCCATCAGTATACTTATCGCTATGATATTTTTAATGTTCAAGTCTCAGGCCAATACGATAGTCGTGGTGACTGGCGCGTGTCATTAGGTTTAAACGGCACATTTAGCTTTGATCATCTTGAGTTAGATATGATATTTGACACCCCACGAGCTCTTAGCGGCGGACAGCTTGAAGCATCTGCTTTTATTGACTGGAACGAAAATCGAGTATTTGATCAAGGTGATGAAGCATTAGAAGACGTTCGCTTTACCGGTAATTATTTATGGCGAAATAAATTCACCAACAATACAGGTAAAGCGCTACTGCCAAGTAGTCACGGCGGGCAAATTTTAGAGGTCGATTTACGCACTTTACCTAATCCATATTTGCAACCTGTACTTGGAAAAATAAAAACCTACGCTCACCGAGGAGGTCAGACTAAAGTTGATGTACCAATGGTTATTTTTAATGAAGTAGAAGGGACTGTTTATTTTGAAAATAACGATAAAAGTAAGCCTGTTTCAGGCGTAACCGTTTTTTTAAAGCAAATTAATGGCGACAAAGAATACACAACAACTACCGAGTACGACGGGTATTATTATTTTTCTAATGTGAGTCAAGGAAACTACAAAATTGAAGTTGAAGCAAATACATTAAATATAAAAAGCCTCGTTACTAAAAACTTACCAGAGCGCGTTGTTACCTCAAAAACAGGTGATACTATTATTCTAAAAGATATCGTTCTACAACCTAAAAACAATGCAATAGACTCAATAGAGTTAGTTGATAAGTTATCAGAAAAGTCTTTTTTTGTTCAGCTTGGTGTATTTAAAAAATTTGAATCGGCAGTAATAGTAGCAAAGGAAATTGACTCAAAAGCGCATCCTTTAAAATTATATAAACATCAAAGCCGCAACAGTTACTATTTAGTAACAGGCCCTTATGCAAACGCCCAAGACGCGCAAACAACAATTAACGATGTCTACTCAACGCCTGCATTACATGGCAGCTTTATGGTCGACGCTAGACGTTATACATCTACAGATTGGCAACTAATGCACGCATGGGGAGAGCAAAAAAGTGATACGAAAGAGCTCTATTATTGTCAATATGCCGCGTATACCTCTAAAAAAACAATAAAACCTCAATTGATAAAAGCTGATTTCCCACTGTTCACTATCAACAGAAATATTAATGGTAAAAAATATTTTTTATTACTCTCAGGCCCACATATTGAGCAACCACAGAGCGCATGTAGCGCTTTAACTAGTCGGCAAATAAACGAAGGCTCTACACCAATAAAAAAATCCTGGAGCGACTTATACAAATAGCCTTAAATTAATGAGTTATTTGGCGCTTAAAATACTCATGTATTAATTAAAATTAGTATTATTGAGCTGTAAAGTATGTCGTTTGTGAGAGGCCATTTTTGTCAAGATGCGTTATACACATTATTTCGCAGCGTGCACCCGCCGATTCTGCAATCCAATTGGATTGAGACTGTTTTTTTATATAACAAGCAGAATAAAATGCATCTTCTTTTTGTGCAGAAACAACAGCACAACGCGCATAATTACCAAGCTGCAATACTTTTATTGGAAATATTTGCTCCTGAGCAATAACTCCAGCACTAAAAGCTTGGGTTGATTTTGCGTACGTGGATACCGAAAAATACGCAGTAAAAATAAAGAATAAACCAATAACCACATGCCATTGCTTCATACATTACACCTAAAAATACAGATAATTAAATTGTAGAAGTAAATAAACTTTATGCATCTGTTTATAGATTATTTTAGGCATTAAAAAAGGTGGCAAAAGCCACCTTTTTATAAAACAAAAACTTATAGAAGTGCAAAAAGCTTTTTAAGTTGTGGCATGTACTCGCTCACAAGCTCAAGGTTACTTTCGCTAACGACTGGCTCACTTGATTTAGCGGCACTTGATGCGTTACCTAATGAGCCCATTAGCGAGCTAGCGCCTTTGTCTTTAACACTTTTCATACTTTGAAAACCACCCATTAGTTTATCTGCTGTTTCTTTATTTTCAGTAGATAAGCCAGATTTAAGGTTTTCGATGTAAGCCATAGACACTTCAGAACCGACAGTAATTAACTGCTCTGGAGTAAAACCGTAACGACTCGTTACGCCTTCAAAACTTTTGTATAAGTCTTGCTCTTTAATCATGCTAAGCGCGCTGTTAGCTAGCGAGCCTTGCTCTGATGTTTTTTGGTCAGCCGACGCACCTAACATGCTTCCTAGGTCCAGCCCTTTTAGAGAATCTTGAGCGCTCGCCCAACTTGTTACCGCTGGTAGTGCTTTCATGTAGCTTTGTAAATCACCTTCAGTGATATCTTTTGCAACACCAGAGAAGCTCATTGCTAACAAACTAAGTGATACGAGTATTTTTTTCATGCAGGCATTTCCTATTATCGTGGAGCTATTATTATATGAAGCCCTAAATAGATAGGGCAGTGCAATTAGAAACTAAATAATTGCATATGCCAATACATAATAATGTATTGGCGAATTTTACAGTACAATTCATGGGAGTTGACCTAAAGTACTACGATTTTAGTTGATTCACCCTAAGTCAATGTACAAATGATATAATGCATTTTTGACAACGAGAGCTGAACACAATGTTAACAATTTCAAATACAGTCACAATTGATGAGTGGGAACTAGAGCTTACAGCTATTCGCTCTCAAGGTGCCGGTGGTCAAAATGTTAACAAAGTAGCAAGTGCTATACACTTACGTTTTGACATTAACCGCTCTAAATTACCTGACTTTTACAAAGAACGCTTACTCGCTTTAAAAGATTCTAGAATCACTAAAGATGGCGTTTTAATAATTAAAGCCCAAAGCCACCGGACCCAAGAATTGAACAGAGATGATGCACTTAAGCGTTTAAAAGATCTTATTTTAAGTGCAACCGTGGTGAACAAGGCTCGAAGAGCCACCAAGCCAAGTAGAAATTCTCAGCGCAAACGCATGGATAAAAAAACCAAGCACGGCCAAAACAAAGCATTGCGTGGCAGTGTGAAAATTTAACTGCTAGGCGCGCAGCTTGCTTGCGTATAAAAACGCAGTTTTTAAAATAACTTAATGATTAGAAGCCTTGCTTCTCACGTGAGCAAGCTCTACGTCTACAAAATGTGCAACCTTGTTAACTGGTAGACGCACAGCTTGCTGGCGTGTAAAAACGCAGTTTTTAAAATGGCTTAATAATTAGAAGCCTTGCTTCTCACGTGAGCAAGCTCTACGTCTACAAAACGTGCAACCTTGTTAACTGGTAGACGCACAGCTTGCTGGCGTGTGTTCTTAAAATAACTTAATAATCAGAAGCCTTGCTTCTCACGTGAGCAAGCTCTACGTCTACAAAACGTGCAACCTTGTTAACTGGTAGACGCACAGCTTGCTGGCGTATAAAAACGCAGTTTTAAAATAACTTAATAATTAGAAGCCTTGCTTCTCACGTGAGCAAGCTCTACGTCTACAAAACGGTGTAACCTTGTTAACTGGTAGACGCACAGCTTGCTGGCGTGTAAAAACGCAGTTCTTAAAATAACTTAATAATCAGAAGCCTTGCTTCTCACGTGAGCAAGCTCTACGTCTACAAAACGTGCAACCTTGTTAACTGGTAGACGCACAGCTTGCTGGCGTGTAAAAACGCAGTTTTAAAATAACTTAATAATTAGAAGCCTTACTTCTCACGTGAGCAAGCTCTACGTCTACAAAATGTGCAACCTTGTTAACTGGTAGACGCACAGCTTGCTGGCGTGTAAAAACGCAGTTTTTAAAATGGCTTAATAATTAAAATTTATTTAATCAAAGGTATGATGGCGCGTTGCACTAAAGCGATTAAGTAAATGATGCATAACATATACAGCGCACAAGCTTAAAATAATCGCCACCGATACCGAACTAAATCGATACAACGCACTGTAAATTAAGTCTTGTCCTGGGCCCAACGACTGCCCAAATAAAATACCAAATGTGGTTAATACACCAAACCCGATACCAGGAATACCGCCGCCTAAAATGTGAAACCGTGCAAACACAAAGGATAAAATCCACAATATAGCAACCGGAAAAAGTAAAAAATCGCTATGGTTGTACAAAAACAACTGTGATAACAGCGCTGCATTGCAACCAATCAATGTACCAATTGCACGTTGCCAGCCTGCCATACCTGCTGCTTTCCAACACAATGAAAATAAAATAAGTACTGAGGCTGCTTGTGCTGAAATTGAATCTTGTAAATCAAGCACCTGAAAAACCACAAACGAAAGCGTTGCCACACTGGCGCAAAGTAGTACCTCATGGCGAATGCTTTCTTTAGGTTTAGCTGGCATTACTCGACCAGGCCTTGCGGTTACATCAGGAAATACCCCATGCATTATCGCGGCAATAATCACAGTTAATAGGATAGCCAAACCGTTACTTAAAATCAGCGGATAAATACTACTGCCTTGATCAACATAGCTCGAAAAATGCAGTTGAATTGAAAGGCTAACCACGCCTAAAGCACCAAATAAAAAGGCGCTACCGCTACTCATTTTATGAAATAAAAAACAAAATATGCCAAATACAAGTAGCGTCATAACGACAGGCAAATGAGAAAATAGCCCCTGTATTACAAGTACTATAAATGCACTAAAAGCCGCCGACGCTATAAATTGATTGATAACACCTCGGCTTAATGTAGGCACCATACCGAGTAACAACATAGGATAAACAGTAAAAAATATACCGTTTGGCCAATTCATCAATTTACTAATGGCAAAACCGATAGTACATCCGCCAGCGATACGCAGTGCTTGGCGAAGGCCATTAGAATCTAATTGTGGTCCTTGGCTAACAACTTGAGTCATACCTCCTCCATTAATAAATGTAGTGTAACCAACTAATAAACCTAATTTGCGCTGCGCCAAACCACTGCCCAATAGTTGACTCTGGCAATAATTGCACTGTAGCACGTGCACCACTTGGCATATTTTCAATTAAATTTTGGTTGTTAACTAATTTTAGATGAATACGTTGTCGCTGCGCATCGCGCACCCAGCGGTTACTGATCTCTGTAGTACTGAGCAAACCATTGGCACTTAACTGACCATTGCTTACACCGGCCTCAAACGTCTCAAGTGTCGCGTCATAAACCTCTCCAGGGCGACTATCAAAAACGACTTTTGCTAGGCTACCGCGCTTCATGTGCAGCAGTGATTTTTCTCTAAAATCGGCAACTAAGTCGGCTTTTTTAGCCACAATCGCTAATAACGGTTTACCTGCAACGGCATATGCACCATCAAGCAATTGTAAGTTAGCAACTATGCCATCACTCAATGCACGCACTTGCGTATACGATAAATTCAACTCAGCTTGCGCTAACTGGTTTGCAGCATGGCGCATTGCTAAGTTTTTATCACCTGACTCGCCACGGGCTAAAATAGCTTCCGATAATTGCGCCTCATACGCTGCTACATTTGCTTTGCTTGCTTGATAATTAGCACGAATGCTTTCAAGCTCTTGCTCTGATATGGAGTTTTGTTTGTAGAGCTTTTCGCCTCGGCTTTTTAATAATTTTTGCTCATGTTGTTTAGCTTTTGCAGCACTTATTTGCGCCTCAAGCGCTTTTACATTTGTATCGAGTCGTTTATTTTGTAATTTAGCATCGTCAAGTGCCAGCTTAGCTTGTTCGTACGCTAAGTTGTAAGGTCCTTGGTCAATATGAAACAAAATATCGCCTGCTTTCACAGGTTTGTTATTACTTACTAATACACTAGTTACTCGGCCACTTATTTGTGGCGATATTTGCACAACAGGATGATACACGCGCGCTTGAGGCGTTACAGGTAAAAAAATATCAGCCATTAAATAGTAAATAAACACTAAAACAAACCCAATGAGGGAGAGTCTTACATAGCGGGCAAATTTTTGATCAGGTGTCATTTTTAGCCTTTGTTTGAGATTTAATGCAATTGAGTGCATTTTCTTCCATTTTTACCAAGCCGTATGCCATTGCATCTAATTGTGCATGACTAAAACCATTATATAACTGCGCTTTAATATCTGTTATTCGCTCATTTAAGGTGTGTAAAATGCTGCGACCTTGCTCGGTAAAATAAAGCTTTTTACTGCGTTTATCGTGCTCATCTACGCGGCGCACAATCAGCGATTGCTCTTCTAACTGTTTGAGCGTGCGCGTAAGCGACGGCATCTCTATGCCTAAGCTCTGTGAAAGCGCTAACTGGGTAACGCCCTCTTTGAGCATATTTATATGCATTAAGGCAGTCCAGCGCGACTGTGTTAACCCTAAAGGCTCAACAGCAATAGTTACCGCTTCACGGCATAAGCGATGCACACGGCCCATATTGCCGCAAAGTGTTAAATCAAGAGTTTCATAAAATGGAATGTTTTTAACCATAGCGCACTTAATTAGTTAGCAGGCTAACTATAATATCACTACTTAATAAACAACGTAAATATATTAGTTAAAAATGGATTAAAGATGTGCAGTAAGGCATAAAGCGAGGTGTCTCAAAATAAAAGCCGAATTTGTAGGTGCGAATTCACTTCGCGCTTGCCTGCAAATAAAAATATAAGCGAGGTATAAAACCTCACCTACCTAAATAAACGCCGAACTTGTAGGTGCGAATTTACTTCGCGCTCAAGTAACTTATCTATTACTTAGCGCTTTATAAAAGCACCTTAAAAATTAAGTAAATTAGCGGGAGAATATTGGTCGGTAAGCACTTTCGTATCAGCAGGCCAATCTTGACCGTCTTTTGTAAAATGCATAAATTCGCTAATTGCTTTTATATCAATGCCGTATTTTGCCAAGCGAGGCTCAAGTATTTTAACCTGTGCCTTTATTTGCTCGTTAGTTGACGGCGCTTTAAGTCCCGCTAAAATAATACGGTTACTACGATTTTCACGGCTTACATTTATAAAGTCGCCAAATACAGCGTGGTAAGTTGCCGACTCATGCTCATAAAGCTTACTACTTGAAAATGTATTTGCAGCTATAACACCACCTTCGGCCAATACGCTTTGTACCTCTTCAAAAAACTCTTTAGTGAGTAAATGCTCCGGAATATAGTCGCCGTTAAAGGCATCTAAAATTATCCAATCATACATTTGCTTTTTAATAGCGGCGCGTTTTATAAAAATACGGCCATCTTGCACGCTTGATGTCACTAAGTCGTTTTCTATAAAGTTAAAGTAATCGCGTGCAACTTTAGTTACAGCGGGATCTATTTCAACATTATGAATTTTTGCTGTGGGGTATAGTTCATGAATAACATTAGAAAGCGTACCGCCACCTAATCCTATAATAAGTACATTTTTAGGGTTATCGGCTACTAAAAGGCTGGCAAAAGTAAGTTTAGTGTAGTTAAAAACAAGTTTGTCAGGGTCATTTTTGTACATGCAGCTTTGGCTTGTTTGGCTACTTTTAGTATTAAATTTAAGACAACGTAAGTCGCTAGTGTCTTCAACAATAATATTGCGATAAAGCGAGCGCTCTTCATGAATAACCTTACTAAACGCAACCCCCGAAAACACGATTAACGGCAGTAGTAAATATTTAAGCATGAGCAAGCTCCTTGTTATTCACCAAGCTATTAACAACAATAGCCACTAAACCAAGTGACCCAAGCGTTAAAGCAAAAGCGCCAATAATTGTATTTACGTCAAACGCGAGCACAAAGTAAAAAGAGGTGATAATAGTACCCAGCGCACTGCCAAGCGTACTTACAAAGTATAAACGCCCCGCTACTTGACCACTTTTATCGCTATCGGTTACCAATAAACGTACTGAGTAGGGCGAAATCATACCTAAAATAACGGTTGGAATAAAAAATAATGCAGTTGAAGCTAACAGCGAACCATAACGGCTATCTTCAATATGCGTGAATATAAACTCCATTATTGGCTGCGAAAATAACGTAATAGGCACCACCATAATGCTGGCGACTAAAAATATTAAACCATATTTAGTAAGCGATGCATTTTTAGTACTTAGCTTACCGCCAAGTAAATAACCAAATGATAAGCTGAGCATAAACACCGTTATTATGCTGCCCCAAATATGTACACTGCTCCCAAAAAAAGGCGCAAGTATTCGCCCTCCTAAAAGCTCAATCCCCATAATGCAAAAACCACTGCAAAAGGCTAAAAAATAAATTAATGCGTTTGTTTTTAAAGTCATGTAATTATCGTTTTGTAACTTAATAAAGTTCCATACTAACGTGATGTAAACATGCCCGCTAGTGTAAAAATCACTCAAGGCAAACCTTTTAAAAGCAAATTAACCGTGTTTCATATTAGCGGTGCGCAATAGAGTAATTTAGTAATAACCTAAGTTTATCGTGGTGAAACACGCAGCGCAGGCAAAGGTGACTCGTAGTAGATGTTTTAGAGTAATCGTTACTTAATAAACAAAGTACGATCATGTTGAGCTACCCAGCACTATGATCTTAAGCGATAACCAAACATTCAATGAGCTAACCTGCTTAATTGTTCAGGCTATTAGCGGCTGTGTGTTTAAATAACCTAGTTGCTTATCAAACAAAATTTAGGTGTAATAACAACATAATAAACACTGAACAATGCAGGGACAGCTCAGATACGACAGGCGCGCCGATTAAATAGGCTTAATGTAGTTGATGTCACAAAAAGCCTTTCTTTAAATGTAAAGTTCATAGCATAAACAACACCGAGCAGGTGGCGCCTCAGTCCGATAAGCGACACTGCAACACAAACTCCGTGTCGCATAAATACTAAAATGTTATGTGTTACTACAAACTAAGGAGTATGAATGAGCTTCAAATCTTGGTTAAGCTATTCTGACTTTTCTGAAAAAGCGTGCTCTAAGCTGCGCTACATTTTAGATAATGAGTCGAGTGAATTTCTAAATTCAATTAATGACACTTGTAGTGACAGGGTTAAAACCTTAAAAGTTGGTTCTGTGGTGTGGCGCGCACAAACTGGATGTGGTGAGGAGAAGGCTTCTGATAATGTAGAGCAAGAGTTCCATGTTGATAAGCGTATTCCTTTCCCATTCGAACGAATGAAGCCATTGACCAATAACGCCTCTGAGGGGAGGGCGAACTCAAAAGGGATTCCTTGTTTATATGTAGCAGCAGATGCGGAAACTGCGATACACGAAGTGAGACCTTGGCCTGGATTAACCTTAACAATTGCCCAATTGCATTTGACAAAGGATGTGAAGTTGATTGATTTTTCGGAGACGGCTGATGCTGAACAGTACCCATATTTCTTCTTCGGCGAACCTTCTATTAATCAGAGAATTGACGCTGTGTGGGCTGCGATGGATATTGCTTTTTCTTGGCCTGTAACGGGATCTGATTTCAAGTCAGAATATGTGCCGACGCAAATAATATCAGAGTTTATTAAATCGAAAGGGTATGACGGGATTATTTATAAAAGCTCTTTAACTAAAGGGCGTAATTATGTTCTTTTTAATTTAAATGATGCGGCTGTTGTTCAGTGTGACTTATTTGTAGTATCCAAGGCTAAATTTGACTTCGAGAAGTTGGATGGAAGCTCATCCTGACAGCTGAGCGTGGTAACACCTAATCGGGTAGCCGGAGGTCTCTAACCTCCAGCGCCCATACCAACCATCATGCGCTTTTTATTGGCAGGAAGTGCAATGGGCGGTTCATCTCCCGTAATGAATAATCTATAATCAAGAGACCCGTCTTAATTACCATTCTTATGTTCTTTTTATAAGGTAAGTGATTTGAAAAACAATAACATGCATAAGCTAGGGTGGGTTTATCTATCTATATTTTTAATAGTCTCTCTACTGTTATGTACTGTTGGTTATTTTTACAATAAAGCGTCGGCTCCACCGACTTCAGCAGAGCAAACCTCTAATTATTTAACTGTATTACCTCAAAAAACTCCTGAAAAAGCAGTCAATACTGACTTACTGACAAACAAAAAGGTGACTAACAGTGCCCTTTCATCAAGCGAAGGTAAGTATCAGCGAGTTATTATGACCAGACCGCAATGGAAACTGCAAGGGGAGTTTAGGGAGCACTTTAAACGTTTACAAGCGGCAGCAAACGATGGTGATAACGAAGCAAAATATATCATCGCTACAAACTTAAGGTATTGTTTGTCGGCACCAATTGATGACAACGCTCTACAGGCTGAGTTAGAACAGATCTCTCAGTACAGTGATGTCGGCGAAGCCGCTGATAGAAAAATAGAAAAGTTTGATTATTGTAAGGGCATTAATAGTATTGAGCGTCACCAATTTTATGCGTATTTAGAAGATGCAGCGAAAAATGGGTTTGTCGCCGCACAAGAGTCATTTGTTAATCTAACGGCTGAGTTTTTTATGAAGTCGCAAGGTTTTTCGACACTAAAACGCGCTGAGTTCATTAAAAAAAGAGATAATTTTAATAAACAAAAAATAGTATTTTTAGAATACGCTGCTCAACATGGTAGTGAAAAGGCATTAATCTCTTTATCTAATGTGTATTATTCACAGCAGCTTGGTGAAAAAAGTTTTGCAAAGTCTTACGCGCTAAACCGATTAATTATGGAAATCACCGATAATAATGATATTTATAATCGCTATGCGTGGTTTGAGCAGCGACAGTATCCGCAACTTAGCGAAAGTGAACTTGCCAGTGCAAATGAAATAATAGAGCAGTGGAGCGCAATCATAAATAAAAACGGCACCGTATACCCTCACGATTAGTAAAAATAAAAGCGCTATAGCTGAAACAAAAAGGCTGCACTAATAAATACTGCGGCCTTTGTTTTTAGCTCAATGCTTTTAATAAGCGCCTGCGCTGTAAATTAGCTCGTAGCTGTGGCTGTAAATCTCAAGGATGTTGCCAAACGGGTCTTCCATGTAGATCATGCGGTATGGCTTTTCGCCAGGGTAGTAATAGCGCGGGGCTTGCATACGCTTTTTACCGCCAGCTGCTACAATACGCTCTGCTAAGCCTTCTACATCAGGGTCTTGAACACAGAAATGGAAGATGCCTGTTTTCCAGTATTCAAAGTTGTCTTTTGGGTTTTCTTGGTTTTTAAATTCAAAAATTTCTACACCAATACGATCGCCCGTTGAAAGGTGCGCTATTTTGAATTTTTCCCATTTTTCACCAAATACTTCGGTACACATTTCGCCAATGGGGCTTTTGTCTTCGGTTATTAAAGTGGGTTCCATAATGGTGTACCAACCCATAACCTTAGTGTAAAACTCAACGGCTTTTTCAACGTCGGGAACCGAAATACCAATGTGCGAAAAACTACGTGGGTATGTATGACTCATAATGCTTCCTCTTTAACGTGTGACTTATCTTGTGACTCGTTGATGGAGTTAGTTTACGAATCGACAAACATTAAGTAAAATTATCATTAATCATAACTTTGAGTACGTTTTGTAATGATAAATCCGACATGGTTAAACACATTTTGCACCTTGGTTGAGGTAAATCATTTTACCAAAACAGCTGAGCGCCTTTATATGACGCAGTCTGGTGTAAGCCAGCATATTAAAAAGCTAGAGCAACAAGTTGATTGTGCTTTACTTGAGCGCCACGGTAAGCAGTTTTCACTCACGCCACAGGGTCAAAACTTATATCAGCAGGGTAGCCAACTTATCAAAGACTGGCAGTTTTTAGAGCAGCAATTAAAAGATGATTCACCTTTTAGCGGAGCAGTAAAAATTCAATCGCCGGGCAGTTGTGGTTTAAAGTTTTACAATCAATTATTAGCACTGCAATGTGAGCATAAAGCACTAACTATTGATTACCGCTTTGCGCCAAATGTGAGTGTGGAGCAAGCTGTGGCAAATTACAGTGCCGATATTGGCTTTTTAACCCAAGCCCCTACACTTAGCGAAGTGATCAGTTATAAAATTGATAAAGAAGCGCTATTACTTATTACACCTGCGGGTATAAATACACCGAATTGGCAAACACTGTGTGAGCTGGGTTTTATTGCTCATCCTGATGCAAACCATCATGCGCAACTACTACTTAGCGAAAACTACGATGAATTTGAACATATTGAGCAAATAAAGCAGACGGGGTTTTCCAACCAAATTAGCTTAATACTAGAGCCTGTAAGTTTAGGCTTAGGTTTTACGGTATTACCTGCCAATGCGGTAGGTGCTTTTAATAAGCCTGAGCTTATTAAAACGCACTATTTAGCCAATCCCGTTAATGAGACTATTTATGCATGTCACCATCGAAATAGGCCACTGGCAAAACGGATGAATACAGTGATTGAGTTAATTAAGTCAAGTTAAGGTAAATACCTTATTTTTGTCTTTCGTCGTATTGAGTATTAAGCTGAATACCTTTTTCATAGCGCTGATTCATCGCAGTATCTGAACGGTTAAAATAATATAACCACTTCATGTACTGATTAGTTAAAGCCTGTCGATAGAGTCCGTTAACTTGAAAGCGTATCGCAGAGGTTTCGCTAATAAACGGTAGACGCTTTGCTTTACATTTGAGTTTAAGCCGTAAACATAGCTCTGTATCTTCAAAAATATCTATTAGCGGCAACATACCTACGTCGAGTAGAAGTTGTTTTTTTGCAAATAAACAATGGTCTAAATAATACACTCCCCGTTTATCACCGCGAATATAATTAGAATACCAAGAGGTAAACTGAAGTAATGGATGGCGTATATTAAATTTATGGGTAAAAGCCCCCCACGACATCTGATCTGCGTGTTTGTTTAACGCATTCAACCCTGCAATATCAATTATGCTACGAGGGTGATGAAGCACAATTGTGTCAGCATTTGCTTGCACAATACCCGCATTGAGCCGGCCTGCTCGTGATGCTATATCGGTTTTAATTAAGCACACGCCCGCAGCATTAATTATATCGATGGTGTTATCGGTGCTTCCCCCATCCACACAAATTATTTCGCAGTTTTTTAAATGTTGATACGCCTTGAGGATCCGTTGTAAATACCCTGTTTTTTCTTCATTTAAAGTAGGGATAATAATACTTAACATACTTTTATAACCTCATAGTTCAGAATATTACTCATGAAAACTCACTTTAGCGAGCGAGAATAGATCATTAATTGTATGTAATAGAGCTTTACGTGCTGGGCGAGTATCTGACTGTAGATCAATAAATAATTTTTTAAGATCGCTGACATAATCAATATCGTAACCTGGTAAGCAATACTTCACCGATAATTTATTCTGCCTACACTGTTGTGATAATGATTGTGATAATTCATTCGTGCTCCAAGGTAAATGGGTTAGTACTGGCCAAGCTACTTTGTTAGCCATAATGATGACGCCACCATCATCAGCGTGATGCAAAGCTACGTCATTACTTTGTAATGCACTAATCGTTGCCTCAAAATATTGATGGTTAAGTATTGGAGCATCAGTACCTATGAACACTAGTTGCTCATGCCCTTGTGCTCGCAGCTGATTATCAACATAGTTTAATCTATCGCCTAAGTTGCCTAACTGCCCAAGCGGTAATTGCGTTATTACGTGGGCATTACTTACTAAAGAATGCGCCCACTGAATATCGCTTTCGCTTGAACAAGCAATAACAACAGGCCCTTGCCAATTATTAGCATCTTCTATTGCGCATGCTAATAATGCATGTGCAATTTTAAGTGCGCATTGCGCATTCGAGCCTTCAGCAAGCCGCTGCTTACCTTGGTTGAGTTTAGGCCGTTTACAAAAAACAACTAACGTCGCTTGATTTATAACTAATCTAATTGTTTGTTTTGACGCTTTATTACTTTGGTTTATTTTATTCATTTTAATCACAGCTCACGTAGCACTAATAATTTTGTAATTCGCATTTATAACTAGGGCTTGTTTATCTTTCTAGGCTGAGTTTGCAGCCGTATGTTTGGTTTTTAGGTAGGGCTGAGCCTATGTGGTGTTGTTATTTCCCATAAAGAGGCAATAACGCAACATCAATGCCAAGCATGTACTGCCCTTAGGTCGTCCTAAAGACGACTTACTCTTTGTTGCTCGGTTATTACTTAGCCCACGCTTATTCATACTCACTACCTTTAAGCTGCGCTGTATTTTTAACACTGGATTGGCGAATAAATAACGTTGCAATCATGGATAAAATACCGATACCAGCTTTAATTGAGCCCATTACTGTGCCGCTAATTTTTGATTGTCCTATTCGCACTTTAGAGTCAACAGCGTATTCGCTCACTTGCATACCAAGAATGATCGCTTTAACCTGCATTTCTACAGTCCAGCCAAACGAGGTATCAGCCATATTTAAAGTGTGCAGCGACGAGAAGCGAATGGCCCTAAATGGCCCTAAATCAGTTATTTTTTGCTGCCAAAATAGTGTTATTAAGTGGCTAGATAGCCAGTTACCAAAGAGTTGTGGTTTAGTTAAAGCTCCATTTTCAATGGTGCCTAAGGTTCTTGATCCAATAGCAAGATCGTCACCATTAACAATCCCATTTAGTAATGAAAGGGCTTGATCTACAAAGCAAGAATCATCACCATCTACAAAAAGTACAATATCGCATGAGGGAAGCTTAGCAATAGCGGTTAAGCAGGCAATACCATAACCAGGTGTACTTTGATGAACAACTTGAGCACCATTAGCGGTTGCTACTTTTGCAGTGTTGTCTGTGGAACCATTGTCACAAACAATAACGTTATCAATAACCGCCTGCTCATCAAACATTAAAGTAATCAAATTTCTGACCACAATGGAAATAGCTTGCTCTTCGTTAAGAGCAGGAATAACAACAGCAACTTTATGACCTTTATACATTTTTAATCTCAATAATGTTAACGCCGCCACGTGATTCTTCAGACATTTGCACAGGGCTAGCTGCGAGTGTATCTTTTTTGATAATGGCGGAAGTTTTTCGGTTTATTTCAGCAAAAGACAATGTGCCTGTTGGGCAGGTTTGTACACAGGCGGAGCAACGAACGCATTGTGGATCGGTCATTGGTTGGCCTTTACTTGCAAAAGCCATAACATCAATGCCTTGATGGCATACAGTTGTACATTGATTACAACTAATACATTTCGATTTTTCACTAACAATAGCAAAGCGACCAAAGCGACTGTATATATGCATTAATGCCGCTAATGGACAAGCAAACCGACACCATGTACGCCCTGAATATTTAAAATAAAGGCCAAACCCTAAAATACCGGCTAATAAAATATCAACAACCCACTTATAACTAAATGCGTTTACTAATTGGTAGTCCTTGTTCTCGCCTTTTAAAAACAGATTAAACATATGGTTCATCCATGACTCAGGATATATCCACCCTAAAACACGAATGACTAATAACACTGCAGCTATTAATAAAATGAACTGACCAAGCATATTTAGCTTATTCCACTTAGAACCGTGTGGCATTTTATGGCGTTGCTGATCTCCCATAGTTTCAGCCATAGCACCGCAAGAGCAAATCCAACTACAATAAGCGCCTTTGCCCCACTTCATCACAATAATTGGAATAATAACGAATGTTTGAATAGCCCCAATAACTAACCAAGCAACTTGGGGAGTGTCGGTAAATACGGTATACACACCTAACGGCCAAGCGAAGATAAAACTATATGCATGCCAATAAGCGCGTGGGTGTCCCCATTCAGGCCATGTATGCGTCGCAAGTTCTTGCGCTGAGATATAACTGGGAAACAACGCATCGGCAAAGCTTTTGCCTATTCCTGCATCAAATACACCGTTATAGCCAAGTAATGGTAAAATTATTTCTGGCAATAAAAATAATGGAAACAATTGAATCGCAAACAAAACTGACGTTTGTACTGTTACATAAGGTGTTTTGCGTCGTTTAATTCGTTGCCAACCAAAAATACCAATTAATAGGGTATAAAGAACGGTGTAGTAAAACGAACGACTTTTTAAAGAAACCGCTATTGTGCCAATTAAGGTACTGCGATCATTCACTTGCAACTGCCACCATTCGCCAAAGCCTGCAATTAAGGTTGGCATTTGATCGGGATAAGAAAAAGTACTCCAAAATGAATTTAAAAAACCATAGCCTTTCCAATCGTATAATGCAGTTAATGCGACTAAAAACAGGGCAAAGAAAGCCCAGCCAGACCATGTGCTTTCACCACTGATATTGATTTTTGAACGTCTGAAGAAATCTAGCGGGGCTTCACGACCAGTCGCTAACAACACGCTATCGTTATCTAATATTTCATCTGTACCATCTTTATTTTTTAACTGCACAGACCGTGGTGAAATTTTACTGACTTGAGTCGCCATTTTAAGCGTCACTTTGTCATCTTTTACTAATTGTGTTACTTGTTCGACATTCTCTGGTTTTGCCCGGTTAAACTGAGTTTGTCGATAAGATAAAGTAACTTTAGCGCCTTCCTCTGCTGTTGCAATCGCAGCCTCTAATGCGCTATCACCTCCGCCAACGATTAATAGTTCTTTATCTTTATAGTATTGTGCGTCAATAAAACGATTTGCTACCTTTGGTAAATCTTCACCTTCAACATTTAATTTTCGATAATTTCCAGAGCGCCCAATAGCAACAATCACACGGTGAGCCACTAAGCTATCACCATTCTCTAAAGTAACACGTAGTTTGTTGCCCTCTTTATTTACATGGCTAACTTGCGCCAGTTTAGCTTCAATACTGTGGGCAGTAGTTTGCTCTTTAAGTTCGCTCAACAGGTTTTCTTTATGACTTACTTTATTTGAAAATTGTAATTCGCCTTCAGGCTTCATGTCAGTGGGGTAAGTATAAATAGGTTTATTATTAGGAAAATTTTCAATCGTTGAAAATGGTTTATTACCTTCTAACAACGTAACATTAAGCTGCTGTTTTTTACCTTCAATAGCGGCAGAATACCCACTAACACCACCACCAATAACAATAATATCTACAACATCAGCTGTTTGCGTACGGGTACTAAAAGTAGTATCAGCAATAATGGAGCGAATAGCTTTAGCGCCCGTATCGCTGGAGAATTTAAGTAAAGGAATACCCGTTAAATCACCAACAACATACACACCTTTAATATTGGTTGTGCCATCGGCATTCACTAATGGTTGCTTTTCTACAGTGCGATCAGGCCATTGTCCGTGCAACCAGTGATAATAATTATTAATAATATTCAATTTGTATATTCCAATATAAAGTTTTATGTTTATGAATTATCAATGTGATTCAGCTTTGAAGTCTTTTTGATGCCGTGATAAATCAGCCTCAATAACGTTAACGCGTATAAAACACCTAAAAGTACAACAGGCCAAAGCGCAGGTTGCCATTGTTGACAGCAAAGGAAATTACCGAGCACTTCGTATGTCATGGGCATAAGTAATAACCAAGTAAGTAAATAAATATTTGGGCGCAAGGCAAGCAAGGGAACTAACGGGAGTAAATACCAAGGAAAAAGCACAGGGCTTAACATAAGAGGTAAAGCCAAGGCTGCTTGCATACAAAAATAAATAACCGATGTACTCATGTAGCGGGCTTTACTGTATCTAAAACTTGTATAAGCAATAAACAACACCGCAATAACTCCCATAACAAAAAGCGCTAAAACAACCTGAGAATTAGTTAATAGAGAATCAAGTGCAGTAAAAATAGGGGACGCATTACGCCATTTTTCAAAAAACACACTAATACTGCCTACGGGTACGTACCCAAGCGCAATGGTAGTACCATAAATTAGCGCGACAGTCGTAACCCAGCTGAGCACCAACATTAGAGCGGGTTTTAATGATTTTTGTAAAAAAAATAATGGCAGTAATAACATAACGGGTAAAATTTTCAGCGACATACCAATACCAATAGCGATACCGCAATATAAAAGTAATTGTCGCTGCCAAAAATAAATTGCGACAACAACTGCCAATGCAGAAAAAGCATCTATGTGTAACCCAACACCAGTTTCTAAAATCAGCAGTGGCGACAACGCAACAAGTGCTAAATTATTTAATTTGTTGGCCTTTTTTAATACTAAAGCCGACACGTACACCGTTAATAACCCTGCAAGTAATAGCAAAAACCGCCATACCAACTGTGCCTTTTCAACTCCAAATGATGATGAAAAAGTAAATAAAGCCAACGCTAATGGAGGATAAATAGTGACATAAGCTGCATGCTCTTTAGGTGGTTGCCACTGTTCTCGCAATTGTGTTAATTCAATCGCGTCATGGCTGATGCTATAAGGGTCGTAGCCTTCATATGCTATTCGCCCATCAAATAGGTAACGACTTGTGTCATTAGAGGTATAAGGCTCAACGTCAATCAATACAATACGCATTAGAAAAGCGGTGATTAGTAGCAGCTTATAATTTTTTAAATAACGTGATTTAGGAGATAAAGACCAAGCTACCAACATAAAAAATGCCATTAAACAATATTGAATAATGGTATAAACTCCAATACTGCTAACAGGAAATTCAGTATTGCTTTGCGACGTATTTGCTAAAAAATAACTCGAAAAACTCAGGGCAATTAAACTAGCTAAGCTTATAAAATAAAGCCAAGATTTACTTTTAGTTGTGAAACTTGGCTTAAACAATTGCAGGTTCATTTTAAGCGTGTCTAGATAGCTGATAATGACTATAAAAGCTATTAACTGCAGACATAACAAACCCAAGAGCTAACAACGATACAAATGGCAATATAAACCAATATTGGTAAATAACAGCCCACACTAAAACTACGACATAGATAGCTGCAACTAAAAATTCAAAAATGGCACCTTTAGGAGGTAAAGGTTTATAGTGCGGCTTATTTTTAAAGCCCTGCGAAGCTTGATTTTCACTTTTATAAGTATGTTCTGCTTTTTGTAGTTCACCTGTTTTAGGTGTGCGGACAAATTCACTTTCTTTGCCCATTAAAGCTTCAAAACCAGCCTTAGAATTATTAATTGCCAACTGTATACCTAACAATACTAAGTTAGGTAATTTTGCTAATGCACGTATCTTTGAGCGACCTAAAACCACTTGACCAAAATATAGGTATGCAATGTGTCCGCCTGAAGACATCAATAATAAGGCAATATCAATCCACCAAACGTTTATGTAATCATATTGCGCACGTAAATATAAGCTAGGTAATAAGAAAAATAATGTATCTAGCATCATGACTAAATAAGCTAGGTTATTTGATAAATGAAACGTTGATTCAAGTTTTTTAACAAGCGGTATTTTTGCTTTCCATACTGTTTTTAGCATTTTAAGCATGACTTGTACGCCACCTTTAGCCCAACGGTACTGTTGAGTTTTAAACGCATTCATATCAGCAGGCAGCTCACCTGGACATGTTATATGATTTAAATACTGCATTTTCCAACCAGCTAGTTGAGCTCTATAACTTAAATCTAAATCCTCAGTTAAAGTATCAGCACTCCAATGGCCTGCATCAATAATGGCTGAAGTACGCCAGATACCTGCAGTCCCATTAAAGTTAAAAAGCATATCACTCGCACAGCGCACATGCTGTTCTAACCCAAAATGAGCATCGAGCATTACAGCCTGTGTTTTTGTTAATAAGCTACTACGACGATTTAAATGCTCCCATCGCAACTGCACCATGGCAATATCAGTTTGAGTGAAAAAATGAATACTTTTTAATAATGTATCCGGAGTAGGTATAAAGTCAGCATCAAAGATAGCAATAAATTCACCATCGGCCGTTGTCATTGCCTCTTTTAATGCACCAGCTTTAAAACCATGACGATTGGTTCGCTGTACGTGCTCAATATTTATGCCTTGTAGCTTATAATGCGATACACGTTCAGCAATAACCTCACTTGTATCGTCATTAGAATCATCAACAATTTGTATTTGTAAACGATCAGCCGGATACTCCAATAATACAATTGAATCAACAATCCTTTTGGCAACTAACCTTTCATTATAAAGTGGAATTTGAACTGTTATCTTTGGTAATTTCTCAAACATTTTAGGTGATTGAGGTGTAAAATTTCGATATTTAAACCATCGAAATACCATAGACAAACGGTGCAAACCAAATAAAGATAAAATAGCTAATAATAAAAAATGAACAACAAGTACTAACGAACCAATTAACGACATAATTTAATAAACCTTAGTAATACCAAATTGAATATTATTACCTTGCAGGATATTGCTACCGTAAATTTCACGTGTAAAAGTAAGCTCAATACCAAAGCCAGCTAATGACGAGTTTTTATCAAAATTCCAACCTGTAGCCAGTTCAAATTTTCCTGAGTCAAACTCTAAAGGATTTGATAAATTTGCAGCATTGATTGAAGTTGACGAATCTGCATTTTCTGCACTTAGTATTCCGTCAAGTTTGGCACGCATATAAATGTTTTTATTAACGTTAAAACCATACTCAAGCAAGTATCTGTATTCGTCAGAAGGCTCTGCGGTACGAACCCGATAACCAACTTCAGCCCCAATATAACCAAACTTATCCAACCCTTTGCCTAACAATATTTTGGCTTCGTAGTCTTCTTGGTTATTTCCTAACCCATCATCCTCATCATATAAAAAAGGGGTTTTAACTAAAAAAGAAGTAGATAGAACAAAAGGTTCTGCCTGCCATTGATATCGAATACCAACCTCGGTATCACCAAAACCGCTGGCGCTACTTGTGCCCGTTACAGAATCTTCTTGTTCATAGCTTTGATGTAATAATGAGCCATAAATAGAGAAGTTATTCCCTAAACCATGCTCCAAGTAAAGTGATGTATTTTGCCCTTCAAAACGCTCAAAGGTTGGGTTGTTTCCACGATATTTGCTCGACGTATAATCAGCGTAACCTAACTTAATATAACCACTTCCTTCTTCACCAACCCATGCCCCAGCCGACACGTTAACTGACGCTAAGCTGATAGATAGAGCGATGGCTGAAAAAGATATTCCCTTTAATATGTAACTTTTTTCATTGTGATCTTTTTTAAATTTCATTTTTATTTTCCACTAATTTATTAAATTTAAATTTTGAAGTAATTAACTAAATTTTTATCGTGATTTTCAATTAGCATGTTTTATTTCGCTTTAAGTTTAAAAAACCAGACGTTTATAAAATAAATAATGCTTATTTATGAAAAAAATCAAAAACTGATAATTTTTTTAATTAATCTAAACCTGTTGATATCAAGTAATGCTGTTCTAAGCTAAAACCTAAAGTTTGTTATTTAATTTAGGAACATTATGGAAGGTAAGTTTCGCAACTGTGTCACGAATTAATCACAAAATTATCACATTTTATCAATAGGGAATGAGCGCTCTGATATAAGCTCTAATTCAGATGAAATAGGGCATTAATTGCGCTTATTAATACAGAGATTAAGTTAAGAGGGTAGGGGTAAAAAACTAGACGAGTAAATAAACACTTGCTTAAAAATATAGCATTAATAGTGGTTCAAACGTAAACCCCCTTTACACCTAAAATGCACAAGCACCAAAGGTATAAAGGGTATGATTAAAATTAGTTAACGTGTACTAGCTCAGACTTGATCTGACAGTTACCCATTTTTCTAATGGTGACTGTTAGTTTAGATTTGAGCTAAATTCTTTTCTGCCCAAACCGTTTTTCCATCCAATAATGTTTCAAGTGGTGTTCGACCGCAACATACTTTTCCTTGATGAGTCCGATCATTGTTGTAGTAATCCATCCATTCGTCCAGATCTTTTTGTAGTTCTTCCATTGAATCGTACAACTTTTTGCGGAATGTGATTTGATAGAACTCGTTCAAAATCGTCTTATGGAAACGCTCACAGATACCATTTGTTTGCGGGGACATTGCTTTCGTTTTTGTATGGTCGATGTCGTTAATTGCCAAATATAGCTGATAATCATGATGCTCAACTCGCCCACAATACTCAGTTCCTCGGTCAGTTAATATTCGAAGCATAGGCAATTTGTGACCTTCGAAATAAGGCAATACTTTATCATTGAGCATGTCAGCCGCTGTAATTGGCGTTTTCGTTGTGTAGAGCTTCGCAAAGGCGACTTTACTGTAGGTATCCACAAAGGTTTGTTGATAGATACGACCAACACCTTTAAGGTTACCAACATAAAATGTGTCTTGTGAGCCAAGATAACCGGGATGCGCTGTTTCAATTTCACCACAGGCTTCATCGTCATGTTTTTTCTTTTCTAGCGCAGCAACTTGAGCGTCAGATAAAATAATGCCTTCATTAGCGACTTTGTTTTCCAATGCTTTCAATCGTTTTTTGAAGTTTTCTAAATCGTGACGCAACCAGATTGAACGAACACCACTACCTGAGACAAACACGCCTAACTTACGAAGCTCATTGCTGGTTCTATGTTGACCGTGAGCAGGATAGTCAACTGCATAGTTAATGACGGCTTGCTCTGTTTCTTCGTCAACGCGATTCTTTATATTTGGTGTACGGCGGTTCTTTTCGATTAATGCATCGATACCACCTTTATTAACGAGTTCTTGATAACGATAAAATGTATCTCGTGATACGCCCATGACTTTACAGGCTCTTGATACATTGCCTAGTTCTTCGGCAAGGTTAAGTAAACCAGCTTTGTGTTTTATGATTGGATTGTTAGTATGCAACATGAGAGTTACCTTTTTGTTTGTTTTGATTTAAAGATTCGACACCTTTATCAAAACGGGTAACTCTCACTTTTTCAAGTTGAATTGTCAGATCTTGTCTGAACTAATACAGTTAACGCTTTCTAATTTTACTTTTAAATCGAGTAAATCGCTTGCGATTGTATTTGGCTGTATTTCCCACGGATCGAAAATAGACTCTTCAGATCGTTGAATCCACGCTGCACGCATACCATGTGATATAGCACCGGTTACATCAAACGGATTACTTGATACAAGCCACGTGTTTGCGCCTGTCGAATTGGTTTCGCGTAAAAAGTGGCTATAAACCCCTGGGTTTGGTTTAAAGGTTTTAACATCGTCGGCACTTACTACCCCTTCAAAAAGCTCACTAATGCCAGCGGTTTCTAATAAGGTATGAACTGCGTCGGCAGCCCCATTTGAAAATGCAAACAAACGGTAGTCTTTTGCTTTTAGTTGCTCAAGACCTGCTTTTACATCATCGAACGCAGGAAGCGTTTTATAAAGCTCTAGCAGTTGCTCTTTTTGATCTTCACTTAACTCGGTTTTGTGCGCTAAGCAGGCGTAATCGAGTGCGTGTTTTGTACATAGCGAAAAGGGAATATAATTTTGCATTAATCCACGTCTAAATGAATACTCTAATTGCTTTTCGCGCCATGTATTTGAAAATGCTTGGGCGTTATCGCCAATCATGTCGTCGAGTAGGGACAGTACGCCGTGAGTGTTTATTAGCGTACCGTATACGTCAAATGCAAGTGTAGTTGCCATGTTTGCTCCGCAATAAAATAAGTTGGTTTTAGAGTACTTGCTTACAGCTTAACTTAATTTGAACGAACGCTCAATTTAATAAAACTTGTATGCATCAAGCGCTAAAATATCCATTTCGATGTCTTCATGTATTTTTTCAACTTGACCGTCACCACTACCAAGCGCAGCAAAAAGAGGTAAAAAGTGCTCTGCAGTAGGGTGGTTAAATAAAGCATGGGGTGCTTCATCTAAATAGTTAAGTAACGCTTGGGTGTTTTGCGTTATTAACTTTTGCTCAACCCAATGGGTAAACTCATTAACCATTTGAACACGGTTAGGTGTAGCGGGGCTTTTAAATATTTCACGTAGATTGTGACTAATACCGCCTGAGCCAATAATTAATACGTTATCGCTGCGCAGTGGTGCAAGTAACTGTCCGTATTTATACATCGCTTTAGTGCCAAGACGTGTATTAATAGATACCTGAACAATGGGAATATTAGCTGCTGGGTACATTAAGCGCAACGGGATCCACACACCATGATCCCAACCTTGCTTGGCACTTTGCACGGCTGTAATACCCGCCTTGTAAAAGTACTCACAAATAGTATTAGCGAGCTTAGGGTCCCCCGGTGCTGGGTATTGAATTTCATACAGGGCCTTAGGAAAGTTATAAAAGTCTTGAATAGTCTGCGGCGCATCTCCCGATGTAATAACTATATCGTGCGCTTCATCAAAGTGGGCAGAAAACACCACAATAGCTCGTGGTTTACTAAGCGTTTGCCCTAATGATGCAAGAAAATCTGACGTAGCCGATTGCTGTACAGCCATCATTGGCGAACCGTGAGATATAAATAAAGCGGGCTGAGTCATGCTAAAACCTTAAACAAATAGATGTGTTATTAAGCACTATATTAGTTTTTATTTTGACGATAAATATGGTATTTATTTATACATTATCAATAAAGTATTGTTAAAGATGGATAAACTCACCACCATGAAAACCTTTTTGGCCGTTGTGCAAGAAGGATCGTTTTCAAAAGCGGCCGATAAGCTCGATATTTCCCCGCAGTTAGTCAGCAAATATATTTCTGCGCTGGAAGATAATCTACACACGCGTTTATTACACCGTACAACGCGAAAAGTAAGTGTAACAGAGGCTGGGAATCAATATTATCAGCGTTGTCAGCAGGTGATTATTGATATTGAAGATATGGAAAACTCACTCAATAACTTAAGCGAGAATGTCTCGGGAGTGCTTAGTATTAGTGCGCCTATGTCATTTGGTACTAAGCATTTAGCAGGTTTGCTGGTTGATTTTCAAAAGCAGTATCCAAATTTAAAGTTAGACTTACGGCTCACTGACCAATATGTAGACATAGTAGAGCAAGGTATTGATATTGCGCTGCGCATTGGCGTATTAAAAAACTCAACGCTCATAGCTAAAAAAATTGCCCCTATACGTTTATCTGTATTTGCGTCACCCGACTATTTAGAACGCCATGGCATGCCACAAACACTTTTAGATTTACAGTCGCATAATTATTTACGCTATTCCCTTAGCGAGCCCACAAAACGCCTATTTGGAGTTAATGAGCTAAAAAGCGAGCTAAAGCTTGAAAGTAACTTTGTGGCTAACAATGGTGACTTACTACTAAATACAGCCATTGCGGGAGGTGGTATTGCTATGCAGCCCACATTTATTGCAGGCGAAGCGCTGGCTCAAGGTAAAGTAGTGCGCATTTTACAAGACTATGAACCCGACCCAATGGGGCTTTACATGGTGTATGCTAATAGACAGTTTTTACCGAGCAAAGTGCGTGCTTTTGTTGATTTTGCGAGCGACTTTTATGGCGATACCCCATACTGGGACTTATGGGAGTGATATGTCGATTACAAACAGTTGTATAAGTAGTTTTACTTGGGCCTGTTATTTTTTATGCCACTGATATTCCATTTTTTTTGCTGTTAAGCAAGCAAATTCATCAGTACTGCACAATGCGACTAATTGCAGGCTCATATCTATGCCAGCCGAGATCCCCCCTGATGTGATAAATTGATTATGCTGCACCCAACGTTTATCACTAATTACATTTAAATCAGGAAATAATAACGCCAATTCATTTTGATCTTCCCAATGCGTTGTTACATTTAAGCCATGTAATAAATCGGCTTTTGCGAGCAAAAACGCGCCCGTACATACAGACGCAACACGAGTAGCTGTTTTTGCACTTTTACTGATCCAATCAATCACCTGCTTTTTATTAAATTCGGCGGTGTGATCGCCACCTACCACAATTAATAAATCAATATGGGGGTGATCTAAAAAGTTGTAATGGGGGTTTACACTAAAACCTCCGCGCGCTATTACAGGCTTACTTTGCTCCGCAATAAAAAATACATTCCAGTTATTTTCAGCTAAACGCTTAGCGGTACTGAAAACTTCAAAAGGGCCTGAAAAGTCGAGTACTTCTGCGTTATCATAAATATAAATGCCTATATTCATTTAGGTCTCAAAAAGCTCAAATTAATATGAAGCTTTACCTTAGCCTATAAAATCATCATTGGTGTATTATTTTAATTTAAAAAACCCTACTTAGCCTCAACATTAAGCTCATGAGCAAAGCGTTTACGGTAACGCTTAGTTAATTTAACCGAACGTAGTTGGTCGCTAATTAAAGTAAATACAGGTGAGGCATTTATTTTTACGGGTTTGCCTTGGCCTATACGGCGTATTTGTCTTTTAACCAGTGCCATAGTGGCAAGTCCTGCGAGGGTTTTATCTTGCCAAGTAACATTGGGTAACACGGCTGATTGCAGTGGCTCATTTTGCCATTTGTTTGGTAAATTTGGTTGGTATGCAATCGCAGTGGCAATACCCACGAGGGCAACGCCACTTTCAATCACGTTGTTGGCAATAGATAAGCGACTAATACCGCCTGTAGTCATTATTGGGACTGATGAGCGTTGGCTAATCGCTTTTGCAAACTCTAAAAAATACGCTTCGCGGGCAAGCGTGCGCTGATCACCTGTTTTTCCTTGCATAGCAGGTGCTTCGTAACTACCACCCGAAAGCTCTACAAAATCAACATTGAGTTTATTCAATAAGTCCACTACAACTTGCGCGTCACTGGGTTCAAACCCACCTCGTTGAAAATCAGCAGAGTTTAACTTTACCGAAACCGAAAAGGTAAGTGAGCAAGTTGCTTTAATACTGCGGGTTATTTCGAGAAGTAAGCGAGCTCTATTTTGTAAACTCCCTCCCCATTTATCGTCGCGCTTATTGGTTAGTGGCGATAAAAACTGAGCCAGTAAATAACCATGCGCTGCATGTATTTGTACGCCATTAAAACCTGCTTTTTCAGCTTGCTGCGCAGTTTGTGTAAAGCGGGTAATAACATCGTCAATATCAGTTTTCGTCATCGCTTTTGGTACGCCAAACAAGTGCGAGTGCTTACCCATATTAAGTGCAACACTTGACGCTGATAGAGCCTTTCCACCCATTTTTTTAAATACTTGCCTACCAGGGTGATTAATTTGCATCACCACTTTACAATTATTTTGCTGCGATAAACGAGCAAGCTCTGCAAAGGCAGTAATATCGGTACTTTTTTCAAGCACAAGGCCGCTTGGGCCTGTCATCGCTAAATGATCAATCATTACATTGCCAGTAATAATTAGCCCTGCTCCCCCCTCTGCCCATGCGCTATAAACATTTTTGAGTATTTGGGAGGGCGTTTGATCCTCTTGCGCAAGGTTTTCTTCCATAGCGGCTTTGGCAATACGGTTTTTTAATACTAAACCACTTGGCAAGGTAAAAGGGGTAAATACAGGGTTACGCATAGTTATGGGCTAATTAAATTGACATTAAAGCGACTATAACCTTAAAGTTAGCTTGAAGGTCAACCTACTAAGTTTATGTAAAGTGGAGTTATTATTAGTTATGAAAATAGGCGAACTTGCAAAACTTACCAACATACCCGCCAGTACTATTCGCTTTTACGAAAGCAAAGGGTTATTAACACCAACCACTCGCAGTGCTAATGGTTATAGGCTGTACACCCAACAAAACTTAGAAAAATTGCAGTTAATTAAATTTTCACAAAGCTTGGGGTTTTCACTCAACGAAATACCTTTATTACGTAACGAAAACGACGAGCTAAACCACACAGTAATAATTGAACGTTTAGAAAAAAAACAAAAAGAAGCTGAAATTTTGATTGAGAAAATGCAGAAAAAGTCACAACGTATTGGCAGTTTAACTACGTTACTCAACTCTTATTGGGATAAAGGCGAATGCCTGCCAGAAGGCAAATTGAATGAATTACTAAAAGTGATAGATTACGAATAAATGAATACAGCTTACTAAAATAAGCTGTATTAGTTCAGACAAGATCTGACAATTCAACTTGAAAAAGTGAGAGTTACCCGTTTTGATAAAGGTGTCGAATCTTTAAATCAAAACAAACAAAAAGGTAACTCTCATGTTGCATACTAACAATCCAATCATAAAACACAAAGCTGGTTTACTTAACCTTGCCGAAGAACTAGGCAATGTATCAAGAGCCTGTAAAGTCATGGGCGTATCACGAGATACATTTTATCGTTATCAAGAACTCGTTAATAAAGGTGGTATCGATGCATTAATCGAAAAGAACCGCCGTACACCAAATATAAAGAATCGCGTTGACGAAGAAACAGAGCAAGCCGTCATTAACTATGCAGTTGACTATCCTGCTCACGGTCAACATAGAACCAGCAATGAGCTTCGTAAGTTAGGCGTGTTTGTCTCAGGTAGTGGTGTTCGTTCAATCTGGTTGCGTCACGATTTAGAAAACTTCAAAAAACGATTGAAAGCATTGGAAAACAAAGTCGCTAATGAAGGCATTATTTTATCTGACGCTCAAGTTGCTGCGCTAGAAAAGAAAAAACATGACGATGAAGCCTGTGGTGAAATTGAAACAGCGCATCCCGGTTATCTTGGCTCACAAGACACATTTTATGTTGGTAACCTTAAAGGTGTTGGTCGTATCTATCAACAAACCTTTGTGGATACCTACAGTAAAGTCGCCTTTGCGAAGCTCTACACAACGAAAACGCCAATTACAGCGGCTGACATGCTCAATGATAAAGTATTGCCTTATTTCGAAGGTCACAAATTGCCTATGCTTCGAATATTAACTGACCGAGGAACTGAGTATTGTGGGCGAGTTGAGCATCATGATTATCAGCTATATTTGGCAATTAACGACATCGATCATACAAAAACGAAAGCAATGTCCCCGCAAACAAATGGTATCTGTGAGCGTTTCCATAAGACGATTTTGAACGAGTTCTATCAAATCACATTCCGCAAAAAGTTGTACGATTCAATGGAAGAACTACAAAAAGATCTGGACGAATGGATGGATTACTACAACAATGATCGGACTCATCAAGGAAAAGTATGTTGCGGTCGAACACCACTTGAAACATTACTGGATGGAAAAAAGGTTTGGGCAGAAAAGAATTTAGCTCAAATCTAAACTAACAGTCACCATTAGAAAAATGGGTAACTGTCAGATCAAGTCTGAGCTAGTACAAATAAGCTGTATTTTATATTACTTAAGCTTTTTAATGCCAATTAATACACAGATGGCACCGCCAATAATACCCGCCCATGCTTCTATTGGTGTATCACCACTGAATGCACGGCTTAACTGCGAAACCGCCGCATCATACACGTCATATCCCCACATAATTAAAGCGATACCTATAACGATTAAAACAATACCTATAATCTTATTACTCATAAACACCTCTAATCTCTAACGTACATTATTTAATAATATTTACTTAAGTGTGCTTTAAAACTTAAGGTAAGTTTTTATTTTAAGTCAAAACACTTAAAATAATTTAATCGAGCTCTAGCTGCGCACGTTCAACGCTCTCACTAGGTAACTCTTTTTGTACCGATACACCAAGCTCTTTAAACTCTGATGCTTGTTTAATTAAATTACCTTTACCGCGGTATAATTGCGAGAACGCTTTGTCGTAACTTTCTTTCGCTTTATCAAGCTGCTTACCTACGCCTTCCATACTCAATAAAAAACCATTGAGCTTGTTATAAAAACGCTCAGCTCGATTTGCCAACTCTTTTGAATATTTGGTTTGCTCTTCAAAACGCCAAAGCTGTTTAACAATATTTAAACTAGTCAGCAGGGTAGTGGGGGTGGCTACTAATATATTTTTTTCGATTGCTTGTTGGTAAATATCACTTTGATATTTAAGCGCTTCAACAAAAGCTGATTCTATTGGTACAAACATAACCACCACTTCTGGCGAGTTAATACCAGGCAAACGGTCGTAAGATTTACTCGCAAGCTCATTAATACGTGCTGTAACCGCATTTACATGCTCTTTAATCGCTTGATTAGCATCTAACTCATTTTCAGCATTCACGTAGCGTGTATAAGCATTTAATGATGTTTTAGCATCAATAACTAAGTGGCGGCCTTGTGGTAAGTACACAACTACATCAGGGCGTAAGCGGCCATCTTCAGTGTTAAACGACACTTCGCGCTTGTAATCAACACCTGCGCGTAAGCCTGCGCTATCTAACACGTTTTCGAGCATGAGTTCCCCCCAATTACCTTGGGTCTTCTTTTGCCCTTGTAGCGCGTTACTGAGCTTATCGGCTTGATCTGTTATAGCTTGGCTTTTGGCTTGTAAATGCAGTAGCTCAGTTTTTAGCGCGGTCCGTTGCTTTATATCTTCAACGTGTATTGATTCCATTTTTTCTCTAAAACCTTTTAGCTCGCCTTGAACTGGTTTTAATAATTGCTCAATGCTTTCTTGATTTAAGGTTTTAAAGCTTTGTGATTTTTCTTCTAGAATTTTATTGGCTAGATTTTCAAACTCTTTTTTGAGCATATTTTTACTTTGCTCAATTTGCGCGAGTTGCTCGCTAAAGCTTTGCTGTTTCTGCTCAAGGGTGGTGCGCATATTATTATACTCAACATCGCGTTGATTATATTGCTCACGAAGCATTGTAAGCTCGTCTTCGGCTTTGCGCCAAAAATGGTTGTATTGAATGCTTTGTTTTTCTTGTTCGCTAAAACGCGTTTTAAAATGCTGCGCCTCATCGCGCTGCTCTTGGTGAGTATGTTCGAGTAGTTCGTGATCCTCAAGTAAGGTGCTGTATTGTAGCTCTTTATTATCAAACTGATTTTGTAAGAGTGAAAGCTGTTGTTGTTGTTCGCTTATTTTTAGGTGTAGCTTTTTGCTAAGCTGCGCAGATATAACACCATAAAATACAATACCTAAAATAGCACCAGCGCCTGCACTTAACCAATCGATGTTAGTGAGTATTTGAGTGAGCATAAAAATAAACTTATAAGATTTAGAGACATGCCATCATAACCAATAACAAGCAATAGAAGTAGAGGAGCAAAGAAATTACAGACATAAAAAAACCAGCTCAAATAAGCTGGCTAAATATTACTAAATTAAGTAATCAAAGGGAAAATCAACATGTACCCGAGCAAGCTGCAACTTAAATACACATTTGCCAAAATAAATTACATTATTTGGCTAAGTTGTATAACAACAGATATTACAGTAGACCGGTAAATGAAGTAATTAATTCAAAAATAATTTAATAACTTTAAGTGATACCAATCAGCATAAGTATTTGAACAACTGAACGAATTAAATCACTTCATACCAAAGCAGATTGGTACAAATTCGTTTATCTGAGTAGTGGTTGATTGGAATTGGCAAATTTTAGGCATAAAAAAAGCCAGTTCAAAATGAAGTGGCTTAATTATTACTAAAATTAGTAATTAAATAGGGGGAATCAACATGAAAACTTGTATTAACTGCAATTAATCAACAAGCATAATAGTAGACGCCTGTTTTTAAATTAAGTTCAGTAAAAACTCAAAAAAATTTAAATAATATTTAAATGATGAATTTTGACCATAAAAAAGCCAGTTCAAAATGAAGTGGCTTAATTATTACTAAAGTTAGTAATTAAATAGGGGGAAATCAACATAAAACTTGTATTAACTGCAATTAATCAACAAGCATAATAGTAGACGCCTGCTTTTAAATTAAGTTCATAAAAAAATAAAAAATTTTAAAATAAGTGCTTAACGCTAAATTTTAGACATAAAAAAAGCCAACTCAAAATGGGCTGGCTCAATCATTACTAAAATTAGTAACTAAATAGGGAAATCAACATTATCGCTTGTGTAAACTGCAATTTAACAACAAGCAAAGTAGTAGACGCACTTTAATTAATTAAGTTCAAAAAAGATTCTAGTTTTTTATTAATGACAACATTTGCTGTTCATCAAACTGGGTAAAACTCATTGATTTATCGGTAAATAATGCATCAACTAAAGCTTGCTTATCTTCTTGCATTTTAAATACTTTTTGCTCAATTGAGTTACTCATTATGAGTTTATATACAAACACAGGGTTCGTTTGTCCAATTCTATAAGCGCGATCGGTTGCTTGTTTTTCTACTGCGGGGTTCCACCAAGGGTCAAAATGTATAACGGTATCTGCCTGCGTTAAATTAAGACCTGTGCCGCCGGCCTTTAAACTAATTAAAAATACCGATGTTTTACCGCTAGTAAATTCATCAATTACTTTATCTCGATGGCGAGTTTGTCCTGTAAGTAGACTAAAATCTATATTTATTTCATCTAGGCGCTTAGCAATTAAGTCGAGTGCCGAAGTAAACTGGCTGAATATAATTACTTTACGACCAAGGCTCAACATCAATGGTAAATGGGTCGTGAGCCATTCTAATTTAGCAGAGCCAGCTTGCGTATCAGGCTCTATTAATTTAGGGTGACAACAAATTTGCCTAAGCTTTAATAATGCTTCTAAAAAGGCTAGTTTACTTTTTTGAACACCTTGCTCTGCAAATAAGTCTATTAACTTTTCTTCAAGAGAGCGTGTAATCCCCTGATACATTTCTTTTTGTTTAGGTTCAAACTCAAACTCTTTTGTTATCTCTGTTTTTTCAGGTAACTCTTGAGCTACTTGCGCTTTAGTACGGCGCAATATAAAAGGCATAATCAACGCTTTTAACTGTTCAGCACGTTCCATGTCAGCTTCACGTTCAATTGGAGTTTGAAAATGTTGCTTAAAATGGGCTTGTGAACCAAGTAATGATGGCATAGCAAAATCGAGTAAAGATTTAAGCTCAAGTAAATTATTTTCG
The DNA here is from genome assembly GCF_000310105.2 of Pseudoalteromonas sp. Bsw20308. Lineage (NCBI taxonomy): Bacteria > Pseudomonadati > Pseudomonadota > Gammaproteobacteria > Alteromonadales > Pseudoalteromonadaceae > Pseudoalteromonas > Pseudoalteromonas sp. Bsw20308. The sequence goes on along the minus strand of NZ_CP013139.1, from coordinate 681,058 downwards.
ATTGGCGTACCACTTAAACATAACTTAAAATCAGCATTAAGTCGTTTAACTAAGCGCGATACTTGTGCTGTGTCATTCTTAATGTATTGCGCTTCATCGAGAATTATATTTTCGAAATATAATGGCGAGTAATATGCTATATCACGTTTTAACAGCGGATAAGTTGTCAGTATGCATTGCGATTGAGCAAGGTGCTGTAGTGGCTCGTTTCGATGAGAACCAAAAATAGTTGTCACTTTTAAGCCTTTAGCAAACTTAGTTATTTCATTTTCCCAATTACTCACCAAACTTGTCGGACACACGATTAAAGTAGGGCCAGCTTGCGGACGATTATACGTGCTAGTTAAAAAAGCAATCACTTGCAGTGTTTTCCCTAAACCCATATCGTCAGCTAAAATACCACCAAGCTTATGACGTTTTAAAAAGCTTAACCAATCAAGGCCCTGTTGTTGGTATTCTCTAAGCTCTACCGACTCATTTAAGCCATGTAAAGATACCTTTGGCATAGCGTGGTCGGTATTATTTAGTTCTTGTAAGTAAAGCTCTAAAGAGTCGTCATGAAGCTCAACATTTATTGCGGTGTGTTTTACAAGCTCAGGCAAGTACGAAAGCGGAATATTAAATTCGTCTCTTGTTTTTACAAACTCAAAGCGTTGCTTAAATTCAGTTAGTAAATTAATAGCTGATTTATTGATAACGCCAAATTGACGACCCATTGGATAGTAATGAAATAGCTCACTTTGACGATTTAATGATTGATAAGTTAAATCTTCATTATTAAAAAGTAGCGCAGCTTTTGCACCACTAAGTAATACTTTACAATGCATTTGATGCCCTGCGGCTCTATTCGCATAAAGTGTAACTTCGCTTTGTGGATTGGCAACTGTCATTTTGCTAATCGCTACTTTCCAACCGCGCTCTTTAAAACTTGGAAATACTTCATAGGTAAGCCAATGTAAATGAATAGGGGACTGCTTGGTAAAAACAAACTCACTTTGTAAACCCCCTTTACAAAACTCAAAACCTAAATTCACTAATTCATTTTTAACGGTATTTTCAAACGCATTGTTTATTAAACTAGCAGGCGCTGCACCTGCTAAATAATTCTTGTTTTTATACTTAAATAATAATGAAAGCGTTAAGCCTTGTTCACCCGTAGTTACTTTTAAAACAGCATTACTAGCTGCTTTAGGTAGCGTTGTTTGTGAATTTGTTGGATGTGGTATAACGCCCGCACCAAAATTATCTGCTAACTGCTTATAAATCCGATCGAAGTTAGCACTATGTAAAGCGGGTATTGTTTGCAAATGTGAGATTTCATCAGCGCTTAATGGCGTACGTATACGCCCTATTTTTAAATAATCTAAATCTATGTATGTAGGTGGCGTTGTTTTAATCAGTGCCCAATTTTTGCTTTGCTCCAAATTAATACCCAACTGCGTTAAATCTTTTTCTTGTTTCCAATTAAAGTTCAGCGCTTGGGCACTTTGTGGCTTAATTGCAACACGAGAGCGTTGTAAAAATAATCGTTCTGTAGCAATAAGTTGTTGCAACGCATTAAAACCCCATAAACCTTTGAGTTCAATATTACCTACAGCATTTTGTGAACGGATCCAACTATAAAGTCTAAAATCACTTTCGAGTAAATCATTCGGGGTTATAAAGCTATTAAGTTGCTGATCGGTAAGGTTACGACCTAATGTGTAATTTTGATCTTTATCATAATTAGCTATTTTAGGTGATAAAAATACTTTGTTATTTTCAATATCTAATACAAAGAGTAAAACTTGCGACGGTATTGTTTGCTCGGCGCTTTTGAGTGCGCTTAACTCACTAAACCAATCATTAATAAAGTAATCTTCTCCGTATTCACCAGAGTGCTCTATTTTTAGTTTTAATAAAATTGCTGCTAGGTGACGGCATTTAGTTTTTATATTACACGTACAATGTGTATCAACCGAATAACCAGTTGGTATTTTACTGATCTCTATACGCTGATTGAACGGTGTACCGTTATCACCTTGCACAGTTGAATCAACAACAGAAAAGTTAGAAGTATGCTCTAACCAACTGATTTTTCCGTTTTTGTAATACTCTTTACCTTTGGCTAGCACATTGGGTCGAAACAGCTTATTTATAAAGCGTTCTGAAAGAGGAAACTGAGTAGCCTGCTCATTTTTAATTTCTTCAAAAATAGCCAGTAAATCATTTTTTGATAAGTTAGCAGACATGTCACTCTAAGGATTAGTTTTTAAAAATAATTCTGCCAGTATATGCCTTATGTGCTCTGAGCTAAAGCTATATTAACGCAATATAAACTGGTTGGAGTTGATTGGTTAGTAAAAAATTGGTTTATAACTAAATTTAGAATGGATTTTGTTGAATAAATTGCAAAATGTTGCTGATTCAAAAAATAAAAACAACTTAAACAATAGTTAGAGCGCTTTTAGATCAGAATTTTACTAACACTTTTTAAAACATATGGTGAATAGATAAAAAAGAGGCGAATAGTTAGTAAAAAAATGATCTACGCAATAAAACAGGCTAAATAAGCACATTAACGGCGTGTACAGATCAGATTTATACTAACTAAATAATATTGCAGATCAATATTTAACTAACAAAACAAACTGGATAGATCGCTATTTTACTAACTAATTAAAAGCACTTAATAGCTTTGTAAGTTGCTCTAAGCGCTTGTCTGTCATCACTTTGTTGTTTATTTTTATAGAAACATCGCCACTTTTAAGATTTCGTTGAAGTGAAACAAAATCATTTTCGAGAACAGCTTCGCGTTTTACTGTAGTTTGCGGTTCAGCTGTTAAGCATTTAGTAACAGCCATTGCACGCTTGTCGTCGCTTGTAATCGCGTTAATGTCATTGTTACTTGCTAGCTCTTGAACCAACCGATTAAAGCTCTCAGGATCACGCTCCTTTGCAATAACAAGCTTTTTAGCAACTTCTCTACCAACATGATTAGCCGTAGGATAAAGCGCAATAACCTCAGCTGGTATTTGTTCATAGGCTTTAATTGCATCTGCAATGGCAGTATGCGAAACACCTTCAAGAGCAGCTATTTCTCGGTAAGATCCTTTTTTACCTTGTTCAATTAATTCATTTTTAGTTTGTTGATAAGCTTGTCCTAACTCCCATAAACTTGGTGCTATGTATTGATCAGATGAAACAGCTAAAATTTTTGCATCTTGTTCAGTAAAGTCACTTGAGCTAAGCACTAAATAATCAGCGTTACCTAGAATACAGGCCATACGACGACGTGAACCTGCAAGAACTAAACTTTTGTCACCTTGATCCCAAAGCAAAGCAGGGTGCTGATTTCGACCATCATCGCTAATTGCAGGAAGAATATCTGATACTGACTTTTCGTTAAGAAGTGCCTGTACGCGACGATTTTTGCCATATACACCAGTGGTAGATTCAATATCAGCATGTGCGATCACTTTACAAACAAGCGTAATTTGACGAGCAGGGTCGCTCGGTGCAGGCATTCTAATTACATCGCCAGCATTCGCTTGTTCTAGTAATGCATCAAGACTACTGCTGCCTACAGCTGTTGCAAATGGATCTAAGCGGGTGTCATTTTTACGTTTTTTAGCCATTTTTATTTAACATCCTTACTTAGGCGTATTTAATTTTGATTGTGTGGATTGCCAATTAGATCGAATTAGCATTTCAAGTTCGTCAACAACATCTTTAATGTTTTCTTGTGCACGCATAAGCGATTCACGACTGGCTAAACTATCAGACGCTTTTTGATCAAAAATAGTATTAAAAGATGAAGAGCTCGCTGTAATTGCAGAACTGTGGTTAATTGGGTAACTCATTACTTGGCGGCCAAATGCACTTCGAACATCTTTAACAATATCGCGTTGTGAATGGTTACCTTTTACATAATTGGTCACAAGAAACTGCATAAAGTCCCAACCTTCATGTCCAAGCGCAGCAACAGTATGATAAATCTCGCCTAACCTTTTTAGATATTTATTGTTTGCATCAAAATCGACAGCTTCAGGATGAACAGGAATAAGCATCGCTGTAGATGCCATTAATGCATTATAAAACATAAAGTTAAGAGTTGGAGCTGTATCAATAAGTAAAATATCAAACTCATCTTGAACCGGCTCGATTACTTTTTCTAATAACTTATGATAATGGCGAGTTTGCTCATAATTTGAAGTATCTTTTAATAAAGTGGCAGTTTCGTGCTCAAAATAAAAGTCATCCATACCTGATGGTAAAACGCGAATATTTGGAATATGCGTAGGTAAAAATGAGTTTGATACAAATTCAGGCCATGTTTCGCCTTCGTCTAGATCTATGCAATCGCGCATTAAATCACCAACAGTAATTGGATCATGTTCGCTAGAGGGGAAGAAGCTAGATGATGAACCTTGTGGATCTAAATCAATAATACCAATGCGATAACGTTTAATATTGGTTGTAGCAAGTGCCGCTGCAATATTAACCATACTGGTTGTTTTACCACAACCGCCTTTGAGGGAGTTTATAACAATAACTTGAAGTTTGTCGTCGCTAGTGCGGTGATCAGGCTTGATATCCATAATATCAGCCATTGCAAAAATATTTACAAGTGTGTAAGCATAATGGCCATTTGCACCGCGTTTTATGTTTAAATCATCAAAATCACCATTATCATGGCGTCTTTTTAAGGTACGATTATTACAACCTAGTAAATCGGCTGCAGCTTTTTGGGTGTATGTTCTTAACTCTTTTTCTTCGGATTTAAGATGAGCGCGATAATGTTGAATACGTCCTTCTAATGACTTTTCTGCAACTTCAGCAGTTGCTTTTAAAAGTCGATAGGTATTTAGCGCATTATTGTTGATAGACATACTTTCCTTCCTCAAAGTTAGGCAGTAAGTATAATGTCCATTCAATTTGCTGTAAACAACTATTTATGGCGACATGCATTTTAAAAAGAAGACATCTAATAATATTTTTACATCATTAATATTGCTTAGTATAAATAAAGAAGCTTAAAGGTGGTTAAATATATAAGGTAATAAAGATTAAGGGTGTATAATTAGCATATAACTTGATGATAAATAAGAATAATATTAAAAAAAGCAGATCACCTTTATACTTGGTTAAGATCAGATCTTTATTAACACTCAGATCAGCTTTTTACTAAGGAGTAATTGAGATATATAGTTATGCACAGCTTACTCATTAAGTTATGAACAAAAATACCTCTTTAGATCCGATTTTTACTAAGTAAATTATAAAGTTATGCACGGGTCTACTAGATAAAAGGGGCATTGAATTAGTATAGATCTGATCTGTAGTAAGTACAGATCAGATCTATTCTAACTCGATATTACTTTATCCACAGGAGAATTACTTAAAGGCGTAATTTGTCGTGTTTAATTTAATAAAATATCAATTACACTGGACAAAATAATAGCTGAGTTAGTAAAAAAGAGATTTATAACTCACTTGTTAGTATAATAATGATCTGAAAACACCAAAAATTGACAACAGTTGGTATAAAAGTGATCTGAATGTTTTATTTAAAGTCAGATCACTTTTATACTAACTTAAACATTTAACTTTTCTTGTTTTATGTGTTGTTATTAACTGTCGCAATAAAAATGGAAATAAGAACAATGAGCCGAAAGGTCAACATCTCGGTAGATAACTTGCCTGATACACTAAGAGGCCAAATTCACGGGGTGGAAAGTGCAATTGATAACGAGAGTTTAGCACTATTTACAGATAATAAAGATGTTCGCATTTCTATTGAAAATGCTGCTCATGGATTACGTGCTTATTCAAATACGTTTAATCACTATGATTTATGGGGACGCTTTGTTCGTTCTGGCCATAAGAAATTGCCGCTTGAAGAAGCACCGAAAAAAACAATCATTACACGTAAAATATCAGAAAAAGTGGACGGTATTTTATACGATGGCGAAATAAAAATAACACCTGCTGTTGTGAGTACTCGTAAAGATGGCGAAGATGTAGAATATTTGGTTTGGCCATCAGATAGAGAAGAAAAAGTAGAGCGAGCCTTAATTCGTTTGGCTTCAAAAGGTAAAATAGTAAAAATTAATTTTAAGTCCGGTATTCAATATGCCGTGGTTTTTTCTATGAACGAGTTAGCGCAAGAACTCAAAGCGGTAGGGCAATCAATGCCGTATCCTGCAATTAAAGAATCACTTGAAGCATTACAAGGCTCTAAACTTTCGTTTAAATATTCGGCAACAGATACAAAAAACACTGACATTGATGATTCCTTTTACGAATCAAACATGAACTTTTTATCGTCACTACATTTTAGTGGGAAAAAAGGTCAAGGCGGCAATGTTAAATGTGTAGCTTGTTTAAATGCATTTGTTCATAACATGATTGATAACCTTGAATACAAAGGGTATTACTTTAATAGCGCACAAGAATTAAAACGGGGATTATCGCGTTGGATGATGCTTCGTCTGTACCATCTTTGGCGATATGCTGCTCCAGGTAAAACATATCATTTTAGATTGCTTTCTATTATGGAAAAGTACGGTTCTATTTATTCTACTGACAATATTACTGAGAATAAATTAAAAGCATTACGCCGTGATATGACAACAACAATGAAAGATTTGATTGAAAAAGGTGCGATATCAGAATACAGCATTACAAACGTCAAAGATGACAAAACTGGTAACATTATTGATTACACATATGAGATGCATCCATCTGATCAATTTTGTGACGAAATACTGACATTAAATAAGCATAACAAACGTATTGAGATTCAAGGTGGTAAACGCATTGTTGAAAATGCGGTTTTGATAGATGAAGATAAAATTGAAGAGATAGTAGAAAAATAGCAACGAATTTATTTTATTATCCAATAAACTACCTAAAAGGCCACTTAATGTGGCCTTTTTAACATAATCATTTATCTACTTGTTCTAAGTAAAGTCTGTTGACTAAAAAGTCATAATCTCGTTTGCGTGGATGGCTTAATGGTTTTTCATAGTTTTGTAATATGCCAAGTTTTACATCGGGTTCCGGATTGATTAAGATAAATGGCAATGCTGCACTAACGTGATACCTATTTTGTGCCGTGTATCTTACATTTACTTGAGGACTTACGCGAGTAGGGCGGCGTATTCGTAGTTTTTCTTTTTCACCTAAACTAGCAACTCGTGCTTGTTCTTGAGCTACAAGTAATTGCCACTTTTGCTGATCGATCATTCTTGGGTTTCGATAACCGGCCGATTTATCAAGCATCTCTAGTGCCATTTTTTTAGTAAGTGTTTTTGTTGCATGTTTGTGCATCCAGGTAAACCTAACTGAAAATGGGGATTCACTCTCACTATGAATTTTACGATATGCAGCAAGCGTTATTAAATTTGGTATAGCATTGTGAACAGCTTCAAATCGCGCATCGTTGCTATCAATAGCTAAAATACATTCTTTAAATGTAGCTTTAGCTTTATTCACTTGGGCTATACGATTATTTAAAGCATGTTTATCTGCATTTTTAATAACAAGCAAGCCTGGGTGCCTTTTTAAAACACGACTGCTTAAGCCCGATTTTTTATAAATGTCAGAAAAGGAGTGAAGGATTGCTTTTTGAGCCGGAGCGCCCGATATTTTAGAAACGATTATAGATTCTGGAACTTTACTTTCATCTATACTACTAACATCAGGTAACTGATAGTACTCTGCTTTGGAAAATTCACACTCTTTCAGTTCTTCAATTAACCTTAAAGTTAACTCGTTCATTAAATCAAACTGACTTCTAATTTGTACCTTAGTTACCATTACCCACCTCAAAGAACACATCTTACTAGGTCAATATTATTACATGCACTTTGCTTTGTCTAAATAAATAATCAAATTCACTCAGCGCCACATATATTTATTAATTAAATTTAGTATGATGTGTTCTTTGTCTAAAGTGAAATCCCTAAACTAAGAATTAAACTTTACATATTAGATCTTTGTATTACATCAACCAGTTAATGCGCTTAGTTCTGAATTGGCTGATTAACTAAGAGTAGGGAAGGTGAGTTAAACGAACTTATATCGTATTAGTAACACGGTAATGAGACTAAATATAAAAGTTTTTAACTTCAGCATCATTCTAAAGATATCTCTACCATTTGGGTTTTTAATCATGATAAACACTATCGTGTTGGTAGAGAAAACGTAAATTGCGTACCACACCTTTACGTTTTGGCGCTTGTGAATCTAGTTCTGTTTGTGAATACTTTACTATGCAAATAAATGATTAACACCCGCTATATCATACATTAATGCCTGCACATAGTAGTTGCTAACTATTAATTAAATTTCACTGTAAAGTTAAGGCTACATTACTTACCATTTAAGTATGATGTGTTCTTTATTAAGTTACATATAATAAACCCTTATGCTCTATTTATTCTCAATGCGCTAAAATTGCAATTAGCGCTCTATAATTGCTTGTATTTAAACACTTTAGTTTATTAAAGATAAAACTAAAGTGTATGTTATATAACCACATGGATTAAATAAGATTACTATTATACTTAACTCATAACTAAATAATTGGTAAATAGTGAATTTAGTCCTTGAACATAGGGGCCTGCATACGGTAATTTCTTCTTATCAGGTAATGTAGGAATGAGGAAAGAACATGCAATCGTGGAACCCAAATAGCTGGAGAGAGCTGCCAATACTGCAGCAACCACAGTACCCAGATCAAGAAATACTTAAATCAGTAGAAGGCCAATTAAAGACGGCTCCGCCTTTAGTTTTTGCTGAAGAAACAAGAAGCTTATTTAAACAACTTGAAGATGTGTGCGAAGGCCGTGCATTTTTACTTCAAGGTGGTGACTGTGCAGAGTCGTTTAGCGATTTTAATGCAGCTAACATTCGCGATACATTCAAAACAATTTTACAGATGGCAGTTGTATTAACATACGGCGGTAAATGCCCTGTAGTTAAAATAGCGCGTATGGCTGGTCAATACGCTAAACCTCGTTCAGCAAACTTAGAAACAATTAATGGCGTGTCTTTACCATCTTACCGTGGCGACATCATTAATAATATTGAGTTTACTGAAGAAGCACGTATACCGGATCCACAACGTTTAATGACGGCTTATCATCACAGTGCCGCTACGTTAAACTTATTACGTGCATTTGCACAAGGTGGCCTAGCCGATCTTCACCAGGTTAACCGCTGGAACATGGGCTTTGTTGCTGCAAATCCACTTAAAGAAAAATACCAACAACTTGCAGATAAAATTCAAGACGCACTAGAGTTTATGGAAGTGTGCGGAATTAACTCTACAATTGCGCCAAGCTTAAAAGAAACCGATTTATACACTTCTCACGAAGCTTTATTACTTGGTTACGAAGAGGCGCTTACTCGTCGCGACCATTTATCGGGTGATTGGTACGATTGTTCTGCTCACTTTGTTTGGATTGGTGAACGTACTCGTCAACTAGACCATGCACATATTGAATTTTTTAAAGGCATTAAAAACCCAATTGGTGTTAAAGTTGGCCCAGGTATGGACCCAGATGACCTAATTCGTTTAATTGATGCATTAAACCCAGATAACATTCCTGGTCGTTTAACGCTAATTACGCGTATGGGTGCAGACGTACTGCCAGAAAAACTCCCAGCGCTAGTAAGAAGAGTTCAACAAGAAGGCCGTAAAGTAATTTGGAGCTCAGATCCAATGCACGGCAATACTGAAAAAGCGACATCAGGTTACAAAACGCGTAACTTCGATAATATCATGCGTGAGATCAGTCAGTTCTTCGCTGTACACAAATCAGAAGGTTCATATGCAGGTGGTGTTCACCTAGAAATGACAGGTCAGCACGTAACAGAGTGTACAGGCGGTGCTTACGGTTTATCTGACGATGACCTAGCACAGCGTTACAAAACTCAGTGTGATCCACGCCTTAATGCCGACCAAGTATTAGAGTTAGGCTTTTTAGTCGCAGATTTACTAAAAGACGCACGTAAATAATATTTGTTGATACTAAAAAAACCGCTTAATTGCGGTTTTTTTATTTCAAATCTGATGAGTAAGTTAGTACTTACGTCGCTCCAAGTCTGTTTCTATCAGTATTTTTGCAGAAATTTCTTCAACAGAATGATGCGTAGAATTAAAGAAAGCTATTTTGTGACGCTTATACAACATTTCCACTTCGCGCACCTCAATACGGCACTGTTTAATTGAAGCATACTTAGAGTTAGCCATACGACGATGCCTTATAGCCGCAAGCCTCTCAGGGTCAATCGTTAGTCCAAATAACTTATGTTTATAAGGGACTAAACATTTAGGCAAACCTTCATTATCTAAATCTTCTTCTGTAATAGGGTAGTTAGCCGCTTTAATGCCGTACTGCAGTGCTAAGTATAAGCTTGTCGGTGTTTTACCACTTCTGCTAACGCCAATTAAAATGATGTCTGCCTCGGAAAAGTTTTTAATATTTCCGCCATCATCATTCATAAGAGCATAGTTAACCGCATCAATTCTAAAATCATAACTTTTTTCGTGGATAGAATGCGTACGATGCATTTTTGGAACAGGGGCTACATTGAGCTCTTTTTCTATTTTTTCGCTATACGTAGTTAAAAAATCATACGTAACTGCATTAGCCGATTTTATAATTTCACTTAAATTGTGATTCACAAAAGTAAAAAACACGAAAGGCTTTTCACCTGTTTTTGCAGCGGTTGCATTAATTAAAGCTTTAATTTCGTGCGCTTTATCTTCAGTTTCTACAAATGGAATTGTTTTATGATTAAAATCGATAGGAAACAACGACAAAGTCGCATGCCCAAACACCTCTGAAGTAATTGCTGTTCCATCTGATATATAAAAAGCAGTTCTCATAATTAACCTTTTTATTGCGTTTAAATCCCTAAAATGGGTTTCCCACGGTTTACGTGAGGACTGTTGCCAGTGTAGAATGATGACGACCTTTATAAAAGGTTTTCTTTCTTAACTCTCACAGTTAGACCTACAATTTGTTTTTTTTGGAGAAAGATCCGTGCAAGAATACGTTCTCTGGTATCAAGAGCTTGGTATGCAAGATGTTCCTCGAGTTGGCGGTAAAAACGCTTCACTTGGCGAAATGATTTCAAACCTCGCAAACGCTGGTGTACAAGTACCGGGTGGTTTTGCAACTACCGCAGATGCTTTTAATGAGTTTCTAGATCAATCAGGACTCACCGCCAAAATTCATGACATCCTAGATACACTTGATGTTGATGATGTAAATACACTCGCTAAAGTCGGTGCCGATATCCGCCAATGGATAATCGACACACCATTCCAACCAAACCTAGATCAAGCCATTCGCGACGCATATAGCCAACTCCATGGCGATACTGCAGCAGATGTTTCATTTGCAGTACGTTCATCAGCTACCGCTGAAGATATGCCAGATGCATCATTCGCAGGCCAACAAGAAACTTTCCTTAACGTTGTCGGTATCGATTCAGTCATGGTCGCTATTAAACACGTATTTGCTTCATTATTTAACGACCGCGCAATCTCATATCGTGTTCACCAAGGTTACGATCACCGTGGTGTAGCGTTATCAGCAGGTATACAGCGCATGGTACGTTCAGATAAATCAGCATCTGGCGTAATGTTTAGTATTGATACAGAGTCTGGTTTTGAAGACGTTGTATTTATTACATCAAGCTATGGCTTAGGTGAAATGGTTGTACAGGGCGCGGTTAACCCTGATGAATTTTATGTTCATAAACCAACACTCCTTAAAAACAAACCTTCAGTAGTACGTCGTAATATTGGCTCTAAAGCCATTCAAATGATTTACTCAGAAGACAAAGCACACGGTAAGCAAGTAGACATCGTAGATGTTGACCCTGAGCTTTCTAATAAATTTTCGATTACAGATGAAGAAGTGCAAGATCTTGCCAAACAAGCTGTAATCATTGAAAAACATTACGGTCGTCCTATGGACATCGAATGGGCAAAAGACGGAAACGACGGCAAACTATATATAGTTCAAGCACGTCCAGAAACTGTCCGCTCAAACGAAGACTCAAACGTAATGGAACGTTTTCAATTAAATGGCACAAGTAATGTACTTGTTGAAGGCCGTGCAATTGGTCACAAAATTGGTAGCGGTGTTGTACGTGTTCTTGATTCAATCAAAGAAATGGATCAGGTACAAGTAGGCGATATTTTAGTTACCGATATGACCGACCCTGATTGGGAACCAATCATGAAACGTGCAGCAGCGATTGTTACAAATCGTGGTGGCCGTACGTGTCACGCTGCAATCATTGCACGCGAACTTGGTATTCCGGCAGTTGTTGGTTGTGGTAATGCAACTGATTTAATTAAAGCGGGCCAAGAAGTAACAGTATCGTGCGCCGAAGGCGATACCGGCTTTATTTACGAAGGTATTTTAGATTTTGAAATACTAACGTCACGCGTTGATAAAATGCCAGAACTACCAATGAAAGTAATGATGAACGTGGGTAACCCCGATCGCGCCTTTGACTTTGCACGCTTACCGCATGCAGGTGTTGGCCTTGCGCGAGTTGAATTTATTATCAACCGTATGATTGGCGTTCACCCTAAAGCGTTATTAAATTTTGATGCGCAAACAGATGCATTAAAAGCAGAAATTACTGACATGATTGCCGGTTACGAATCACCAGTAGAGTTTTACATAACAAAACTGGTTGAAGGTATTTCAACGCTTGGTTGTGCTTTTGCACCGGAGCGTGTAATTGTGCGTATGTCTGATTTTAAATCAAACGAATACGCAAACCTAGTTGGTGGCCAGCAATACGAGCCAGAAGAAGAAAACCCAATGATTGGTTTTCGAGGCGCCGCACGTTATATCTCTGAAGACTTCCGCGATTGTTTTGCACTAGAATGTGAAGCTATAAAACGCGTAAGAAACGACATGGATATGGCAAACATTGAAATCATGATCCCATTCGTACGTACCCTTGAAGAAGGTAAACGCGTAATTGAATTACTAGAAGAGCATGGCCTTAAACGTGGTGAAAATGGTCTTAAAGTAATCATGATGTGTGAGCTGCCTTCAAATGCATTACTTGCTGATGAATTTTTAGAAATGTTTGATGGTTTTTCTATCGGCTCTAACGATTTAACACAGTTAACGCTTGGTCTTGATCGTGATTCAGGTTTAATCGCACATTTATTTGATGAGCGTAACCCAGCAATTAAAAAACTACTTTCTATGGCAATTAAAACAGCTAAAGAAAAAGGCAAGTACGTAGGTATTTGTGGTCAAGGTCCTTCAGATCACGAAGACTTTGCAGCATGGTTAGTAGAGCAGGGCATTGACTCTGTTTCACTAAACCCAGACACAGTAATAGAAACATGGTTATACCTAGCTAAAAAATTAGCAAAGTAATAAATAGGTAAGCTATAAAAAATGCCAGCAATGTATTGCTGGCATTTTTTTATAACCAATTAAAAGTTAAATTAACGGGCTAATTTTTTATCTAAATAAGCACATGATTTAGTTAACGCCTTTTGACAAAGTGATAAGTAATGTCGCGCTTTAGGGTAGTAAAACGAAAAACACAATAAACCCGCCATAAAAAATATAATCGATGGGCCAGGGACGACCGCAAAAAATAGCCCTAGCAAAATAAATAGCACGCCACTGATCTGTAATAGTAATTTTTTCATATAACACACCTCATTACTCGTTAACTTGAGTATAATTTAAGCTGCATTAAAATCGACTAAAAGAGTGTTACAAACTGTAAAATCTTCAATTTCTATTCGCCATCACCATGATATAATTAGTCAAATGCCCTAAAATATCGCCGTCATGATAGCAACAATTACACAGCAAGATGCCGCGACAGAACTTGTCGCAAATTACCTAAGTACCATTGCAAGCCAAGGTTTTAGTGGAGATACCGATGCAAGTTATGCAACGCGTATTACTGCTTCAACCGATAACAGTGTGTATCAGGAAATACCCCAAGGTGTTATTTTTCCAAAAAATGAAAAAGATATTCAACTCGCACTGCAAACTGCATCTCGCGACCCATTTTTATCTTTAACTTTTGGCCCTCGTGGTGGCGGAACAGGTACTAACGGTCAATCTTTAACACCAGGCATTGTTGTAGATTTGTCTCGCTATATGCGCGAAATCCTCGAAATAAATGTAGAAGAAGGCTGGGTACGCGTTCAAACCGGCGTAATAAAAGATCAACTTAATGACTTTTTAAAACCTTATGGTTTTTTCTTCTCGCCCGATTTATCTACCAGTAACAGGGCAACTATTGGTGGCATGATAAGTACTGACGCCTCTGGGCAAGGTTCGTTAGTTTACGGAAAAACAAGCGATCATGTTTTAGGGCTTACAACTTATTTAGTCGATGGTACACCTATGTGTACCTCACCAATAGACATCGACAAAGCAAAAATTATAGCCGAGCAAGACTCTCTAATTGGTAGTTTATATAAAACAGTTTTAGATATTTCAGTTAATGAACGCGCAGCTATTTTAGCTAAGTTTCCACGGTTAAATAGGTTTTTAACCGGCTACGACCTAGAGCATGTGCTAAGTGATGACTTACTTACTTTTGACATGAGCCGCTTAATAACGGGTTCAGAAGGCTCATTAGGTATAGTAACTGAAGCTAAATTAAACCTAACGCCTATTGCCGAATTTAAAACCCTTATAAATATCAAATACGATAGTTTTGATTCTGCACTTCGTCATTCACCGTTTTTAGTTGATGCACGCGCAACATCGGTAGAAACCGTTGATAGCAAAGTTTTAAACTTAGCGCGTGAAGACATCATTTGGAATTTAGTATCGGACTTAATAACCGACGTACCAAATAAAGATATGCAAGGCCTTAACATGGTCGAGTTTAATGCAGTATCAAACGATGATATAAAAGACAAAGTAGACACACTTTGTAAGCTTCTAGATGAATGCGTAGCAAATCAAACTAATGGCGTTATTGGTTATCAGTTAACCAGTGATAAAAGCGATATACTAAAAATTTACGCAATGCGTAAAAAATCAGTGGGTTTATTAGGTAATGTAAAAGGCAGTCAAAAACCACTCGCCTTTGCAGAAGACACCGCTGTACCCCCTGAAAATTTAGCAGATTATATTGTCGAATTTAGAGCATTACTCGACAGCCATAATTTACAATATGGTATGTTTGGCCATGTTGATGCGGGCGTTTTACACGTACGCCCAGCACTTGATATGTGCGACCCAGAACAAGAAAAACTACTTAGAACTATTTCAGATCAGGTAGTAAAACTAACCGCTAAGTACGGCGGTTTAATGTGGGGCGAACACGGTAAAGGTTACCGAAGTGAATATAGTCCTGAATTTTTTGGTGAGCATTTATATACGCAACTTCGTAAAATAAAAACAGCTTTCGATCCTAACAACCGTATTAACCCCGGTAAAATATGCACTCCTATCGATAGTGAAGACTCACTAGTTAGTGTTGATGGACAAAAGAGATCACACTTCGATAAGCAAATATCAATAGAAGTTAAAACCAGTTTTAACAATGCAATGACCTGTAATGGTAATGGCATATGCTTTAATTACGATGAAAATTCACCTATGTGTCCATCGTATAAAGTAACTGGCGATCGTCGTAATTCACCAAAAGGTCGCGCAAGTTTAATGCGCGAATGGCTTCGATTACAAGAGTCAAAAAATGTAGATTTACTCGAAGTAGAAAAGCAGCTTAACAAAGGTGAAGTCATTACCTGGTGGGAACGTTTTGTTCACAGCCGTGAAAAACGAAAAGGTATTTACGATTTTTCTCACGAAGTAAAAGCGTCAATGGATGAATGTTTAGCATGTAAAGCATGTACAACTGCTTGCCCAATTAAAGTAGATGTTCCTACTTTTCGTTCGCGCTTTTTAAATTATTATCATAGTTATTATGCACGTCCGCTAAAAGATTACCTTGTTGGTAACATAGAAAACAGCGCGCCATTAATGGCAAAGTTTGCAAAAGTTATAAACCCAATTGTTAAAACATCATTAGTAAGCAATGTTATTAAAAAAACAGTTGGCTATGTTGATACACCACAGTTAAGTATTCCTGCACTTTCAAAGCGTGTTACTAAAACACAAAAATTTGATTTTGATTTATTAAATAAATTAAATGCAGAGCAACAAAGTGAATATGTATTAATAGTACAAGACCCATTTACGAGCTTTTACGAAGCAGAACTAGTAGAAAGTTTTATTACTTTAATAACCCAACTTGGCAAAAAACCAATGCTATTACCTTTTAAACCAAATGGTAAACCGCAACACGTAAAAGGTTTTTTGCATGAATTTAAAGTTACAGCTAAAAATGCAGCTGAGTTTTTAAATAAATTAAAGGATATTAATGCACCGCTAGTCGGTTTAGATGCTTCACTCGTTATGTGTTACCGCGATGAATATAATACAATTTTAGAAAATAACCGTGGTGAATTTAATGTGCAACTTGCACATGAGTGGTTAGAAACACAATCGTTTAAATCACTAAGCGCAAAACAAAATACAGATACCGAATTTACATTACTGAGTCATTGTACTGAAACAACTGCGCTGCCAAAAGCAGCAAATGTATGGCAAACAATTTTCAATGATATTGGTTTAACATTAAAAACAACAAATACAGGTTGTTGTGGGATGGCGGGAACTTATGGCCACGAAGCACAAAATCAAGATAACTCACGTGCGCTTTACGAAATGAGTTGGAAACCAATTGTAGATAAAAATAAACCAGAGCAACTTTTATCTACGGGCTTTTCTTGTCGTAGCCAAGTTAAACGTTTTGAGAAATTTAAACCAAAACACCCAATTGAATTACTCGCACAGGTACTTAGCTAATAAAAGTTAAAAAAGGCGTAACTTAAAAATAAGTTACGCCTTTTTTATTAATACCCATTCGCTTAATTAAATGATCGTTTTTGAGGTTGGAAAAACGCCTTGATACCTCGGCAAAAAATTCACTAATTTTTATAAAAGCTATTTAGATTTTTTAGAGAAACTGTCTGCAATTGGCTTTGTACTTATACCGTGAATAAATACACTAAACAAAATAGTCGTCATTGCTATTGTCGCAATTTGATATTTGTTTTCTATTTGCGTATCAATCACCATCAATGTAAAAACAATTGATGCTAAACCTCTTGGTCCAAACCACGCAAATGTAAAACGCTCTTTAATATTCAATGCCGTAAACTGCAGAGACAACATAACAGGAATTATTCTAATTAATGTTGTACTTAATAAAGCGTAAATTATAATTTCAGTATTTAATTTTGGAATAACTAAGTAAGCACAAACAAACCCAAACAAGCACCAAATCATTAGCGATGTAAAATCTGCGATGTGCTCTGAGTCTTCAATTAATTCTGTTCTAACTTCTTCAGTCGAAAATTTATCAAATAGTAAACCTGCAATAAACACCGCAATAAATCCACTGCCATGAAAATACTGAGTGACAGAAAACACAGCCATAGCAAAACCAAGTAATAAAAATGGACTGGTATTTTGTGCAAAGTAATGACGTTTCATTGCAAAGTTTAAACTCGGTATAAAAACAGCGATACTTGTAATAGCTATTAATAAAGCCAAGCCAAGTTCTCGTCCAAACACGCTTAATGTTTGTGTGGCGGTAATAGCTGAATCCGGATTTTTAGCGAGTAATATAAATATTAAAAATATGGGCACGCATAATCCATCGTTCAAACCACTTTCAGTATTTATCCCTTCACGTATTTTTTCAGGCACTTGTGTACTTGCTAGTAACCCTTTACTTAATGCTGCATCGGTAGGTGTTAAAATAATTGCGAGCAACGCCGCTTGAATAAGTGAAAGCTCAGCAAAGAAAAATAAAGCAACAGCAATACCAAGTAATAATGTTAAGGGTAGGGCAACAAACAATAGTAAACTAGGATACTGAAAACTATGCCTTAAAACACTTAGCTTTGATTTAGCTGCATCTGAAAATAAAAATATACTTAGCGTAAGCTCTATAAATGGTAATAAAAGATCAACGCCTTCTTTTATTTTATGTCCTTCGTTGGGTAGCATAAAAGCTAAACATATTCCGCCGACAACAAAAAACATTGGACCTGTTACTTCTGTTTTTTCTAACTGGCGAAGTGTTAAAGAATAAATTAAAAATAGTCCGCCTATAAATGCTATTACTAAATACTCCATTAAATTTTCCTTTTAAGTCCTGATTTTGCTCGCTCTTTAATATTTGTTTGAATATAAATTTGATCGGTAGTCGCAATTTTAGAATGACCTAAATCTTCTGATAAATGTTTAAGCGGTCTAGTTTGCGCATCATGTGTGGCACCAGTATGACGAAGCCAATGTGCAGTTGCAGCGCCAAGTTGTTCAGCATCATCTTTAAAACCATCATCAAGTAATGATTGCTGAGCATAATCAAAACTTTGTTGAACTAAACGCCTAATTTGCCTTACGGTCATGCCACCTTGACCGCGAATTTTATGAACTAACGGCTCAGATTCATCAACCCGAGGAAGGGCAGGTAGCCCTCGATATAATCTGTATCGTTTTAAATATTCAACAAAATCATCACTTAAGGTTACATCTCGTAATTTATTACCTTTACCCATTATACGTAAAAACCAAAATCCATCATTATCTTGCCAAAAATGAGACATTACCGGCGACCATTGTGGGCGCTCAGATAATTCTGAAATTCGTAAATAAAGACCTTTTAAGCAGGCAAGCGTAAATAAGTTTCGCTCTAAATCAGGGTTATGTTCGCATAAATCACGCGTTACACCAAAAACGTATTCCCATTGAATATCACTTAATGTATCAGGAATTTGAATTTGTGATTGAACAACTAAATACGGGCTATTTTTTTTAACAACAGGGACAAAGTTCGCGAATGTTTTTTCTTCGAGTAGGGCAAACTTATAAAATACATTTAAGGCAGTAAACATGGCCGATAAAGTTTGTTGGCTGGCAGTTGATTCTTTTAGCATAAAAGGGCGCCAATTTTGATTTAATCTACGAATTCCTTGCTCATCTTTATAACGCCATTGCACTGAAGTTGCAGCCCATTCTTTATCAGGTTCAACCATAAAATCAACGTAAGCTTCAATATCTTCACGTTTTAAATCGAATACTGATTTTTCTGCTATTAACCACGACCATAAATAAAAGCGTTCAAGTTCATTTCGAAAACGGCTATAAGTAGCTTCTGATTTTCTGCCATAAACATATAAAAACTGATATAAGAATGTCAGATCGGCTTTTGATTCAGTTACAGTCAAGCCAACTTCCTGTATAAAGGATGCAAGTTCTGGGTATTCTGAATTGAGAGTACCGTCATCTAGATGGGCAATTTGATATCTTAATTGTTTTAACGTATCAACCAAAGCAACAAGCATAATGTATAAATATTCAATTAAATAATAGGCTTACAGAATAACGTTAAAGTCCGATACTGTCTAGTATTGGACATAGTAAAGCTCTAATTATTTTAATGCCGTGATTATTCTATGGTTGTTGGTTGCTATATCTTATTAAGGAAAAAATCATGAAAAAACTAATTATACTAAGCGTACTTGCTTTAACTGTTTCGTTAACTGGGTGTGCTACTACAGGTAGTGCATCACCAAGCGAAAAACGTTCACTTGTACAAAGTATGAAAACAAATACATTAGATAAATTATACGCTGAAAAACCTGACGTTAAAAAACAAATTGCTAATTCGGCTGGTTACGCTGTTTTTGATAACGCGAACGTAAATGTTGTTTTAGCCAGTTTTGGTGGCGGTTACGGCGTAGTTAAAAATAACCTTACTGGTAAATCGACTTACATGAATATGGGTGAAGCCGGTTTAGGGCTTGGTTTAGGTGTAAAAGATTTTAACGTTGTAATGGTTTTTCATAATCAAGCTGCACTAAATAGATTTATTGAACATGGTTGGGCATTTGGCGGAAACGCTGATGCGGCAGCTAAATATGAAGATAAAGGCGGTGCACTGGTTGCCGAAGCGATTGCAGATCAAGTGACTGTATATTCTGTAACCGAAAATGGCCTTGCACTACAAGCTGTATTAAAGGGAACTAAGTTTTGGGTTGATTCAGAGCTTAATTAACCACCAAATTACTCTCCTAAAAGCGAGCTGTTTTGTATAATCACGCTCGCTTTATTAAAACACAATCAATTTAACATAACGTAATTTATGGGCTATCGCTATTACGCAAATGCGTCCCCTGTTGGGTCATTTGCTAAACCTGCAACTAGTGTTAGCGCTACACATGCTGCACTAATCTTTTTTACAATATCAGACCAGATTTTACCTTCTTCCTTACTTTTAGATTTCTCTATAGCAAGATTTAAAAGTGCTTCTTTTTGATCTATTCCAACTGCGTTAGCCATTTTTATACATTGGTTCGCTGTTAAATGTCTTTTGCCCTGTTTTATTTTACTCATGTTACCAGAATTAAATTCTTCAAAATCGGCAATTACTTGTTTGTCTTGGCTGTAACCTTGAGAAATTTTATATTTTTCAATAAGTTCGTAGCTAAAGTTCATATTGTTCTCCTATTAACTTCTATTATAACTGTCAATCTTGATAATTAAAAAAGTTGACAAGTGTCAATAGTGACCGCTAGACTCCAGAAAAGAGTCAACGTTGACACTTTGTCATTATACAGGGATTTACGAATTGAAATTCTATCTTCAATACATTCAAGGCATAGAAGAATACGCATTAGGTTTCAATAAAATTGAACACCCGCTTATGTATTCTTCACGTTCGGAAGCAATGGCATTTTGCATTGATTACTGTAACGGCGAAAGCTTCGAAATTATTGATGTAGACGATAATAATTGGCAAGAACTTTTCGATTCTGGGGTGTTCGATTATGACCCAGAACGCTAAAAATCCAGCTCAACAACTCACTAAAATCGATTATTTAACGGTCGTTTTCTCTCCAAATGAAGTTGCTCGCTGTCGTTTTGATGCTAAATTAGCATTCGGAAATGGTGATTTTTCATCCTATAAAGAAGCATATAACGCCATGTTATGTGCTGAAATGTTCGAAAACACTGCAACTGATGACTTCACAGCTGATGCAAATCAATCAAATTTTGACCTAAAAAACAACATTGCAACTGACGATTTAGAAGTTGATGTAAGTGAAACTGTGATTTTTAACTCTGATTATTACTACAACGAACTGTTTGATAGTAACCTTGCAGGCTCTTCAAAGTACCGTCAATACAACTCAATCAAAGAAATACCAGAAGATGAACGCAAGCATTTTCTTAAAAATGTTGTAAGAAAAACAAAGCGTTATAAAGCACTTACATCATTGATTGAGGGTGATATTTCCAAATTCATGCACCTATTAAATACAGAAGTTGCCACTGCTGCCGACCGCTTAACCAGTGACACACTTAGCTGGTCATACCGCGATAATTCCGGCGGTATGTTCACTTACGAAAAATCAGCAACGCTTTATCGCCATGATATTAATTCAGGTGTAATTGCTTGGGGCGCTAATAATGGCGGCGTAATGATTTCATTTTCTGGTACTGGTTGTGCTGGTTTAGATATTCCAAAATTGCACGCAATGCTAAAAAAAATGCCTAATGTAAAAATCACGCGCTTAGACATTGCTTATGATGATTATGAAGGCAATAGAACCGTACTTGATTACTTCCAAAATTTAGAAGAAGGCGGTTTCTGTAAAACCAATCAAGCGCCCTCTTTCTCGTTTATACAAACGGGTGAACTCAAAAAGTTAACAGATTTACAGCAAGCTGAGTTTAAGAAAAAACACGGCTGGCAAAAACGATATGACTGTGTCGCCAATGGTGGCAATACGCTTTACGTAGGGAGTCGTAAAAATGGAAAAATGGCACGTATGTATGAAAAAGGAAAGCAAATGGAAAGTGAATCTCAACCTAATTGGGTTCGTGCTGAGCTTGAGTTGCGCAGTATTGACCGTGTTATCTCCTTGGATGCACTACTCAATACCGATGCCGTTTTTGCTGCTGCCTATCCTGCTTTTGCTTTTATTGCTGTTGAACGTCTTGAAATCAGAACTACAAGCAGACAAAGACAAAACAACGGCGCTTTAATTGCTGAGCGTTTAGAGCGTTATTGTGTTCAGTCTTACGGTAAATACTTAAACTTTTTACGTCATATCAAAGAATTATCAGATATAGAAATAATCAACCGATTAACCAAAGGCCTAAATCCTTGGGATATACCCGACTCTATTAACAAGGCCTGTATTACACCACCCAACCAAATGGAGTTAACAACATGAAAGTAATTTTATTATCTGCCGCAACTGGTAAAGGCGTTTCGAGTAAGTCGGGTGCACCAAAGCATTACGCTTTTTCGTCTGTTTCGTACTTAGTACCAGAGAAAGATTTTATTCAAGGCGACCATAATATTCAAAAGTGTGGTTATGAGCCTAAAAGTGTTTCGATGCTTGATAGCCAAGAACTGTACAACAAGTTTAAAAAAATAACCTCTGATAATGGTATCTGTGAAGTTGATTTAGTTTTACAGCCTGACCCAGAAAACATGTCTCGTAACATTGTTTCTGATGTCTCATTGGTGAAATAGAAAATGTCTCAATGTGTCGCCATCCAATCCGACCAAACATTAAAAGCCTTTACTGGCGTTTGTGATTTTGTGATGGTTACACAAGCTGAGTTCTTAGAGCTACAGCAACACGGAGCTAGTATCATGATACTTATTTTTTTAGCTTTTAATATTTTTGGTTTAGCCTTTCTTCTTACGAATGATTTTGAAAATAGCGGTGTCATGTTTTTTTCTAATTTGATTATGATTTTTGGTTATTTACTTCTTGAACGAGTCGAACAATACACAAACACAAACCAATTCACAGACGGCCAACACGCCGCAATTGAACAATACAACGAGGATACAAAATAATGTCTCAATGTGTAGCCATCCAACCCGACCAAACATTAAAAGCCGTTACTGGCGTTTGTGATTTTGTGATGGTTACACAAGCTGAGTTCTTAGAGCTACAGCAACACGGATTAGTGAACGTTCTTAATGAATTGTTCGCTTTTAGCTTGGCCGATTTCGGCCTAATAAATACGGCGGCATTAGTCGCTTTTATAACTGCACATTGTATCGGGCGCGTTGTTCGAGTAATGGGCAAAACATAACTTATAAGGAATACCCAAATGGAAAACGTTAAAAATATATTAGTTTCAAAACGCGCAAAAGCTGGTTTATTACTCAGTTCAATCGTTGCCTCTGGTTCGTCTTTCGCAGCTGATTATTCTGCAGAAATTGGTACCGCTGTATCAGATGGCACAACAAACTATACAGCTGTTATTGCAGGTGTAATTACTGTTGCTGCAATCGGTTTTGCTATTGGCATGATTGTATCAAAGCTAAACAAGTAGATGGTTACCTCAATTGGTCTTGCTTCATTTCTTGTGTGGTGCTTCGTCGAAGGATTCTCAAGTGGCGTAAGAGCCAGTTAATAACGGCGGGTAAAACCGCCCTTTTTTTAAGGCGCTTACATGCGATTACTAATATTTTTATTGGCGCTATTAAGCGCTTTTTCCGTTTCTGCTTTTGAACCTGATTTAAGCCACTTAATTTCGCCAAAGCAAGAGTTAAACTTTTGTGTTACTGCTTTTGGATATGAGGGCTGCTCTGATAAAGAGGACGACGCCTTTCTAGCAGCATGTTTAACTTACATTGATAATGCAGATGTACCACCAGACACTTCAGACAGAAAAAATTATTCTCTTGAATGTGGATATAAACCTCAATCAGGCTCTAGACCAGTACGTATAACAAAATTTTGTATTAAACAGGCCTATCCACCTTATGGTTGTACTCCCTCTAGTACATACTCCTCTATTACTTATGGTAATTTAGTAAATGATATTGTTTATTCATGCCCGCCAGACCATGAGCCAGATTATGATATTAATGTTCCCTTAAGCCCAGTGCCAACAGAAGGGCCTACTTTCATGTGTGCTAAATCTCTTGATTCAGAAGAGCCAGAGAAAGACCCCGACTGCCCAGAACCCACCGACAATGACCCCTTTGTTTTTGGTACAGGTGGTAGTGGTTCTGTTTGTTTTCCTGCTCCTAACGGACGTCAATGTGAAATAAAAACGGATTCTAATGGGGGTTATTATATTCCTATTTCTTATGGTTCTACTGAACCCGCTGAATGTGTTCCTGACCCAGAGCCAGAAGAACCGGAAGAACCAGATGAACCCGATGACCCAGACAAACCTGATAACCCTGATGACCCAACCCCAACACCTGCACCAGATGAGCCTGAAGAACCCAAAGAAGCTGATGATTCAGATAAAACTGATATTTTAGATGCCGTCAATCAAGTAAATGATAATT
This sequence comes from Pseudoalteromonas sp. Bsw20308, assembly GCF_000310105.2. Classification (NCBI taxonomy): domain Bacteria; kingdom Pseudomonadati; phylum Pseudomonadota; class Gammaproteobacteria; order Alteromonadales; family Pseudoalteromonadaceae; genus Pseudoalteromonas; species Pseudoalteromonas sp. Bsw20308. The sequence goes on along the minus strand of NZ_CP013139.1, from coordinate 656,629 downwards.
TAAATGTTATTAACGACAATATGAATATTGGGATTGAATCCAATACAGAGCGCTTGGATAGAGTAGCTTTAGAGATACAAAATTCTAATGAATTACTTTCTTCTGTTAAAGCAAATACTTTAAATATTGATGATTCAGCAACCGTAATAAGGGATAGGATAAAAGAGAGCACTGATTTTTTAGATGGCATTAAAGAAGGAACAAAAGAAGGTGTTGATATTCTTGATGGCATTAAAGAAGGTCAAAAAGAAGGCATTGATTTATTAGATGAAATCAAAGAAAACACAGAAAAAGAAGATTTCACTATTACTGCTGGTCGTAAAAAAGGCGGTTTGAATGACTTGTTCAGTGATGCAGATTTGTTATTAGTTAAAACTGAAATAGAAGATAAAAAAACTGAATTAACAGAATATATTGAAACAATTCAATCTGAATCCGAATCAATTTTAGATTTAGACCCTAATATCTCAGGTTCTTATACTGAACATAAGGAAATAATTAAAGGCGTTGAAGTCGATTTGGGTGTTGGTAGATTTTCTAATTTTTATCAGATGATAGCCCCAGCCATTATTTTAATAGCTTCAATTGCAGCTCTTTTTATAATATTAGGTAGTAACAAAGAATGATAAAAAAAACTATATTCTTAATTTTGATTTGTTTACCATTTTTCTTAATGGCCAACGCAACAGCCACAACACTTACAGGTGCTCAAGGTGTTGTAACTTCTGCGGGTAACTTCATGTCTGATTTTTGGGACTTCTTTGATAATGATGTCCCTAATTTTTTTAAACGCGCTTTAGCTTACATAATTGAAAAGGTCGTTTTATTTAAAATCACAGCACAAATTGAAGCTATGAAACTTGCTTGGTCTATTTCAAAAAGTGTTATCGAGAGTTTTCAAGTTGGTTCAAAAATCGCAAGCGCTGCAAGTGGTTTACCACAAGACGTAAAAGCCGCTTTAGTAGATTTGCGTTTATTCGATGGTTTAAACATTATCGTTCAAGCTTTTATAGCTCGTTATGTTATGAGGTTCTTGTAATGGCTAGCTCAATTTTTCATGGTGCACCTGGTTCTTTTAAATCTGCTAGCGCTACGTGGTTTGAAGTGTTACCAGCACTAAGAAAAGGCCGTTTAGTTGTTACCAATATCGAAGGTATTTTACCTTTAGATGAAATCGAAACAGAGCTACAAGAAACTTTCCCTGAGAGCGCTCAGCTTTGGCGTTTGTCTTCACAGAATGAGGAAGGACAATCACTTTGGCGCAATTGGTATCATTGGATGCCTACAGGTGCATTGGTTTTAATTGATGAAGTGCAAGACGTTTACCCAACTGAATCTACTTTTAAACCCGAATCTTGCAACTACAAACATGTAGATAATTACAAAGATTTGATACCCGAGCATTGGTATAAATATCATTATGAGCAACTAGAAAAGTTTAAACCTGAAAATTTAACTAGTGGTGATACTGACGATTTAGGAAAGGAGTTATTTAACGAACATGGCCACATTATTTACCCCAAAACACTTAAAGAGTGTTACATGCGACACCGCAAATACAACTGGGACATTATCGTCTGCACCCCCGACATTACCAGTGTTCACAAATACATTAGAAACGTTAGCCAGTACGCATATTCACACAAATATTTCGATGGCCTCGCGGGAATCCCTTATTACAACAGAAGACCGCGAATCTTTGACCACAACCCAAAGCTTGACGGAAAAACCCCGACCAAAGCAAACACAATTACTTGGAAAAAAATCCCAGTCGAAGTACACAAGTGCTACAAATCAACAGCAACCGGAGGTATTACAAAAGGACAAGGTAAAAATTTCATTTACACTCCTATTTTTGCCTTTCCGCTTGTTGCTGTCATTTTGTGCGTATCTTATTGGCTATGGTATTTTACCAGTAGTGAAACCGTTACTAAAAATGATGAAAAGCCCAATGCAGAAATTGTGGAAGGTGTTAAAAAAGGTTCTGTTGTTACTGGCCCTAATGCTGATATTCAGATTTCTGATGCTAGCCCTGTTTTTCTAAACCTACCTTATGGCGCTACTGATATTTTTGTTACTGGTATTCAAGAAGTTAAACGCCCAGACCGTATGCATAGAGAGTTTATTTTTGAATTCATCACAGAAAAATACGGCAATTTTAGTATCAATTCTTATGAACTAGCCAGCATGGGTTTTAGTATTCAGTATTTCAGTTCATGCAATGTACTTATAAAAAACAGCTCATTTGTCTATCGTGCCCTGTGTAGCCCAAACCCCTATGTACAGCCAGAACAAGAACAATCTGATAATGAAATTACGTTATTTTCATCTTTATAAATTAAAAACAAGCCGCCAAGCGAAGCCTGAGCGTAGCGGCTTGTTTAACTTTCAACCTAAATTAACAATATGTCACTGGTGACACTATGACTAGAAATCAAAAGTACGAACAAAAGCAAAAAGACAAAGGGTTAAAGAAAGTAACCCTTTGGATACCTGACAACTCAGAAGTTGAAATAAAACAAATGATGGAGTTTTTAATCGATAACCCAGACCATATACCTTTTATGGCACGAAGTGTTAAAACTGGCCGGATGAAAAAAGCTGTTTAGGTACGTAACTTATTACGTACTTTCTAAAAAGGTACGTAATAATTTGTCAATTATTACGTACTAGCCAAAACCTTAACTAACGAACCTATCACTTATGGCGTAGCCATGTAGGCCAAACACTTATGATAATATTCCTCCTGACTAACTTGGCCGCAAATAAGCGAAGCGCTACCGTTCTATTTAGTCACACAAGGCCGCGCTTGCGCCCACTGATAAACCATACGGAATTTAGAGTAATGAAGATGCCAAGAAAAACACCCCTCCCCCCGTATACTAATAGGGGGGGAGCGAAAATTAACACCTATGCCGATTTTGCATCGTGATTTTTTTAAAAAGGAGTAAAAATCACAATGTTTAAATCAGAATTTCATAGGCAGTTCTTATCTCTATTCGGCTACGACTACGCTAAAGGAGCTCAAGAATTAGGTGTTAGTGAAAGGCAAGTAAGACGGTATGTTAAAGCAGGTAAAGCAAGTTTACCTGTTGAAAAGTTAACAGCTATTATTTACCGTGGTTATTTACCTGCGACAGGTGCATGGGCAGACTGTAAAATCTCCGTAGATGATCATACAATGAGTACACCTTGGGGAAAGGTTAATCCTTCTGATGTTCAACTAGTTCAAAGGTACAAATGGTCTGCGAGAAAATCAGAGTCTATGTATAAAACTCTTAAGAAAAATCATAAAACGCAAGATATATATTTATCTGATTTACAAGATAAATTGCTTAATATCATTGGTGAAATATCCGAAAGAACAGGGAGTTAAAAATGGAACAAGATGAGTTCTTTTTGAAAGTATCTACAGCACTTTCTGGTTGTCAAATGGTTGAATTTGAATTAAAACTTTACCTAACGAATGCAGTCGCTCTTATAAAAAAACGATTAGGTGAGCGAATATTTTTTGGGATGTCAGGCTCGGATTTTGACAATTCTTCACTTGAGGGGCTAATAAAACATTTCAAAAAATTCAGTGATAACAGAGAATTAATTAGCAGATTGAACAGTTTTAAGAATGAGAGAAATTTTCTGAGTCATAAAGCAATTGCAATTTGTATGCATCAACATGAAGGTTATCAGCAGTGGCAAGCGGCTTCTTTAGATGACAGGTTAAATAAAATTAATATAGAAGCATTGAGTCTTTTTAATGATATCCATAATGAATCAGCTAAATTTTTAGGGTATTTATGGTTTGAAGATGAGATTTAATAATATGAATTTTATAAAATTATATTTTTGCATTGTCTTATCTGGTTTATCTCTCATGATTATTTATAAATCATTTTTCATAGATATAAAAGTTTCAACATATTCTATCTCTGATAATAAAATTAATAAAATACCTTTATTAAAATTACTATCTAAACAAATAGAAATAGTTAATGAAAAAAGAAAAAACACTGAGTTATGTGACTTTTGGACTAAAGAGTTTTTTAAAAATCAGATCCGTTTAACTAAAGAAAGCATGGATAAATATTGTGAAGAACTTTAATAACTCACATATCCTAAAATCATTCTATTTATTTATTAAAAAGGCATCAACCAAGCCAAACTGTCACAGGAGACTGTGAATATAAGCCATTAATAGAAAAGGGCTTTTCGCCCTTTTATTATTAACTACATACCGTAATTTATAGGCTGTGTTCTATCTTTCTATGCTGAAGTATTCTACGTAAGTTTTTCATATTTCAATTCAAATAAATTGCTGTCAAGTTTACATTTATAGACATTTCTAAAATTCTCATAGCTATTATAAAACCTTCCTCTATTTCCAGATGCTAACTTAGTCCCCTCTATTATTGCTTCTTTCATTTTCTTTACATCTGAATTTACTCCTAAGTAAATTTTAGATATTTTACTTGGATTAACTTTAATTAAGAACATCACTTGATAAGCTTCATAATTTCTCCAAACTGAATTCCATCTTGAAAGGTCATTTTCACAAAAGCCTGCTAGAAAAAACACATTAGATAGATCATTAATTTTTTCTCTTAAATCACCTTTATAACCCAGTGAGCTCAGTTTATTTTTGGTTTCGTCTGAATTACCAAGTGTTATGACTTTATTGCAGTTCGTAAATGGTAGTGCAAATCTATACTCTTCCTCGTGCTTCCAAGATTCATGTTTACTAAAGAAATAATGTTTCGAAAAATTATTAACCTCATCATCTGATAAAGTAGTGATATTTTTGCTATAGCTTCGCTCTCTATTATAAATAACATTGTCACTCAGGTAGGCTTCAATATCATTAGTTTTATCTATATCAAAAATAGAAAATGGATCTTCTTCATCAACTTCAAATTCAACTAATATACCTTTACTGTTAGTTGCATAGTTACCCCACATTGGCATACTTTCTTTATTTTTGCTTAAAGACACATAACCATATAAATCTAAATATGGATTTATATCTCTGTGCGAATTAAATTCTCTCCCACAAATTTTTATAGTCTCTTGGCTGACATCTTTTATTTTATTTATATCTATTCCTGTTGGTAAAACTTCAAAAGGATCATTCTGACTATTGTTCTGACTTAGCCTAAGTGTAGGCTCTGTTAAGAATGCCGTAGCAGCATCAGCAGATAAATATTTGTATAGTTTCATAAAATCTCCTTTTTAATTTCTTATTTATAACAAGTAACTAAATAAATAATCCTATCCCATTATATCTATGGTACTAAATAATTTATTTTCTAAATTTTTATCTAACGCTTCAGCCAACTTTTCTGTTTCACTAAAAACAGTATTCCAATATTTAATGCGTGTATCTGCATCAAGATCGGTAAAATCATTTCTGTCTGGAATTTTTCCGTACGGTAAGCTTGCTATAAATTCTTTTGATGGAGTAATCATTACCACGTTATCGTAATTAAGTGGTGATACTTTACGTTTTAAATTTTTATCGAACCACCCTGCTTTTGGCTCTGAATTAAAATGCGGATATAAAATAAGTCCTGGGTTATTAATTTTTAAATCAAAGTGGTAATCGATAATTCCGCCGTCGCGATATATTCCTTGCGGCGAGCCTGCAATATTTTTTATGCCTTGCATAACAAGTGGTATTGAACCCGATGCAAGTAACGCGTCTTTTAAATTATTTTGAGTAAGCGCTATATTTTGCGTTTTAAAATTGTAGGTATCGGTAATTGATAAGTCACTTGTTGCTGGGCCAAATATAAAACGCTCATACTGTGAGCCTAATAATTTTCGGTTAACGCGGTTAAGCATGTAACTTTTTGACAAGCCCAGTAGTTGTATAAGTTTATTTTCGCTGGCAATAAAGCCATTCGATTTTGCTACTATAAAGTGCGCTTTAAATATTGGGTTATTTATAATTTCGGTTACGCCGTTATCGCCAAAAACATCTTCAAGTAATGCGCGCGCTTTTATTGTTATTTCATTTGGTGTTGGTTTATTACTTGAATATCGGGTTTGCGAATACGATTTTGCTAATCGCTCAATGGCAGCAACGGGATCGCTTTGTGCAAAACATGCAGATCGAAAAGCGCCGGCAGATGAGCCAATTAAATTAAGTGGTTGGGTGCGGTTTTTAAAAAATTCACCAAAAATATATTTATCTAAGCCAAATAATGTAAACCATTTAGGACCGCCACTTGCACCTAAAAAAGAGGTGAAAAGTTCAGGTTTAAAGCCCTGTTCGTTAATAATTTTAGCCGCTGTTTTCCCTGCGTGAATCTCGATCATCTAAAAAATAATGCCTTTTATTTTGGTTGCTTCAGTTATTTTTACAATACTGAAAGTGAATATTTATGCAAAGTAAAAAGCGGATTTATGTTGCCATAAAACCGCTTTTTATAGTTAAGTGTGCTTAAAGTACGTGAGTTAATCCCAAATGCCATCTTCGCATTTACCCTGTACTTTTACATCTTTTACTTTAAATTCGGGCTCTAAACCTTTGTCTCTTTGTGCGTGGTAATCGCTCGTAACAGACAAAATAGTCGGCGTTAACAGTATAATAGCGATAACGTTAACCACTGTCATTAACCCTAAGGCAATATCGGCTAAATCCCAGACTTCTTTTAATGTGGCCGACGCGCCCCACAACATCATTGATAAATAAAGCAAAGTGTAAATACCGCGCCCTACTTTGTTGTCGAGTTTAAATAAGTGCAAGTTGCTCTCTGCATAGGCGTAGTTTGCCACTACCGATGTAAAAGCAAATAAGGTAATAGCAGCTGCGACAAAATAAACACCACCTTGTGCTAAATGAGCGGTCATCGCGCTTTGTGTTAAACGAATGCCTTCCATTTCACCGCTTATGTCTATATCGGCTAATAAAATGATCACCGCGGTACAGCTACACAGTACTATTGTATCGAAAAATACGCCTAGCATTTGTATGTAACCTTGCGTTACTGGGTGATTAGGAATTGGGCTGGCACTTGCTGAAGCATGCGGCACACTACCTGCACCGGCCTCATTAGAATATAAACCACGTTGAATACCGTTTTTAATGGCAGCGCCCATTGCACCCGCTCCGGCTTCTTGTAAACCAAACGCTGATAAAAATATATCTTTAAGCATGGCAGGTACTTGCGTGAAATTTATAATCGTAATAATTACCGCAGCAAGTACAAACACAATGCCCATTATTGGCACAACACGCTCTGCAAATCGGGCAATTGCTTTAAAGCCACCGAGTATAATTGAGCCTGCTAGTACTGTAATAACTAGGCCTGAATAAAATGTAGGAACTTCAAACGCGTAATTAAGTGCGTCGGTAATTGTGTTAGTTTGCATTGCACTAAACGTGAAGCCGTAACCTAAAAATAAACATGCGGCAAACACAATTGCAAACGCTCGGCTACCCAAACCTTGTTGAATATAATACGCAGGCCCGCCTCTAAACTCGCCACCACTATCGCGTACTTTATATACTTGCCCAAGTACGCTTTCGGCAAAGCCTGTAGCCATGCCCAATATGGCTATTACCCACATCCAAAATATAGCGCCGCTGCCACCAAGTGAAATTGCAACCGCTACACCAGCTAAATTACCGGTACCTACCCGTGCGCAAAGCCCTGTACACAACGCTTGAAATGATGAAATATCGTCTTTTTTACATTTGCTACTGCCTTTTAAAAGACTAAACATATGTTTAAATTTAAGTATTTGAATTGCTTTTAGTCGTACTGAAAACCATACCCCCGTAAACAAGAGTATATAAATAAGTACTTGCCCTTCTCCCCATAAAAGGTTGTTTACGCTTTTGACGACGGTATCGAACATTGCTAATTCCTTCTTATATTTTTTATATTAATACCCTTTTTTGGGTATAACGGCATTTGCTTACGACATCGACTAAAAATTTAATGCAAATAAGGCAGCTAAGCTGCCTTAAAACTATACATTATTTATTTTGCAAATGAACTCCTGCAATCATGCACCTAACTGAGCCACCAGCCGACTCAATAGTAGGTATTGGTAATGGCACAAGCTTAGCCGTTTTTTGTATAACTGTTATTTGTGCCGGTGTAAGTGCATTAAACGCAGTTTGCGATAAGGCTAAAATACGACCATTTTTACCTTGTAGCTCAATAGCATTGCCACAAAAGTTATTAATTTGCTCAAGCGTTAAATCGATCACTTGATGATGGCTTTTTAAAAAATGTTTAGCTAACTGTGCACGTTGATTAATTGGCACCATATTTAAACTGATCATTACAAATTTTGTAGCAATACACATTAAAACATTAGTGTGATAAACCGCAGTTCCTTGCTCGTCATATGCGTTAAACACTATGGGTGATAGTTTTAATTGCTCACATATTGTATTAACCACCGACTTGGTAGTTCTTTTTGATTCTACCGCGTAAGCGAGTTTATTTTGATGATCGATAACCAGTGAACCAGTGCCTTCAAGAAATGAATTTTCTTTCGATAAAAATGAATAATCAGTCACTGAAGACACTTTATAGTGATCCGTTAAAAAATCAATAATATCTTTTCGATATTCTAACCTTCTGTTTTCTACAAACATTGGATAGATTATTAATTGGCCACTTTGATGAGTTGAAAACCAATTGTTAGGAAAAACTGAATCGGGAGTGTGTGTTTGCTCATCTTCAAAAAGGTGAACTGTTACCCCTTCATTTTTTAATATTTGTACGGCATTAGTCACTTCTTTAAATGCTTGTTCACTTTGATTTTGTGCTAAACATTCACTTTGAAATGCGTTATCGAGCATTGTGTGTGGGTTAGATGTAAAGTGATGCGGTCTTACCATCACTACAGCTCTGGGGGCTTGGTTTACTTCGCTCATGCCACATGCTCTTTTACTAATGGTTGATCACTAAGCACTGAAAATAAATTACGAGGGTCCGCTTGTTGTGTAATTAAATCAAGCAAAGCAAACTCGCCCGTTTTAATTAACTCATCGCGTATAAATACCAGTGCGGTAAAGTCTTCGCTCGCAAAGCCAACGCCGTCAAAAATGGTTAATTCATCTTGGCTAGTACGCCCAAGCGACTGCTTATTAATAACGTTATGAAACTCAGTTACTGTAAAGCTTGGACTCATTTGTTGAATTTCGCCCTCTATTCGAGTTTGCGGCTCGTACTCAACAAATACATTAGCACGCTCAAGCAATCTAGCATCTAACTCTGTTTTACCTGGGCAATCACCACCTATGGCATTAATGTGCACACCTTGTGGGATCATGTCGTTTGTTAAAATAGTAGCGTTAGTTTTATCAGCAGTACAGGTAGTGATAATATCAGCCCCTTTTACTGCCTCTTGTACACTATTACAAATAGCCACGTTTAATCCGCATGCACTTAAATTAGCAAATGCTTTTTTAGAGGCGCTTTTATCTATATCGTATAAACGAATATGCGTAATACCTAGTACCGCTTTAAAAGCGAGTGCCTGAAACTCTGATTGAGCGCCATTGCCTATTAAAGTAAGGGTTGTTGAGTTTTTAGGTGCTAAATATTTAGCTACCATTGCAGAAGTTGCGGCTGTACGTAGTGCTGTTAGTAAACACATTTCGCTTATCATAACCGGATAGCCACTATCTACATCGGCTAAAATACCAAATGCAGCGACTGTTTGAAGTTCTCTAAAGGTGTTTTTTGGGTGACCATTTACATATTTACAGCTGAACATTTGGCCATCACTCACTGGCATTAGCTCTATTACACCCTCTGGTGAGTGTGCTGCATAGCGAGGTGACTTATCAAACTCCGTCCAACGGGCAAAGTCGGTTTCTAATTTATGTGTTAGATCTAGCAAAACGTTTTCGACCCCTAAGCTATTTATAAGCTTAGCCATTGCCTGAACGCTAACAAATGGAACGCCTTGTTTTGGCTGTGCTATAAAATGACTCATGTGGAAACCTCTTGAATAAATGTATTAGTTAATTTAAAACAAGTTTAGCGAGGCTACGTGCTATTTAATATGGCAATTAATTACACAAATAGTACTAATTTTTATCATTTTGCTATGTAGTTATGTACAATTTATGTATTTCGGTCAGTAACTTCTTTTAAAGGTTTGATTTATGACTCCCTATATTTATGACTCTCTTGATAATGCTTTAATAGCAGAATTACGAAAAGACGGCCGCGCTTCTATTTCAGCTTTAGCCGGTTCTTTAAATGTATCACGTGGGACAGTGCAAAATAGGTTAGACAGATTAGTTAGCTCAGGCGCAATATTAGGGTTTACTGTACGCGTTCACGAACACATAGAAACAGAAGCCGTGCGCGCAATTATGATGATAGAAGTCGTTGGTAAATCTACTTCACAAGTTATTAAAACAATGCGCGGAATACCCGAGCTTATAAAATTACACACCACCAATGGTGCATGGGATTTAGTTGCAGAACTACAAGCTGCAAATTTAAGTGAGTTTGATGGAGTGTTAAGGCAAGTACGCGAAATTGACGGTATTTTAAATAGTGAAACAAGCATATTGCTTTCATCAACTTAAGTTATTTTTAATATTTCAATTTAAAAATTTTGGAATGAATAATACCGCAACTTCAAGTTCCAGTATTATTCATGATTTGGGTATCCGATTGGCTTAATTGTAACGATACTCGCTTTGTGAGTAGTTATGCGTATTGCTTATCTCAAATTGGCTTTGCTTCGCTAAATAAGACCGACCTGCAGCCAAGCCTAATTTATGATCAAAACGTAAATCGTTATTTGAACTACCTAATAATTTGCTATGCAGTTTTTCGTCTGCAAAAATTTGTATTATTTCCACATCACTTGGTGGATTTGCAATAAACTCAAGCTCATCTAAATACGCTTTTTCGTGCTGTATTAAGTAGTCCAATGTTTTTGGACAATAACCTGATGCTATAGCAAATGTTCTTAGCTTTTGTACCCATGCAGATTGCGCTTGAAAATTAGCGTCAACCGTTCTTATTACCACAATTTTACGAGCGCCTCGGTTGTAAGCTTCACGCACTGGTAGTGGAGCGGCTAAACCGCCGTCTAGATAAAAGTCGCTCTGTGCTTGCTCTTCAACAAGATGTGTTTCATTCGCTGCTTTTGCGTTTAACCAAGGTGTTAACTTTACACCTTGTTTGTATAAAAACGGCAGTGCGCTAGAAGCCTTTAACAAATCACGCCATTGACCACTATCACCAGTTGGCGATAAGTAATAAGCTTTTCTGTCTCGTGCATTTGTAGCTGTTATAAGTAACTCGCGCTCACCTAAACTAGTTTTCGCTGTTTTGAAATCTATAGCTCTGTTTACTTCAGTGGTTTTGTCAAAGTACCAATCTAAATCAACTATATGCTTACCCACTAATCCGCGACCAAGCTGAAAAAAACGCTTATTACGCGAAAGCCCTCTAATCAGGCGTTTAGCGTAGCCTTTTTGACGCGCTAAGTAGCTAGTTAAGTTTTGCGAACCCGCTGAAGTACCAATGAATAAATCAAAAGGGTCATAGCTTTGCTCTAACCACGCATCAAGTACGCCCGCTGTGAAGATCCCTCGCTGCCCGCCACCTTCAGCAACCAGTGCAACTTTTGGTTGCGCTGTTTTGTTAACTGAATTAGCTGTTGCGCTATTTAGAGACTTCACGGTGAACCTACCTTTATTTAATGATGTTTGGTTTAATACATACATTATAAAAAATAAAAGTGATATCTTAAAACGGATTGTTTAAATCAGTTCGATTGATAAAACAGAACGCTATATAGTTACTAAATCCACTTACTATAAGCTAGTTATTTAAAAAAAGACTGGTTTTAAACTTTGCAGACATCACATAAATTAATTCAATGTATAAATGAATGTTCTTTAATTGATGCCTGCAACATTAACAGAGGCAAGGTGTACGCTTGCTTAACTACACTATCTAAACTAATAGTTTTTGAGCTAATGTTTTATTTCCATTAAAATTTCGAGTGCACGGTGGCGTTTTTCACTATCGAATACATCATTGGTAAATATAAACTCATCTACTTCTAGCTGTTTCGCTATCATCTCTAACTTGTGTTTAATACTTACATGTCCTCCTACTACGCTTAGGCTTAAAAAGTTCTCTACATGAGCGCGTTCTTGTTCGCTCCATAACCCGTCCATGCTTTCAACAGGTGGTTTTAGCCACAGCTCATTACCGCGTATAAGTTCGAGTACACGTTGCTTAGAAGTAGTCGACAAGTATTGCGCTTCATCGTCGGTGTCTGCTGCCACTAAAGGCAGTGCAAGCATTACGTATGGCTTATCAAGTACGCTTGATGCTTTAAATTCGCGCTTATACACCGCTATTGCCTCGTGCACAAAGCGCGGTGCAAAATGCCCTGCAAATACGTACGGTAACCCTTTTTGCGCCGCTAGTTGCGCGCTAAATAAACTCGAACCTAATAACCAAATAGGCACGCTTGTGTCCTCCCCCGGTATAGCACGTATAGGATGCGTACCATTGTAAGGACCTAACAATGTTTGCAGTTCAGTTACTTCACCTGGGAAGTTTTCTGCACGGCTCATATCGTTGTTTAATGCACGACTCGTTACAGGGTCGCTACCTGGGGCACGCCCTAGCCCTAAATCTATTCGCCTTGGATATAAGCTCTCTAATGTACCAAATTGTTCAGCAACAACTAATGGGGAGTGGTTTGGCAGCATAATACCGCCCGATCCAACGCGTATCTTTTTGGTATTACCTGCAATGTGACCAACCAAAATTGAAGTGGCCGCACAAATTATACCTGGCATATTATGATGCTCAGCAAGCCAAAAACGGTTAAAGCCAAGCTCATCAGCACGTTGAGCGTATTTAGTACTTTTATGAAGAGTGTTAGTAACGCTGTCCCCTTTGATCATGGGGGCAAGTTCTAATAACGAAAAAGGAATGGAATTTAACAAAATAGCAGCTCCTAAAAATGCATGCTAATAATGGATTACATCATTAGCATAAAACACTTAAATGGGTCTGCTATTAGGTCAATTCAAGTTACGCAGTGGTATTAGAACAAAATAGGTATATGTTATTTTGCTCTAAGGTATTCAGGCAAGCTGTGCATCACGTTGGCGCAGCTTTTTATAGCCTTCTGAATCCACGCCTTTTTTCCAATACCCTGAGGAAAAAATATTACCGCGTGGTATATTAAATTGCTCTGTTAGCAGTGCTTTTGCTTTACGAACAAGCCCAGCTTCCAATGCCATAAATACAATGGGAGGCTCTGCTGTAATGTGCAAATTTTGAAGCGCGCTAAGTAGCGCCTCGTCAGCGTTGTCGGTAACAAGCCAATTAACATCGCGGCTTGTTTCTAAATCAATAATATCTTTTTCGGTGGGTACATGTACAAAGGCATCAATTTTTGAAATTAAAGGTAATTGCTGCACATACCCTTTTATTGCATTTACCGATGTTAAATCGCCGAGCAATACATAATGCGAATGCGCATAATTATCTAGCTTTTTAGGGCCAGGACCTGCAATACCTAACTCGTCGCCTACTTTTGCAATTTTAGCCCAGTCAGTTGCAGGGCCTTGGTGCATATTTATAACAAAATCAAGTGTTAGCGCGCCTGTTTGTGCATCTACATGCCTTATTGTGTATGATCGCATACAGGCTGTTTTTAAGTTAAAATCTACTTCACCATCTTTTGGAAATAGTACTTTTACATAGTTACCAATGTACTGTGAGGTTAAGTCGTTAAAATCTTCAGAGCCTACAACAATGCGCTGTAAATGCGGTGTGATTTGCTCTGTACTTAATACGTTGGCTTTGCGAACTTGTTTACTCATGTATTACCTCGTTTTACAAAACTTAGACTTTAATACCAACCTGCTATAAAAAGCAGGCATTGCACAACGCCCCATTGGTTGATAAAATCAACTATAACAAGTTAATTGACTTTGTCAACTATATTGAGAGTTCTATGAATACACCTTTATCAAATACGCTGTTTGAATTAATGCAAAATTACCGTGTAACAATTCGTGAAGCAATTAACGCAGGCGAACTGGGTATTAATGCTATGCACGTACGCTGCATACATATTATCGCGAACGTAAATAACTGTACGGCTAACGATATTGTTACTAAAACGCAGCGCGATAAAGCGCAAATAGCACGTTTAATTAAAGATCTTATTAGCTTAAATTTAATTAATAAACAGGCGAGTGAGCACGATAAACGCTGCTTTATTTTATCGCTCACAGAGCAAGGTAAAGTTCTTTTTGATAAGTTATTAGCCTCAGAGCAAAAAATAAATAATCAAATGTGTAAAAACTTAAACCCTCAACAAATCAAAGACTTTTTAGATACCGCACAACAAATGATCAAAAACATGGATTGATCAGCCATACATTCTTGGCATAACTTACACAAAACTCATATACTGTACACTTATACAGTGTATGCGTTTTAGGTTGTGTTATGTTTGTCATTCCCATTTATATAGAAGCAGGCGTGTGTGGTTTTGAATCACCCGCAGCGCAGTACACCGAGCTAGGTGTAACCCTTGATGAGCTTTTAATAAAGCATCCAGATGCTACGTTTATTGGTATTGCATCGGGTAACTCTATGCAAGAAGTCGGAATTTTTGAAGGTGACTTATTAGTTATCGACCGTGCAGAGCCGGTAAAAAATGGTGACGTTATTGTTGCTAACTTAAATGGTCTTTTTGTATGCAAACTGCTTGATAAAACCAATGCGCGGCTGCTTTCAGCTTCCTCTTTACATAAGCCTGTACAACTCACCTCTGCAGACGAGTTTCAGCTAGAAGGCGTAGTAACGCTATCAATAAGAATGCACAGGCAAAGCCCAGAGTTACTAAAATGTATGCCTTAGTTGATGCTGTGTCATTTTATGCCAGTGCAGAAAAAGTATTCGACCCTGCTATTCGATCCAAACCCGTGGTTGTACTTACTAATAACGATGGCTGTGTATGCGCTATTTGCCCTATTGCTCGGCGCTTAAATATTCCTAAATTTGGCCCGTACTTTAAAGTTAAACATTTACTTGAGCAAAACAACGTTGTTATTCGTTCTAGCAATTACGAGCTTTATGCTGATTTAAGCGACAAGATGATGAATATTATTGGCCGCTTTTGCGATACACAACACATATACAGTATTGATGAATCGTTTTTGCACTTTAATGGCTACACATCATTAATTAAAGACTGGCACGAATACGGCCATACAATAAGGCGCACAGTGTGGCGCGAAACGAAGCTTCCTGTAGGTGTAGGTTTTGGCCCAACCCCTACTTTAGCAAAAGCCGCTAACCACGCCGCTAAAAAACTCAGTGGTTTTAATGGTGTAGCAGTCATAAATAGCGAACAAACTCGCCAAGCTATTTTACAAAGAATGAGCTGCGAAGATGTATGGGGAATAGGCCGGCGACTAGCTAAAAAGCTTAAAATAATGAATATACACACCGCCTGGGATCTTGCTCAGCAAAACCCTAAAGCAATGCGCCGTGCATTTAGTGTGGTTGTTGAACGTACTGTAAGCGAACTTAACGGGATAACATGTTTAAACTGGGATGATGTACGACAAGACAAGCGGGAAATTTATTCGACCCGTAGTTTTGGAGAGCGCATATGTGAGCCAACAGCCCTTAAAACGGCGCTAATTAACCATGTAACCACAGTGGCTAATAAACTAAGAGCGCAACGTTCGCTCACTCACCAGCTTTATATTTTTGCAGCCAGTGGCGCGCACGAAAATAGATATTATAAAAAGTCGTTTGTGTATAAGTTCCCCTCACCCACTAACGACACCTGCGTGATGGCTAATGCTGTATCTGAGGTATTTGATCAAATATACCAACCTGCAGTTAGGTTTTACAAGTGTGGTGTAGGCGCTTTAGAACTTACGTCACAGCAATTTCAACAAAGTGATTTGTTTAACCAACGTACTGACAACCCACAATTAATGAGTTGCCTAGATGCTATAAATACACGGTATGGGAAAGGAATGCTTAGTTTAGCTAGTAGTAAATTAAATGACCGGTGGCACATGAACCGTGATTTTTTGTCGCCGCAGTACACCACGCGTTGGCGCGATATCCCTAAAATATACTGCAAATGATTTACTACTTACTAGATACTTTGTTTACTTTCATCTGCTTTTTTAAATGTGCACTCTACACTGGGTTTGCTCAATGTGTACTTTAGTGTGTTATCAGCTAAAAATCGGATACTTTGGCTAATTGTTTTTTCGTTTATTGCATCTTCACAACGGCTCATTCTTAAACCGTTTTCAAGGCCATCACTTTTATATTTAAGTGTGCTGGTTATAAAACAAAAGTTTGGTTTTTTAATGGTTCGGGTACCATTGTGGAGCGATCCAAATATAATTTGCTTACCTAGTTTAAAACCCGCACTTGCATCACTTTCATCTGTCAAACTCAAATTACTATTAACACATAATCCAGAATTAGCCGACACAACTTCGTAGGCTCCCAATTTTGACTTTAAAAGCGGTATAAATCGTGTTTTATTACTCGGCTCAGAAAAAGCATTTGCACTTGTAAAAGCGACAGTTAATAAAGCGAGTGTTAAATATTTCATTTCGTGGGTGTATCCTCGTGAGTCAGCGTGTTAAATAATAGCAAAATGCCTAATCACTTAGCTTTTATAACTTTTAACAACTATAACAGAGATTTACTATAAAAGGAGAGAAGTCGTATTCAGGAACCAAGGCGTGAGCAGCTAGCGGAAGCTTTGCTCGACTATTACTTATTCTTACATGTGTAAGCCAGTAAGGTAACGCAGAAGCAATTACCGAGCTCACTAGGTTACACACCTCGTGCCGCGATTAAATCCCTCTAGATTGAATACGTTTAAATCCACAAAGATTCCTCCTAGATACTGCATTACAAACCGTTTTGCTGTTAAGTACTTTAGTTAATACGTACTTAAACAACAAAACGATTTATATCAATGCACTTACCTGTAAGGAGACATTGGACTCATTAAATTGTTTAAGTAGTACAAAAATTACTGTTTATTTTATTGCCAGTACTTTGCAAATAATAAAGGGTAGCTTTGCTTTAAAAACTTAGGTTTGTCTTTAAAACGTTTACCTTTGGGTTCATCGCTGCCTGATGGAATAAACGGCAATTCGTCTTCGCTGCGTTCTTCAAATAATAAACCGGCTATTAAATCATACTCATCAATATACGGGTAAGGCTGCTCGTTTAAATAATAAACAGGTGTACACTGCGCTATCGAGTCAGCATTTTCTAAGGCGTTTTCAAATACTGTTTTACCGCGAGAAATTAACCAACATCTAAACTCGCTAAAACCGTAATCGTCATTACACCCAGCCATCACAAAGGCAGCGCCAAACAAATCCCAGGTAAAGCATTTGCGCATATGTATGCCAAAGTGCTTATCAAAATCAATAAGGTGTTGATCGCTTAAATCATTAAGTTTAGTTTTTAGGTTATCGCTCACACTTTGCGGATCGAGCCCTAAATCAGGCGTGGTTACTAATTCCCAAAAAGCCTGTTCTGTTAACGCTGCCATTATAAAATCTCTTTTACTCGGCCAACTTGACCATCTTCTAAACGTACTTTAATACCGTGCGGGTGATTAGGTGATTTTGTTAAAAGACGCTCAACAACACCTTCGGTTAATGTACCGCTACGTTGATCTTCTTTTAATACAATATTTACTGTTATGCCTGGTGAAATTTGCGAACGCGTAGGAACGGCCATAATTGAAACCTTTAAAGTAATTTATGTAATTATAAACATCACTGTGCTGTCAAACCAACTAAACCACTATTAATTGGCGAAAAATAAGATATGTGCTGGTTTAATATTCAGTTTAATACTTGCTAGCTGATTTAGTATAATATCTTTTAATTCGTCAAGCTGGGGTTTTGCACTTTCAAGAGCTATATCATCATTAAAAAAGCACTGCACTTTTAACGTGTTTGTTTCGTTATTTAAATCCACTGAATGCGTTAAATAGTGAAAGCCAAATACGGTTTCTTTTATTGTTTCACACGCAATAGTCAATACTGAGCGAATTTGCTTATCGCGTTGTTTTTGAGTTTTAGTCATAAATGTACTAGCGCTACTTATTTAGTCTGGGCTTGCTGCTGCTTTTTAAACTCTTCGTAATTAGAGTCCTGTTTATTTAAGCATTCGTAATATTCTTTATCCGCTTTATAGTTGCACTCATCAAGACGTGCAGATTGAACTTCGTGAAAACGTGCATCAGAGCTGCAACCAGCCAAAATACAAAATCCGATAATAAGTAATGCGCTGTTTTTTAGTTTATTGATAAACATTAAATTTCCTTACACTTTCGATATCGAAAAAGCGTTAAATTATTACAATATTATTGTATATTAGCGCCATTAAACCTTAATACTCACAGGACCCATTATTATGATGTCGCAGTTACAAAAGTTGTTTCAGCGTATAGACAAAAGCAAGATATTTCAATCATTTGTTATAGCTGTAATTATTGTTTCTGCCCTGACAGTAGGTGCGCACACTTACTCACTGCATCCAACGGTAGAGCTTGCTCTAAATTGGATGGACGTTGGCATTACCGCATTCTTTTTAATTGAACTAATAATCCGCTTTATTGCAAGTAAAGGTATAAAAGACTTCTTTTCTAAGGGATGGAATATATTCGATACAATTATAGTACTAGGTAGCTTATACCCTGCTGCTGGTTCTACTATGTTAATTGCTCGTTTACTGCGCATATTTAGAGTACTGCGATTGGTTTCGATGATCCCAGAGCTGCGCTTATTGGTTAACTCTCTGCTTAAAGCTATTCCGCAAATGGGTTATATCGCTTTATTAATGTTTGTTATTTTTTATATTTACGCCGCTATGGGCAGCATGATGTTTGCTGAAATAAACCCCGTACTTTGGCAAGACGTCTCAATATCAATGCTTACCTTGTTTAGGGTAGCAACATTTGAAGATTGGACCGACATAATGTACGAAACAATGGCGGTGTACGAATTAAGCTGGATTTACTACCTTACATTTATATTTTTAACCGCATTTGTATTTTTAAATATGATGGTAGGTGCCATTTTAGAAGTTATGAGCGAGGAGCACCGAAAAGCGCGAGAAGAGCTCGCAGACGACAGCTCATTACCTGCAACGCAAGGACAAGTAAACGAACTACAATCCCAAATTGCTGAGCTTAAAGCGCTATTGAGTAACCGCAAAAACTAATCTGATAAGAGTACTAAAGCACCCACTTAAAGTTTAAAAAGTGGGTGCAGCTTAGGCATTCAACTAAAACATGCATTCCCAAAATGCTTTAATTTTCCTCGTTATTAGATTTGTTATCCGTATCTTCAAAAGAAATGATGTTATCTACTTTCATTTTAAACGCATCAAAAAATGCGTTTTTTAGTACAGAAATAACGGCTTGGAAAGTCGAAACATCCGTATTATCTAGTTGACCTTCAATAGGAATGCGTGCAGCAACAAGTTTAGATTCATCGTTTTCGAGTATAGAGCCGAGTAAATCAACACTGCCTTCAAATATGGCAGTAAATATGCCGTCATCATCTTTTTCTATATCTTCGCGCCAAGAAAATACACTAAGGTTTTGAACACCCGCTTTTACATAACCATTTAAGTTATTATCTTTAGCCACAAGTTCCATTGCGCCATCAATGCCCCCCGCTTCAATATCAAACGGTGTATACACTTTAAATACAGTGTCGAGATTTTTAACTGAGAAGCGCTGTACCTCTGCGTTAAAATCAAAATTAGCGTGCTTGCTAAAAGGGTCTAATTTGCCATTAAACCTTAATGCCGCCTCCCCCATTAACGCACCTTCTACGTTTAGAGTAGTCACAAGTGTTTTTGATAGGTTTTGCGCATTCGTTATGTTTTCAATTCTGGCATTAATATTTGATATAAAAGTGGGTTTTTCACCCTGACTAGTTGCATTAACTAGGGACAACTTACCTTGTTCAATAGTTAAGGTATCGATTGAGAACAACACTAAATCGTTGGCGAGTCCGATCCAAGTTGTTTCATCTTTTACACGTTGATTTTGCTCTGCTGCGTTTGGGTTTTTATCATAAATAACAATTTCGGGGCGCATAAAAGCCATATTTGTTACCAGATTCCCTTTTAAAAGCGCCGACCATGCAAGTGAAAAATCAAGTGTTTCTACCGCAAGTAAAGGTCTAGGTGCTGTGGTTGCGTTAGTAGCGTAAATTTCTACATCGTCAATGGCATAAGCGCCACGATATAAAAACAAATCTACATCACCTATATGTCCCGTAATACCTTGCGTATGTTTTAGCTGGTAATTTACATACTGCTGCACTGCATAAGGCGCAGCTATTCTGAGGGTAATTAGCAGTAATACAATTACGACAAGAAAGCTGAACCATTTACGGTGTAATGAATTTAAAAATGAACGCATTGTAATTTCCTTTATTTCCACCTACAAAGCAGTATTTTAAACATGTAAAAACTACGCAATTTTGTAATAGCAGTACATATAATGCGAGTAAAATACGTATTCTATAAGGTTTGTTGTAGTTAGCTGGTTAACATGGGAATTACAGCAAATGATGTACCAGTTTATAAAGCCCGATTTATAAACTGGTAAAGCAGGTTAAATAAAAAGGGTTAGCAAATTGCTAACCCTGAAAAATAAAATTTACTAACAATGTTTACTCATCATCAATAATAATGCGTAACATGCGGCGCAATGGCTCTGCGGCGCCCCATAAGAGCTGATCTCCCACTGTAAACGCGCTTATGTATTTAGGGCCCATGGCTAATTTACGAATACGGCCAACAGGAATACTTAATGTCCCCGTTACTTTAACTGGGGTTAAGTCAGTAGCGCTAATTTCGCGCTCATTTGGAATAACTTTAACCCATTCATTATGCGAGGCTAAAATTTCTTCAATTTTGTCTACGCTAATATCTTCACGTAGTTTAATGGTCATTGCTTGGCTATGACAGCGCATTGCACCAATACGTACACATAAACCATCAATTGGCACTGGTTGCTTAGAAGAGCCTAAAATTTTATTGGCTTCAACCTGCGCTTTCCATTCTTCTTTAGACTGACCGCTTGGCATAGGTACGTCAATCCACGGAATTAAACTGCCTGCTAATGGCACACCAAACTGGTCTTGTGGCAAATCACTTGAAGCCATTTTTTCGCTTACTATCTTATCAATTTCTAAAATAGCAGAGCTTGGGTTATCTAGTTTATCTGCGACACTTGCATGAATAGCGCCCATTTGTGCAATAAGCTCTTTCATATTTCGTGCACCGGCGCCCGACGCCGCTTGGTAAGTCATTGGGCTTACCCATTCAATTAGGTCTTGCTCAAATAAACCACCTAATGCAAGTAGCATTAGCGATACTGTACAGTTACCGCCCACAAACGTTTTAACGCCTTGCGCTAAGCCTTGTTCAATAACATCTTTGTTTACAGGATCCAGCGCAATAATGCTATCGTCACTCATTCGAAGTGCTGAAGCGGCATCAATCCAGTAGCCATCCCAACCAGATTCTCTAAGTTTTGGATATACGGAATTGGTGTAATCGCCGCCTTGGCAAGTAACAATAATATCCATTTTAGCAAGTTCGCTAATGTCACT
Source organism: Pseudoalteromonas sp. Bsw20308 (assembly GCF_000310105.2). Taxonomy (NCBI): domain Bacteria; kingdom Pseudomonadati; phylum Pseudomonadota; class Gammaproteobacteria; order Alteromonadales; family Pseudoalteromonadaceae; genus Pseudoalteromonas; species Pseudoalteromonas sp. Bsw20308. The sequence continues at coordinate 634,959 of NZ_CP013139.1, read as the reverse complement.
TGCATCAAGCAATGGTTTTGCATCGCCTGCAATGTCCGGTCCTAACTGACCCGCTTGCGAGGTGGTGAAGAAGGTAGTGTCGATATGGGCAAAATCACTTTGTTGCTGCATACGTTCTAATAACACGGAGCCTACCATGCCACGCCAACCGACTAATCCTACTTTTTTCATTGTTTTTTCCACTGTTTTGTTCATAAAAGATGCCTTAATACATTAAAAATTAAATTCATTGCGTGAGATTTAATTTTCATTAACGTCAAAATAACACCACCAGCCCCCTAAAACTAGTGAATAAAGTAGAACTCAAATTTTTTTCATAGTGTAAAAAATGCAAAGGCATGCAGTGCTTATTTTAAACTTTAATAAAAGCTTAACCTTGTTGAAACTTATATTTACCAAGCTTAATAGACACATTGAATAAAGATGTTTTGTGTAATTCTACATTCAACTAAAGGAAAAGATAATGAAGACATTCACTCTTGCTCTACTTACTTTAAGTTCAGTATCACTTAATGTATTTGCAGATACTACGCTTTCAGCAAGCACAATAACGCTAAAAGAAAATGAAAAAGTATCCTTTGAGCGCGCAGAAATAAATATGGAACAGCAACAAGGTATATTGGTAAATACTGCAACAACCTATTACGCACCACAGGTTTGGATAAATGGGCGCTTAGAGCTGTTTTTTGTGGGTTCTACAAATGGAAATCAATTTTGTGAAGAGCGTGGTCACAATCAAGAAATTTCTGGAAGCACAATTACCTGCGGAGAGGATGAAAGCGCCTACGGAGACTTCGATTGGTATAACCAATCATGGGGCATGAAAAGTACTGGTAGTAAAAACCAATGTTATCAGCTCTATGCAACTATAAAGTGCAAATAGAAAAAATATTGACACAAAAAAGCCCCGTTAAATAACGGGGCTAATCGGTAACTATGGTTATTATAATTCCCTTCCTTGGGCAAAGCTATGCGTTAAAATTGATACTTATACTCAACCGAAAACTCAGTTCCTTTTTCCTTAGAACGAGTTAATACTCCATCCGCTTCAATTTTTTGATCTTGGCCTAAAATATTCAACACTTTAAACTTAATGCTCGAATTGAAATCAGGGAAGTAAGTATAGTTTAAGTCTACAGAATGAAATGGCTGCTCCATCCAATCCTCTTGACCTTCAATACCCGGTATAATGATACGTTCACCAAATACATTATAAATAATTGTCGCGGCATGCTCTCCACTTGGCGCATCGTAGCCTAACTGCATATTTACCACGTATTTAGAGTGTCCGGTTAAACGTCTCTTTGTATTTGTTACAGCAGCTGAAACCCCAGTTTGATCCACAATTGCTTGTCTATCTAACTTTATTTCAGAATCACTTAATGTAACATTACCACTTAAAAAGATATCTTGGCCGATACCACCTAAAAAAGTAAAATCTTTTAGGTAATCAAATTCAATGCCTGCTACATAACCTTCCTCAGCATTCGCTATACGTACTAATGGAGGACCGTCTTGTGAAGGTGATTGCACTGATTCAATAGGGTCAGTCATATCTTTATAAAATAAACCTACTGAAAAGTTTTCACCTGTATCGTAGTAATTTTCCCATCGGAAATCATAGTTTTTGATTTGTGTTGTACGCAGGCCCGGTGTTCCCCCTACTGGATATTCTGTAAGTGGATCGATATATGTTGATTCTGAAATCTCACGTAAATCAGGGCGTACAACTGTTTCACCATAGCTTAAACGATATTGGGTTTCATCATCATAAACATATGTAAATGCTAACGCACCATAAACATCATCTTCTTGAAAAGCTAAATCTGCAAGCTCGTCGTACTCAATTGATGAGTCAAGACCCCCTGTAAATGGATCTAAAGGGACAGACACTTGCCTAAAGTCTTCCCAACGAATACCACCACTTATACGCCATTTATTATTAAAGAAAAAATCTGCTTCAAAATAATAAGCATCCGTTTTTTGAGCCGACCTATAATCATCACCGGAAACAGTCGTATCATTTAAAATAGGTAAATTAAGCTGAGCATTAGCAATCACATCGTCAGATAAAATGCTGTTTAATTTATTGCCATTTAAATCTACACCGCTAAAGGCACGCGTATTAATGTCAAAACGACGATTAGACGCTGAGCGTTCTTTTGATATAAAATCAGCACCTGATTTTAATTCAATATCAACGCCATCAAGCATAATAGGGAACGTGAAGTTAAACCCGTAATTCTCTACTTCATCATTTAAATCTTGATACGTATAGCGTGCTGCCGTTGTTGCATTAGTTAAAGCGATTTCATTTTGAACATCATAATTACCATCTTCGTTTTCATCAGTAACAATAAATCGCGTTGTTAAGTTACCTGGTGCATAACGATTTGAACGACCATTAGAGTATTTCCAATCAAAGCCTGCAAAGTTTAACCAATCAAACGTATGCGTGCCTTTAATCTGATTTACAATTAACTCACGCTCTTCGTAGCTAATATCGTAAGAACGAATGCGTTTGTTATCCGATTGATTGTTGTTCTCATCAATACCTAACCGGTCTCTAACTTTGTCTTCAGTATCGCGAAGTATCAGCGAACTAATATCAATACGATGAGACTTATCGTACTCAATACCAAAATTAAACATCCCAGAAAGCTTTACGTTATGCTCACTAGAGGTCACTTTGTCATAACCTCGCGTAAGCGCAGCAGTAGACTCCCCTAGACGGAAATCTTGCCCTTGGTATTCTTCACCTACAAAATATTTATTATCGTAACTTACAGCAGATAAAAACCCATAACGCCAATCACCTGACTCAAAGCTATTACCCAGTGTTACAGTAAATTTAGTATTTGGGTCTAAACTCGTTTCAGTTGGGTCATAATCTCTATTTAAATCAAGTGCTAATGCACGACTTTGCTCAGGTGTAACATCATCAATTGATTGACCTGATTTATAAATAGCTTTAATAGAATCGGGCATTTCACGTGTGCCGTCATCAAAACCATACCAATCATCAGAACCGCCATTGTATTCAAGGCCATCATCAAAATTGTTGCTGTTGTAACCTAACTGACCTGTAACATCAAAAACAAACTGATTCGGAATACTTTTTAATCTTATATCTACATTACCACCACCAAATGAAGCAGGCATTGATGGTGAATAAGATTTTTGTACTGATAAGCTCTCGATTATACCTGCTGGAAATAAATCCAAAGGGATAACTGAACGTGTTGGATCAGGACTTGGCACAGCAGCACTATTTAATTGCGTACTCGAATAGCGCTCGCCTAAACCCCGTACATATATAAACTTACCGTCAACTAATGTAAGACCCGTTACACGGCGCAAAGCGCCCGCAGCATCGCTGTCACCACTACGGGATATTTGCTCTGCTCCCATGATATCGGCAACAAATGCTTGTTGCTTACGCTCTTCAAGTACAGCCGTTGCAGTGCCTTTTAAACGACTAGCACTCACCACAACTTCTTCGAGTACAGCTTCATCATCAACTTCAGCAGCATTAACTGACATGCTTAGACTACATAAAATTGCGGTACTTAAAGCTGATAAACTAAAATGTTTGGAAAATTGTTTCATGTTTACCTCTATCTGATATAAAACAGAAAGTTATAAAAAGGTGTTAAACAAATTTAACACCTGTTCTTACTGTGTTATTCCAGACCTACAGTCCAACCAGCGGTCCAATCATTAGTACTTGAAACTGCACCTATATGGTCAGTAGTATCAAAGAAGCTATCGATTGCCTTTACGTCTGTTGGAACTGTTGTATCTATTGTAAAAATACCATTTACAACATCAGGTTGTCCTGTTGCAACTAGATTACCTAAGGTTGTCGTCCACCAGTTTTGCGTATCAAAAGTAACGCCACTTGGGTCTTTAAAGTTTTCTGAGCAAGCAATAACTGAAGACTTAATCAATAAAGTTCCGTCGTTGGCATTATTCACTGTTTCGCTTTCAGTAAATAACGGGGTTCCAGAGTCATCTTTTGCAATACCTTCAATTTCTAAACACTCACCCATCCCTACTGGACCGGTAACAATAGTGTTATAGATTTGAGCGCCTGTGCCTTCACGGAAATACATACCTTCACTATCATCTTCACCATCAAAGGTATTACCTATGATAGTTAAGTTAGCAATAGTCGGATTTGATTTAGGTAATTTTGACGGTGATTTACCATCGTTATCTGATTCAATACCACGGTTTGCATCCGAATTATCAGCAGCTTGCTTTACAAGTACATGTTGTAATTTACCTTGGAATCCATTATCCCAGTCAATACTGTCATCTTGAATACTTGTAAGCACAACGTATTTTGCTTGAACGTTACCGCCAAAAAACTCTATTCCATCATCTGCATTTTGGTGAACCTGTAAGTATTCAACGGTTGTACCAGAGCCAACACCGCCAAAAGTAATACCGTTTATTTCATTACCCGGTGAAAGTAAGTAGCCACCATTCATTACGCGAACATAACGCAAAGTGCCTGAATTATCAGTCGTCTCTGTACCACCAAATACCGCTCCACTTTCTACGCCCTCTACTTGAAGAGCACAATCACCAGTATCTGGGCATTTGTTAGACGGGGCATTACCAAGAAGCACTAAACCGCCCCATTGTCCTGCAGCTGTTGCTTCGCCAGCTACATCTTGACTAGATGTAAACGAAATAGGCTTATCTTTTGTGCCGTTAGCTTCTATTTTAGAATCACGACCAACAACTAAATAATCTTTACCGTTTCTACCATAAACGGTAACACCAGGTTCAATTGTCAAAGTAGCAGAGTCTGTTTTATCACCCCCAACGAATACAGCGCCGTCAAGTGCATAAAGGTTACCAGCGGTTAGTGTTAAATCAGCTGTAATACGACCCGATATTTCACACGTTGTCGTTGTGCCATCACCTGGTGAAATTGAAGTTGTTCCTGTAGGGCAACCTGCAACGGCTTCAGGTGCGGTAACAATTCCGCCACCATAACCAAATGCCCAGCCTTCACGCCAATCATCAGAATCATTCAATGCACCCGCAAAATCAACTGTGTCGAAAAATGCGTCAACGGTATTAGCAACATCCTGACCAGCACCTAACAAAGGAGAGCCGGCAATAGGCTGACCATTAACACCTAGCATAGGTTTGTCATTAATAACGTTACCAGATTGCGCCGTAAACCACCCTTCTAACGCTAAAAGTACTGAACCATCTGCACCTTTAGGGTCTTTAAAGTTTTCACCATTAGTACAAGACATAAAAGTGTTTTGCATTAATATAGTGCCATCGTTAGCATTATTTACTGTTTCGCTATCAGAAAATAAAGCCGTGCCATCATCGGCCAATGCAATACCTTCAAGCTCTAAACACTCACCCATTTCATCAGAGCCTGTGATCACTGAGTTGTATAGGTGTAAACCGGTGCCTTCACGTAAGTAAATACCTTCAGCATCGTCTTCACCATTAAAGTTATTACCAACAATGGTTAGATTAGAAATCATAGGCAACGATTTTGGATCTTTAGAAGGGATTTTACCGTCGTTATCAGCTTCAATTCCTCGGTTTGCATCAGTAGAGTTTTTATCTTGCTCGACGTAAACAAACTGCATTTTTCCTTGGAAGCCATTATCCCAGTCAATGCTATCATCATCGATACTTGTTAAAACAACGTGTTTTAAATTAACCGCGCCACCAAAAAATTCAACGCCATCATCCGCATTATTATGAACTTGTAAGTAATCAACTGTTGTACCAGAGCCTACCGCACCAAATGTAATGCCGTTTAACTCATTACCAACAGAAAGTTCAAAACCCGCATTTTTAACGACTACGTATTTAAGAGTACCTGAACTATCAGTGTTATCAGTACCGCCAAACACAGCACCAGACTCAACACCTTCTACTTGAAGTGCACAATCGCCTTCAGCAGGACATTTATTTGAAATACCATTGCCTAATAACACCATACCGCCCCATTGACCTGCAGCAGTTGATTCACCTAAAACATCTTGCTTAGATGTAAAGATAATTGGGTCGTTTTTAGTTCCTGACGCTTCAATTTTTGAGTCGCGACTAACAACAATGTAATCGCCTCCATTATTACCAAAGACGACAGCGCCTGGCTCAATAGTAAGCGTTGCACTTTCTGATTTATCTTTACCAACAAAAACAGCGCCATCAAGTGCCCAAATTGCATCAGTTGAAAGTGTTGTATCTTGTGTTATAACACCAGAAAGAACCTGAACAGTAACAGAACGACCTAAGGCAGTAGATACCTCAGTTGATAAACTTTGGCTAAATGTACCGGGTAACTCTTCAGCTGTTGGTGGTGTTGGATTTGTAGGTGAAGTTGGTTGTTCAACCGTTTCTTCAACATTTAGATTTATATCACCGCCACAGCCGGCTAATGTAATTGCAGTAGCCACAAGGCTGACCTTGAATAAGTCAGATAATTTCATTGTTCACTCCGTTAAAGTATTTAATTATTTTGTTAGCGCTTTATTAAACTCAAGTCACCTTAAGGCACTTTTTAATGCATTAAGGTCACTTGAGTTCTTAGCTGCGACTACCTTACGGGAGCTGTATGACAGAGCCGTTACACTTTAATAAACATAAGATGACAAAGTTATTTTCATAAATTTCAAATGGTTAATTAAAACAAAACAAAAAAACCGCCAAAAATAAATTTAAGGCGGTTTGCATAGTGCGATTATGAAATAGCTTGACGTGTATACCTGTTACCAAATAATCACGCTAGTTAAAAATTAAAGTAACGCTGTTCTGAGTGTTTCTGCATGTACTTTTTCACGCTTCACATATTTGATCCATTGCTGTGCTAAACGCTGTGACTTTTTATGCTTTTGGGCTTGTTCAAACGCTAAAATTGATGCATCAAAATTTTGTAAATTGTACTGCGCCATTCCCAAAGCAACAAAAGCGTTTGATTCAAAATCAAGGTCACCTTTATCAAGCGCTTTACGCGCAGCATCGGCAGCTTCTTCAAACTGCTCAGTATTTACATACACTTCGGCTAAACGTTGGTCGTACTTACCACTTGGCGATAAATCAGCCGCCTTAGCAAAATACGTGATTGATTTTTCATCTTCTTTTGCCTGGATCATCGCCTCAGCAACAAAAGCATAATTTTTTGCAGTTTGCTCAGCAATTCCAGCATCTATAGCTTTACTCATAACAGTGGCGGCTTTATACGCTAAGCCATTATATAAATACACCTGAGCCAATTGGCGTAAATCAGATTTAGAGGTTAAAAAACCTTGCTGATACGCGGCTTCAATAACACTAAGCTGTTGCCTTTCTTTCCCTAATTCACCATACATACCCGATAACTGAACCCAGTATTCAGGTTTGTTGTAAAGCTTTACCATACGTTCCAATACATCAACCACTTTATCTGTTTGGTTAAGCGAGTAATACATTGCACGCTGTAAAACTAGCCAATTTTCTTTAGGTGTTTTACCTTCACTATCGCTTAGAGTAATTGCTTGGGTAATATAATTAAGGCCTTGCTTAAAATCTTTTAACTGATAATAGGTTTGTGCTCGCAATACATAATAACCATCAGTAATTGGTTTAGTATTAATAGCATCCCATTGGTCTAAAAATGCAATCACTTTTTCATAGTCACTATTAGCCATTGCCAATTGAGCTAAACTGAACGTCGTGCTCACACGCAGTGATTCTGGGATACCTTCCTCAGCAACTACTTTTTCAAACGCTGCAATAGCTTTTGGTAAGTCATTTTCATTGTAATATATGAAACCATAAAAATTATGCATCATCGCAATTTCGTACGAGTTCATACTCGATGAGCGCTCATTTATGCTATCAAGTGCTTCAAGTCCTGCCTTAACATCGCCATCATCGGCGAGCTTTTGTGCACGTGCCAGCTGGCTGTATACTTTTTCACGTAAAGCTGGCACACGTTTAGTTTTTTGTTCTTGCGCCGCATTGGCTGTAGCTACATCTACACTGGGTAAAATGCTCACTGCACTAGGAGTAATAATACTTGTACTTATCGCTGCGGTACAAAACAGTGTTAATTTTAAAAGTTTTGCCACAGGTCGTAATGTTGTCATTGATTTCATAATCGCCTCGCTTTTCGAACCATTTACTCGTAGGTTTAATTAATCGCTAAATTAACCACTGATCTGGAAAGAAATTTTGTTCTGAACACCCGCAACTTCAACAGCTTCGCCATTAACTACGCGCGGTTTGTATTTAAATTTAAGGGCTGCATCCATTGCAGCTTTATCAAATAGTGACTCAGGCTCTGCTTTTAAAACGTGGGGCTCACGCACAGTACCTTGTTTAGTTACAGTGAATTCAACAATAACGTAACCCTCAATACCACGTGACAATGCACGGCGCGGGTAAACTGGAGCCACTTTTACTATCGGTAAATATTCGCCATCACTTGAGTCCAGCGATAAGCCACCTGATAAATTGACATCCGCATCAACATTGGCACCAAAGTCAAAGTTGTTAGCATTTGCATTAGCATCACTACTTTGCATTTGCGGTGACTCCATTGGTGGAGGCGGTTCTTTTGGTGTGGGTGGCTTTTGTGGTTTACGTTCTTTTTTTTGTACGCTTTCTTCTTTTTTAAGCCTTACAAAATCAAGTACGTTCCCTTTAGCGGGTTCACTCATCGCTCCATCGCCGCCAGTTATAAGTGCTTGCATGCCTAAAAAAAGCATGAAAGTCACTACACCAGCTATAATTAATGCTACTAAATAACGCATTGCTAACCCTTATGCTTCTTGAGCTGCAATCGACACATCAAACACACCTGCGGCACGTGCTGCATCCATTACCTTTATCAATGTATCTGTTGTAGATTTTTTGTCTGCCTGAATTACAACACTGCCTTGAGGGTTTTCAGCTTTCAAACGCTCAATGTTTGCTTGAACAGCTCGTATATCAATTTGACGTTTATTGATCCAAATCTCACCTTTGTCTGAAATAGCCACTAGTATGTTTGCACGTTCCTTTTTTACAGCTGTTGCAGCTTCTGGACGATTTACATCAATACCAGCTTCTTTGACAAACGATGCTGTCACAATAAAGAAAATAAGCATTATAAAAACAACATCTAACATAGGTGTCATGTTTATTTCTTCTGCTTCATCTTCTTGCATTAAATTACCTAAAGGGGCTCTCATTTTTTATTCTCCTAGGGTAAGCGAACTTGTAAGGCGCTTATCAAAATTTATTTAATGGTCTAACACCATGCTGTCTTCAAGAAGCTCTACTTCGCGCTTAGCTTTACGTTGTAAGTACGTTGAGGCAAACACTCCTGATAACGCACCTACCATACCTGCCATTGTTGGAATAGTTGCTTTAGATACACCTGACGCCATTGAACGAGCACTACCGGTACCTGTAATTGCCATAACATCAAATACTTCTATCATTCCGGTTACCGTTCCTAATAAACCGAGTAGCGGGCATAACGCCACCATCACATTAATTAAAGGCAAATTGGTATTAAGGCGCATACTTGCTCGCGAGATCATAGCTTGACGTATTTGTTCAGCATTCCAGCTATTACGCTCATCACGAATAGTCCATGTGCTTTTAACACCTTTTTTATAACTGCGAAAACCATTGAAAAAGTAAATAAATCGCTCGAGTATCAATAACCACATCGCGAAGATTAACACCCCGATGACCAACAGAACTTGGCCACCGGTGTCGAGAAAATCACGGATAGCATTGATTGAATCAATCAATAGCACCATGGTTTATGCTCCCTTCTCGCTTCGCTCTGCGATAATACCTGCGCTCTGCTCTTGTAAAATAAGCAGTAACCCTTTTGAACGTGTATTAAGCAGCGTATATATGAACACAGTAGGAATCGCGACAACTAAACCTAGGACCGTTGTTACTAGTGCTTGTGAAATACCACCCGCCATGAGTTTTGGGTCGCCTGTGCCAAATAAAGTAATTGCTTGGAAAGTATTTATCATACCGGTTACCGTACCTAGTAAACCTAATAACGGTGCAACAACAGAGATGATTTTAATGAGAGTAAGGTTACGTGTTATTTTTGGCATTTCACGTAGAATAGCTTCGCTTAATTTTAGTTCAAGCGTGTCGTAGGCCACATTTGGATAGTCGTCTTTTACTTTCATAACACGACCCAGTGGATTGTCATCTCGCGCTACATTATCTTTTAGCTGACGACGAATTTTTCCACCAACAAGTAATAAAGATACAAAGCGTTCTATCGCAATCAACAGTGCAAGTAAACCTACACCTAAAATAACATAACCAACCGCACCACCTTGGTGTACTTGCTCGGCAGTATCTGGGGCTTGTACTAATAAACCTAAAATTGAACCGCCTGTTGGGTCAAGTGCAAACTGAACTGCACCACTTTTAGCATTTTGTAGATCACTCGCTGTTGCGGTAAAACGTGAAACAGGCTGACGAGTAAGTTCACTTAACGTGTTTGTACCTGGATTGTACTCTAAGTATTTACCATTTGAGATTAAATTAAATGCACCAACACGAAGTACTTCTTGCTCTGCCTTGTTACCACCTTCGACTATGACGGTGGTATTAAAGCGACTTACTTTGCCCTGCTCAGTCATTTCACGTTGTAATTCGTACCATACTTTTTCAATATCTTCGATTGATGCAAGTTTAGACGTCGACCCCATTTTTTGTGCTAACTCATCCATAAATGCGCTGCGACCAGGGATTTGCGCCGATACGACAGATGTCGCAAATTTATTACTCGAATCACCAGCAACCTGCTGTAATACACCAAATAGTTCTTTAAGTGAGCCCATACGCTTTGATAAAGTATCCGTTAAATTGGCTAATTTAACTTCATTTTCTTCAAACTGCGTTTCCAGTTGCTCTGACTCAACAAGCATTTGATTACGTTTTGCTTGTGTGTTTTTTAACATTTGCACTTGTTCATTTTGACGCGTTGCAAACGCTTGCTCTCGTTGTTGGTTTTGTACGCTTTGGGCTGATTTACCCTCTTCTAACGTTTTAAGTAATGAATCAAGGTTCATTGGCTCAGCAGCTAAACTCGAACCGGTAAAGCTAAGGCTTGCAACGAATAAAGCCATTTTTGTCATTTGAGTAAACAATTTCATTTTCAACCTCTTATTCTGCTGCGTGTACTGGCAGAGTTAGCATATCTGGGGCAAGTTGTTTACGCGCTATGCGCAAACCTTTGTTAATTTGACTTATTGTCGAATCAGGCAGTGCTGCAAACGATTTCGTTTCTATATTCCAGCTACCTGCTTGTTTGCCATCACGTGTTAAGTAAATAAGTTCTAAACGGCCTATGCGTAAGAAATCAACTTCACGTTCTTTGCCACTAACTTCTAACAAAGCGGTGTACGCTTCGATTGTACGGCCGTAATCAACTTCTACTTGGTACGCTTCGAGAACACGACGAAACTTTTCGCTTGAAGTAATATCAGCACGATCCATCATCGTTTTTAAAGACGTTAAACGTTTTGCACGTTCATCTTGTAAAAATGGCACATCAAGAGATATGAACTGTTCAAGACCAGTGATCATGCGCATCATTAAAGGTGTTATTTGACGTTCAATAATCGAAACCTGATCCATTGATAAATTCAATGATTCCATTTCTTCGATTTGATTATTTAATTGCTTAGTTAGCTGAGAGTTGTAAACAGCTAAGCCGTCAATTTCTTTATTTAGGGTTTTAAATTGCTGTAAACGTCCCTGCATTGAATCTGCAATCTTGTCTATTTTTGTTTGTGATTGCGCAGCGGATATATTAATTTCACTGCTTTTATCAATAACCTTATTTAAATCGTTTGCCTGTACTGCTGCACTTGCGGCCACAATACCAGCTAAGATTAATGGTTTAACGCCTTTCATCGCATACACCTTCACTCGTTAATTAGCAGATTTGCTAGTTTATTTTTCAAGCCTAAAAACTTTGTTAGACAAATAATTTATGGCTTGAGATTTCCAATGAGCAGAAGTTTATAGATAAAACATGACAGGGATGTTGCGCAAAAAAGTCTATTTTATGACAACTGAAACAATTGAGACTTAAAAGGAAGGAGTGATCACTTGTTGAGCAAACACACACAATAAAGAGATAAATTAATCTAACAGTTTAATAATTTGATTATACGTGTGGCGCCAGTCTTTATAATTAATCTCAATTGAATACAGCTTATCCTCACGAAGAAATACTAAAGATGGGAATCCATGAATAGGTAAACTCCGTGTATATTGTAATTCAGCTTTGAGTTCATTATTAACTTCATCTGATAGGAAAGCGACGGTAAATTCATTTTTATTTAAACCTATTTGTTCAGCTAAACAAATTAAAACACTATCATCTGACGGGTTTTGTGCATTTAAATAATAAGCATGTTGAATTGCTTCAATCATTTCACTTTCTTTATTTTTTTTTCGTGCAATTAATGCAGCTCTACATGCTGGGTATGTTGAACGTCTTGGTTGGTTTTTCTGCCAAAATTCGAAATTAAATTGTGTGCCTAATTCGCTCTCTATTTTATGCCATATACTTTCAAGCCGCTCTTTCATATTTTGCGTCATTGCAGTTTGGCTATCAGGGGCTAAACCACCTACTTTATATTCAACCGTCAGTTTATTTTCAAGCTCAGCTTTTAATTTAAGCCAGGTTGGTGTGTAGCCCCAACACCAGCTGCACATTGGGTCATGGATATAAATAAGTTTACATTGATTCATATTAATCCTTAATCTTTTGTAGAAACAACCTTGTTACGACCAAGCGCTTTGGCGTTATAAAGATACTCATCAGCTTGTTTTAGCGCACTATTATAATCGCCTACTTTATCAACTTGTACCACACCAATACTACAGGTAAGTGATATTTGTAGGTTATCTTCAGCTAATAACACTTGTGCTGCTACGTGTTCACGAAAACGGTTAGCAATATCAACAGCATTTGCACTTGTTTCTTTTGGTAAAATAACAACAAATTCTTCACCGCCGTACCGTGCTTTTACTGCTGATGTAGGAAATTGTGATTCGAGTATTTTGGTAAATTCAATTAACACAATATCACCAAAATCATGGCCGTACGTATCGTTAAGTCGTTTAAAATGATCTAAATCCAGTAATAATAATGAAAATGGAAGGTATTCATTCGGTCGACTATCAACAAGCTTTAAAAAATGAGAAGTAATAAAGCGTCTATTAGCAATCCCTGTAAGTTGATCGGTATAAGCATCTTGTTTTTGTTCCAGTGTAATATCAGCAATTGCCATATGACTTCGATACCTAAAAAACTCACCAATAAATGAAAATATGTACACTAAGGTAAACGATGCTATAAATCGTGTTTTTTCAATATCACCATACACAACTTGACCGAAATTTGGACCATATAAAATGGCGATACAACACAGTAATAAAGTTAAACCTAGCCATGTGCCCAGTCTTACACCTAAAGAAGAAAAGGTAACAACAGGGTAGAACATGAGCCAATACAATGCAGTATTTTCCTTTCCTCCAGTATAAGTAAGGACAATACACAATATAAAAACAATACTCATACAAATTAATGCGACAGTTTCTAATTTCCCAGTTTTTATAAAGTAAAACATACTACAAATAATGGTTACATTAACTGCAATTAATGCACTTGTTAATATTGGTGAGTAAACATCATAATTCAAAAAAATTAGAATGCTAATAACAACAATAGATATAGCAATCATAGTGAATAAAGAAAACGCTTGACGTTGTTTGTCAGAACTATAAACACTGTCAATGTTAATTAAGTTTAGCCAGCTTTGTTTGTTAGAAATTTTATTCACCATTATTTTATTGCTTTAAATACTTTATGAGAGTTGTTGAATGCCTTGTAGTTCAATAAGAATAGTCGACAAGGAGGGTTTTCACTCGTCATCATACTGGTATAAAGTAAAGCGAAAGCCATTTTTAATTTTTCTTCAACTTATTTATACGTATAGCCTATCAAAATAAAACCGCTTCATCATTTAGTAAAAATAACCGACTAAATTTATTCACATACATGTAATTAATCGAATACGGCTAAAATACGAAAGCTTAAATGCATAACGCTGCAATAGTCACCTTTCTATAAAGTTCAGGCTTAGGGGACATAAATGCATTATTCTTATATTCGTTAGCCTGTTAATTTTAGCAAAATTTAGAAAGTTTTCTTACTTAATAACCCCTGTAAGCTGCGATTTCGTTAAAAATAAGAGTAAAGGACTAACTGACAGAACGTGGATTATCTGTGTGATGAGTTAAACATAAAATTGGAACGTTCTACAAAGTAACGACTTGATTAGTAATTGAATACGTATTCAATCACTAAAAACATTGTGCATGAAGGGATGAATGTACGTTAACTAAATAAGGTTTAATCACTGCAAAGGAGTATTTACCATGGTCGGCTTATTTTCAGGCAGACCTATGTGGTGTCGTTATTTCCCGTAAATAACCGAGAATACAGTGTAAACGCCAAACATGCGCAGCGCGGTAATTAAATTTACTCGTTAGAGCAACTTTCGAATTGTAAAAGTTAGTAAGCCCTAATAAAACCTTCAATCGCCTTTTATAAAGGCAACAAGCTGAGCTAGTTTACTTGTACCAATCTGCATAGGTATTTGGATAACTTAACAAACTAAATTACCCCGTATCTAAGCAGATCGGTATTATTTAAACCTAATATAATAAAAGCTTAATCTTATGAAATTAAAAAGATTAAGTACAACAGCTCAATCACCATTTTTTCGCTAGTTTAACTACGTTTAAACCGTACCAAGCAATAAATACATAACACAACATTGGGACAAAGAAACTAGCTTGTATATTAACCGTGTCAGCAAAGTACCCTTGTATCAGAGGGATCAACGCGCCACCGACAATTGCAAGACACAACCAACCAGATCCTTTACTCGTTAATGAGCCTAATCGTTCTATTGCAACAGAAAAGATGGTTGGAAACATAATAGAATTAAATAAACCAACTGCTAATACTGAATATAATGCAACGTCGCCGTCGCTAAATATTGTTATCAATAATAAAACAATGACACTGCATGCATTAAAAGCAATAGCTTTAGATGGCGCAATTTTTTGTAAAAGTGCAGAACCAATAAAGCGACCGACCATGGCACCTCCCCAGTAATAACTAATGAGTTTAGCTGCTGAGTGTTCTTCAAGACCTGCAATATGTGCCTCGCCAAAGTAATTAACTAAGAAGCTTCCTATAGCAACCTCTCCTCCTACATAACAAAATATAGCTAACACACCCATTGTTAAATGAGGCGCTTGAGTTAATGAGCGAGTTTGAGTTTGTTGATCGTTATTGTCTTTATGCGCTTCTATTTCTGGTAATTTAATAAAGGCAAAAATAATAGCAATTGACAACAGAGCTGCTGCTAGCAGTAAGTAAGGAATTTTCACTGATTCTGCAGAAACTACTGAGACAGCAAGGCTACCTGCAGCGCCAAAAAACAATAACCCACCAACATAAGGACCAACGGTGGTACCTAATGCATTAAGAGCTTGTGCTAAGTTTAAGCGCGACGAGGCTGTTTTTTCAGGACCAAGAGCGGCCACATAAGGGTTTGCAGATACCTGTAAAACTGTAATACCTGAAGCAAGGACAAATAGCGCACTTAAAAAAAGCCAATATTCATGCACAACCACAGCAGGATAAAATAACATGCACCCAATCGATGCCACAACTAAGCCAGTTAAAATACCTTTTTTATAGCCTAGTTGTTTAACTAAAATTCCAGCGGGTAACGATACAATAAAATAAGCACCAAAAAAGCAAAATTGCACAAGCATTGCTTCAAAGTAGCTTAAATCAAATACGCTCTTTAAGCGGGGTATTAGTACATCATTTAATACCGTTATAAAACCCCATAAAAAAAATAGGGTTGTCATTGCAGTCAGCGGAAACAGATAATTTTTCTTTTGCTGTTCGTTGACCGAAAATGATTGTTTTGTATTTATTTCACTCACGTCGTTTTCACTCCATTAACAAATTGAAAACGATTTTACATGTTTATTTGTAAATAATACGCCACCTACTAGGAACGTTCCACTACAACATTTATTGTTACTAACCTAAACTCTGGTCAAGAGATTTACTAATGTATTGAATTATGATTAAATTTATTTTCTCTAACCGGAGATTTTAAGTGGGGACAAGGCGAATTTACGCGTCAATAGCTGACCTATTGCAGTAACCCAACGCAGACAGCGCTGAAAATAGCTGCTCGAGATAGATTTATTATTCACAGTTTAGGTTAACTAGTATCCACACTCAGAATTAAGGCTATCAATTAAACGTTGAGTTTCGCCGCTATTATTAAATTTATATAATCCCTTATTAATATCCTCCAAAACACCAAGCCAATTATGACTCAATTTACTTATTGCAAAATACAGAGGGTTATTTTGTAGTGGGATACTTTCTTCTTCGATTGAATTTAATAAAAATTGTTTTTGTGAATGACTTAACGATGAGTATTGAACTGAAAACTTTAACACTGTCGGATCGCCAATAATTAAATCAACTCTTTTCGCCACTAATAGCTGAACAAGCTGTAAGTCATCAACTGAATGCATTATTTGAAATTCATTATTGTCCATCATTGCATCAAACTCAGGCGTATTTTGATAGCCACGGACCACACCAATCCGTTGACCTTTGAGTGATTTCAAATTGCCAGAAAAGCGGTCAGCCTCATGCTTTCTTTTTAGAAACGCAATTTCGCCGCCTTTAAATGAATTTGATAAACCTAATAAGTCGCTGCGAGTTTTTCCTAATACATAATCAGAAGGTGCTGTGTCTTCAATAAAATATTCAGGCATTAAAATATCTGCTTTGCCTAACTCAACATTTCTTACCGCTCGTGCCCAAGGTAAAAATTCAATATGGACGCTATAACCTTGACTATTAAGTAGTGAAACTGCAAATTGGTACACCCACCCTTTATTGCATAATTTATCACCAATGTATGGGGGCCAATCTAATGTCGCAATATGAAGCGTTTGTTTACTGTTATTTGCTTTATAGAGCGTCCCTGATTTATAAGGTTCACCGTGCAGCATAATATTATTACCGCTACTTTGATAAGTAATCGGTATTTCAGCAGCCGTCTCCGCAGTAAAGATCAAAAGGAGAATAAACAAAAATCGCATGGCATACCTATTAAAAAATAGTATTAATAGCAATAAGTGTAGGAGAAAATTTAGCCTTGTGTGTTTATATTCTCTTTAATTAGCCTAATTAAAAAGTTAATAATGTTAAACACGACTTTACTTAATACTTACCAGCTTACTTAAATCATCGAAGCCAACTTCTACGCAAGTGAGAGCAAGCAAGTGTAATTCGTTTACTCTATGTCCAAATCTTTTAAGCACAAATATATTAACTGCGGCATGCTGAATTAGGGTTATCATTTTTAAATAGGCAAAATAAACACCAACCTATTTAGATGTGGGGAAACTTAATTGATAAATTAATTCAAATGCTTACGACAATTTACGCAAGAGGAAAGATGAGCTAACATTTCACCCATTTCATTTTATTGTTGGTATCACGTGAGCTTATAATTGTTGTATCGCTGCTCTCAACACCGCCTAATTTAGCCAAGCGGTCGTACAAAACCACATTACAAGTAGCCGCTAGGTTCATACAGCCAATAGTTGGAATATACACAACTTCATCACACCACTTTAGAACGTCTTTTGATACAGAGCCATCTTCGGGGCCAAATACATAAAATGCATTTTCAGGATGTTTAAACTCAGGTAAAGGTGTTGCACCTTCAATAAGCTCAATAACAACAACGGTAGCGCCCTCTGGTTTTACCGTCTCTAAACTGTCGGTTTCAGTTAAAGGGATACGTTCAACCACATTTTTTGTATCTGTATGAAATTTTTTAGCATTTAAGTAACGATTACCTGTAAAAAAAACTTGTTTAGCATCGTAACAACCTGCTGCACGCAATACACCGCCAACATTAGTCGGGCTTTTAGGATTGATTAAACCAATTACGGCTTGTTGCTTACTCATTAATTTACGTCCTTTGTTGGCCACTCAGCAATGTACAAATCAAAGTCGTCGAGTTTTACATCACAATCTTTTACTGTTTTGTCTTTTACAGAAATACCTAACTCATGCATACTCGTTTTATCGCCATTATTTAATAACGGGTGCCAAGAAGCCAAACCACGACCTTCGTGTAAACGACGGTAACTGCAGCTTTGTGGCATAAAAAAGATGTCTTTAAGGTTTTCTTTTGTGAGTTTTACACAAGAAGGAACAAGCGTTTGGCGGTTTTCGTATTCGCTACAACCACAGGTGTTGTTATCGAGATACTGACATACAATATTGGTAAATATTAATTGCTCACCTTCGCGTAACTGATCGGTGGCGGTAAATTCGTCTTCATCTTCGCTATCAATAAACGTATTTAAACAACATTTTCCGCATCCATCACAAATGGCTTCCCATTCGTTTTGACTCATGTCGCTTAAGCTTTTTTTAAGCCAAAATTGTGTATTTGCTAATTGTTGATCAAACATAGTTTACTCGTGCCCCCTAAAGAGCGCGCATTCTACCGTATTGCTGTAAATGGCGCAAAGCCAATACCCTTTCAAAGTACTGGCTTTGCGCTACAAATTAGCTTTGAGATTTAACCCAACGCTTAATTTTTTCCTCTAATATTGGCATTGGTAATGCGCCATCTATTAATATTTGCGTGTGAAACGCTTTAATATCAAATTTATCACCCAGTTGTTTTTTAGAAAAATCACGTAACTCTTGAATTTTAAATTGCCCTAACTTGTAAGAAAGCGCTTGTCCTGGCCATGCAATATATCGCTCAACTTCTGCAATTACATCGCTCTTTGCCATAGACGAATTTGTAAGCATGTAATCTATTCCCTGCTGACGCGTCCACCCTTTTGCATGAAAACCGGTATCAAGCACTAAACGCATTGCACGTAATTGCTCATCCGATAAACGCCCGTACCACATGTAAGGGTCGGTAAATAAACCTAGCTCTTTGCCTAAGCTTTCTGCGTAAAGCGCCCAACCTTCTGCAAACACAGTGTAACCACCAAATTTACGAAAATCAGGTAACCCCTCTATTTCTTGCTGAAGTGCTATTTGAAAGTGATGACCTGGGGCTGCTTCGTGAATCGATAAAGTTTCGAGTAAAAATTTAGGCTGCGCTTTTAAGTTATAAGCATTGATATAAAAAATACCTGGGCGAGAGCCATCAGGTGCCGGTGATGCGTATGATGCACCAGCTGCAGACTGTGCTCTGTATGCTTCAACCGCTTTTACAACGTAAGGTGCTTTGGGTGCGATGTCAAAAAGCAGAGGCAAACGCGCGTCTATTTTTTTCTTAACGTTTTCATATGCCGCAATTAACTCCTCAGGCGTGTCGTAGTAAAATTCATCTGAATCACGTAAATGATCAAAAAATTCAGATAGTTCACCTTTAAAGCCTACGGTTTCTTTTACTTTTTTCATTTCGCTTAAAATGCGCGACACTTCACTTAAACCAATGTCATGAATTTCGTCTGCAGATAAGCTAAGCGTTGTGTTTTTCTTAATTTGGTATTCGTACCACGCTTTACCGTTTGGTAAATCACTGTAACCTACGCTTTCTCGACTATTAGGAATATACTGATTAGCTAAAAAATCACTCATGCTTTTATAAGCCGGTACTAAGTGCTGCATAATCAATTGACGATACTGCGCTGTAGTTTTTTGCTTTTGCTGTGCGCTAAATGATTCTGGTAATTTTTTAATTGGTCCCCAAAATAGTGAATTTTCGGCATTTTTAACTACATGAGCTGCAAATTGTGGCTGCAATTTTTCAGCAAGTGGTTTTGGTAACGTAATACCTAGTTTAATGCCTTGCGCCATTGAACGCTCTACACTGGCAAGCCACTTTACAAAACCTTCGCTACGCGAGATAAAAGCAGTGTAATCTTCAACGGTATTAAACGGCTGAGCACTTTGGCCTGAACCAAAACCTGCAAAGGTGTTATGCGCACCCGCCATTTGGTTAATTGGTAGTAAATAATCAGGGAACTGCATACCTTCTAATTTAAGAGCGAGGTCGCGCTCTAATATTTCAAAACTTAAAAGCGACTGCCCTGTTAACTGTGCTTTATCAATAAAGTTTAAGCGCTGTTGATATTTTTTATAAAAAGCCGCTTTCTTTGCTCTATTTTCTTTTGAAATCACAGGCGTAAATTGATCGTTAAACTCATTACGACCATTGTACGTTGCTCTGATGGGGCTATATGTGAGCGATTCATCGTAATACTGTGCAACAAGTACATCGAGTTGTTGCTCTGCCGAAAGCTCTGAAACAATACCTGCCGATGCGTTAACTCTGTTTGGCTGCGCACTGGTATTAGTGTGTGTACTAAACCCAGTATTCATACAGCCACTTAAAGCAAACATAACGCCGCTGGCAACTAATGCTAATTTAATTGATTTCATGATAATCCTTTTTAATATCGTTGTTCAATTATGCGCATTAAACCGTGCTTAATAAAGAAATTACGATAGATTGCATTCATCGTATTAAATTTGCACTTTTATCTGAACTTGTTACATTTCTATTAATTCAAATATGATTTAAAAGAAAAATAAAATGAAAAAACAACTACTCAGCACCTCTATTGCCTTACTTTGCTTAACCACTTTTAATACCCATGCCGTTACTTACTTATCAGCAAAAGCCATGGTCGATGTTGAAGATGGCAAGCTCATTAAATCGCCCTTAATTACTATTGATGATGGCGTGATCACTAATATTGAACAAAATAAAAAACCAACGCTGACTAAAGATGATAAACATATCCAGCTACCTGATTTAACCCTTATGCCAGGTTTAATGGATATGCATGTGCATCTAACAAGCGATCCTACGGTGCCGCGCAGTGAACGTTTAGGCCAGTCAGTTCCTAGAATGGCGATTAAAGCGGCTCATTTTGCTAAAAAAACCTTAGAAGCCGGATTTACAACAGTACGTAATGTTGGCGCAGAAGGTTACAGCGTCATAGCCGTGCGTGACGGCATAAATACGGGTGACATAGTTGGCCCTCGTATTTGGGCTGCAGGCCCATCACTCGGCATTACTGGCGGGCACTGTGATAACAACCGATTACCTCCTGAGCTTAAATATACTTCAAGTGGCGTCGCAGACGGTCCATGGGCTGCGCGTATAAAAGTACGCGAAAATATTAAATACGGGGCAAATGCTATTAAGTTTTGCGCCACAGGTGGAGTATTTTCAAAAGGGACTAAAGTAGGTGCACAGCAGTATTCTTTTGAAGAAATGAAAGCCATTGTTGATGAAGCCCATATGCGAGATTTACCAGTAGCTGCTCATGCACACGGTACAAGCGGGATTAAAACAGCCATTAAAGCAGGTGTTGATAGCGTAGAGCACGCCAGCTTTTTAGATGACGAGGCCATAGCGCTTGCCAAAAAGCATGGTACTTGGCTTTCTATGGATATTTATAATACCGAATACACGCTAACTTATGGCGAGCAAAACGGCGTAGACGAAGAAAACCTCGATAAAGAACGCCAAGTATCTAAAAAACAACGCGATAGCTTTAGCCGTGCGGTTAAAGCGGGTGTGAAAATGGTATTCGGTACTGATGCAGCAATTTATCCCCATGGTGATAACGCAAAGCAATTTTCACGTATGGTTGAATTTGGCATGACGGAGCTGCAGGCAATCCAAGCATCAACGATTAGTAGCGCGAAACTATTAAAAATGGATGATCAGTTAGGACAAATTAAAACAGGCTTTGCCGCAGATTTAATTGCTGTAAAAGGCAACCCATTAAAAAACATCGCCTTATTAGAGCAAATTCCTTTTGTAATGAAAGCAGGCATTATTTATAAAGAAAATAAATAATGAAATAAAGGCGGTGTACTCTCAGTGCACGCCTTTATTATTTTTAAAGCCAGCGTGTTTACTCCCTTATATACATCTCAACTTGAACTAAATGTTAACTAGTTTAAATTAAAGTTGCTTAAAAAGCGTTTAAAGCTCAAATATCAATCAAACAGTTCTATTTTAGAAAAATAATTGAACTTTTTATTCACTTTAAAAATAATAACCATTATCATTCGCGCAAATTTGTTAAATGCGAATAATTATCACCCCATGAAAAAATTTAAATACTCACTACTTACTCTTGCATGCTTAAATGCACAGGCAGCTATTGCAGTTACCACAGCGGAAGAAGACATTGAACGTATAAGCGTATACGAAAAACAAAACCGCGTGGTTATGAGTTCAGGACTTGCGACTAAATCTGACATGTCATTAATGGAAACGCCAGCACCGGTTGTGATTATTGACCGAGAACTCATTGAATCCCAAGGCGTTGATAATTTACAAGATTTAGTTAGAAACGTAAGTGGCTTAACACAAGCTGGAAACAACTACGGCATTGGTGATAATTTAATCGTTCGTGGTTTAGGCGCTAACTACACCTACGATGGCATGTATGGTGGTGCAGGACTTGGCAACACATTTAACCCTACGCGTTCGTTGACCAATGTGGACTCTGTCGAAATATTAAAAGGCCCTGCAACGGGTTTATACGGTATGGGCAGTGCCGGTGGCGTCATCAATTTAATAGAAAAAAAACCTGAGTTTAACGAAAATCACAAAGTGGCTGTCGAGCTTGGTCAGTGGGATAGTTATGCACTGTCTGTTGATAGCACAAATGCGATTACCGATGATTTAGCGTACCGTGTTGTTGCTAAAACAGCATCAAGCAATGGCTTTCGTGATTTAAAAGAAAACCGTGATGAAATTTTTACGTCATTAAAATATGTATTTAGTGATAAGCAAAACATCATGCTTTCAGCTGCGTACATTAAAGATGCGATTGCGGTTGACTCTATCGGTCACCCTATTCGTATATTCAACTCTGCGTCGGTAAATGGTTTAACAGCAGGAGAAGTAACTGGTGCCGATTTAGTAAATGATGCCACATCAGCAGGTTTACAACTCAATGAATCACAACGCGACCAATTAGCAAGTTCGTTATCCGCATCAGATGGCTTAACGCCTTATAGCTTTGGCACAAACGGTATTATTTCACCGATGGCTAAAGATAACAAAGGTGAAGAACTACGCTTTAAATTAACGCATAACTATTACATTACCGACGATTTGTTTTTAAATCAGCAGTTACAATATCGTAATTACACATCAAGTTTTGCACGCCAAACAGGTGCTTATAACTATGTATATTGGGATCGTAGAGGGGTAATTAATCAAGATCCAAGAGCGCCATTAGTGGTTGACGATGTACTTTACCCTTTTGCAGCTCGCCGACAAGAATATCGTCAAGTTGAAGCGGATGAAAAGTCGTGGCAATATTTTGCTGATTTACGCTATGACTTTATGTTGGGCGGCGTAGACAATGAGCTACTTTTAAACGCAAATTATGAAGATCGTGATATTCGCTTTGAGCAATATTCAATTTACGATAAAGACTATATTATTAGAGATAAAAACAAAGCGATTAGTTACCAGGGTAAGCTTCCGTACATTTTTGATATTAGAAACCCAAACTGGCCAACGGGTAACTTTGAAGATTACGATCCACTTAAAACAAGTAATTACAATAAAAAAGTACAAGCATGGGGCTTAGGTATTCAACATGTAGCGTATATAAATGATCAATTTACTACGCGTATAGGTGCAGCTTATAACCAAATTAAACAAAGCTATGAACACCTTGGCGTTGATGCACGTTATAGACAGAGCCTTGCAGCACCTAAGTCTAAAGCGAATACCTCTGACGGAGGTTTGACGTATAATTTAGGCGCAACATATCAACCCAATGAAGACCTATCTATTTTTGTCAACCACTCTAAAGGCCGCACGGCTTATAGTGTTTTAGGCACAGTGACAGGTAACGAAGCCGACCGAAAAGATTCTGAATCATTAAGTAATGATTTAGGGGTTCGTTTCAAGGCATTTGATGATCAATTACTTGCCTCAGTTGTTATATTTGAAAGCGCTCGGACAAACCTACAATACAGTAACCCACTGTATGAAGCTGGCGTATCAGCCCCGAATGTCAGCGAAAGCTTTTTTGATGGCAAAGAAGAGACCAAAGGTATTGAGCTTGATTTAAACGCGTACTTAAACGATAAGTGGAAAATCAACTTAAACAGTGTTTACCAAGATGCCCGCGACAAAAAGAATCCAAATAGCAGCAGCTACGATACGCGTCAAAAAGGCGTACCATATGTAACAGCAAGTACATGGGTGACTTACTACGCGAATATGTTTGACTTACCTCAAGCGATAAATATTAGCGGCGGTGTGTCATATGTTGCACAGCGTAGCACTAACTCAACATCATTTGGTATTCCTGATGGTTATGTACCAAGTTACACGCTTTACGATACCGCTGTTTCGTACACTACAGACAAATGGCATATACAATTAAACCTAAATAACCTGTTTAATAAAAAGTATTATTCAAAAGCAATGTTTCTAGGTGGTATGCCAGGGGAAGAGCGCAATGCGAAGCTAAGCTTTAGTTACACACTTTAATAGTTTAAACAATTAAAAAGCACGGTATTCTAATTCAGACACCGTGCTTTTTTGTATGTAAAAAGACTTATACCAATCTGCTTATATATGGGGTCTAATATTAAATCGTAACTACTATGCGACCATTAATTTCCCCTTTGAGCATATCGTCAAAAATTTCATTAATATCCTCTAAGCGTTTTTCTTCAATGATGGCTTTAACTTTACCCTGAGCGGCAAATTCTAAACATTCTTGTAAATCTTTACGCGTACCAACAATAGAGCCAACTACCGAGACTCCATTAAGCACGGTATCAAAAATAGGCAACGGCATATCCTCTGGAGGTAACCCCACTAATACACATTTACCGCCACGGCGTACACTCTTATATGCTTGTTCAAACCCCGCTTTTGATACCGCAGTACACACAACGCCGTGCGCGCCACCTACTTGCTCAAAGATAGCGTCGCTCGGAACCCCCTCTTTAAAATCGAGTGTTATATCGGCACCGAGTTCTTTAGCGAGCGCAAGCTTTTCTTTGCCGGTATCAACGGCTATAACGTTAAAGCCCATCGCTTTGGCATATTGCACAGCTAAGTGCCCAAGCCCGCCCACACCAACAATAGCAACCCATTGGCCTGGTTTCGCATCTGATACTTTTAATGCTTTATACGTTGTAACGCCTGCGCAAAATAGCGGTGCAGCTTCAGAAAACCCAAGTTCATCGGGTATTTTTATAACGTAGTCTCCGTGCGCTAAGCAATACTCTGCATAACTACCATCAATAGAATAACCAGTATTGTGCTGCGATAAACACAGTGTTTCTTTGCCATCTAGGCAAAACTCACAGTGCCCACATGCACTATAGAGCCAAGGAATACCCACTCTATCGCCAACTTCTAAGTGCTTAATGTTGCTTCCAACTTTATCAATAACACCAACTCCTTCATGCCCTGGAACTAATGGCATTTTTGGCTTTACCGGCCAATCACCATGACAGGCATGTAAATCGGTGTGGCAAACGCCACAAGCGGCTATTTTTACTAAAACGTCGTTTATTCCAACCTCAGGAATTGGCAGATCTGTTATTTGTAATTTACCTTTGTATTCATTATTAATTGCAGCTTTCATAGTCATTCCATCGTATGTGAAAAAAATTAAAAATAAGGATTTATTTACGTATTGTTGTGTACAACATACCCCAATATAGATGTATAAATATTAATCTAAATCATACTTTAGTCGTTAAAATCAATTTATAAAATGGCTAAGAACTTGCTATCCAAAATGAGCGTGCTAGCATTTACTTTCTGAAATTACTGAAAGTTACTAAGCTATGAGTTTATCCGAAAAGAATTTTGCCTTTGTAATGCATTGTGGTGAGATGGGCAGCCGCTGGGGATTCAATCGTACGATTGGGCAAATGTGTGGTTTGCTGATTATTACTAAAAATCCAATGACAGCCAATGAGATTGCAGATGCGCTTAGTATTTCTCGCGGTAATGTAAGCATGGGTATTAAAGAGTTGCAATCGTGGCAATTAATTAAAGTGCAGCATATTCCTGGCGATCGAAAAGAGTACTACGCCCCTGCTGGCGATATTTGGGATATGGCAAATCGCGTATTTGAAGAACGTAAAAAGCGCGAAATTGAGCCCACCTTAACATTACTACGCGATAACTTATTAGATGAAGCCAGTAACGACGATGAGCTTTATGCACAAAAACAAATGGGGGAAATTCACAACCTACTTGAAACTGTCACTAAATGGTCATCAGAGCTGCAACGTTTAACGCCAGAGCAACTTAATAAGCTGATGAAGCTAGGTTCTGGAATTGGTAAAGTTATTGACTTAAAAGATAAGATATTCAAAAAAGAATAAAGCCGCAATTGCGGCTTTATTTATAGGTATATTTCAAAAATTAGATTTTTGGATAACCAATTCTATCCGACAAGTAACCTACGCTAGTAGCAAAGTAATACGAGCGATTCCAATGCATAAACACTTTGTAGTTATCGTACGCTAAATACATACGACCATTTATGTCATCAGGCATAACCAGCGCAGCACGTACGTCTACATTAGGTAAATCAGAACCATCAGCTTTACGGACACCCAGTGCTTGCCAATCAGCTAATGAGCGCTCTGAGTCGTTCCAATATTCTAACCACTGCTTGCGTGTTTTTGTTCCACGAACTAAAACATATTTACTATCAAAATCTTCAGGTAACTGAACTTGGCGACCCCAAGTAAGTGAGTCATTCCAACCCTCTTGCTTTAAATAATTAGCAATTGAAGCAAATGCATCTTCCTTTGTAGTCCAAATATCTTTGCGGCCATCGTTGTTGTAATCAACCGCGTAGGCATTAAATGAAGTAGGCATAAATTGTGTTTGCCCCATTGCGCCTGCCCATGAGCCTTTAAATTTATCAAGCGTTATGTGACCTGATTTTAAAATATCCAGTGCAGCCCAAAGCTGGCGTTTATAAAGTGCTTCTCGGCGTCCATCAAAAGCAAGCGTCACTAATGATGAGATAACGTTATGACCACCTTGTATAGTGCCAAAGTTACTTTCAAGTCCCCAAAGCGCGACTATAAAGCGTGATTGTACGCCAAACTCTTTCGCTACTTTTTCAAGTACCTCTTTGTTTTCTGCGTAAAGCTTACGTGCGCGGTCAATTTTCCATTGTGGTACACGTTTTGGTAAATACGTTTCAAGGGTTTCTTTTACTTCTGGCTGGTTTTTGTCAGCCGAAACCACTTTTTCTTTATACGTTGCTGTTGCAAACGCATCGTCAATAAGTTTGGCCTCATAACCTTTTGCAATAGCTTCTTGCTTTAAATTAGCTAAATAATCTTGAAAATCAGCCTGAGTTTTTGCAATCACAGGTGAGCTTAAACATACACCACATAATATAACGATAAGTTTTTTAATCACTATCAACTCCATTGTCTTTTTGTAATTGGCTTAGCAAATTTTGCTCAGGTGGTGGAATTTGTAAGTAGTAGCCTTTATCAGGGTTTGATAACGCTGCTTTTACAGTTTCTAAATCTGCCCCACCTAAATGCTCACGTTTTGCTAAATTGATGATCATCACATAAACAGGTTGACCAAACATAGTCATCAAAGGTTCCGGAACTTTACTAAAATCATCTCTTTTTTCAACAAATAAGAACGTATCCGCTTTTTTCTTACTTTTATATACTGCAGTGAGCATTATGGCCCTATAAATTCTTGCTTAACAATGCCGCACACTATAACATGAGAGTAATAATAAGTTAGAAAAATTAGATTAGAAATTTCATTAAAGGCCTTATTCAGCCTATGTTTATCTAAGATTAATTTCTGATCAGACAATTCAATTGAGCGTGTATGTCGGACCAAATTTTTGAGTTAAAAGGGAATCTTTTTACGTTATCAGTTTTGCATCTCTATACTACTGATATAAACCTTTTAGCAGAACAACTGTATATAAAAATAGCCCAAGCACCTAAGTTTTTTGAGGGTGCACCTATTGTTGTTAACTTAATTGAGATAAAAAATAGTTCACTCGATTTTGTTCACTTAAAATCATTAATCGAGCGGATGAGTTTTAATGCTGTTGGTGTGTGTAATGGTTCTGATGAACAACACATAGATGCGAAAGCTGCTGGGCTCTCTGTTTTAAATTATTCACAAGACGTTAAGAGTGAACCTGTTAAACAGGAAACTAATACGTCTATCATTGAAAAAAATGTAATTTTACCAGCACAAATTATCAATGGTGCTGTACGTTCGGGACAGCAAGTTTATGCAAAAGACAGAGACCTAATTGTGTTAGGTGCTGTAAGTCATGGCGCCGAAGTTATTGCCGATGGTAATGTGCATATATACGGAACTCTTCGCGGGCGGGCTATCGCCGGTGCAAAAGGATTAAAAAATGCACATATATTCTGCCAAAAATTAGAGGCAGAGCTTGTTTCCATTAATGGTAATTATTGGATCAGTGATTCACTCCAAGGTGAGCATTGGGGAAACGCCGTGCAAATACAACAAAAAAATGAATCATTAGAAATTTCAGCTTTGGTTAAAGGATAAATCTCATGGCAAAAGTAATTGTCGTTACCTCAGGTAAAGGCGGTGTTGGAAAAACAACATCAAGTGCTGCAATCGGCACAGGCTTAGCACTAAAAGGCTATAAAACTGTTATTATAGATTTTGATATTGGTTTACGTAACCTAGACTTAATTATGGGTTGTGAACGCCGTGTGGTTTATGACTTTGTAAACGTAATCAACGGTGAAGCAAAACTTAATCAGGCGCTTATTAAAGACAAGCGTGTTGATAAATTGTTTTTACTCCCTGCATCGCAAACGCGTGATAAAGACGCATTAACACGTGAAGGTGTTGAACGAGTACTAAACGAATTAAAAGAAGACTTTGATTACATTGTTTGTGACTCGCCAGCTGGTATTGAAGCCGGTGCGATGATGGCAATGTATTTTGCTGACGAAGCAATTGTGACAACTAATCCAGAAGTGTCGTCAGTTCGAGATTCGGATCGTATTTTAGGTATTTTACACAGCAAATCGAAACGTGCTGAAGAAGGCCTAGAAAACATTAAAGAACACTTACTATTAACACGCTACAATCCTGATCGAGTTGCTAAAGGTGAAATGTTATCAGTCGAAGACGTACAAGACATTTTAGCTATTGATTTATTAGGTGTTATTCCAGAATCTCAAGCGGTACTAAGTGCATCTAACTCAGGTCAGCCAGTTATATTAGACAGTGAATCTGACGCTGGGCAAGCTTATGCAGATGCTATTAACCGCTTACTCGGTGAAACCGTCGATTTTCGCTTCTTAGATGTAGAGAAAAAAGGCTTATTTAAACGGATTTTTGGAGGTTAACGTGTCTTTACTTGACTACTTCCGCTCAGAAAAGAAAAACAGTGCGTCATTAGCAAAAGAGCGATTGCAGATCATTGTCGCGCACGAGCGTTCTCAACGAGGAACGCCGGATTACTTACCACAATTAAAACAAGATATTTTAGATGTGATCCGTAAATACGTGAACGTAAGTAGCGATGCGGTACAAGTTCAATTCGATCAAAACGAAGATGATCTAGCTGTTCTTGAGCTAAACGTTACGTTACCTGATGAAGAAAAGAAGTAAATATAAAATGGGCGCTTAAAGCGCCCATTTTATTTATATCTGCTTTGTAATAGCGGCTCTAAATACCTATGCTTTGATCCTCTGCGCTGAACTAAAAGTTTTTCACCATGCAAATCAACAGATAAATGTCACACAATTAAAGGGTATATTTAATCTTAAGTATCCCACTCTTTTAGCGCATCTTGAACATATGAATAACGCCAAGAGCTAAGTAAGTCAGGCTTTATATGACTCCTTTTTTGCTCATTAGTAAGCTTCCAATTCCAACTGATCAATTGATTAATTTGCTTTTTAGAAGCCATAACGTCTTCTGGTATATTGTGCTCTTTAGCTACTTTGGTGATTTTTTGCTTTATATCTTTAGCAACTTTTTTGTAAGTAGGAAAATCAATTAAGCGCTTAAGTACTTCGGGGTGCTCGCTCTCAGGTATTGCTTTAGCTGCTTCAATACATTTTAGTACCTCAACACCAGAACGATTAACTTCTATAGCTTCAACACCAGGAATTTGACGAAGAGCATTTAGACTAGAAGGGCCACGTTTTGCAATTTCAGTCATGTTATGTTCTTTTAAAACAAAATTAAGCGCTAAATTTTTTCTAATTGCTTTATTTCGTCGCCATACAGCAAGCTCTTTTAATACAGCCAGCTCATGTGGTTTAAGTTGCCATGCATTTTTAATATCTTTATATAAAAGCTCATCGGGTGTTTGAAACGCACGTTTATTAGCAATTAATTCGCTTTCATTAATAACAATATCAAATAAATCAGCTGCTTTAATACGTTCAATAATTAATTTAAAACACGGCAGCAAATGAAATGTGTCAGCTGCTGCATAATCAAGTTGTTTAGTCGTTAACGGACGTTGCAACCAATTAGTACGCGATTCACTTTTATCTATTTCAATACCCAGCAGCTCTTTTACCATAAGCGCAAAACCCATACAGTTGCCTTCACCTAGCAATTGCAGTGCAAATTGTGTATCAAATAACGGCGCAGGGACAAAGCCTGCGTATTTTTGAAATACTTCAATATCCTCTGAAGGTGAATGTAATACTTTTAGTACGGTGGGGTCTTTTAATATTTGCCAAAAATCAAACAAAGAAAGTTCAGCCAGTGGATCAATCAAAGCTAAATGCTCGCCATCAAATACTTGGATAAGTGCAACTTCTGGATACAAAGTGCGACGACGCATAAACTCGGTATCAATAGCTAAAATAGGCTTGTTTTTTATTTGTTCAACAAAAGTGTTCAGTTGATTTTGTGTTTCGATTAATTGATATTGCACTTAGTCTCCTACAATAAAAAAGCCGGCTATTGCCGGCTTTTTTATAGGTTGCTAATCTTTCAAGGCTCTTCTGAGTATTTTACCTACATTAGTTTTAGGTAATTCATCCCTAAACTCAACGAGCTTGGGAACCTTATAATTAGTTAAATTATCACGACAGTGATTTATTATATCTTTTTCAGTCAAAGAAGGGTCTTTTTTTACAACAAAAACTTTAACTTGTTCACCGCTTGCATCATGTGGAATACCAATAGCTGCTACTTCAAGCACACCTTCGTGCATAGCGATAACTTCTTCAATTTCATTTGGGAAAACATTGAAACCAGAAACAATAATCATGTCTTTTTTACGATCGACGATAAAAAAGAAACCTTCCTCATCATAGGTTGCAATATCACCTGTTGCAAACCAACCATCTTTTAAACATTCAGCGGTTGCATCTGGTCGCTTGTAGTAACCAAGCATTACCTGAGGTCCCTTAACGCATAGCTCACCAGGCTCACCTTGTGCAGCCTCTTCACCATTATCAAGAATTAACTTCATATCAGTATTTGGCGCTGGTAAGCCAATAGAACCGTTGTACGCTTTCAAATCGTAAGGACTGATAGTCACTAAAGGAGCACATTCAGTAAGGCCGTAGCCTTCCATTAATTTTGAGCCAGTTACTTTTTGCCATTTTTCAGCGACTGGACGTTGAACGGCCATACCGCCGCCTAATGACATTTTCAAATGGCTAAAATCAAGTTCAGCAAAACCTGGAGTATTTAACAAGCCATTAAATAACGTATTAACACCCGTAATGGCAGTAAATTTTGTTTGTCCTAATTCTTTAACAAACCCGGGCATATCGCGCGGATTAGTAATTAATAAGTTTAAACCACCATATTTCATAAAGGTTAAGCAGTTAGCCGTTAATGCAAAAATATGATAAAGCGGCAATGCGGTAACAACAACTTCTTTACCTCGTTCCAATACTTTATCTAAACAGCCCGATACTTGCTCAAGATTCCCCACCATATTACCGTGGCTCAGCATTGCTCCTTTAGATACACCCGTTGTACCACCAGTGTATTGCAAAAAAGCTAAATCGCTTAAGTTCATTTCCGGGCGTTTATATGCATCTGCATCTGCTTCTAACAAGTCAGAAAACTTAATCGTATTAGGTAAATTGTATGTAGGCACCATTTTTTTAACGTGCTTAACAACAAAGTTTACTATGTGTTTTTTAAGGCCACCAACCAAATCGCCTACTTGCGTAACTACGATATGTTTAACATCAGTATGTGCAAGTGATTTTTCAAGCGTATCTGCAAAGTTTGCAAGAATAAAAATTGCGGTGGTATCAGAGTCTTTTAATTGATGCTCTAACTCACGCACGGTATAAAGTGGATTAACGTTAACAACCACACAACCCGCACGTAAAATACCTAAAATTGATATCGGCGTTTGCAATAAATTGGGCATCATAACAGCGACTTTGTCGCCTTTTTTGAGACCTAAATTATTTTGAATGTAAGAAGCAACTTTTTTGGTTGCTGTATCAATTTCGTCATAAGACAGTGTTTTACCCATATTAGTAAATGCAGGTAAATCTTTGTAGTCACTAAAACTTTTTTCGAACACTTCGAGTAACGAGTTGTAATGCTCAGGATCGATTGTTTCAGGCATACCCTCTGGGTAGCGCTTAAGCCAGATTTTTTCCACTCTTAGCCCCTGTTTATAATTATATTTTTATTAACCTTAATCTAAGTAAGGCACTTTAACAATTGAGCAAATACTCTAATGCGGGAATAATCCCACATTTATCGACAATATACAATTAACGTGCACCACTTTGCACCATAAATGCTTGAATATATTCAAAACATTCGTTACTACTTTGCATATGACAATGATGTCCACCATCAACATTAATTACACTTAAGTCACTGTAATAACTAATATACTTAGCTAAATTCTGTTTTACAAACGTATAACCTTCATTACCTATAATTAATTGACATGGTGCAATTAAATCTTTTATTGCACCAATACATTGCGCTTCATCAAACCTAAAACCTGAGTGATTTTTAAGCTTTGGGTCAGTCGTTAATTCAAACCCTCCATCGATTGCTTTTATGTTTCGATTCATTAAAAGCATAATTAGTTCATTATTCAAATCGGTAGTTTGTGAGCGTGCTTCATAAATTAGCGTTTTCGATTTATAAATTCTCGATTTCTTATTTTTTAATCTTGTTCTATTTAATACCGCGTTTTTTAACTGTTCGCATACATCTTGGCTAGGGGTTGTAACGCAGCCAATGCCTTCAATAAAGGTAACCGACTTAACATAATCGTTAAAACAGCTAGCAAAAAGTCCTGCCACCATGGCTCCCATCGAGTGACCAACTAAATGTACTTTTTTTACACCAAGCGCATTTATAAACTGGTATAAATCATCAATATAATCAACAAAATAATAGTGAGCATCTTGACTTCGCCAAGATGACAAACCGTGGCCTGCAAAGTCAATACAGTACCAAGTATGCTCAGGCTCAACGCCATCAAGCATAGGAGCAAAGCTATTACTATTATCGAGCCAACCGTGCAGTGCAATTACAACATCAGCGCCCGACCCTTTCTTTTGACCATGAATATTTAAATTGTTGGTTTGAATATTAAATGGCTGCACACCAAACCTCTTGTTGTTTTTAATGCATTGTCATTTATAGCATACAAGTTGTCAGACCACTAACATCTCCCTATTTGTTCAGCCTTGATGAGACTTTCACTCAATAAATAAAAAACAAAGTAACCATTAATTTTCAATAAGTTAAATAAACCCTAAATTTAAGAAAAGATCAATTTTCTAAAAACTAAACAGCGTTTTAATCTATTGCATGTTTTTATAAATAATAACGAGTATAAATACTGTGAATGACAACTTTAGCGCGTGTTGACCTTTGTGGATTGAAATTTGTTCAATCTAGGGACGATTAAATCGCGGCGCGAGGTTTGTAACCTAGTGGGCTCGGTAACTGCTCCTGCGTTACCCTAATGGCTTACATCCATGTAAGAATAAGTAAAAACCGAGCAAAGCTTCCGCGTCCTGCTCACGCCCCTTACCTACATCCATGTCATAGGTAAGATCTTAAGAAATTGAGTTGAAGCTCAATTCATGATCAAATGGTTGTTACCACACAAACCACAGAATCAAGAAAAGAGCTTCAAATGAATGCTAACATTTTTATTAATAAGTTAAAAAGTATCCTAAGTGAAAAAAAACTGAACCGACTTGGTAAACAAGTAGCATTTACTAAAAGAGAAAGAAATATTACCGCATTTCATATGGTTGTTAGTCTTGTTGCTGCGCTTGGGGATAAAAAAACGATCTATTTATCCGAAATATTAAGAGTTTATAATCAGCTAACAGGGCAGTCTATTAAGTATAAGCCTTTTCATAACCAGTTAGTTAAACCTGAACTAGCTGAACTAATGCGAGAGGTAACAAATAGAGTTTTTAATTGTTGGATAAATGATGCGCTTAAGTACACGAAAAAAGATTTGTTCAAGTTTGAGAATATTTTAATTCAGGACGGTAGCTCTATTATGCTTCATCGTTCTTTAAAAGATGTTTTTCCTGGGCGATTTTCAAATACGTGTCCAGCAGCGATTGAATTGCATGCTACTTTAAATTTAACGCAAGGTTGCTTTGAAAAAGCAGGCATAACACCAGACAGTTACTCTGAACGTGAAGAACTTTCAACATTTAAAGAGTTGAAAGGACAGTTGTTACTTGCTGATAGAGGGTATTATTCAGGTAGTTATATTCATGAATTAGATAAAGCAGGAGGATTTTACGTATTAAGAGCGAAGGGGTTAAAAGCAGTCAGAGTACATAATGCTTTTAAGCAAAATGGACAGGAATTAACAGGAAGTCATTCCCCAAAGTTATGTGAATTGCTCCCCGAATTACCTAAAAATGATCTTATTGATATGAATGTTAGCATAAAAAACAAGCTAACAAGAGTCGTTGGGTATTGGTCAAAAAAGAAAAACAATATACATTTTTAGTCACTAATTTATCTATTGATGAATTTACAGCGACTGAAATAGGCAAATTATATAGGTTACGCTGGCAGGTTGAATTACTTTTTAAGGAGTGTAAGTCTTATAATAATTTACGCGGCTTTCAAACATCAAACGCAACCTTACAAGAGGCGCTAATTTATGTAAGTTTAATAGTAACCACGCTTAAAAGGTTTTTAACTGGCTGTATTGAAAAGATATTCAAAACTGAAATGTCTACAATGACAGTAGCAAAAACAACGGGTGTTTGGTGGATTGGCATATTAACAGCGATTATTAGGAAGCATAGGAAAGGATTGTTAAATGCAGTTAATGGAGCATTTGACTTTCTGAGGAAAAATGCAGCTAGGGCGCACCCCAAACGCGATCGAAAAACAGGAGTATTTCAGTATGGGGTAGAGCCAAATTTTTAAGGCTGTACTTAATATTTTTCTTAAGTACCTACCTATGACATCCATGTAGGCAACAAAGAGTTGATCGTCCCTAGAAAGAACCCAAAGGGCAGCGCATGTTTGGTATTTATGCGGCGTTATCGCCTATTCATGGGGAATAAACACACAACATAGGCTCTGCCTTGCCTAAAAACCAAACATACTGCTGCAAATTCACCCACCAAAGATCAACACGCCCTAATTACTATTTATAACCTATCGGCTTAAATAATCCACCTACCGAAATGGTTTCTTACAAATATTCATTTATTTATCATACTAAGTCTATACAATAAAAGCGGCTATTAAATAAGGTACACTCATAAGGTACAACCATGAAAAAACAGATCAGCTTATTGGCACTTTTATGCGCCACATCAGGTGTTTACGCAGAATCAGCACCTAAAAATGTAATTTATATGATTGGTGACGGCATGGGTCCGGCTTACACCACTGCTTATCGCTATTTTAAAGATGACCCTGCGACTAAAGAGATTGAAGGAACTGTTTTCGATACAATTTTGAAAGGTATGGCACATACTTACCCTGACGATCATACTTATGTAACCGACAGCGCAGCAGGTGCAACAGCACTGAGTAGCGGTCATAAAAGTTACAATGGCGCAATTGCAGTAGATACAGACAAAAAATCAGTTAAAACCATGCTTGAAATAGCAAAAGAGCGCGGTATGACAACAGCGCTTGTAGCAACATCACAAATAAATCATGCCACTCCAGCAAGCTTTGCTGCACATAATGAATCGCGTAATAATTATAATGACATTGCCAACGACTATATTGATAATAAAATTGTAGGTAAATTACCTGTCGATTTAATGCTCGGTGGTGGTACTCAATACTTTATTAGAGACGATCGTAATTTAGTTGATGAGTTTAAAGCTGCTGGTTATCAATACGGTGACGATATTAAAAACCTTAGCCAGATAACAAAAATACCAGCCATTGGCTTATACGCACCTAAAGGACTGCCTTTCGCACTTGATGAAAATCCAACTCGCCTAACTCAGCTCACATCTAAAGCGCTCAATTTGCTAGATGACCAAAACAAGAATGGTTTTTTTGTAATGATTGAAGGCAGCCAAATTGATTGGTGTGGTCACGCAAACGATATAGCCTGTGCTATGGCTGAGATGGATGATTTTGCTAAATCAATAGAACAAGCAAAAGCGTATGTTGATAAAAACAAAGACACTATATTAGTCATAACGGCCGATCATTCAACAGGCGGGTTAACCCTTGGCGCACATGGTCAATACAAATGGGAAACTGATGTAGTAAAAGGTGTTAAAGCAACTGCTGGTAAACTAACTCAACTTTTACTGGATTCTGATGATTTAAAACCAGTATGGACTGCTAACACCAATATTGAATTTACAACTGAAAACCAAATAAAACTTGAGCAAGCTAAAAAAACGGGTGAAAAAGCGCTTAATTTAGCTGTTAAAAGCATTATTAGCGATGCAAGCTTTACTGGCTGGACAACCGGCGGACACACCGCTGTAGACGTGCAGGTATTTGCTTATGGTAAAGGCAGTGAACAATTTATTGGATCGCAAAACAATACCGATATTGCTGATAAACTAATCGGCTTTATTGAAAAATAAAAATTGTATTTCATTTTGAATGACAAAAAGCCCGAACACATGTTCGGGCTTTTTATTAAATCTTATAGCTATATTCAAGTAAAGCGCGGTAATGCACTTTAAGCGTATATATCAACGCCTATTAAATTTTGTACTTCTGCTCTGCGTTCTAAATTAGCAAATTCAGTATAAGTAGAAATCGCTTTGCTTACTTGAGCTGTCGGTTGGTCGTAAATTGTTTGCCTGTACTCATTGCTTTTAGCACTGCTTTTAAACAGCTGATTAGCCAGTTCAACACCCTCGACACTGCTTTTTACATAATCGGTATTCGTTTTTTTAGCAGCCGGTTGGTCTAATAAGTTCTGTGGTTTATTAGTAACAACTTTGGTAGAGCTAACCCTACCCGGAATATCTCCGGTAAAAAAACCTGAACCAATAGGCAGCGTCATTACGCGTCTCCAACCTTAATAATGCATAAAATTATGATTTAAAAACAACCAATTTGCAAATAATATGATTACTCACGTCCTGGTAGCTTTTTCCAAGTCACCGTATCGCGCACATATTTAGGTTGAGCGTCGCTCGCTTTTACAACATCACCCGCTAAAAAAGCGGCTTCAACATGCGCTAGCATATAACGTGCATCGGGTAATGTAATTTCACTATTAATTGTCACATTTTCAAAGTCATTAAGCGCATCAGAATAGGTTTTAAAACCCGTGCCCACCGCTACAGATGGCTCAGTGGTTGCTATATACTCATTGTTTAGTAAATCAGGTTTTATAACGCATTCTTGGTTAACTAAAAGCATTAAATTATTTTGCGCTTGGTAATGGGCAAAATATATTTCACCCATACGCGCATCTATACTTGGGTAAACACTAAGACTGCCGTTTTGTTCAAACGCTTGTTGCGCCATAATAGCCAATGTTGAAACACCTACTAGCGGTAAGTTAGTTGAGTACGCTAAACCCTGCGCTATTGCTACACTAATACGTACACCAGTGAAACTACCTGGCCCTTGGCCAAAACCGATTACATCTAAATCTTTTAATTTGCAGTTTGCTTTAGTTAACAGCTCATCCACGAGTGGAAGTATTTTTTGGCTGTGCTGCTGCGGACACTCTTCAAAATGATGAAATGTTTGGCCCTGAAAATGTAAAACAATTGAAAGCGCCTCAGTAGAAGCATCAAGGGCTAGAATGTTACTTTTTATCATTTTATTACTCTAATTAATTTGTTGTAAAAATTTATTGGCATCTTCTAAACTTCGTGTTCGGCGCATTGGCGGTAAGCTTTTTAAAAATACTTGGCCATATTGTCGTGTAACTAAGCGATTATCACATATGACAAGTACACCTTTATCTTTGCTATCGCGTATTAAACGCCCAACACCTTGTTTAAGTGCAATAACAGCTTGTGGCAATTGTATATGCGCAAAAGGGTCTTTCCCCTGCATTTGGCAATCTTGCATTTTAGCTTGTAATAATGGGTCATCGGGTGCTGCAAATGGCAATTTATCAATAATAACACAACTTAACGTACTGCCGCGTACATCAACACCTTCCCAAAAAGAAGCCGTGCCGAGTAATACCGCATTACCATGGCGGGTAAATTTCTCTAAAATAATACGCTTAGACATTTGCCCTTGCATATAAACTGGGTAGTCTATTTGTGTAGTTAGCCCTTCGGCTACCAAATGCATCATTCGATAGCTAGTAAATAATACAAAACAACGCCCTTGTGCTGATTTTATAAGCTCAAGCGTTAATTTTACAATTGCATGGGGCATATTATCAGCGTGTGATTCGGGTAAGTAGCGAGGTAAACACAGCAGCGCCTGATTAGGGTAATCAAATGGGCTATCTACCATCATGCTTTGTTTTGGTTTTAAACCTAGGCTTGCATTAAAATGCGCTAGTTTGTTGTCAACCGAAAGTGTTGCTGAAGTGAATACAAAACCTGCGCCCGTGTCTTGCATCATTTGAGCAAACTTAGCTGATACATTTAATGGCGTTATATTAATCGTTAAATAACGGCGCGTTGTTTCATACCAATAACTAAAGCCGGTTTGAGCCGTATCAAAAACCCGCTCTAATTGGCCTTTAAAAGCGAGTGCACGCTCAAAAGGGTGTTCTATTTTATCGCTTCTGTCTAGGCAAAGCTTAAGTACTTGGTAAACAAAGTCCAAATCGCTTATGACACGATGAAGTGCTGCGCATATTTGTTTATCACTGAGCTTTTCACGCCAATCGCCACGGCCGCCATCAACGCCAAACTGTAATCGTAAATCAGCAACGCTTGTCTCAAGCTTATTTAAGCTTTTACCGAGCTGCAGCATATCGGGAATTTCGGCTCTATAAATAGCACGTAAGTCATTAATTAAGTCCACCAGCTTTTTAGTGCTAACACTTTCACCAAAGTAATCGCTGGCAATTTCGCTTAACTGATGGGCTTCATCAAATATGTAAGCATCTGCTTTTGGCATAAGCTCGGCAAAGCCGCTTTCTTTTACGGCCATATCGGCAAAAAACAAATGATGGTTAATCACGACAACATCGGCATCGGCCGCAGTTAAACGTGCTTTGCGTATATAACAACTTTGAAAGTCTGGGCATTCTTTACCTAAACAATTATCGGCTGTTGAATTTACATAAGGCAGTACTTTGGCATCATCTTCTATACCAATACAATCAGCTAAATCGCCTGATTGCGTTTCGCTGGCAAATTTAGCAACCATGGCTAGTTGATGCATAACATCAGAGTCGTCCGTAGGTACATGTGCAACATGCTGATTAAGCCTGTATGTACATAGATAGTTTGCACGACCTTTTAATAGGGCCGTTTTTTTAGAGGCGCTGAGCGCTTTCACTAATTGAGGTAAATCGCGATGGTACAGCTGCTCTTGTAGGGCTTTAGAGCCTGTCGATATTATCGTTCGGCCTTTTGATTTAAGTGCTGGGGCTAAATATGCAAACGTTTTACCCGTACCAGTACCGGCTTCAACGACCAATTGCGAACTGTTTTTTAATGCATCAGCAACGGCGACAGCCATATCTATTTGAGGTTGGCGAGGAGTGTATCCATCTAAAGACAACGCCAAAGGTCCGGTTGCGCTAAACAGTTGTTTGATAATACCAATCACTTTACAATAAATAATAGCGGGATTTTACGTAAGCTAAACATCAAGGGCAAGTAATTAAGTAATCGGTTTGAGTATATAAATAAGGGAGCAGAGCTCCCATTAGTTATTATTGCGCATTTATAGTTAAGGTTATTCCACTAGCTGCGCTGTACCCCTTTAAGTCAATATACCACTTGCCCGCTTGCGGGCTGGTAATACTACACGTTTCAGCATTACCATTTTTATACGGTCTACATTGATATACAGATTCAGTTGATTGACTGGCAAAATTCACATATAAATCGGCATCGCCTGAGCCACCAGCCATAGTTATATTTAAAGAGGAATACCCTGCTTCTAAGTCTTGTGTAAACCGCCCCCAATCTCCCGTAGCAACACTAATATCAGTTTCTGTTCGATTAATGGGTTCAATCGCTGTTGTTTCACTATAACTGGCAATAAGAGAAACATTAGCAATAGCGTTCCATGCTTCTACCATAACGTAATAAATACCGTTTTGGGCACTCGCAATATCACAACTTTCATTGCTCGATGATGTTGTACTTTTACAATCAAAATTTTCTAATGTAGGCGCTGTATTAAATTTAACATATAGGTCTGCATCACCGCTGCCACCTGAGGTAGTAAAGTTTAAGTTACTTGCATTATTAGGTACCTGTAGCGTATAGATAAGCTGCGCTTTAGCATCACCTGCAAGGCCAGAAACTGCAACACCATTTTGTAACTCATTATTAGCTGGTGGCACTATATCACCAGCATTTTTTGCCATTTCAGCTAAATAACTCACAGCAAGTTTTGCAAATTTACTAGCGTGGTCAGCATCAAAATTAGCGTCATTCTGTGTATGAATTAGCGGATTAATATCAGCCATCCTAGATTCAAATGGCATTGATGCTGCAAAGCCTTGTTGATACCATGATGCATGATCAGAACACCCATACCCACATTGGTCAAAACCATAGGTAATGTTAGGTAAGTAGGTATCAATTAACTGACCTAAAAATTGGTTTTGAGCATTTGTAGTGTAATCAGTCATCATTACAATATCTTCGCTACTGCCATTGTTTCCAGTCATATCAAATTGCACCATGCCGATCACATTTTTTCCTTGTGATTTATAAGATGAAGCAATATCTTTTGAACCTCTTAAACCAACTTCCTCTGCAGCAAAAGCCATTATATGAATTGTTTTTTGCGGTTTATAATCATTTTCAACAATCGATCTTAACACTTCAGATAATACAGCAATCCCCGATGCATTATCATCAGCCCCTGGTGAGCGACCGTTGCTTGGATTTGATTGATTAATTGAGTCTAAATGCCCACCAATAATGACAATTTCATCAGCCTCTTCATCTCCTGCAATAGTAACAATGACCGACGACTGCGCCCAGCTATGAGTAAAGTAATCAACATTTATATCATTACGTGTAGCTGCTAACTGTTGCCAGTAATCTTTTAGCCATTGTGAGGCATCTACCCCAGTTTGAGCCGTGTAATAGCGATTATAAAAGCTACTCATCGAATTAACTGTGTTCGTCAAATTATTTGGACTAATACTATTTATTAATTGCTGAGTTGTTTGCGGATTGTCAATGCTATATGTAGCAGCTAACGCACTTAGATTTTGATTTTGAACGGCAGCTAACTGCTGAGTGTATTCATTAGCCTCGATTAACGAATCGTGAGCAACAAACCCTCCACAGCGATGATAATTATCATGCATAAACTCACTTAAATGAGCAATATTTGCAGGCCTTATTTTTAACAAATTCACTGTTTGTAATGTTGTATCTTGTATACTCAATAATTCATCATTTGGTTTAAACGAGTTTTGAACCTGTTTATAATGTTTGGCTGCAACGGGATCTATCGTTACCCAAACACTTTCAGTGTCTTGTGCGTATGAGGGTTGGGTAAGTAATAAAGTACTAGCACTGAATAGCATAATTTTTATCGCGTGTTTCATTAATTGATACCTTTTAAGTCGAGTATTGCCTTTGAGACGAGGGAGTTTTGAAAAATAAAAAAGGGAGCGAATGCTCCCTAGAAATTAACTTAATTGGCTGAAATACTTAATGTTATACCGCTTGCCGCGCTATAACCTTGTAAGTCTATATACCATGTACCTGCTTGAGGATTTTCTATCGTACACGTTTCAACGTTTCCATTTTTATATGGGCGGCACTCATAAGAGCTAGTACTAGATGCTGAACCAAAATTTACATATAAATCAGCATCACCAGAACCACCGGCCATTGAAATATCGAGTGAAGAATACCCTGCATCTAAATTTTGCGTAAAGCGTGTCCAACCACCTGAAGCAACACTCACATTGCTTTCTGTACGGTTAATTGGCGAAACACCTCCGCCAGTAGACCCGTCATAACTACCTGTTAATGAAACGCCTGAAATAGCATTCCATGCCTCTACCATAACGTAGTATGTACCCGCTTGAGCACTAGCTATAGAGCAGCTTTCAGTACTTGTAGAAGTTGTACTGTTGCAATCATAAGTGCTAAGTGTCGGTTTGCTTCCAAATCGTACGTATAAATCTGCATCACCAGAGCCGCCATTAGTATTAAATACTAAATTGCTAGCACCCGCTGGTACATCAAGTGTAAAAAACAACTGCTCTTTAGCTGAGCCACTTATACCAGTACGAGTAACGCCATTAGATAACGCTTCATCTTCCGCTGGCGGAGTGGTTGTGCCACATGAACTACCCGAACTTAAATTAGAGTTTACGCCAACAGCACTTAGGGCTGCTTTAA
Source organism: Pseudoalteromonas sp. Bsw20308 (assembly GCF_000310105.2). Lineage (NCBI taxonomy): Bacteria > Pseudomonadati > Pseudomonadota > Gammaproteobacteria > Alteromonadales > Pseudoalteromonadaceae > Pseudoalteromonas > Pseudoalteromonas sp. Bsw20308. The sequence goes on along the minus strand of NZ_CP013139.1, from coordinate 591,853 downwards.
CAGCACTTGGATCGTAATTTAAATCACAAGCTGCATCCATAACGCCGTTACCAGCAAGATCCCAGTTAGTGCTTGCAGTCCAATATAATTGGTTTGCACGAGCCATCACTTTAAATGCCTTTTCAGTATCCCAACCAGATGTAGTTGCTAAGTTATAAAATGCTTTATTAAACACCCCAGAACTATAATGAACATCCATTCCTGAAGAGTAGCTTGATTGATTATCAATTGATCTACCATCTTGTGTTGGATTATTCATGTAACGAAGAGCACCGTTGCCTTTAAATATATCTTTACCAACTAACCAATCGTTTGTGCCTTTCATGTAAAATTCAGCCGCTTCACCAGCCATATCAGAGAATGCTTCGTTTAAACCACCTGACTTTCCACTGTAAACTAAACCTGAGTTTTGCTCAGTAAAGCCGTGGCTTACTTCATGAGCTGATACGTCTAGGCTAACAAGTGGATAAAACGTATTTTGGCCATCACCAAAGGTCATCGCACTGCCATCCCAAAATGCATTTTCATAGTTACTACTATAGTGAACTCGCATTTGCAGTTGGAATGAAAGCGGCGGCGTACCAATCCAATCGTTATACATATTAAAAATTACGTTACCAAAATAATGTGCATCATTAAGTGGCGAATAGGCACCATTAATTTCTTTAAAGGTATTTTCAGGACATGTAAATGAATATGCACTTGAGCCACTAGTACCACCATTTAGGTTAATGGTTTTTACATTTGTGGTATTCATTGAACAGTTATTGCCCGTCTGACTTACATTTAAGCTGTCAAAATCAGTGCCATAAATGTATTTCCCGGTTTTTAGATTACCACCTGGGCCTGTCGCATCAGCATGTTGAAGGTTATCAAAGCTAAAAAGTACATCTCCAGAATTTGCATCTATGATTTGATATGGACGTGATGGGTTACTTCCGTAAGTAACATAAGACACTTCATAAACCAAATGCGCTTCACCTTGCTCATCAACCCAAATGGCTAATTGTGATTTTTCATTATGTTTTTCTAAGCCAACAGACTTTATCGCTGCAGATGATTTTTGCAATCCCTTAGCTACTGCCAATTTTTGATTTAACTTTGGAGTAACTGTGTCAATATCGCTTGATATATCATATACAGCAGCACCATGAGCACGTTTAAGTTGCCCATTATTGTTAAACGTCAAGCTCACCGTATCTCCAATTACCGGTAATCCATTATATACTTGTTGATAACGACGAGTTGTATCACCGTTATTACTTTTTATTTCTTTTAATACAACCAGCTCATTTCCTGCCTCTAAACCTACTAACTGATCAGGGCTAACCATCAATACAGAAGACACACCATTTTGTGCTGAATTATTTATATTTGCTTGTTGATTTAAATATTTTTTATTTGCAGCTACTGCGCTTGTTGCTTGTACCAAAGTAAAGGCAGCAAGTGTTGCTATTGTGATTTTTGATAAATTCACGTTTACGCTCCATTTGTTTATTTGTTTGAATATACTTTTATTAATCGGTACATCTTGTTCCCGATTAAAGCAATCCTAGGCTACAAATCATACAATTGAAAATGAAACAAAAAATTTACAATTAAAGTATTAAAAAACAAATTAAAAGCCTTTAATTCAACAGCTTAATAAAAACCCACCAAATATTGAAAACATTTAATTAACATAATGTAAACATTTATTTACTTTGGGTAACATATTGAAATAAAAATAATACAATTAAGTGTATAAATTTAATAAAGTGATTTTTACAATACAAACACTATTAAATTTAACAAAAGGCCTAAAAAAAAACCTATTTTTAAAGGCGCGACTGAAGCTTTAACATCTTTAATTTCTTATTTACCAAAACTATTTTTATTAAAAATAAAAATACAAATTGTCTAACAAACACTGTGACATAGCTATATCTCGGGAGTAACATAGGCATGTTTAGATCCCGCTTAATCATATGTTTTTCTCGTTAATTAAGGTTATTAAATGAATGCTTGGTACCTCATTTGTTTTCTCTCTGCACTTGCAATTTTTATTGCATTTGCAAATCAGTACATCCTCAAAATGCAAACTACTATTGCAATAACTACAGGCTCGGTTGTTATTTCTTTACTTTTGATTGTTGCAGTAAAATTATTAGGCGATCAAAACGCACTTGAAATGACAAAAATCGTCTCGAGTATTAACTTTAACGAATTACTCCTCAAAGGTATGTTAGGTTTCTTGCTTTATGCAGGTGCACTGGAAATAAACCTGTTAGCACTTAGAAAACAACGCTTGGAAATAACGGTGTTGGTACTGTTTTCCACTCTTGTTTCTACTTTTATTGTTGGCTACTTAAGCTTTTACTTATTTGCTTTTCTTGGCTGGCCAGTGCCTTTTATTTATTGTTTATTATTTGGTGCGCTTATTAGCCCAACCGACCCTATTGCTGTACTTGCTATTATTAAACAAATGCGAGCGCCAGAAGGAATCTCAGTTCAAGTAGAAGGTGAGTCGCTATTTAACGACGGTATTGGTTTAGTAATATTTACGACCATTTTTTCGGTTGCTTTTTATGGCACCGATGCACAATTTGGCGATATAGCAGAACTCTTTTTTGTAGACGCCCTAGGCGGTATTGCGTTTGGTTTGGTTATCGCTTTGGTTGGCCACTTTTTAATTATTAACAGCCGCGATGTAAATATTCGTTTATTGATAACCTTAACTATTCCTACTGCAGGTTTTGCTGCTGCAAATATTTGGGAAATATCAGGCGCACTTGCCATGGTAACGAGCGGCATATTAATGGGTAACATTACTCGTACTAAAGCAACCGAGCGCACGGGGCCTGAAGATACTCGTTACGTAAAAGATTTTTGGCATGCAACCGATAGCTTTTTAAATGCCCTACTGTTTTTAATAATAGGTATGCTAATTGTGACTATGCCTATTACAATCGGGGAAATTGGCTTAGGCTTACTAATGGTACCTGCAGTATTACTAGCACGCTTTATTAGCGTAGGCGCACCCTTTGTTATCTTTAAACGCTTTAGAACTTACGACAAGCACAGTGTTAAAATATTAACTTGGGGTGGTTTACGTGGCGGACTTGCACTTGCAATGGCGGCAGCAATCCCTCGCGAGCAAGTTTTTGTAGGCGGCTCTGACTTACACAACCTTATTGTTATTGTTACTTACGTTGTGGTTATATTTTCTATTATTGTACAAGGTTTAACTATCTCGCCGCTTATTCAAAGCAGCATTAAATCAGCTGAGCAAGCAAAGTAATAAATGCTTTGTGAGCAATCAAATCAGTAACCAAGTTATTATATAAATCACTTGGTTACTGTTACTCTCGTGTTACAAAAACACTTTAAAGTTCTATAAATTGTTATCCTTTTTATTTATCTGCCTTGTTTAAATTAATCCGCTTGAAATACAAATGAAAACAATTATAATTTTGGCTTTTCCTCTGTAGGGCTTTTCAATGTCCAAAAATAATTCTCACGTGTTTTTTAATTTTGTATCTCTAGGCAAACATCAATTTCATTGTTTTTTTGTGTTTTTTATAATGGCTATGGCAAGCTTTAATGTGTCGGCCTCACCTAATGAGCAAACAAAAATAAAACAAATTGCACAGCTTGCAGAGTATGTAGGTGTAGATTACGTGGCAGCTGTTGGAAATGGTGAAATACTAGACCCTGACGAATATCAAGAAATGACTGAATTTTCGCACGTCATTATTGAGCAAGCTGGACAGCTATCAAGCCAAACCAATGAGTTTGATACAGTAAAGGCACAAGCTAAAGCACTGCATACAGCGATTGCTAATAAAGCGAGTGTTGTAGATGTACGTGCAGCAAGCTCAGCACTTCGTGAGTCACTACTTACCTTTATGCCGCAATTATCGTTACCTACATCACTACTTTCCGTTGAGCAAACCAAAGCGCTTTTTGCTGCTAACTGTTCAATGTGCCACGGCCCAAATGGTCAAGGCGACGGCCCGCTTGCAAAAAACTTATCGCCAGAGCCTACCAACTTTACCGATGAAGAACGCGCAACAAACCGCTCTTTAATGGGGTTGTTTGACGCTGTAAGCAACGGCATTGACGACACACCTATGGTTGCTTTTACCCAATTTAATGAACAACAACGATGGTCTTTAGCTTTTTATGTAGGTAGCTTGGCATTTAAAGATGTTCAAAAACCACAAACTGTAGAACAAAACATTACCGCTTCGCAGATTGTAAACCTAAACCCCGCACAATTATCGGCAGGTCAAAGTGAAGCACAAGCACATTACGTTAAATGGCTTCGTGGTAATCCAGAGCAATTATTTAGCGCTAACAAAAATCCGATAACAGTTACTCGCACGCAGTTACTTGCAGCGCAAGCAGCGCATGCTAAAGGCAATTACTCACAAGCAAGTGATTTAGCAATTAGCGCATACTTAGATGGCTTTGAGCTTGTTGAAAACAACTTAAATGCCTACGATGAAACACTGCGTAAAAACATCGAAGTACGACTGATGAACCTGCGCCAAACATTCAAAAACGAAAAAGATACGGCCGTTGTTGCCGAAAAAGTAAGTGCGGCACTAACTCAACTCGCTAAAGCAGATAGCATGCTAAACGAAACTAAGCTAACTGACGGCGCGCTACTTTCAGCAAGTTTAGTTATATTACTGCGAGAAGGCTTAGAAGCACTCTTAGTTATTATTGCCCTTATGACTGTGCTTATTAAAACTAAACGCAAAGATGCGCTAAAATATGTACATATTGGTTGGATAACAGCACTTATTGCTGGTGGTTTAACGTGGGCTGCTGCGCAAACATTAATAGAAATAAGTGGTGCGAGCCGCGAAGTAATGGAAGGTGTTGGCGCATTATTTGCCGCTGTAATTTTACTGTATGTTGGCGTATGGATGCACAGTAAAACAAGTGCGCAACAATGGCAAAAATACATAAAAGACAATATAGATAAGCGCCTTGAGTCGGGTACATTATGGGGATTAGCGGGGCTTTCTTTTATTGCCGTATACCGTGAAGTATTCGAAACCGTATTGTTTTATCAGTCTTTATTAACGCAAAGCTCACCTGCTCAATATTCATCTATTGCATCGGGTTTTGCGATAGCTATAGCAATACTGGCTATTATTACGTGGGTATTAATTAAATACTCAATTAAATTACCGGTGGCTAAGTTTTTTGCCATTACCACTTACCTACTATTTGCACTCTCGTTTGTGCTTATGGGCAAAGCCGTTATTGCATTACAAGAGGCCGATATAATAGGTATTGCGTCGCTGCCGATGAGCTTTGATATAGCATGGCTTGGTATAAAATCGACATGGCAAGGTATTGTGGCTCAGGTATGTGTGTTTGCAATATTTAGCTTTTATCTATTAAAAAGTAAAAGTCAAAACTAATTAGTTCAACAGAAAAGGGAAGCCTATTTACTAGGGCGTGTTGACCTTCCGAGGTTGAATTTGCAGCAGTATGTTTGGTTTTCAGGCAAGGCAGAGCCTATGTAGTGTGGTTATTCCCCATAAATTGGCGATAACGCAGCATAAATACCAAACATACGCTGCCCTTTGGGTTCTTTCTAGGGACGATTAACTCTTTGTTGCTCGGTTTTTACTTAGCCCACTAGGTTACAAACCTCGCGCCGCGATTAAATCGCCCCTAGATTGAACAAATTTTAATCCTCAAAGATCAACACGCCCTAGGCTTCCCTTTTTAAACTCTAGCAATATATAAGTAACTGTTACCTATTAACCGTAACCTATGCCCATGTATCTAAATGGGGGTTTTCGTCATCGTCTACGTTAGACTTTTTTTTACTACTTTGATCATCAAGCATATTGAGCTGTTTCTTTTTTTGTAACTCACGCCTTTTTTTATTCTCTAGTTCAACTTTTTCAGTAGCCGATCCACTTTGCACACCCGCAATATGGAAAGCGCCTTTTGACTCAACTTCTAGCCTGGTGATTCTTCCTAAATAAGGGATCATGATATCCATACGTACTTCCTTATTTAACTGTTTGATTATCAAAATGCTAAATTTGAATGATAAACAAACAATTATTCGCTAAAATTGCGCTTATTATCTTAATATTATCGACAGTTATAACATATGCTTTAATTAAGCTAAAAAAAACTTGCCATAATATGGCCGTTTATGTTTTTATGAATGCGAAATTTATTTAAACGAATAACAACTGCACGTTTGCGAACTTACGGGCAGTTACATAGGACAAAAAATGCGCTTAAACCTGACAACAGTACATCATCACCACCATTCACCGGAATAACCTGTCAGGTCTTTCGCTGAGAGGTTATTCCTAAAAGGAACCTCTGGCGATTCAAATAACATTGATTCATTTTCGCCCTGAGGTTCCCCTCGGGGTTTTTAGTTTTTAAATTAAAGGAAAATGAATAATGAACAACAGTAATCGTCTACGTATCGCCATCCAAAAAGGCGGCCGCCTATCTAAAGATTGTCAAGATCTACTAAAACAGTTAGGTGTTAAACTTAACCTTCGTGAACAACGCTTAATTGCACACTCAACTAATATGCCAATTGACGTACTACGTGTGCGCGATGACGATATTCCGGGTTTAGTAATGGACGGTGTATGTGACTTAGGTATTGTTGGCGAAAACGTACTAGTAGAAGTTCAAGCAGAACGTGAACGTCAAGGTGTTCCCAGCGAAGTAAACAAACTTTCAAAACTAGATTTTGGTTACTGTCGTCTTGCACTTGCATGGCCACAAGAGCTAGGCGCTCGCGATAAGAGCTGGTTTGAAGGCAAACGTATTGCAACTACCTACCCAGAAATTTTAACTCAGTGGTTAAAGCGCGAAGGCATTAACGCAAGTACAGTAATGCTTACTGGCTCTGTTGAAGTAGCACCACGTGCAGGTTTATCTGATGCAATTTGTGATTTGGTATCTACTGGCGCAACACTTGAAGCTAACGGCTTAATTCAAGGTGATACAATTTTAGAATCAAACGCATGTTTAATTCAAAATAAAGATCTGCAAGACGCTGACAAACTAGCACTAATCAATAAGCTTATGCCGCGCCTACGTGGTGTTAGACAAGCTAAAGAAAGCAAATACATCATGCTACACGCACCAAAAAATAAACTTGATGAAATTTGTGAAATTTTACCTGGTTCTGGTCAACCGACTCTACTTGCCCTTGCGGGTAATGAAGAATACGTAGCACTCCACATGGTAAGCAGCGAAACATTATTTTGGGAAACAATGGAGCAGTTAAAGGCCCTAGGCGCTAACTCTATTTTAGTTATGCCAATTGAAAAAATGATGGAGTAAGTACCATGCTTCGTTGGAATGAGGAATCTTCACAAGTACAAGCCGCGGCGCTAATGCGCCCTGCAGTTTCTGTAAGCGCAAAGGTTGAAGCAATATGCAAAACTATTTTAGCTAATGTAAAAGAGCAAGGCGATGAGGCCTTACTTAGCATGGCCAAAGAGTTTGATAATAGAGCTAACCCACGTTTGCGCGTACCGCTAGATGAAATTAACGCATCTGAGCAAGCACTAAGTGCTGAGCTTAAATACGCAATTGACACCGCTTATGCAAATGTTAAACGTTTTCACGAAGCGCAGTTGCCAAAAGATATTAAATTATCAACCCAACCAGGCGTTGTATGTGAACTGAAATATCAAGCCATCGAAGCAGTCGGTATTTATGTACCCGGTGGCAGTGCTCCACTGCCATCGTCGGTTATTATGCAAGGTGTATTAGCACAGTTAAGTGGCGCAAAAACCGTTGTACTAGCTACGCCGGTACAAGGTGATAAAGCAATTAACCCTGCTATTTTATATGCAGCTAAGTTATGTGGCATTACTACTTTGATAGAAAGTGGTGGCGCAGGCGCAATTGCAGCAATGGCTTATGGCACCGAATCGGTTCCTAAAGTAAACAAAATTTTTGGCCCAGGTAATAGCTTCGTAACAATGGCTAAACAGCTCGTTGCGCAAACTATCCCAGGTATGGCAATTGACATGCCAGCAGGTCCGTCTGAAGTATTAGTTATTGCAGATGAACGTGCAAACCCAGAATTTATAGCCGCCGATTTACTCTCACAAGCAGAGCACGGCGCAGACTCGCAAGTTATTTTACTATGTAACAGCGAAAGAATTATAGAACAAACTCAGCAGGCACTTACACGCCAGTTAGCTAATTTGAGCCGTAAAGAAACAGCCGAACAAGCGCTCGCTAATTCTTCACTTATTTTGGTTGATTCAGTTGAGCAAGCATTTGATGTATCGGCGCAATACGGCCCAGAGCACTTAATTTTACAACTAGGCGATGCAACACCTTACCTAGATAAAGTTAAAAATGCAGGCTCAGTATTTGTAGGTGACTACACACCAGAATCTGCAGGCGATTACGCATCGGGTACTAACCACGTGTTACCAACATATGGTTACAGTGCAACATACTCGAGTTTAAACTTGCTTGATTTTTTTCGTACATACACAGTGCAAACAATTACTAAAAGTGGTTTAACGCAGCTTTCAAAAGCAATTTTACCACTTGCAGATGCAGAAGGCCTTGATGCCCACGCTAATGCGGTTTCAATTCGTTTAGAGGCAATTAAAAATGAGCAATGAGAGCGCACAAGCGTCTAGCTTATTACCTAAGAATATTGCAGCCCTTGCTGCATACAGCTCTGCAAAAAGTGAAAAGCTAACCGGTACTACGTGGCTCAATGCTAACGAAAGCCCGTATGCTAAAAACCTTGAACTGAGTATTGAGGATTTAAATCGCTACCCCGATCCACAACCGCAACTGGTTATTGACCGTTACGCCGCTTATACAGAGCTTGAAAGCGAAAATGTATTAATGACGCGCGGCGCAGATGAAGGCATTGAGCTTTTAGTGCGCACATACTGTGAGCCAGCTAAAGATAGTATTGCGCTATTTTTACCAACCTACGGTATGTACAAAGTTACCGCCGATACACACAACGTTGGTATTAACGCGCTTACCCAAGAATTATTATTAAGTGGCAGTGCTGACGAAATAGTTGCAGCTGTTGGCAGCTCAAAACTGGTATTTATTTGTAACCCAAATAATCCAACGGGCAGCCTAACACCACTTGATAAAGTAAAAGCGATTGCAACAGCACTTATGGGTAAAGCACTGGTTATTGTTGACGAAGCCTATATAGAGTTCTGCCCAAAGCAAAGCGCCACAAAACTTATTAATGAGTTTAGTAATGTAGTGGTTCTGCGCACGCTTTCTAAAGCCTTTGCGCTAGCAGGGCTCAGAACGGGCTTTACGCTTGCACAAGCAGCAACTCTTGCGCCAATTCGTAAAGTCATTGCGCCGTATCCGGTATCGGGCGTAGTAGCAAGTATTGCAGCGCAAGCAATTGCACCCGATGCAATTACATCAATGCGCCGCCAAGTTACTATTTTAAATAGCTTAAAAGCTAAGTTGGTAGATTGGCTAAACGCCTCCCCTGCTGCATTAAAAATTCTCACTGGTGAAGGTAACTTTGTTACTTTAAAATTAGCCGATAAAAACTACTTTAAAATTGCACTTGAGCAAGATTTGGTTATGCGCGCTTTTACACTATACGGTGAAGACGACTGGCTACGAATTTCAATTGGCAGTGAACAAGAACTTGAACAAGTAAAAATTTGGTTAGATGGCTTACAAACGCCGGCTACCGCAGCATCTTTAGCAGGAAACGAAGTATCATGAGTAACCCCTATTTATTTATAGACCGCGACGGCACTATTATTGAAGAGCCAATTACCGACAAACAGGTAGATAGCCTTGAAAAGCTAGCATTTTTACCTGGTGTTATCCCTGCGTTATTACAATTACAAGCCGCAGGTTATCGTTTAGTAATGGTATCGAATCAAGATGGTTTAGGCACAGACAGCTTCCCGACTGCTGATTTTGACATAGCACAAGACAAAATGATGGACATAATGCAAAGCCAAGGCATTAGCTTTGAGACCGTATTAATTTGCCCACACTTTGACGAGCAAAATTGTGACTGCCGTAAACCTAAAACGGGCTTACTTACCGAGCTTATGCGCTCTGGCAAAGTAGACTTAGCGCGCTCTTTTGTTATTGGCGATCGCCAGACCGATATTGGCCTTGCTCAAAACTTATGTTGTGAAGGTATTTTATACGACGGCGATTGGAGTGCGATAGTGACAAAATTAACTACCGCAAACCGCGAAGGTCGTGTTACACGCAACACTAAAGAAACCCAAATTGATGTAGCCATAAATTTAGATCAAACTAAAAATGGCAGCATAGACACCGGACTTGGCTTTTTTGATCACATGCTTGATCAAATTCGCACGCACGCAAACATTGGTTTAAACATTAAAGCCAAAGGCGATTTACACATAGACGAGCACCACCTTGTTGAAGACATTGGTATTGCCTTAGGTGTTGCACTTAAACAAGCGCTTGGCACTAAATCGCAAATTGCACGCTATGGTTTTGCGCTGCCGATGGATGAATGTAAAGCTGAAGCACAAATTGATTTATCGGGCCGTGCATCATTTGTATTAAACGCTAATTTTAGCCGCGAAAAAGCCGGCGACTTAGACGTGCAAATGGTTGAGCACTTTTTCAAAAGCTTAAGTGATAATGCCGCTATTAGCCTTATTTTATCGGTAAGCGACGGTAACTGTCATCACCAAGTAGAAGGCTTATTTAAAGCGTTTTCACGTGCTCTTCGTATGGCAGTAGCACAAGACACGACCCAACAAACAGCCAGCTCTAAGGGATGTTTATGATTGCCATAATTAATACCGGTTGTGCCAATATAAATTCAGTACGTTTTGCGTTTGAACGTTTAGGCCAAACGCCAACAGTAATTACTTCACCAGAGCAATTAGCGGGTTTTGAGCGCGCTATATTGCCAGGTGTAGGTCACGCGTCGGTTGCTATGAAACGCCTAGTAGATAACGGCTGGCAACAAGCAATAAATGAATACCAGCGCCCGCTTATGGGGATTTGCTTAGGTATGCAGTTACTGTGCGAAAGCACCGAAGAAGGTAACGTACAGTGCCTAGGTAAAATACCAGGGCAAGTAAAAGCGCTTGATGTAGGCAATTTAACGTCGCCGCATATGGGTTGGAATAACTTAAGCGTTAACAAAGAGCATGCATTAACTAAAGGGCTAACGCTTGATGAGCAAGTGTATTTTGTTCACAGCTTTGCGCACACCGTAAACGACGCCACACTAGTGAGCGGCGAATATGGTCAAACCTTTTCAGCCATTGTTGCTAAAGACAATTACGCAGGCATGCAATTTCACCCAGAGCGCAGCGCAAAAGTTGGCGCACGTTTATTACAAAATTTTGTTGATTGGCAGTTATAAGCTGCCCATTAACTAACAAAAAAGAGATTATTTGTGATTATTCCAGCATTAGACGTATTACAAAATCAAATTGTGCGCTTGTACCAAGGTAAATACGACACAGCACAGTTTTACCCTTTCGAACTTGGCGCGCGTTTAAAAGAATACGCCGACAGTGGCGCAGGTAAACTACACCTTGTAGATTTAGAAGGTGCACGCGATCCAAGTAAAAAACAGTGGAAACATATTCAAGCTGCAACCAAAGCACTTAACGTACCTTACCAAGTGGGCGGCGGTATTCGCTCAGAGCAAGATGTAAGTGATTGGCTAAAAGCCGGTGCAAACCAAGTTGTTATTGGTTCAATGGCAGTAGAAAAACGCGAACAAGTAAAAGCCTGGATTGAGCAATTTGGCGCAGAGCATTTTGTAATTGCTCTTGATGTAAATAAAACAGCCACGGGCTGGGCACCAGCAACACACGGTTGGTTAAATGAATCTGAATTTGGTTTACTTGAGCTGGTAGATTTTTATGTAAGCTTAGGTGTTATCGATTTTTTATGCACGGACATCAGTAAAGATGGCACTATGACGGGCCCATCGTTTGAATTATATGAAGATTTAACTCGCCATAACAGCACAATTAAAGTGCAAGCCTCAGGGGGCGTAAGCTCACTAGATGACATTAAAAAGCTTAAAGAGCTGGGTGTTGGCGGCGTTATTTTAGGTAAATCATTGCTTGATGGCGCATTTAGCGTTGAGGAGGCACTGGCATGTTATCAAAACGCATAATCCCGTGTTTAGACGTTAAAGACGGCCAAGTAGTTAAAGGCGTTAAGTTTAAAGGCCATGAAGTTGTTGGCGATATTTTAACAATGGCTAAAGCCTACAGCGAAGCTGGCGCCGATGAACTGGTTTTTTACGAAATCAGTGCAAGCGTTGAAAAACGCCTACTTGATGTAAATTGGGTAGAAAGTATTGCACGAAATATCGATATTCCATTTTGTGTAGCGGGCGGTATTAAATCAGTGGCTGATGCAGCGCGGGTACTTGAGCGCGGCGCTGACAAAATAAGCATTAACAGCCCTGCTATTGCGCGACCTGAACTCATTAAAGAATTACACGATGAGTTTGGCAAGCAATGTGTTGTAGTCGGCATTGACAGCTTTTTTGATGAAATTACCGGCGAGTATTTAGTGTATCAATTAACCGGCGATCCTAATGCATCTAGCCGTACGCGCTATAAAACACAAGAATGGGTTAAACGCGTACAAGACCTAGGCGCAGGCGAAATTGTATTAAACTGTATGAACCAAGATGGCGTTCGTAACGGTTACGACAACGAGCAACTAAGTAAAATTCGCGAGCTGTGTGACATTCCTTTAATCGCCTCTGGCGGTGCGGGTAGTATGCAAGATTTTGTTGATGTATTTAAACAAAGCAAAGTAGATGGTGCACTAGCCGCCAGCGTTTTTCATAAAAATGTGATTAACATTGGCGAACTAAAACAATTTTTAACAGATAACCAAGTGGCAGCAAGATTATGCAAGTAACACAACAAAACCAAGCTCAAGTCGATTTCGCTAAAAGTGACATGATCCCTGCTATTATTCAAGATGCCCGCTCGGGTGTTATTTTAATGCAAGGCTTTATGAACAGCGAAGCACTCGCTGTTACGCTTGATACCAATAAGGTAACGTTTTACTCGCGTTCAAAATCGCGTTTATGGACTAAAGGTGAGTCATCAGAAAACTACTTAAACGTAGTATCTGTGCATACAGATTGTGACTACGATTCAATTTTAGTCCTTGCCAACCCAGAAGGCCCAACGTGCCACTTAGGCACACAAAGCTGTTTTGGTGATGAAGCAAAACCAAGTTTAAGCTTTTTAGCACAGTTAGAAGATGTGATTGTAGCGCGTAAAAACGACGACCCTGAAAAAAGCTACACTGCGTCACTATTTGCAAAAGACTTAAGCCGTAGTTGTCAAAAAGTAGGTGAAGAAGGCGTAGAAGTTGCCCTTGCCGCTATGAAACACGATAACGATGAGCTAACAAACGAATCTGCTGATTTAATTTATCACCTGACAGTATTGCTACAACGCCAAGGCTTAGCCCTTGAAGATGTAGTTAAATGCTTGCAAGGTCGCCATAAATAGCACCTGCTAAAGCAAATTACAAAAGGCCCATATTTTATGGGCCTTTTTGTTTTTCGCTTTTAGTTGAGTAAATTATGTATGGTATAGTGCGAGGCTCAATTAATCGGTTACTGTGAACTATGAAAAACTATATTATTCTTCTTATCATCGCGTTTATTTTAGCGGGCTGTACCAGCAAAACTAATCAGACTACAGCAACCACTAATACAACAAATCAGTCTGTAAAAACCTCAGTAATACCCGATGAATGCAGCACCATTAATAACCTAATAAATGGTTATGAGTCTGGTTTTAATTCAATAAAAACAGATAAAGTAAATAACCAGTTTACTAATCAATGGCGTACTAATACTCATATGATTGGAGCAAACTGTACGGTTACTTTAAATAAGTCAGGGCAAGCAAGCTACCAATGCCAAACACCTGTTAAAACACAAACGCAAACAATAAAGTCACATCAAAAACTGGCTAAGCAATTACGCCAATGCTTAACCAAAGCAGGCTGGTTTGAAAGCCAAAAAGAAACAGCAAGTTCAATTTACAGCACCTTTGTACTTGATACTAAAACCCCTGTCATTACACTTGCTACTAATCAAGAAGGTATTGAGTTTTCTACTCGCTTTGAAATTGCACCACCATTAGGACTTTAACAATGCGCCAATTAAATCAAAACAAAAAACCATCTAAATTTAAAACTGATTGCCTAGGAATATGCGAAAGGCGCAGCGGTTACTGCACCGGTTGTGGGCGTACCAACGAAGAAATATTTGATTGGATAATATTATCTGAAGATGAAAAAAAAGCGATTTTAGAAACACCACGAGCCGATATCACAAAAGCGTAATAGAGCTAAAAGCCTCGATACCTCAAGGCTTTAAATTAACGTTATGCTTTATCGAGCGCTTGGCTTACATCGGCAATTATATCTGCAATGTTTTCAATACCAACCGACAAACGAATTAAATCGCGGCTTACACCCGCATTAGCAAGCTCTCCATCATTTAATTGGCGGTGTGTGGTTGACGCAGGATGGCACGCAAGCGACTTGGCATCGCCAATATTAACTAAGCGTAAAATCATGTTTAGCGCATCAATAAAACGAGTACCAGCCTCTAGTCCACCAGCAATACCAAAACTTAAAATACCGGATGCTTTACCACTGGTAATTTTTTGACTCATTTCGTTATACGGGCTTGATTTAAGCCCTGCGTAATTAACCCAAAGCACTTTTGGATGATTTTCTAAATACTCAGCCAGATGCTGTGCATTTTCGCAGTGGCGATCCATTCTCAAGCCTAAAGTTTCAAGGCCAATTAAAATATCAGATGCGTTTTTAGGCGCAAGCGCTGCGCCGGTATTTCTAAGTGGCACTACTCTGCAGCGTCCAATAAATGCAGCTTCAGCGAAGGCTTCGGTATACACCACGTTGTGATAAGACGGATCGGGCTCGTTCATCATTGCAAAGCGCGTAGCATTCGCTTTCCAATCAAATTTTCCTGAGTCGACAATCATGCCGCCAATGGCAGTACCGTGCCCGTTTATATACTTTGTCAGTGAGTGAACCACTATATCGGCGCCTAGCTCAAATGGGCGGCATAAATACGGCGTAGCCACGGTATTATCAACAATAAGCGGCACACCTTTACTGTGTGCAATACGTGCTAAACGTTCAATATCAACAATATTACCTGCAGGATTACCAATAGATTCACAAAAAACAGCGCGGGTGTTGTTGTCAATTGCATTCTCGAACGCGGTAAAGTCATCAGCTTTAATCATACGTGCTTCAATACCTTGCCTAGGTAGTGTATGAGCAAATAAGTTATATGTGCCACCATATACTTGGCTGGTGCTTACAATGTTAGTACCGACTTCACACAAACATTGAATAGCATACGTAATAGCAGCCATCCCAGAGGCAACAGCCAGCCCACCAATACCCCCTTCCATCGCGGCAATACGTTGTTCAAGTACAGCATTGGTTGGGTTCATTATGCGGGTGTAAATATTTCCAGGTACTTTTAAATCGAATAAATCAGCGCCATGCTGTGTGTTATCAAATGTATAAGAAGAAGTGTGATAAATAGGCACGGCTGCCGATTTGGTCGTAGCCTCAGATTCGTAACCGTGGTGCAATGCTAATGACTCTAATTTCATAATTATTTCCTTCAATTAATTTACCACTAAGCTAGCACTTCTTGGCTATAAAATGCACATGAAATATATTAAAGGGTGGTGAGGTGATTTGATTTAAGTTAAAGGCGGATAAGAGCGATAACCGGACATTGAGATTTGCTTAATATCGTCGTTAATTGATTGGTTAAATAGCATTTGATAGCAATATCTTAGGTAATTTGTTTAAACTGTAGAAAGTAGAAAATGAGCGTGATATCGGCAGAAATATGTACGATTTACGCATTTTAAAATTGTAAGAGATTTGGTTCAATCATCACATATTTTGCAAGCAGACAGGAAGTGAGTGGGAATACATGAAAATAGGACGAAATGAAAAGTGTTGGTGTAATTCTGGTAAGAAGTTTAAACATTGCCATTATGGTCGTGAAAATGAAGCTCCTATTAGTAAAGGTGAAGCAATTGGGCATACAAAGAAAAACTCATCAAGAAAATTATGTTACGTTTCGCCTGATTTAAAACATGAATGTAGTAAAAAAATTATTAACGCTCATACCATATCGAAAAGCGGTAGCTTGAAAGAAATTGCAGATGAAAGTAACCATGTATTGGGCTTAAAAATAAACTTACCAAATATAATGATAAATAAAGGTAAATTAATCCCAGAGAAAATCGGAATTAATCAAGCTTCGACGTTTAAAGGGTTTTGTTCTACTCATGATAAGACGCTTTTTGCTTGTATAGAAGACAGGGTGTTTGTTGGAGATGAAGAGCAATGTTTAGCTCTGATGTACCGTTCAGTTGCAAAAGAGCTGTATGCTAAAGAGGGCATGCTTAATACATCTGAGTTTATTAAAGGTGGTGATAGAGGTAGGCAACCATTAGAGCAAATGTTCCTGCAGAAGTTTGCAGCTGTTCAACAGCTGGGTATTAATGCTGCTATCAAGGAGCTTTCCGAGCTAAAGCATCAACTTGATGATCAACTTCTTGGTAACACAACTGGTAATTTATCTCATCTGATTATCGAATCGTCAGAACCTATGCCTGTGGCTGTTTCATCAATTGTTGCACCAATAAGTGATTTTTCTGGCAACTTTATTCAAGATTTAGGAGATTTAAGTGTTGATGCTCAGCAACTGATTTTCAATTCATTTTCTAGTGACGGGAAAGGGTATGTAGTTTTTAGTTGGGTAAAAGAATCAAAAAAAGTTTTAGGCTTCATTAATTCACTATTGGCCATAGATGAAAGTAAAATTTTTAGCGCACTAATTAGGTTCTTTTTCGCAGTAGCAGAAAATACTTTTACTTCCCCTTTATGGTGGAAGACGTTAACGAGTGAACAAAAAGATAAAATACAAAAACTTATAATGTCAGGTGTTAACCCAATGGAATTCGAGCCAAGCAGCTTTTTAGTTGATGATGGTCTTGAATTTTCTGGATGGGAAATTGCTGCACTTCATAAAACAAATTTTTAGAAAGTTGTTAAACGTCTGCTTCTGGCACTCTCCAACCAGCCGACAACATAAAATATTGATAATAATTGGCAAGGTATTTTACTGTGTCGGATGGCGTGGCTTCGCCACTTATCCGACCTACGTCAAAATGTAAGTTAATTAAGCCAAAGGCGCCACCCAACAAAGCTTCAGATTCACGCCTTGAAGGTCAGCAGCTAGCACTTTGCAGTCATAAATAAGCAAATCAAACACCAACAAAAAAGGCGCTTCCGATACGGTAAGCGCCTCTTTTCTTATCTCACTAATTACTTATTTTACGATTGTCATTTCGTCTAACAAGTTTTGTGCATTATCTACTTTATCCATTACCCACAGCATGTAGCGTGAATCAACATGGATTGAGCGATTAAGCTCAGGGTTGTAATCCCAGTCACCAATAATACTTTCGTAAACACCGTCGAACAGTAAGCCTACAAGCTCTGCTTTACCGTTAAGCGTTGGCGAACCTGAGTTACCACCGGTAGTGTCTACATTTGATAAAAAGTTAACGGGTACTGTATTCATGCCACCCGTGTAATCACCATAAAGCTTGGCTTTAATTTGCTCCTGTAACTTTTTAGGTGCATTAAATGGGTCAACATCGGTATTTTTAACTAAACCAGACAGCCACTCTAATTAAAAAATAAAACTGTGCACCTTAGAAAGTGCAAATTTAGGATGGATGTCTAGTTTATTGTGTTTTCTAGTTTATTGTGTTTGCAAACGATTAGGCTGTATTTAACCCGTGTTCGGCAATATTACCGTCAACAAAGGCATGAATAAATTGATCTTACGAGGTCAAACGAAAGTTAATACGCAATGGCAACTTTATTGCATCGTTCATAATATAGAAAAGCTGCAAAACACGATGCATTGAAAAGGGGAAGCCTTTTTAATCTAAAATAAAGCCACTAAAGCACCCGTAATCCCGTCCAAAACGCCAATTAAAACAATATCGAACACTTCTTTATATTCTGCGTAAAAATACAGTAATCAATTGAACCAAAATAGGAACTCGGCTATGGTCTATTTATCAATAAAAATAAATAAAAGAACGAGTTAATCTACAGGCTCGTTAGCTATCAAGGATAGAATTGTGAAATTATCACGTATATTGCTATTAACGTTTTTATTTAGCTTCCAATCAAATGCAGAAGGGTTTGATGCGAAAGCCTTCTTTGAGTCATCAATTAATAATACAAAAGCGAAAGCTCATGAGTTTGTTAATTTATATTTGACTAAAAAACAGTTTAAAAAACCCCATGAGCTTTTATGCTCAGATATTGCAGAAAAAACGCCTTTATCAAGTTTAGAGGCTGCTTACGAACAACTAAACAAGTTCGCTGATCTAAGTAAATTCAAAAACCCTGAAATTATTGATGCTAATGTTCAATTACATGAAACTGAGCCATACGGTTTAGTTAATTATGTTGTGGTATTAAAAGATAAAGACAATCAAAAGTTAACAGGCTCAGTGACTTTCAGAGCTAAAGATACTTGTATCTGGGGTTGGCGTTTTCAGCCGATGATTACTAAGTCATTCGACTTTGATAACTAACAACACGCCCTGAGGTGGACGACTAGTAAAATTTAGCTATTAATTGCAAATTTTTAAAATGGTGAGCCTCACTTAATTTAGCCAACAGTAATTTTCCGCTTAGCCTAGTTTGGCTGTGATTCACTATTAGGAGTAAACTTTGCATAAAGGGATTTTGTTATTTCTACTCACCGTACTTTGTACCATTAATTCTGCGAACTCCGCAGAGACAACTTGGAAAACCCAAGGTTATGGCTACGTTTTTTATACTGTGGACAATAAAACAACAGCTTTTGATTTAACAACTAAGCATTGTTTGGAAAACCACTTTATCACCGATGAGTTTGAACAAATCTCGTTCATCGAAGAAACACAAAAAGTGAATAAATATACTCGCTTACTTAACTTTGGTGGTTTATTTCCGTTAAAACTAACGAAATTAGATAGTTTACCCGCTCAATGTCAATCCAAAAAAATTGTTAGTATAAAAGACAAAAACTATGAATTTAATGCCAGTATTGTTCTTGACGTTCTAATGAATAATTTTGAAGAGCACTATGCATTTTCAAAAGATAAAAATATTAGTTGGTTTGAGCAGAGAAAACTTTGGCAAAAAAGAATAACCTCAAAAACTACGCAAGATGAGCTATTTAGTATCATAGATGACTTTCTTAAAGAATTACGCGACGGTCATGCCATATTACTTAATCAAGAACTTGATAGGTTTTCACATTACTCACCAAGAAAGTGGTCATTTTGGGATGAATTAAAAGCGCACTCAGTAAATTACCCTGAATACTCAACTTACTGGGAATTACATACCGCATTAATTGAAAAGTCTCAGGAAAACATTAAGAATTACATTGATAAAAACTATTCCACTCTTCAATATCACGATAATTTTACCTTAGCAAAAACGCCTCAAAATATTGCCTATTTAAAGATAAGTAACTTTGATGATTTCTCAAATAATGACGTAAAAGCAACAAAAGAGGTTATGGAGATATTTACGCCTATCATCAAACAAAGCAATGGTTTAATTATTGACTTACGTTTTAGTATGGGTGGAAGTGACTTAGTGGCATTTTCTATTTTATCTTACTTAATAGATTCAGAATTAGCCTTGGGGGGGAAACAGTTTAAAACATCGACAGGTTACAGTGAACTTCAAAAAATTGTTGTCGCCCCATCAAAAATTAATAATTACACAGGAAGCATTGTTGTTCTAACTAGTCAAAAAACACCTAGTGCGGCTGAAGTATTTCTTTTAGGTTTACAAGCAAGAGGCAATGTTACTTTTATTGGTGAAAGAAGCAACGGAGCTTTTAGCGATGCGTTAACAAAGGCTTTGCCTAATGGTTGGGGGATAACATTATCAAATGAAAGGTATCTCAACTCTCATGGAGAAAATTACGAAAACATTGGATTGCCTGTAGATCATGAATTTGTATTTCTTAATGTGACCAATATTGAAACCGGAAAAGATGTGCAGCTTAATGAGGCAATTAAAGCTTTTAGATAGGTGCATTCGGCGTATAACGAGGCGTTACCAATGTCTGCTGTTAGCACTCTCCAGCGACTCGACAACATAAAATATTGATAATAATTGACAAGGTATTTTACTGTGTCGGATGCCGTGGCTTCGCCACTTATCAGACCTACGTCAAAATGTAGGTTGGTTAAGCCGAAGGCGTCACCCAACAGAGTATCGATTCACGCCTTGAAGTACAGCAGCTAGCACTTTGCAGTCATAAATAAGCGAATCAAACACCAACAAGAAAGGCGCTTCCTTTTACGGTAAGCGCCCTTCTCTTATCTCACTAATTACTTATTTTACGATTGTCATTTCGTCTAACAAGTTTTGTGCATTATCTACTTTATCCATTACCCACAGCATGTAGCGTGAATCAACATGGATTGAGCGATTAAGCTCAGGGTTGTAATCCCAGTCACCAATAATACTTTCGTAAACACCGTCGAACAGTAAGCCTACAAGCTCTGCTTTACCGTTAAGCGTTGGCGAGCCTGAGTTACCACCGGTAGTGTCTACATTTGATAAAAAGTTAACGGGTACTGTATTCATGCCACCGGTGTAATCACCATAAAGCTTGGCTTTAATTTGCTCTTGTAACTTTTTGGGTGCATTAAATGGTTCAACATCGGTGTTTTTAGCGAGTAATCCTTCAAGCGATGTAAACGGTGTTGCTACCAAGCCATCTTGAGGTGAGTAGCCGCCTACGGTGCCATAGGTTACTCGTAGTGTGCTGTTGGCATCGGCGTATACAGGTTTGTTTTTAGCTTTGTTAAACGCAATGATTGCGCTCATTAGCTCTGGGCGAGCTGCTTGTAATTTACCTGCAAGTGCTTTTGATTTATCTTCCTGTGCTTTCATTACTTTAAAGATTGCTTTAGCGTACTGCACAAATGGGTCTTGGCTTTGATTTAGTTGGCTAAACGATTGCTCAAATAATGAATTGCGAACAGTGGCATTATCGAGTCTTGACTGTTCATACATGCTATCAAGTAACGCGCTTTGGGTTGCTTTATCAAACCCATTTTGTACTTTAAATACGTTATCAACCTCGCTAAAGCGCTCTTCTTTTGGAAGTGCTGCATACAGCTCTAAAAAGTGCAGTAAAATAGCTTTGTCTACTTTGCTATCATAACGGCGCGTCATGCGCTCAAGCCCTGCTTTAATGCGAGGTAAGTCACGTTCTTGATAACCAGATTCACGTTCGCTATTTGGCTTTTGTTTTTCGTAAGCTAGGCGGTATAAACGTCGTGCTGTACTGATCATCTGTGAGCGATGTACATAACCTAACATACGGTCGCGTTCACTGTGCTCTTGTGATTGCGCAATTAGCTCAGATAGCTCACCTAATATGCTTCCGTATTGTTCTTTACGCTCACCATCACTATTGATCCATTGTGTTAACTCTTGCTCAAACTGTTTTTTGCGCTCAAGCATAGTGCCTTTTTTGAAGCTTTCGATCATCGAACCAAAATTTTTAATATAGTTGTTATAACCTGCAATGGTGCTTTCGTAAGCAATACGCGCTTTACTGCCGTCTTCTGAGTTTTCTTCAATAAGCGACACGTATTTTGAGTTATGAACGCGTGCTTTAGGGTAGCTGTCGTTAAATACGTTATCTACCTCTGTTGCAATGCGGTAGCGGTTAGTACGCCCTGGGTAGCCTGTAACCATTACAAAGTCGCCTTCTTGCACGCCTTTGGCACTTACTTTTAGGTAAGAGTCAGGTACGTAAGGTACGTTATCTTCACTGTACTCTGCTGGTTTTCCATCTTTGCCTACATAAGCGCGGTAAAAACCAAAGTCGCCTGTGTGGCGCGGCCACATCCAGTTATCTATATCGCCACCGTATTTACCTACTCCCATTGCCGGTGCGTAAGATAAACGTACGTCTTTAATTTCAAGTGACTTAATTAGGTAAAACTCTAAACCACCATGAAACGAATACACGTTACAACGATAGCTTTCGTCGGCTTCACACTGGGCTACTAGCGCTTTTTCGTTTTTTACTATTGCGTCGTAGCGTGCTTTAGCGCTTAGTTTTTCGATACCTTTATTAACTTTGTCAGTCACATTAGTAACTGTTTGTGTGACGTATACGCGTGACCCCGGCGCTGCGGGTAAATCCTCAGCAGGACTTTTAGCTAAAAAGCCATTTTCTAAAATATTGTTCTCAGGCGTTGAATTGTACTGAACAGAGCCATAAACACAGTGATGATTTGTAACCACTAAGCCTTTTGGCGATACAAACGATGCTGTACAACCGCCTAGGCTAATTACCGCATTCATTGGGAATTCGGTTAATTTAGAAATAGATTCAACATCAATTTCAAGCCCTTTGGCTTTTAAAATTGATTCTAACTCTGGAAGTTGGTGTGGTTGCCACATGCCTTCATCGGCTATGGCACTACTTGAAAGTGATAAAGAAAATGTGGCGACTAATGTAGCTACAAGAGGTTTTAAACGCATTATAGAATCCTTTTTATTGTTTGTTCGATAGTAACCGATTTACTTATTAAATAATTGAGCCATTACTAAGAATGATAAATGACAAAGTAAAGGGAGCACACACTCCCTTACTTTAAATTAATGTATTTAAACTAAATTTAATACCAATCTGCTTATATATGAAGTCTATTTAACGTTAAGAAAATCACGCTAGAACTAGGCAAAAATTTTTGTATCTAGTTGTTCTAAATAAAAAATTTTTAACGACGTTATAGTGAAATTTAATTCGTTAAATTGTTCAAGTATTTATGCAGGTTGGTATAAATCACTTTTAGTCTTTTTTTACATCTGCAGGGTGTTCTACACCGATCCACGCTTTAAATAGCGCTTTTTGTTCAAGCGTAGCGTCTTTATTAGCAACTACTTTTTTAGGTTTATCAAAATCTTCTGATAATACTAATGTTAAGCTATCAAGAGCATCGCGACGAATATAGTCAACGATTACTTTCTCGCCTGCTTTAAATGTTTCTAGGCTCGTTTTTAAATCTTTACCCACATGATGCTTATTTATAGCAACAATTTTATCATTGGTAGTTAAACCCGCTTCCCATGCACTTCCGCCACGACGAACGTAACTTAGTGTTAGTAACTCACCGGTATTTTTAGCGGTGGCGTCAATACTCGCAAGCGCTTTTGCTTTTTCTGGTCGTTCATATTTTAAGCCCACTTTAGCAAGTAACTCATCAAAGTTGATACTTGCAGGCGATTCTACATTTTCTTGCCACCAGCTTGAGTAATCACGCCCTGTTAAATCTTTTAAAATGTTAAGCACATCTACGTCTGTAAACCCTGCTGGCATTTTATGATTGTTATAAAGTGCTTTGTGCACATCGCGGTAGCTTATTGTACCTTGGCTTTTTTCTAGTAAGTCGATATCTAAAGCGAGTGAAAGTAACGAACCTTCTGAATATATATTGGTGCTGTAGTTACGTGCATGATCACCACCTTGATTAATCCATTTATCAAAACTTGTTTCGCTTGCGCTTTGCACTTCACGGCCCGGTGTTTGTAAATGACGATTAATTGTTTTACTCATTACTTTAAAAAATTCATCTGTTGTTTGAATGCCTGAGCGCACTAATAAATGATCTTCAAAGTAACTTGTTGAACCTTCTGCGATCCAAAGTAGTTTAGAGTAATTCATATTCGTGTAATCGTACGGCACTAAACCCTGTGGGCGGTATGCTTTTACATTCCATGTATGAATAAATTCGTGTGCGGCTGTGCTTATAAAACCTAAGTAATCTTCTCGGCTACCAAATCGATCGCGTGGGCGTTGTATAATAGTAGAGTTTAAATGCTCAGTTGCACCACCCGCTCCCGACGTTGCATGTACCATAAATACATAACGCTCATACGGATAGCCATCCCAAATTACATTACCTGTCGCTACTAGCTTTTTCAGATCTGTAAGCATTAAATCTACATCGTAGTTACCATCGCCCCATACAACTAAGTCATATTCGCGGTCATCTACTTCAAATGTGTGTAATTGATTTATACCTGTTTCGATTGGCGAATCAACAAGCACATCGTAGTTAGCTGCTTTGAATGAATTTTTACCTTCTAAATTATCCATACCTGATACAGAACGCCATTTTTTAGGTATATCTAAATTGACTGTTACTGGCTCTTGACGAAACGACTCGCTAAACATAAAAAAACCTGATGCATCAATAAATGCATGGCTGTCGTCAATATGACGGGCGCGTTTGCCTAGTTCATTTGCATACACTTGATAATCAACATTAACTTCTGTTGGCTTATTAAGATGTACACGCCATGTACTATGGTCAACTTTTTCCCACGTTAACTCTTTGCCATCTTCATCTTTTGCATTGAAGTAACGTACGCCATTGGCTAAGTTTAAAATTTCGTATCGGCCTGTACGCCAAGCAGGAAGTTTTACATCGATATGAGATTGTGCTGATTTTGGAAATTCAACACTTACATTACCCAAATGATGCTGTGGTTCAGATATTTTTAATTCGTAATTTACATCAGCAAAAGCTGAAGTAGAACATGCAGCTACAATCGATAAAGCTAATAACTTTTTCATAAAAACTCTTAATAGAAACTTAATTACTAGCTAGATTAACAAGCTCGGATTTAAATGTGAATTAAATACGATAAAGAGTCTTGTACATGAGTTTATACGCATTAGCTTACTAAAATTACTAAGTTTTTAGTTAGATAACTACACATAACAAAAATTTGTTGTAAACTGAAGATAATATAACTAATACGATGGCGGTAAGCTTAGGTGTCTGATAAATCTAACGCTACAGATAAGAAACTAAAACAAGCAATTGACGCCCGAATGGCTGTTGAAGACGCTCGTAAATATCAGGTGGACACTCTTTCTGATTTCTCAGCTAAATTATCATTGAGTTGTAAAGGGCTTGATACTGAATTAGACAATAGGCTTGCTAAGTTCAGGGCTGCACTCATTAAAGGTGTCAGCTTTGAAGATCTATCGCCATTGATAAGTGAAACAATTGTTTTATTAAAAAACCAAGAATCAGTACAACTCTCCCAACAACGAGATTTGTATAGCAGCGTACAGAATGCTGGTAAACAACTGCAAAAAACAAAAGGATTACCAGAGGATACACGTAGAACACTTCGCCATTTGTTAGATCACGAAATTAATCAAGTGCACTCTACCCATGATTTTATACCTTTACTTGACCAACTAATTTCTTTTTATCATCAAACATTAAGTCTCAAACTAGAAGCTGCGTCTGACGATGAATGTACTGCAACACCTGAGCTTGCACAAAAATTACTAAAATTAGCTAACGAATTAGTGTTGGAAGACGAAGCAACTGAAGAAATTAAATACATAAAAAATTGTATTACAGAAAGCGACACGTTAGATGCACTGTTAAAGGCTTCTATTAATATAATTAGTGTTATTGTAAAGAATATTAATAAAGAGCGTAAATCGGCACAAAGCTTTTTATCTTCTTTAAACCAAACACTTGAAGATTTACATCATTCAATTGTATCAACAAGTAAACACTCAAAATCGATGGAAGTTGAGTTTGATGTTTTAAATAAAAGCATTGAAAGTAAGATTAAAAATCTTAATGTGCAAACTCAAAATGCAACTTCTATATCATCTTTAAAAGAGTTGGTTGATAACGAATTAAAATCGCTTAGTGAAGACTTTATTGCAAAAGAAAAACTTGAACGCACTGACAGAGAAATGCTGGTTTCTAGCTTTGATGAAATTAATGGTCGTATTGGTAGCCTTGAAAGCAAACTAACAAAATATAAAAAACGCTTAAATGAACAACGTTTCAAAAGTCTATTGGATAGTTTAACAAAACTGCCTAATCGTGCTGCATTTGATGAACGTTACAACCATGAAATACACCTATTTAATGTTCAGTCATCGGATGTCACTCTTGCGGTGATTGATGTTGACCATTTTAAATCCATTAATGATAGATTTGGTCATACTGCTGGGGATATAACACTACAAGTTATAGCCAAAGCACTACAAAAATCGGTTAGAAAATCAGATTTTATTGCCCGTTATGGCGGTGAAGAGTTTGTTTTACTTATGCCTAGTACTTCGCTTATAAATGCTACGGCCCCTCTTGATAAACTGAGGAAGATAATTAAAAGTATTCCTTTTAAATTTAAAGATAAACAAATTGAAATAACTATTTCTCTAGGTGTTACTCAGTTAAAGAAAGGCGATACACCTATAATCGCTTTTGACCGAGCAGATGATGCTCTTTATGAAGCGAAAAATACAGGTCGGGATCGTCTTTGTATAAGTAAATAATGTCATATTTTTTATTTTAAATAAAAGATATCACGAAGTGGTAATTTACATAAAAGAATAGCAAGGAGAACGCCGATGCTAATACAATTAAACCCAACTGGGGTTTTAGATTTATTGTCACAACTAGAAGTTGATTTATTAGAGCAATCATCCACTAGCGAGCGCTATAAACTATTTAGAAATTGTGCACTTGCTGTGCTAAACGTGGGGAGTCATACGGACGCCAGCAACGAAATTTATGATAAATATCAAGATTTTGATATACGCCTATTGAGCCGTGAACGCGGGATTAAAATTGAGCTTGAAAATCCACCCTTAACTGCTTTTGTAGATGGTGAGATCATCACCGGTATTCACGAACATATTTTCTCTGTTATCCGCGATATTTTATTTATATGTCAAAAATACGAAAAAAATCTTAAAGAACAAAAAGCCATTACTCATATGGTGTTTGACATGCTAAGAAATGCCGATGCATTGCGCGTAAATAGCGAACCTAGCATGGTAGTTTGTTGGGGCGGACATTCTATTAATGAAGTTGAATACAAATATACTAAGCAAGTGGGATACGAATTAGGCTTACGCGGTTTAAATATTTGCACAGGCTGTGGACCTGGCGCAATGAAAGGCCCTATGAAAGGAGCCACCATTGGCCACGCGAAACAACGCATTAAAGATAATCGTTACTTAGGCTTGACTGAACCAAGTATTATTGCTGCTGAACCACCGAACCCAATTGTAAATGAGCTGGTAATTTTACCTGATATAGAAAAGCGTTTAGAGGCATTTATACGCACCGCTCACGCTATAATTATTTTTCCTGGTGGAGCTGGCACCGCAGAAGAGCTTTTGTATTTATTAGGTATATTGTTACATCCTGACAACGCCAAACAATGCATGCCTGTGATTTTAACGGGCCCAAAAGAAAGCGAAGCTTATTTTAAAGAACTGTGCGAATTTGTTGAAATGACATTAGGTAAAGAAGCGCTCAACAAATTTGAAGTAATTATTGATGACCCTAAATTAGTTGGACAAACATTAAAGTCAGCAATGACTGATGTACGCAATTATCGTAAAAGCGAAGGTGATGCGTATTACTTTAACTGGACGCTAAAGATTGATAACGATTTTCAGCAACCTTTTGCACCAACCCATGAAAATATGGCTGGTCTTGATTTACACCTTAATCAACCAAAACAGTTATTAGCAGCTAATTTACGACGAGCATTTTCAGGAATTGTTGCCGGCAATGTAAAAGACGAAGGTATAAAAGCGATTAAACAAAATGGCCGTTATATTTTAAGCGGTGAACCCGCTTTGATGAAAGATATGGATAAACTGCTTCAGGCATTTGTTGACCAAGGACGTATGAAGCTCCCTGGTAGTAAGTACACTCCATGTTATGAAATAAAAGCATGAGTTTTATAATTTGAAACCACATTTACTTCTTATAGATGCGCTTAATCTAATTAGGCGCATTTACGCGGTTGACGTAAACCAAAAACACCACAGTGATGATCAAATGATCGAAGCATGTTGTGCTAGAGTAGCTCATGCATGCAAAAAACTACTAAACACTACCAACGCCACCCATGCTATTGCTGTGTTTGATGGAGACAGAAGTTGGCGTTACCATTTCTATAAAAATTACAAACATTCACGCTCGCCAATGCCACAAATTTTGAAAGATGCATTAATACATTTCAAAACAGCCATTGAAGAAACAGGTATTGTAGTATTTGAACCTATTAATGACGAAGCTGACGACATTATTACCACCCTTGCGTGCAAAGCTGCAACGAATAATGTAAGCAACACAATTGTATCTACTGACAAAGGTTTCTTACCTCATTTAGGTCAATACATAACTATTTATGATTACTTTAAAAAGCAATACCTTGATGAGCACAGTATAAAAGAACGTTTTGGAGTTCAACAAAGTAGGTTAGTAGACTTTTGGGCACTCGCTGGTGATAAAACCAATGATATTCCAGGCGTAAAAGGCATAGGGATAAAGTCGGCTCAACAACTTATTAATAATTATAATACTGTTGAGCAAGCGCTAGAAGATAAATTACTAAGCCCAAGTATTCATAAAAAGCTAGAAGCAAATATGGAAATGTATGTAATCTCAAAACAACTGGTTAGTTTACGCACGGATATAAACTTGGGTTTTAGTTTAAAGCAATTAAGGCTTAGTTAGTCGCATGTTTATAGCGTGTGCTAATTACAATACGTATACTATTATTAGATTCTGTGACCAGAGTAAATAATGTTGAAAAAGTTTTTTAGGTATTTAATTCTAGGTTTAGGGCTATATGCGCTAATAGCAACATTGGTGATCACTTTTTATAAAGATGACCCCCAAGCGATGATTTGGCAAGACCGCGAAGCATTTAATAAACGTTATATCGAAAAGCTTTCACTAGAGCAGCCTACTACTATTAATAGTGTACTTGACTACTTAGGCAGCCCAGATCTTACTTTTGCAAAACGCAATAGTGATGAAGTACTTCAAATCATTTTTTATCGCACGCAACATAAAACGTCCGATGGCATAACAACCATAGATGAATGTACCGGACTGTTATTTAAAAATGGTCAACTTATTTTGTGGGGGCCTAGTGCTTATAAAAAATATCAGGATTAAAACTAGGTGAAGGCATAATGAATGAGCCTATTTCTGTCAAACTAAACCAATTACTTGAAAATACAAAACTATTTTTAACTTTATATAATGTAAAAAAACAATGGCAGACAGTCTACCCTGCAGTATGTAAACTTTCTGAGCAATACAGAGAATTATATGAGCAATATCCTGTAGCTTTACAAGCTAGGTGTGCTGTATTTAACCCTAAATATAGTTACTCTGTTAATTTGGTTATCAATCAATGTGTTTTAACCGCTGCTTTGTGTAAAAGCCAGCAATACAATAATCAGCTTAGTGAATTATATATCTGTGCTGCACTTGTTGATCACTTATGTGTGGGTGAGCAACTAAACAAGCTTTCCAAACAGTTAAAGTTTAGTGATAGTGATAAAAAAATATGGCAACTACGCCACCAGCTCACCGCTAAAATAATCTTAACTGATGGTGATTCAGCAAAACCAATAACGCAAGTTCTTGCAAAACTAAGTAAGTACAAGCAAGCATTAGTCACTACACCAAAAATAATGCTTTATGATGGTGGCATTACGCTTGTTGCTATCGCTAATATAATTGCAATGAACATTACTTATAGCCCTTCTAAACAACATATTAGTCTTTTTAAAGCTCTTGGCGATTTATATATACGTACACCTAACCTATTTGCGCAACAGCTAATAAAATTTTTAATCGCACATATAGGCCCATTATTACCGGGTAGCCGAGTTATATATAATGATCAATTAATGGTGTATTTGGCCAGCGACAATCAGCAGCGTCATATACTAATAAACGCCGAGAATAAAAATAAAATAGCGTGGTATAGAGTCAAGGCATTGCTAAACAGCAACGCTATCCAGTGGCAATCAAATGATTCACGTATCCAAATTAGTGTATGGGACAGTGAGCATATAACTTCCACTGCCAATATACTAAATAATGGGTCGCTAGCTTTGATAGAGTTAATTAGTCGTCTTAAGTTGCAGCATGAATACAGCTACAAAGCGTTAAGCCAAATTATGGCGCCTTATCCTAATGTAATAGAAAATCTATGTGAGGCTGTAAAACCTTATAATAATGAACATCAAGCGGCTAAAAATTTGAAACATAGTCTATCTATGGTTGGTTATTTTAACGCCCCTGCAATTATTCAGCGAGTTATATTTGAGCAACTGGTTAAGGTAACTCCTCACCCTTTACAACAATTTGTTTTAACGCGACTAGAGTGCATAGTAGAAATTATTGCTCTATTGGTTAGTAAAAATAAAATGATTCAATTTGAACATATCGCACTTCCTCTCTATGGCTATGCTTATTTTTTATTAACACAATGCAGTACACATATATCTAGAAAAATAATGATTGATGAAACACCTAACACCACATTGAATACGCCTATTAGTGCCTTTTTTGGTGTTAGTTCATTAGACACTGAGCAGCTAAAAGCACAACTTACATTACTATTAAGTGATAACCCTTGGGCAATCGCATTATTGGAAGCTGAACATCTTCCAAAAAAGCAGCTCAACGAACGCAGTAAACTATGGGTAGCAATAAAGGCGCTTACACAAACCGTATTTAAACCGCAGCTAAAGCTAAGCACTTGGCAACAGCAAATATTAGATCAGCAATTAACTACTCAAAAATGGGAAAACCATCACTTATTTAATGAACAGCTCCAAGAGCTTGCCTTATCTAATACTATTTAATACCAATCCGTAATAATACTTAATCAATTTGAGGGATTAAACCTGACGCTAACTGCGTTTAATCTACTTGCAATAAGCAAGCTAATGACGCGCAAATTCGCCTTTTTTCATTGAAAATCTCTGGCTAGAAAAATAATTTTAAATATCATTATGGTTCAATATGTTAGTAAATATCTTATATCTGTGTTCAGGTTATTTAGTCTTTTTATTTCCATTATAAATACAATTTATACCCAGTATTTGTAGTATAAACTGGCAAAATGGGCGATAAGTTGGTATAAATGCGCCCTTACAATTTTCAATCCCATTCACATAAATGACCTAACAAGCTGTTACTCTCTCAGAGTAATAATTTATGTGCAAATCAAAATCTTTAAAGGAAAAGTCAATGGCCAAACAAACCATCACAGTGATCAAAGGCGACGGCATCGGTCCGAGCATTATCGACTCAGCACTTGAAATATTAAAAGCCGCAGGTTGCGACTTTGATTATGAATTTGTTGATGCAGGCCTTGCAGCACTTGAAAAAACAGGTGAGTTACTTCCGCAAGAAACGGTTGATACCATTGCTAGAAACAAAATCACATTAAAAGGTCCTTTAACTACGCCTGTAGGTGAAGGTTTTACGTCTATTAACGTAACGCTTCGTAAGCAATTTGGTTTATACGCTAACGTACGCCCAGTTAAATCATTTGTTGGTACTAAAGCGCGTTACGACGATATTGATATCATTACTATTCGTGAAAACACCCAAGGTATGTACTCAGGTGCTGGCCAAGTAGTAAGTGAAGACGGAAATGAAGCACAAGCAAAATCGATAATTACGCGTGAAGGCGCAGAAAAAATCGTAACTTTTGCATACGAGCTAGCGGTACGCGAAGGTCGTAAAAAAGTAACTGCCGTTCATAAAGCTAACATTTTAAAATCAACATCTGGTTTGTTTTTAAAAGTAGCACGTGAAGTAGCAGAGCGTTACCCACAAATTGAATCAAATGAAATGATTGTTGATGCAACATGTATGAAGCTGGTAATGACACCTGAAGAGTTTGACGTAATTGTTACGACTAACTTATTTGGTGATATTTTATCTGACCTTTGTGCTGGTTTAGTTGGCGGTTTAGGTATGGCACCTGGTGCTAACATTGGTGAAGACGCAGCAATTTTTGAAGCTGTACATGGTAGCGCGCCTGATATTGCAGGCAAAAATCTAGCTAACCCAACATCTGTAATTTTAGCATCTATTCAAATGCTTGAGCATTTAAATATGGGCGATACAGCAGAGCGTATTCGTAGTGCTGTTGCTGATGTAATTAAATCAGGCGACCGTACAACTCGCGATTTAGGTGGCAGCCACGGTACAACTGATTTCACTCAATCAGTAATTGACCGTTTATAATTAATATTTGTTATTAATTTAAAAAGCCCGCTAATTTAGCGGGCTTTTTTATGTTTGCTAACTACGTTTATACTAACCTAGAGTATTTATGCAGGTTATACCAATTCGCTTAATTAAGTGATCTATTTTGCGGATTGGTATTAGTATTAAACCTAAATAAACTTAACAGTAGTAATCCTAATAAACCCGCCAGTGATCCGCCACTTGAACCCGAACTACTTTGTTGTTTTTGTACAGTAGCAGATAACTCTTTAGTAAAAGTATCATTGGTTTGAATATCAGTAACATTCAACGTTACGTTATATGTCCCGTCAGTTTGATAAGTATGTATTGGGTTTTGTAAATTTGATAACGCACTGCCATCACCAAAATCCCAACTGTAAGTATAACTATTAAAGCCGCCGGTTACTTGGGCATTAAATTGTGCGCTTAAATCACTAATTGTAGCGTTTGCGTTTATGCTAAGCGGAACAGTTGCAGTTACATCAATCGCTTTAGTTTGCTCAGTGCCTTCGTTATCTGTCACTGTAAGCGTTACTTGGTAATCACCAGAGTATAAATAATTATAAGTAAGCGATTGCGTCGTTAAAATACTTCCATCCCCTAGCTGCCAATTATAAGTATACGGTGCGACCCCACCTGTAAGCGAAGCCTCAGCTGTTAAAGTTCCTTGGTTTATTTCATATTCAATTTCATTTACAGATAATGGTTCAGCTAGTGTAACTTGAACTACAGCTACTTGATCTGAAGTACCATTATCTGCCATAAACTCAACGCTATAAGTGCCATAGTCTTGGTATTCATGAGTAGGGGTTAACTCTATGCTTGAGCTACCATCATCAAAATTCCACGTAAATGTATCCGAAGGCGTGAGTGCAAAACCTTCTACATTAAAATTAACGGTTAAACCTGTTTTGGTAAAATTAATACCCTTAGTAACATCGTAATTAAGCTCTACTTCTATGTCTTCACTATCAGCTGACTGATTTATAATATTAAACCCAAAACCAACCTGTGGAAGCATAACACCCGATGGTTTTTGCGCTGAAAAGCTATAATCGTTTTTATCAGTGAACTGGGTGATAGCTGATAAATCATCATCACCTAACCCTGCCCTTTGTTGGTATAGACTAAAAGCAGCATCACGTATTTGAATTGCTGAAGCAGCCGGAGTTTGCGTACTGCCTTTATTTATTGAGCGCTGATCGGCATCTACCACTAATGCAAAACCACTGCCTGGATGCTCGGTAGTGTTATTATCTGCTTGAGATTCATTGCTGTACCACAATAATAACCCCGGTGAGTACTGCTCTGCTTGTAAGCTACTGTCAACGTCTGTGTATGAACGCAATTGTAAATAGTAATGTGATGGTGATGCATATGTGTAATTACCAATTTTTTCAAAGCCATTAAACTCAGTGTTAACTTGATCTTGTGCATTATTTTGCCAAATTAAAGTATCACTTTGCTCAATGCGCATATCATCAACAACAAAACCATAATAATGTGTGTTCGCATCTGTTATGTATTCAATTTTTAAATCAATTGTTTGCCCAGCATAAGCTGATAAATCAAACTTATGGGTCAAATAGCCGTTAGGTTGCTTAGCATCACTATTAAGAAATGAATCACCTGAGATATACGGACCAATATCACCGTAGTATGGATTAAGCGCTTGCGTATAATTACTCGCGATTGGCTCGCCATCTACTTTTACTTGAACTAAATCGTAATCGCGCTCAATACTGTAATAAGCAATAAAGCTTAAAGTAAGTGTCTCAGTTGTGCTTGGTAGCGCTATTGTATTCGCTAAGCTGTTGCTAATATTGTCGCCCGTATTTGAATAGTATTGAAAATCACCTTCTACTGGAGCCCTAAATTTTTCGAGCCTTGGTGGCAGTGTTATTTTTATTTGATTTTGCAGTTGTGAAGTACTCGCAGTATTAATTAATGTTTGCTGTGAGTTAGCCTCTATCTCATCCATATCAAGTGTAAGCTGGTTAACCCAGTTACCCCGGTATCGTTTTTGTAAATACTCAAGCGCATAAGGACTAAACATAACCGGCTCTGAGCCTCTTGGCGAACCAGCCCAACTTCCTGTCGACATAACTGACCAAGACGCGACGGGCTCACCTACCGTGTTAGATTGCAAGTCGTATTCATCCAATAATCCTAAGTCATGTCCAAACTCATGCACTACCACACCAATCCCTGCATCAATAGGGTTAATGGTATAACCAAAGAGCTTAATATTGCTGCCTGCAATCTCGCTCGGCCCGCTATTTTCATCAAACACATAGTAGCGGTGCGACCAAATAGCATCGGTGCTTAGGTAACCGCCACCTGCTTCCTCACCAATACTTGAATGAAAAATCATTACATGGTCAATGATGCCATTAGGTTCATTAACAATACCGTCGCCATCAATATCATCTAAATCGGTTAAATCATAATCCGCTAAATTAATATTAAACTTTGCAACCGCCTTCTCCACAGCCTCTTTAATTAAAGCGGGTGCATTTATATCCCGTGTACTGCCTTGGCGCTCACCATATATTTTTGCATTGCTATCAGCGGTTACCCAGCCATATACCTGTCCGTTAAAGTTTAAGCTGTTCCCCGAAGCCACTTTATAATAATCAGCAGCCGTTTTTAAGCTTTGTCCATCAGGGCCCGTATAACCTTGAGTATTAAAAAGCATTTGCTGATAGTGCTCAGTTGAATATTCAGCGTAAAACATGTCGGTGTCTTGCTCTACAAGCTGATTGTCGTCATGTTTTAGATCAGGAAAATCAATTAAGATAGCTAACACTTTTACATCATTAACACTTTGATCTGGCACTAGTGACGTTGAAAAAGCAACCTGCTGTTTATTTGTGTTTGAAAAAACGTTAGAGGAGGATTTAAATTGCCTAAAGCCATTTTTAATTGAGTGACTGGCAGCTTCTTTATTACTCATATATGACTTAAATGAACTATCTAACTCACTTGAGGATATTTGGTCTCTTTTTTTAAGCCAATATAAAATACGTTCTTCGTTAGTTATACCAACATCATGCGGACTTATATTATTAGCTGCCACTATTGGGCTTAATAGCGTAGTTAAAAGCGCAATTAACATCACTTTTTTCACTGTGTTTTCCTCAAACATAATTATGTAGTAATCATACCTAATAATAGGAATTTAAACAGGCGATAAAAACATATAGTTAACATATGCAATAAAAGTTAATGGTCTCTCACTATTTTTATATCTAAAATCGAACCCACAACCTAAAGTGCATAATTTCTGCTAGTAAACTCAGTTAAACACAGAGTTTCTGCAGATTTAAATTAAAAAAAGCCACAAAACGAATTTAAAATGCAAAAAACCGCTTTCAAGGTTGACATAAAGGCTCAAAACCCTTAAAAATAAACCTATACAGAATTTTTAATTTAAAAGCAGTGTTTTGCTAAGTAGAGTAAAAACTATGAACACACACATTAATCTTTTAGTCGTACTCGTACTGGTCTTAGTTATAAGCCCAGCGGGGATGTATTAAAAGGTGATACTGCTTTTTAAAAACCCTCGCACTACGCGGGGGTTTTTTTATGCATAAAAAGCGCACAGAGGAATGAGGATGAGCAAACAAGAATATAATGGTTCTGAACTAGTTGTTCAGGCATTAAAAGATTTAAAGGTTAAATACATATTTGGCTACCCCGGTGGTTCAGTATTAGATTTATACGATGCACTTTTTCAACAAGATGATATTGAACACATACTCGTGCGTCACGAGCAAGCTGCTACGCATATGGCCGACGGCTATGCACGAGCAACTGGTGACGTGGGTGTTGTGCTTGCAACCTCAGGCCCTGGCGCTACAAACTGTATTACAGGTATTGCAACGGCCTACATGGATTCAATTCCTATGGTTGTATTATCAGGCCAAGTACCTACAAATTTAATTGGTGACGATGCATTCCAAGAAACTGATATTGTTGGCTGTTCTCGCCCTATAGTTAAACACAGCTTTAATTGTAGAAGTGCTAAAGACATCCCTGCAATACTCGCTAAAGCCTTTTATATAGCCAGTACAGGTCGTCCAGGCCCAGTTGTAGTTGAACTCCCTAAAGACATGCTAAACCCTGCGATTAAGTTTGAATACGAATTTCCTCAAACAACAGAACTTAGAACCTACAGTCCTAATACTAAAGGTCACTCTAAGCAAATTCGAAAAGCTGTTACTGCCATTTTAGAAGCTAAAAAGCTTGTTATTTATTCGGGTGGCGGCATTGTTATTTCAAACACGTCAGAGCAATTAACACACTTAGTTGAATCGTTAAATGCGCCAATTACAAACACACTAATGGGATTGGGTGGTATTTCAGGTGTGCACCCTAACTTTGTCGGTATGTTAGGCATGCACGGTACACTAGAAGCAAACAAAGCAATGGCTAACGCCGATGTTATTTTGGCATTAGGTGCCCGATTTGATGACAGGGTAACTAATAATGTTCAAAAGTTTTGCCCTAATGCCACAATTGTACATGTAGATGTAGACCCAACCTCTATTTCTAAAACAATCAAAGCACATATTCCCGTTGTGGGTTGCTTAGCAACGGTGCTGGAGCAACTACAAGCAGGTATCGATAAAAGCCCAATTAAAATCGACCGCAGCGCACAAGAAGATTGGTGGCGTCAAATTATCAGCTGGCGCGAACAAAAATGTTTAAGCTACAACACTGATGGCGAAAAAATTAAACCACAAGCCGTTATAGAAGCTGTTTATAAAGCCACTAATGGCGATGCTTACGTAAGTTCTGACGTTGGTCAGCACCAAATGTTTGCAGCGCAATACTACCCATTTAAACATCCTCGTCAGTGGATAAATTCAGGCGGCCTAGGCACTATGGGCTTTGGTTTACCTGCTGCAATGGGTGTAAAGCTAGCCTTTCCGGATAAAGAATCTGTATGTATTACAGGTGATGGCTCTATTCAAATGAATATCCAAGAACTATCTACCTGTTTACAGTACAACCTTGCGGTAAAAGTTGTATCACTTAATAACCGCTCTTTAGGTATGGTACGTCAATGGCAAGATATGGTTTACGGCGGACGCCATTCATCATCTTACATGGATTCCCTCCCTGATTTTGTTAAGTTAGTTGAAAGCTACGGACATGTAGGTATTCAAGTAAATACGCTTGATGAACTACAACCTGCAATTGACAGGGCGATGAGCATAAACGACCGCTTAGTCTTTTTAGATATTCTTGTCGACGAAAAAGAGCATGTATATCCAATGCAAATTAAATTAGGTGGCATTGATGAGATGTGGTTACGTAAAGGAGTAAAAGCATAATGCGTCGTATTTTATCTATATTATTAGAAAATGAACCCGGTGCTCTGTCACGTATTGTTGGGCTTTTTTCACAACGTGCATACAATATTGATAGCCTGACTGTAGGTACAACTGATGATCAATCATTATCGCGTATCACTATTACCACCATGGGTGATGACCGTGTTGTTGAGCAAATAACAAAGCAAGTTAATAAACTTGTTGATGTATTAAAGATTATAGATTTAACCGAGATGAGTCACATCGAACGCGAGCTTTTATTAGTTAAAGTATTCGCGCAAGATGAATCAACCCGTGCTGCAGTAACCCGTGTGGTCGATGTTTTCCAAGGCGCTATTTTAGATATGGGACGTCAAAGTTACAGCCTACAACTTGTTAGTAGCACAGATAAGATAGAATCATTTTTAGATACGTTGCGACATGAAACTGACATTATTGAAGTTGTGCGCTCAGGTGCTGTAGGCATAGGAAGAGGCGATAAAGCCTTAAAAGCATAACTTACCTATAATTAAGCCATTGAAATTTGGCTTTTTAATAGATAAAAAAAAAGGGCTAATTAGCCCTTTTTTTATTTAATTTGTTAAACCTATTAAGGGTTTACTTGGTCTTTAAGACCTTTACCTGCTTTAAAGCTTGGGATAGTTGCTGCTGCGATTTGGATCTCAGCACCCGTTTGCGGGTTACGACCAGTACGTGCCGCACGTTCTTTTACTGAGAAAGTACCAAAACCAACTAACGCTACTGAATCACCTTCTTTTAAAGAAGAAGTTACAGCACCGGTAAACGCGTCAAGAGCACGAGTAGCGGCAGCTTTAGAGATTTCTGCATCAGTAGCAATTTTTTCAACTAATTGAGCTTTATTCATTGTTAGATTCCTATTCGTTATTATTTTGCCTTCGCAAATCCTATCTTTATGCATTTTTAAACAGTTAGCAACAGCAAATTGCATTTTTTGTTTAAAATCTTCAAAAACACATAAAATTTAAATAATTCTCGGTAAAATACAGCATGTTGAGTTAACAACAACTTAATTTAAGTACAATTTTGGTGCAACTTAGGCAACATAATAAACTATATTTTTTCGATAACTAAGGTCACTTCCCCAACCTCGACACCAAACTTAACAATAGATGTGCGGTTTATCAAGCGCGTTTGTGTAACCAAGTACATCCAATCGTCAAAATTAACGTTTAAAGTGCTGTCATCATATGCAAGTTCAACATTATAGTTCCAATGAAATACACTGCCATTACTTTTCCCTTTAGCTACACCAATAACATCATCAGCAGTGCCCGTTAGGCTGTTATCGTTATTAAGCGTTACTTTCCAAATACGTTTTTGTGTTTCACCATCATCGTAAACAAAATCTTCCTCAATAACACCCTGGTTACCATCCCACGTTGCATTCATATCTACGACAAGCTTGCGGGTCAATTCACCCTTAAAGTCTTGTACAACACCATAGGCTTTTAAATTTCCACTAAAAAATGTTTTAAAGTCAAAGTTTGGCGATGTATTTTTATAATGTTCAACATTTGGCGCTGAACAGCTAATTAAAAGTAGAGCTGATAAGCAGATCAATGCTGTTTTTAACGTGTTTAATATATTCATATTAATTCCCTAATAATTGCTTTCGTAGTTTTGGCTCAGAAGTTTTTTCATCAAGCCAAATTGCTAAAAAGTCACTCGAAAATTGAAGTTCGTTTATTTCACCAATTTGTTCATCATTATGATAAAAAACACTCATTCCCTGCTCATTAGTGATCAGCGTTAGCGAATCGCCTTTTCTAATATCAGGCCAAATAGACAATAATTCACTGTCATATTTATCAGCTAGCTCTTTTTTTCCAATATGCTCCCACTGCTCATTTGTTGCTTTTACGATTTCTTTAGCTTCAAAGTCACGTAAATAGGTAAGTTTAAATTTAATAGGATGCGTTCCTGCGCTGTAATTACCTGAAGGGGTAAATAAAACCGCG
Source organism: Pseudoalteromonas sp. Bsw20308 (assembly GCF_000310105.2). Taxonomy (NCBI): domain Bacteria; kingdom Pseudomonadati; phylum Pseudomonadota; class Gammaproteobacteria; order Alteromonadales; family Pseudoalteromonadaceae; genus Pseudoalteromonas; species Pseudoalteromonas sp. Bsw20308. The sequence goes on along the minus strand of NZ_CP013139.1, from coordinate 552,259 downwards.
TCATATACATCCCAAAATAAATACTCCATTCGTGCTTCGCCTACTTTATTAAACTGTGTGTCAGCTAAAACAATTGAAGTTGTAAGCAAATAAAAAGTAACTGCCTTTAGTATAAGTTTCAAAATAAGCTCCCTCGAGTCAATGAGTAATGTTACGAAATGGGAATTGTGGGCGATCAGCGGTTGATGAATAACTTAATTTTTTGGTTTATAAAAAGAATAGCAGTAAACACAGTAGACCAAAGCGCACCGTACACGAGCCAAAACTGCCATAAAGGTAAGCCTAAACTTATTACTTCAAAGCGCGCCCCAGCCCAATAACTTGCTGGCGCAAAAGCTATGCATACTAAAAAGGCCTGCCAAAGTTTTAACCTACCTAAAAAGATCATTGAGGTGTTTAAAGAAAGTAATAATGCAACCCATAAAAAGGCGAGCCATAGAGGAAAGGGATAAACTTTAAATTCCAACAAGCCTAACTTTACCGCTATAAACTCTAACAACATTGCTAGAGGTAGGGCTTTAATTAGTAATAAGGTGTCTTGTTTTTTCTGCTTTGACAAACAAAACATTAAAACAATAATTAATCCGCTAAAAAATAGCGAATCAGCCTCAAGCAGCAATGATAAAAACCACACTGCTTGAAATAAAACAAAATTAATAACCGAGCGCAATATCATCGTTATCGCTCATAAACCTCGGTTTACGTGCCATTAAATGCACTGTGCTTGTAGCTCTAGCTCTAAACGCACCTTCGCAATAAGCAAAGTAAAATAACCACAAGCGATAAAAGCGTTCATCAAATTTTGAACGGTCCAAATCTGGCCAGCTTTTTATAAAACGGGTTCGCCAATCAGCTAATGTTCGTGCGTAGTGAGCGCCAATATCATTAACAGTATGAATTACCATGTCGGTATTATTTTTAATCTGCTCACTCATTTCGTTAAGTGATGGCAAACATCCGCCCGGAAAAATATACTGTTGGATAAAGTCAGAATTTTTTAAGTAGTGCTTATAACGCTGATCGCCAATAGTTATAGCTTGTATGAGCATAGCACCATCATCTTTCAACAGTTCACCACATTGGGTGAAAAAGCTAGGTAAGTACTCATGGCCCACCGCTTCTATCATCTCAATAGAAACAAGCTTGTCGTACTTGCCTTTTAATAGTCTGTAATCGAGCTTGAGTAACGTTATTTTATTTTCAAGACCAAGCTCAATAATTTTATTTGCTACGTAATCGTGTTGTTCGTCAGATATAGTTGTTGTTGTAACATGGCAATCATAATGCGTGGCTGCATATATAGCAAAAGCCCCCCACCCTGTACCAATCTCAATAACTGAGTCATTTTTTTGAAGCTCAACTTGCTCACAAATGCGTTTAAGCTTGTATAGTTGAGCCTCTTCAAGTGTCGCTTCTTTTGTAGGATATACAGCACTTGAGTAAAGCATTTCTTTACTTAAAAATGATTCGTACAAATCATTACCTAAGTCGTAATGAGCAACAATATTCTTTTTAGATCCTGATTCAGAATTTTTATTTTTTATATGATTGAACCGGTGTGCGACATTGCTAAAAAATGCGAATTTTTTTTCAAACTCATCAAGTTGCTTTTCATTTATAGCAAATATTTCTATAAATGAGGTTAAGTTATCGCAAGACCAATGCCCAAGAATATACGATTCGCCTGCGCCAACGCTGCCTGACAGAGCAAATGCTTTATACATTGCTTTATCATTTACTGTAACAGTTGCTTTTAGTTCTGAAGATGAATCCCCAAAAATAGTTCTTTCGTTTCCCTCAATCAAAACTATTTGACCAGTTTTAATTGACGAAAAGGCTTTAGTTACTAATTTTTTATATATGTTAGTTAACCAACTCGTGCTTTGTTCACAATTTAAGCTCGACACTTTATCCATTAAAATACCTATTTATTGTTCTAACTATCTGTATATGTTTTATGGCCTACCTGAGTGACCTAAAAAAGGCACTCGCTTTATGAATAACTTTAGCGCTTGATGGTAAATACCTTTAAAGATCGACCACGTCATGGCCGGAAAACGTTTTAGTAACTTACTGACTTCTTGATTAGTAAGCTCTGCACGTTTCAAACGAAGTGTTGCATCAAATAATAATACTTCATCTCGTTTATTTTCAATATGTATCAATGTTTTATCAGACGACTGTCGAATATGCCAATGATAGTTCATATCTAAATTCATAAAAGGTGATACGGAAAAAACCTTCTTAAAGTTCACTTTTTTTTCTAGGGAGACTAAATAGTAATGGCGTTCATTCCACGGTGTATTACTTACTTCAGCAATCATATACGTAAAGCTATTATCGCTATTACCAAAAAAGTAAAAATTAACAGGGCTAAAATAAACCCCTAAACAGCGTAGTTGCCCAAGCATATAAACATGAGTAAATGTTTCCTTTATACCTAATGAAGAAAGTTGCTTATGAGCACGTTCAATAATGGGAGATTGGTCAAAAGCTGATAAACTTTGTAGGTAATCTGCCTCGTTAAACTTTAAGGCTTTTAAGCCTGATGTACCTAAGTTTTTATGTACACCATTTAATTGCTGAGGATTGTTTAGATCGACCCACATCATATACAAAGGATAGCTAAAACGATGTTCTTTAACAGCAAAACGGCGATGTTTTACATCGCCTAAATAAACTGCACTAGTCAAATTCGACCCCAAGCTGTTTAGCCACATCTACACCACTGTGTACGCCATCTTCATGAAAACCATTGTACCAATAAGCGCCACAAAAATAACTATTATTGTTCCCATCAATACTGTGTTTAAGTTTTTGAGCCGCAATAGATTCTTGGTTAAATACAGGGTGATGATAGGTAAACTCGCGCAAAATTTTACTTTGGCTTATTCCTTCAAGATGATTAAGCGTTACACAAAACTGTGTATCCGATTGTATACCTTGCAAAATATTCATTTGGTAAGTAACAACAGCTGCTTTATCAGTGTTGTTATTAAGTAGGTAGTTCCAGCTTGCCCATGCCGCTTTTCTATCTGGTAAAAGGTTTGTATCGGTGTGCAGCACCACTGAGTTCTCAGTGTAAGCTATTGCACCCAATACTGACTTTTCTTGCTCCGTAGCATCACCAAGTAGTGCAAGCGCCTGATCTGAATGACAAGCAAATATTACTTTATCAAATTTACTTTGCTCACCATTGGCAAACTCTATTGTTACTTCATCATTTTGACGCGTAACAGATTTAATATTTGTATTGAGGTTAATTTTATCGGCAAAGCCTCTGATCAGCGGCTTAATGTACTGACGAGAGCCTCCTGGTACTACATACCACTGTGGTCTATTGGTTACATCTAAAAGCCCATGATTAAAGAAAAACTTAACAAAAAACTCAACGCCTACGTTTTCCATTTCTTTAATACTGGTAGACCAAATAGCCGCGCCCATAGGAAGAATATAATGGTATTTAAAAAAGTCATTAAACTGGTTATCGTTAAGCAATTGCCCTAATGATTGATCAGACTGGTAATCACCTTTTTCATGCATTGCTTTGCACAGTTTGTTAAACCTAACAATGTCGTACAATAAACGCCAAAATTTTGGTCTGAAAATATTACGGCGCTGTGCAAACAAACTTGTAAATGTATGGCCATTATATTCAAAACCAGTGGCTTCGTTGTGAACACTAAAGCTCATTTCTGTTTTTTGTTTATTGACACCAATACGCTTTAGCAGTTTTTCAAAGTATGGGTAAGTTCGGTCATTAAACACAATAAAGCCTGTGTCTATTGCGTATTTGATGCCGCTTACATCAACATCAACTGTTGCAGTGTGACCACCTATGTAATCATTCTTTTCAAAAATGGTTACATCATAATGTTTGTGAAGCAAATGCCCACATGTTAAACCAGATACACCAGTTCCTATTATTGCTATTTTTTTCAACGGGCTAATCCTTTTGCGATTTTAAGCCAAAGTGGGAGTGGTAAAATACGTAATGCTTTTAATATAAGTGTAAAACGATAAGGGAAATGAACGTCTTTGCGGCGTTTTTGAATACCCTTAATCATGTAGTCAGCGGCTTTTTCAGCAGTAACGGCCATAGGCATCGGGAAATCATTTTTACTAGTGAGCGGGGTTTTTACAAAACCTGGATGAACTAAAGTCACATCAACATCATTTAAATCAACAGCTAAGCTTTTTGCTAAGTAACTTACACCCGCTTTTGATGCACCATAAGCTTCTGAACGAGGTAGCGCAAGATAAGTAACACTTGAGCTAACTAAAACAAGCTGGCCGCCTGGATTTATTTTAGGGAGTAACGCCTCAAGGCAATACCCCATAGAAAGTAAATTGACGTTTATTACACGCGCAAATAATGCACTATCAAAATTTCGCGCATCATCTATATATTCACAGTTACCGGCGTTTAAGATAACTCGCTCAAAATGAGGAAAGCCAATAGTAGACTCTTTTATATCTTGCAGGTTAGTTGCATCAAATTTACAAGCTTGAATATTGTCGTATTTAGCAAGCTCGGCGAGCTTTTCACTATTACGTCCGCAAGCTATAACAGTGTCTCCTAGCTGCGCATATTTAATTGCTAGCTGCTCTCCAATACCTGATGTAGCACCCGTTATAAGTGTGATCATAATTAACCTGTCCTTTTATCAATTAGCTTTATAACGCTACCAAGTAAAGGAATGTGTTTGTATAACAACTCGCCCACATTAAAGTAGTCTCTGTGCTTGATAATTTTGCCATCTTTAAAAATAAGCTTGCTATGACCTTCTACCGAAATAGTTTTACCTGATGAGAGCTTTGGATGTGCATAATGCATAGTCCAATAAATAAAAGCATTGTTACCGCTATTAAACGAATCACTAATATCAAACTGACAATGCTTAACATTGCTGTATAAGTTAGCAAAGTACCTGCGCAATTCTACAATGCCATTAATTTCATGCATCGGGTCTATAAACTGTATGTTGTCACAGTAAATATCACTCAATAAATCAAGATTAGTGCTATCAAGCTGTTGGTATATTTCAACAAATTTATCTACTGGTAACTGGTTATCCATATCACACCTTAAATGCAGCAAGTGCACGTTCTCGTGCCGCTTTATGATCAACTATTGCTGGCCAGTAACATTCCTTATCTTTGCCTGTTGCGGCTAAATAAGTGTGTGGAAAATGAATGTGTTTATCTGGCACGTTTTCAAGCTCTGGCAAATACTTACGGATAAACTTGCCCGTTGGATCAAAGCGCTCGCTTTGTCTGATAGGATTAAAAACTCTAAAATAAGGCTGAGCATCACAGCCCGTACTTGCAGCCCACTGCCAACCACCATTATTTGAGGCTAAATCGCCATCAATTAAGTGCTGCATAAAAAAGCGTTCACCTTCACGCCAGTCTATTAATAAATGTTTAGTTAAAAAGCTTGCAACAACCATTCGTAAACGATTATGCATCCAACCGGTTTGCTTAAGTTGTAGCATTGCTGCATCCACTAATGGGTAACCTGTACGCCCTTCGCACCATGCTTTAAAATCGCTTTCGCTTTTACGCCACACTACAGCATTATACTTTTCGTTAAAGTTATCGCCGCGCGAAAGCTTCGGAAATTCAGCAATTAAATGCCTGTAAAATTCGCGCCAAACAAGCTCGTTAATCCACGTAAACGTTTTACTTTTTGACGTAGTTAAAATATCAGGATAACGCTGCTGAATATTAATAAGCAGTTGCTTTGTGCTTACAATACCTAGTGCTAAATACGGGCTTAAACCCGATGTGCCTTTTACACTGGGAATATCACGCTGGTCGTCGTAACTTGTAAGTTTGTCGCATATAAAATTATCAACTACGGTAGAGAGTGTTTCGTCGTCAACCGGCCACTTATCTGAGCACCCATCATTTTTTAGTAAATCACTCTCGTCAAACTCAATAGGGTCAGAAGTTAAAGGCCATTGTGGCAAACTAAAGTGTGTATCTTGATACTGCTTTAACCATGCACGTTTAAATGGAGTAAACACTTTATACATTTCATTACTTTGATTTTTAACTGAGCCTGCAGGCGCAATTAAATCACCTTCGTACAAAGTAAAAGTAATTGTACGCTCATCGCATTCATGCAAAATTGCTTTATCGCGGTTTACTTCATTAAGCTCATATTCTGTATTAGCAATTACGTGTTTTACATCGTTTGCTTTACAAAAGTTAATGAGCTCGCGCGTACAATCACAAAAGCTAGGCGCTTCAATAATATGTAAAGTAATACCGTAATCAGCAAGTTGGGATTGAAGATAAGTAACTCGGCGCTTGAGTAAGTCAATCTGAATAGGCGCTGTTTGGTGTTGTTGCCACTGCTTTTCAGACACAAAAAAAATGGCGTGTTTAGCGCCATTGTTTAGCGCTTGAATTAACGCTTCGTTAGAAAAAAGGCGCAAATCGCGCCTAAACCAAAATAATGTATCCATTAAATACCAAATCGTAGTTTTAAATCGTGAGGGTATGGGTTAAAAAACACTTGTTTTTCAAGGTACTCATTCGGATGAACTTTCAAATGATGTTTTAACAAGGTAAGTGGTACATACAATGGCACCAATCCTTCGCGGTATTCATCTATCGCATCACGAAGTTCTTGTTTTTCAACCTTCGATAAATCAGTTTTAAAGTAACCTTGTAAGTGCATTAGCGTGTTGCAATTATTTCTGCGAGAAGCTGGCTTTTTAAGACCTGTCATCAAACCTAAAATATATTCATCAGCAACTGCATTTATATCGTCACCTACAAACGTTCCAAGCAGGTTACCCAAATCACGATAAGCTTGATAATTGTGAGCCATCAACAAATACTTATACTGAGAGTGAAATTGAGTAAGCTTGTGAACCGTAAGCGGCTCTTGTACTAACTTTTGCCAGTTTTTAAATACGTAAATTCTCATTACAAAGTTTTCACGTAAATGCATATCGTTTAAACGCCCGTTTTCTTCACATGGCAATAATGGGTTGTGCTTCATTATTTGCTCAGCAAAAAAACCAACGCCTTCTGAGGTATTACCCGTGCCTGCTTCATTGTATATTTTAATGCGTTCCATACCGCAACTTGGACTTTTCGCGCAAAATACAAATCCACTCAACTCTTTAGCTTGTTCTGTTGCAACTTTTTTACCATATTCGGTAAGTTGTTGACCTACTTCGCCAGTGCCATCTGGGCGACATACTTTAATAGTATCGCCCACTTTAACTTGGCGAATAGTTGGGCGAGGTATCGGTAAACCAACAGCTACTTCCGGACAAAACCGTGTGTATTCAACGTGTTTACCTAGCTCATCCATACAAAAATTTGATTTTTTATGACCCGTATCAAATCTAACTTTTTCGCCTGCTAAGCAGGCGCTTATACCTATTTTTATTATATCTGTGTGCATATATTCTCTTAGTAAATCAAATTACCTATTGGATTTAGTAACTTGCTGAAGCCCTTATTAAAATGTAGCGCACTACTGACAACTGTAAAGCACAAACACCCGTCTTTCGTTAAAGGTGTATGCTGATGACTACCATCTTGCCATATGAAGTCGCCTGGTACGTAACTACCATCTTCGTCACTAAACTCACCATCTAGGAGTAAAGTAACTTCAAATCCAGTATGCGTATGCTCTGGTATTTCACCACCCGCATCAATGTGTAACAGGCTAGAACGTAGCGCACCATCATCAAGCGAAACTCGAGATCGCGCTAACTTACCAACTTGTGTAAATTTACTATGAGAAATACGCGTTAAAGCACGCGGAAGCTGGTAGTTATGTTCATTTACTTTAATAGAAACAGGCTCTACCTCATAAACTTCGTCGATAGAATCATCAGATGTGATCATATCAAGAACATTCAATTCAAAGTCTTCAAATAACTCAGATTGCTCTGTTTGAACTGTCTCAAATTGGACTGGCTCTTCACTAAATAACGCGTCTGCATTACTTGCTTCAATTTTAGCGACTTTAGCTTGGCACACAGGGCACATATCTACATGTATAGAAACGGCTAAACTCAGTGATGTAGCAAGTGATGCATCGCAATACTGTGTCAGTAAAGTTTCACTCGGGTGATGTTTAATCATGCTGATCTCCCATTTCATTACGTAATTTTTGCAAGGCCAAACGTAACCGTGATTTTACCGTGCCTACTGGAATGTTAAGTTGATGTGCAAGTTGCTCTTGCGACATATCTTGAAAATAAACGCCTCTTACCACTTCACGTTGAGCGATTGGTAGCTTGTCTAAATAGCGCTTAATTTGCTTATCTTCTAAATGATCACTGTATTCGTGATGTGTATCTTGTGATTCGTTTAATAACGGCCAAATATCTTCACTGATGTTTTCTTCTTTGTTACTTTTCATTTTACGAAGCATATCGAATGAAGCATTACGCATAACGGTATAAACCCACGTAGTCGCTGCACCTTTATCACTGTGATACAAATGTGCTTTACGCCAAACAGACGTTAACGTCTCTTGAACAAGCTCCATTGCTTGAGCTTCAACACCAAACTGCTTAATTCCAAAGCGTTTAATTTTTGGCGCAAAATATTCAAATAAATAGGAAAACGCTTTTTTGTCGCGTGATTGCGCAACATCTATAAGCGCTTGCATGAGCTCTTTACTCGGCGTTTCTGGCATGGCAGTGTACTTACCTGTATTAGGTTCACAACGTGGTGACTGTTGTTGACTTACCATAATAATTTATCCCGTTATTGCTTTTGTATTAAGTGATACGGGCAATAATTAATTTAGGATCATAAAATTTAGGCAAATTCGTTATTAATCACAGTATGGAGGAAATTCAGTAAGTTATCAAAGTTCGTTTCAAACGCAAGTTGCTGTTTTTTCTCGATAGAAATAGGTAGGAGCTCAAGCCAACGTGCTGCAATCCAAGGCAACTTGTCAAAATGAGTTTTTTTGTACAGTAAACGAAGTTCCGAATTACTTTCAAAGACGTTTAAAAGCGCATCATGTAATAAGTCATGTTCGCCAATTGAGTTGTTAATGTCCTTGTACCAATAAGGCGTATTACAAGAAGACACCAAACCATGTCGCAGTTCGTCCTCGTCTTGATAAACATCATTTATTTGAACACTTTGAGAAGCAAACACATCGATTAATAATACATCGTTGTCGTCTTGGTCAAAATCAATAATATCAACAAGGCAACCTTGCGCGCTTATATTAAATGGCGTGTCGTGCTCAAATGTACAAAGCACAAACCCTGTATTATTTTTTAATGCGTTTTTAACCATATTTAAATAGCGAGGCTCAAATATGCGTAATCGCGTATAACCTTCAGGTAACATAAAAATGGGTAATGGAAAAATCGCACGTTTCATAAAGTCTACTTATTTCAAATACTCTGCCTTTACTTACGTGCGCTTTTGCTAAGTCGATCAGCTTTGCATGAATCGAATTAATTACCTACTTCACCATTGGTTAAATATTAAACCAGCTCCCCATGCTTTTTAGTACTTGGACTGAGTAATATGCACTTATCATACTGGCTACTGGCGCTAACATTAAAGCAAATAACCCAAATTCACTGCTCATCGTTTTAATCCTTTAAATGGTTTATTTAACGTTTTTAACACTCGCGTCAGTATTTTTAGACGCAGTATTCTCGGTTAAAACAGCCTCATCTAATATTCCAACTAAAACAGTTTTAGCATCAAAATAAAGCGTTTCTTTTAATGACTTTTCAAGTTCGAATGTTGTTTGCTTAACGTAGCTTGTTACACTTTGAGCTAATATATCAGTAACATCTAGGTCCACTTCTGTTGCGTGTACTTGCGCAGAACCTAATACTAATAAACTTGCCATAGCGATTTTAATTGAATGTTTCATAATGGTATTCCTTGTTTGTATATTGTTTGATTAGACGAAGTTATATAATCAAGGGTTGTGCCAACATGAAAATAAAAATTAAAGCATTGTAATTAAATAGATTTTTATAAATTTAATTAATTTCAAAAATTCACACTCTATTAATCTAACCACTTAATTTTATTTTTTGACCAATATTTGGTTAATAATTAAGATCAATTTACCCACGTTAATAAAAGTCACAGTAAATACATTTAGCGTTTATAAAAACGTCATATCTAAACGTTAAAGTTCCATTACTATAAATAATTGAAAAGTGCAGTATGTCTATCTTATCTCGTCGTGGTTTTTTAAAAACATCAGTAGCCAGTGTATTTACCGTTGCTATTTCCAGCGCTATAACAGGCTGCGCTCAAACACTAGCTGACAGACCATTATCAGCAATTGAGTTTAAGCATGGTGTTGCCAGTGGTGATCCGCTCAGTAATGCTTTAATAATTTGGACGCGAGCCACAACCTCTAAACCATCTTCCATTGCGACTGTTTCATGGGAGCTGGCAAGTGATCCTGATTTTAAAAATATATTACGCAGCGGTTACGAACAAACAGATAAAAGCCGCGACTTTACTATAAAAATAGACGTGCAAGATCTTGCACCAAATACCGAATACTTTTACCGTTTTATGGGTTTGCAAACACAAAGCCCTATAGGCCGAGCTAAAACACTGCCAATAACTAATGTTGAACAAATAAAAATGGCTGTTGTGTCGTGCTCAAACTACCCTGCTGGGTACTTTAATGCCTACACTGATGCCGCCAAGCAAAAGGATTTAGATGTAGTACTGCATTTAGGAGATTACATTTACGAATACCCAATGGGTGGATACGCCACTGAAAATGCTGAAAAAATTGGCCGCCAATTAGCCGCCGATAACAGCGGTGAAATTATTACTTTAAGCGACTACCGCAAACGCTATGCAATTTACAGAACAGACAAAGGTCTACAAGCACTTCACGCAGCAGCGCCTTTTATTGCAATATGGGATGATCACGAAGTTACCAACGATACCTATAAAAGTGGTGCTGAAAATCATACCCCTGATGAAGGTGACTTTTTTAAGCGCCGTGCAGCAGCTATTCAAGCCTATTACGAATGGCTGCCAATTAGGCCGCCAATGGGCGAACAAAGCCCGCAAATATACCGCACCTTTGATTTTGGTAATTTAATAAGCTTGCACATGCTAGATACTCGCGTAATAGCACGCGATAAACAACTCGCTTACAGCGACTATAAAAACCTAGAGACCAAACAAATGGATGTTGCTCGCTTTGCCAGTGATTTAAATAATCCAAAAAGGCAGTTACTAGGTAACACACAACTAAACTGGCTCACCAGTGCAATAACTAAATCAAATGCAAAATGGCAAGTATTGGGCCAGCAAGTATTGATGACTAAAATGTGGCTACCTACTGAAATATTCTCGCAATCCGATCGCACTAAAATCCCGATGGTATTAAAAGAGCTTGTTGCAATTAAAAAAACCGTGTTAGCAAATAAAGCGGTAACACCCGCGCAACTCGCACGCGTAAATACTTTAATGCCTTATAATTTAGATGCGTGGGATGGTTACCCAAGCGAGCGCGAAGCATTGTACAAAAGCGTTACCGCATTAAATAAAAAATTAGTGGTGGTTGCAGGTGATACGCACAATGCGTGGCATGGCACATTAAAAAATGCAAAAGGCGAAAGCGTAGGAGTAGAGTTTGCAACACCTGGTGTTACATCCCCGGGTATGGAGCATTATTTAGCGCTTAATACAGCACAAGCAAAGCAGATGGCTGACTCGCTTTCATTGTTAATAAACGACTTAAACTATTGTGACTTATCACACCGTGGCTATATGTTGCTGACTATTACTAAAGAGCAAATCACAACCGATTGGCGCTATGTAGATAACATTAACACTTCAAGTTACAGCATTGTTAATCAACATCAAAGTGTTTATAAGGGCTAACATTTTGTATAAAAAGAAGGTAAATGTATTATTTACCTTCTTCGCATATTTTATAAAACGCGCTTAATTACAAGTATAAAGAAGCGTCCACGAAGCATCACTTCCTGGAAGGCTGTTTGTATACCAATTTGCACTGTATGCATTGCCTTGATATTGTATTTTGTCGTCGGTGTTATTGTGTGTAAATGGACCGGCCGAATAATCCTTTTTCACCCAATTAGGGTATGTATTAATACCATTACAATCGGTTGAACTTACAACGCTACATCCATTTGCATCAACATTTGTACCAGCGGGTGTATCTGGGCACTGATCAATATCATCATTCACTCCATCATTATCCGCATCACTTTGTGGTTCAACTACTTCAACAGCACAACCCACATCATTAACGGTTTCCCCTGCAGGTGTATTTGGACATTGATCAACACTATCGCTAATACCATCAGCATCGGCATCAGTTACCGCACAACCAATACTATCAACCACTGTATCGGCAGGAGTATTATCACACTGATCAAGGCTGTCACTTACGCCATCGCCATCAGAGTCTAAAGCAACGGTACTGCCACCCCAACCTTGAATGATCTCTTTAACTTTAGTGCCTGAAGCGGTTAATGAATTCCAACTGCCGCCAGGGGTGAATAACGAAGCCCCTTCGTTTTTATCATTAATAGACCAGTTAGCGTGACTAATATTGTTTGTTTTAAAAAATGCCATCCATGCATCTGTTTCATTAGCATTAACACCACCATTGCCATCAGCATTAACTGTCCCCCACTCTGTAGCAAACAATGCAATACCGTTGTCGAGTGCTGTTTGCGCTTTATTTCGATATGATTGTCCGTGCGTGCCAGCATAAAAGTGCAGAGTGTAAGCAATATTGGCGCGATCTATCGGATCTTGTGATGCCACATCAACGTCTTGAGACCATGTTGGTGTACCAACCACAATTAAATTATCAGGATCGATTGCTCTAATTTTATCAATTACAGTTTCGGCGTAAGGCTTAATATCGTTAGCCCATGAAATTTGTAACGGCTCGTTATAAATCTCATAAATAACATTATCGTATTGCCCATACTTTGTAGCTACGTCTTCAAAAAATCGAATGGCAGTAGCCTGATCTGTATGTGCTTCATGGCTATGAAAGTCAATAATAACGTACATATCCTCAGCAATAGCAGCATTTACAACAGTATCAAGACGGCTCATATTGCCATCCCAGTCATAATTTAAGCTACCACCAGCACTTGACCCATGGCCTATTGCCGCGCGAATCAATGTTGCATTAAATTCAGACTTAGCACGTGCTACTGTTTCTGCGGTATAAAATTTTTCAGCCCCCCACCCCGTGTTACTCCAGAATAAGCTGGTACCTGCAAAGCTCGTATTTTCACCACCAGCAAGAATTTGATTACCACTAACCGTTAATTTCTCAACAGCGGCATTAGCCATTGTTGAATAACCTAATAATAAAGCTAACGATAAGCTCGTCACTTTAAAGTTCCTTTTGTTGTGATTAATTAAACTGTTATCCATAATATTTCCTTAAATTGAAGTTATCAGTCGTCATTTCGCTGATGTAATAAAGTAAAACCGCAAAAGCAATACAAAGTAATTACCCATTATATTTTACGTAAGTTAAAAGTACCAACTTATTATTAACATTAACTGAACAAAAAAATTCACGAAGCACTGCCGTGAATTAGGAAAAGGAGAATAAAAGGCATGTTTAACGAAGTTCGAAGATTTTGTCGGGGATATATTGTTTTTTACACTTTTTTTACATTAGGTAAAAATAAAATGTTTAAGTAGAGTAAATAGGTAGCCATCAATTAAGAAACACCACCTTGCATACATTTTAGTCAATTATATTGGGCAACACCTTACGTCCTAAACGATAGGCATCTGCAATACTCAATATCCAAATAACAATCATTAAAGGTACGTACTTATATTCAGCGAGCTGAGCGCAGGCGTTAGATGGTTGTTGCGCGGCTTTTAAAATGGCCGTAACCGACATAGGGATTTTTCCGTGTACAATTTCATTTGCAGTACACTGTGCAATCGCAAATATATCTTGAAAGGTTAAAATTAAAAGAACAGAAAATACCCCCGCAAAAATAGCGCCTATAAGATGTTTTTTTAAAGAAAAATGCCCCGCTCCAGGATAAACAATGGCGGTAAGTAAAGCAGCTTTAAGATCTGGTTTCATATTTATCCAATATAGAAATTACACTTTTTAAAGTGGTCACATAAAAAAGCCACTTTGCAGTGGCTCAATTAAAATATCAAGTAGTTAAATGTATTATTGTCCGCCAAACCCGAGAGTTAACTCAATACCAACAAAACGAGGTGCTCCTGCAACAAATGTTGGGTTGCCAAATCCTCCTCCAGTATTACCAGCATCAACTAAATACTCTTTATCTAATAAGTTACTAGCAAATACACTAACAGCCCAGTCATCACCATTTGCGATACCTAAGCGCGCACTGACTAATCCAAGCGCTGGTTGGCTAATATCTAAGCCTGATATTGGCGCATTTGCTGGCTCAAAAAACACTTCAGAGCGGTAGCTATATATCAAAGAGCTCGTTAAATTAAGTGAGTTCGACAATTCTGTTGAATAAAACAGCCCCGTACTAAACGTCCACTCTGGTTGTAGTCTAAATTTATTGCCTGCGAGGTTACCATTATTACTATCATCATCTATTTCAGCATCAAGGTAAGCCGTATTGGCAAATACCTCAAACTCATTATTAATTAACGCCCTTACTTCAGCCTCTGCGCCAACATTAGTGGCAGAGCCCGCATCTGCAGAAAACGCAACGCCTTCATCATCCTGTAACGTAACCTGAAAGTTAGAGTAATCTTGATAAAATACAGCGACAGAGTAATCTAAACGCCCGTCAAGCGCTTTGCCTTTAATACCGGTTTCGTAGTTCCAAATAATTTCCGCTGGGACTTCTGATATAGAAGCTTCGACACTCCCTTGTTCATCGTTAGCCGAACTTACTTCAAGTACTTCCGAACGACGCCCTTTTGAAACAGTCGCATACATATTTGTAGTAGGGTTTATTATATAAAGCGCATTAAAACGTGGCAGCCAATCATCATAATCAGCATCGCCATAGAATGTTTCACCATTCGTATCAACCGTAAACAATGGCGCTTGCGTCAAAACACTATTGGGTGCAGCAGAGCTATAACCACTGCGCTTTTCTTCTTTTATATAACGAAGACCCGCTGTTAACTCCAGTGCCTCAGTTGCAGCATAAGTTACATCAGCAAACGCTGAGTACGCTTTGTTTTCACCATAGTTTGTAAACTCTAATGAATATGGCAACTCGTTTATTGCACCACCTGTTAATGCTGGCGTTAAAATATTAACGCTACCATCATTATTAATACAAGGAACACCTGAACCCAATACGCCTAAGCAATTTAAGAATATAGACTCCTCTGTACTAAATGGAATACGCTGGCTACCCTCTTCTTCAAAGTAACTCACACCAAAAATACTAGTAAACTTATTCTGCGTATAAACAGCGCGTAATTCTTGGCTAAATTGGTCGCCCTCTGCAGCTTCTGCAAATTCTAAAAACCATGCTTGTGTACCATCAGCATCAAACACTTCTAAAGAGTCAAAATTACGCCCTGCAGTAATTGAGGTGATTGTTAAATCGTTACTTACATCCCAATTTACAGTCAAATTTAAATCGTTAACTGTGCGCTCTACACCTAAGTCTTTTTTTCCAAACACAGACTCTGCATACGGACTACCTGGCATTTCAACAAAACTATATGGACTTGTATCACCACCGGTTGGTGCATAAAGCCCATTTTTAAAAGATGTACCCGAGTCATCATTTTTTTCATACGTATACACCAAATCAATCGTTACATCGTCACTAGGTGTAATACGTAAAGACGGACGATAAGAAAAACGCTCAATAGCATGCATGTCATCTTGCTTAAACCCAGCCGGATTTTGGGAGTTACTATTTCCTGCAATATTTTTTATAAACCCATCACGTTCACGATAAGTAAAAGCAACACGGCCTTGCATTAAATCATTACCACCCGTTACAAAACCACTAACACCTTTGGCCGAGTAATTACCAACGGATGCTTTTAATTGCGCCGAAAAATCTTTTTCTGGTTTACGTGTTGCTACACTAATAGCACCTACAGAAGCTGCTGTTCCAAACAGTGTCGCTTGTGGTCCTTTAACAACTTCAATCCCTTCTACATCAAAAAGCTCAAAGTATGAGCCACGAGAGCGTGATACATCTGCTCCGTTATAATAAATAGACACACGAGGGGATGATTGAGACGACCCACTATCAGACGTAATACCACGAATTACAAAGCCTGGGTTGTTAGGGCTTTGCTCTTGAATAACAAGCCCCGGTGTTATTTCAGATAAAGTGTCGAGTTCGCCAATACCTAAGCTTTCTAAAAAGTCGCCATCGTAGGCACTTATTGTTACAGGCACATTTTGTATTGATTGCGCACGCTTTTGAGCAACAACCACTATTTCATCAAGTTCTTTATTTATGGTTTGATCTGCAAAACTATTTGTTGATGTAACGCAAATCATCGCAACAGACAATTTAGTAAGTTTAAGAAAAGGGCGTATTGTTAATTTATTTTTCATGTTTTTCACTGTTCGTCCGGTTAATTGTTTTTAGGAATTACCAGTAATCTAACGAACTATTACGACTTTTTTACGTCTTATTAATTACGCATTGGTTAAATTGATGTTTCAACTTTATGAAAAATAATAAATTATTGTATTCATATAAAAATTATAAGATTGAAAAACTCAGCGTACACTTGTACACTAAAATTCATTCAAATAGTGGTAGGATCTGTCATGTCGTTAGAAGCGCCCTATTCTAAAAAAGAAGAACAACTAAACGTAATTAGTCATGCACTTGGTATTGTATTTGCCGCATTTGTTATGTGGGATTTATTTAGCCAAGCCACCAGCACTAAAGCGTATATTAGTACTGCAATTTATGGCAGTAGCCTATTTGTGCTGTTTTTGTCATCCACTTTGTACCACGCCAGTATTCAACCGCGCTTAAGAGCCTTTTATAAAAAGTGCGATCACTGCGCCATATACTTATTAATTGCCGGCACCTACACTCCCTTTTTATTAATCTCATTAACCGGTGCTTGGTCATGGGCAACACTTACATTTATTTGGACTGTCGCACTGGCGGGCGTTGCGTACAAAGTATTTGTAAAAAACGGCAATAAAAAAATATCACTCGCCACCTACTTACTCATGGGTTGGTTTGCACTGGCTATTGTATATCCGCTCTACTCTAGTGTTGATGTAAAAGCACTTTACTGGCTACTTGCCGGCGGTATTTTTTATAGTTTAGGTACATTATTTTACAGCGCTAAAAGCACCCAATTTAGCCACGCTATTTGGCACTTATTTGTTATTGCTGGGTGTGTTTGCCATTATATTTCAATTAGTAATTATGTTTATTAGGCAGGTAAAGCCAATTAGAATGGTCTGGTTCGAGCGATGAGCGGTCATTCAGGGAATCGTCCTTAATTTAGTAAGAATAAAGGGACACTTTCCTCTTTTTTACATGTTTATATAAATATCAGAAAGCATAATATTTATAACAAAGCCTGTTTAACGTACAGTGAAAAATTAGTCAGTTACCTTGCACGTTATACCCGAAAAGGCGTGATGTCAGAATCACGGTTGGCATCTTACGATTTATTGGTATATCAGCGTCGGAGACAGCAATTCTTACAACATGGCGAACGAGTTAGCGGCTAGCTAGCCTGCTAAATAGAATCAATGAGTTAACCTGCTTAATTGTTCAGGCTAGTAGCGGCTGTGTGAGTGAAAAATATCATTGCTTAACGGTTAAATATTAGGTTTAATAGGGACATAATAAATGCTGAGCAACGCAGGGATAGCTTAAATTATAATAGGTAAGCTGATTAAATTAGCTGATTTAGCTAGAGCCTCTAAAAAGCAAATTCCCATAGCATAAACAACACCAACTCTGACACACCGAGCAGGTAGCGCCTCAGTCCAACAAGCGATTATGCAACACAAACAGCGTGTCGCATAAATACTAAAATGTTATGCATCAAAATCGAAGTAAGGTTGCTGTTTATAAATGGATAATTTAAAACTCAAAATTTCAACCAAAATTCTTGATTTAGTTGAAGGCCTTCCTAGATTCAGAAAAGGCACGATTTCAAGTTTACAGGATATTAGAGAGCGACAGAAAAAATGGTCGTCTAAAGAACTTGAAAGACGAAATTCGCCTAAAGAATCAAATATAGAACTAAGCCAAATAACTTTGGTTTTAACTTTTGAGCACGAAGATTTTGATAATATGATCAAAGGATTGAAACAATATTTCCCAAAAAATGAAAACATACAGACGTTTGTTACATCTCTTAAAGAATCTATAGATAAATTACATGCAAGTAGTTGGCACAATCTCGGCTATATAGCAAGGGAGCAAGGGGTTTACCTTCCTTACGTGGCAGTGGATGAAAGCCTACCTCTAGACGTTAAAAATGTTTCATTATCGTTTCACAGAATACTTCCATCTGTAGCATGTATCATATTTGAGTTTCAGTTGAATGATTCAGTAAGCAAAGCATTAAGCGAGATTCAAAATCAGGTTTATCTTGGGCCCGTGGAATTTAAAAAGTTTTGGCCTCTTAGTAGTCTACATCGTGGATACGCAGTGGGTACAGGTACCGATTGTGCTATTAAATCTATTAACAATAAAAAAGACTCCGTCAGAACAGGAATTGAGGCTTGGGTAAAAAAAGGCTTTAGCTGGAAGCCTCAAACAATGGATGCAGTATCATATATTGATGTTTACAAAATATCTGGGAACCCAATAGAACCAGATGAACGCAGAAATTGGCTGCTTGAATATAGTGGCTGGCTTAATGAATACGGAATAGATGCTAATGGATTTGATACTTTAGAAGGGGAAGACTTTTTAGTTTCAGGACCAAGGTCTAGCAATCATAAATATATGGTATCAGACGTGGTGGCCAAATTTGACTCAAAGAATGAATCTGAATTTGGTGATTTTCTTGAATATAAAGTGAGAGCTATAGCTGTTTCATCTACGATTTTTAGTGTTATAGAAAAATACAGAAACAAAGTTGAAATTTTGCGCGGCCATGGCTTTAAAAATCTTTACAAAAGAAAAAAGCTAACTCAAAGAAACCAATACAATATTCAGGAGCTAAAGAGAACGATAGTAATTATTTCGAGGTTTGAGCACGAAATTAAGCAATCGGGGCGTTGGATAGCACGCTCAATTTCAGAGGTTGGTGAACTAATAGATCTATTTAGAAAAGAAACAGTGAATTTAGGAAAAAATACGATTGATAATGCAAATTATCAGCTGAAGCAAGTTAAGGAATCCGCAGCCATAATTGACTCAGGGTTGACAAACTACTTGTCAGTACAAAGCATATATGTGATGTATAAACTTCAAAAATGGATGTTTATACTATCCATAGTAGTAACAATCGCTACGATTATAGGTGTATTATCCGGATGGAATAATCTTAAGCTCCTGGTTTCCGGTTGGATAAATGCATAACAAGTGACTAAGGTTATGAGTGTCCGCTTTTGGCACTTACCTGCCCATACATAGTCATATCACTCCCACCGGCACTCGCGCATATTTACTTTGTCGCTTTTAAACAGTACGCCTTCTGATAATAGCTTTTCGCGTTGTTCTTGATATTTTTCGCTACCTGCAGGGAATGATATTTTACCTTGGCTATTCACTACCCTGTGCCAAGGTATAACCGAGTCGTTTGGCATCATTTTTAATAAGCGCCCAACCAACCGTGAGTTTTGCGGGTAGCCCGCAAGAGCTGCAACTTGCCCGTAGCTTGCCACTTTACCTATTGGTATGCCTGCGATAACAGTATAAATAAGTGTTTCTTTATCAATATCAGCGTTCATTTAAATACGCCTCACTAAGTACTTTAAATTGCTCCCAAATAGTGCGCGCTACAGGGCCATGGTGCACTGCATGTTGTCTAAAGGCTCTAATTTGTGCACTAAACTTATGCTCACGGTCAGTTATGTGTATTTCTTGAAGTAAGCCTGCTTTTATTTCAGGGTCGCAGTGCTCTAGGCTCATCATTGCCCAACCTGCGCCTGAGAGTAAAAACGATTTTAAGGTCGATACATCATCAATTTTCATCATGGCGGAGCCTTTTGAGTACGATAGTCTGTCACTGTCGATACTCAAATCACTTTCAAACATGGCTAAACACGGATACGTTTGTAGTTCGATATAGGTTAGCTTTTGAGGAAGTGCGCCTTTAGCGCTAACAATGCCAATATCGAGCCTGCCTATGGGTACGCTTTCTAAATCGCCTGTCGCATGAAATAAATCAAACCACGGGCCAATGCCTAATTCAGCTTGCCCACTATTTACTTGCTCTAACGAAATAAAGCGCTTCCCGCTTGTTAAGCTAAATTCCGTGCTGGTAAACAACCTAAAAGTATTACTTATGATCTCGTTGTAACTTTGCATATGGCAAAGTTGTTCGTAACAAATTCTAAATTGGGGCTCATTCCCGAGTGCTAATTCTTTAGCAAGCTGTGCTAACTCGCCGTTCGCATGCAGGAGTTGCTGCGCCTCGCGGTGAAAAATACGCCCTTTTTCAGTAAGCTGTAATCGGTACTTACTTCTATCTAGTAACTCAAATCCTATTTTTTCTTCTAGTTTTTTAATAGCAAGTGTAAGCGCGGGCTGCGTTTTATGTAGCTTTAGTGCTGCCCCACTTAAGCTTGCGCTTTGCACTATGGCATCTAAAATTATTAATTGATTCAGCTTCATATACCGCTCTGCAACATTATAAGTAAAATTTATTGAGTTTCTAAAATTTAATGATTTTTATTTTACATGTTTGCAGCGTATGCTGCACTTAATTATTTTGCCATTATTGCAACGGAGAAGACATGAAACTCTTTCGTCTATGTTTATTAACAACGACCTTACTTAGCTTAATAGCCTGTTCTGAGCCAGAACAACAAGTTAAAGAAGAGCCCATTCGCCCTGTTAAATTATTCAACATAGGTCATGATTCTCAAATTAACATTCGCAGCTTTCCTGCTGAAGTTGTTGCAAACCAAGGGTCATACCTTGCTTTTAGAGTAAATGGCGAGCTTGTAAAATTTCCTGTCTTAGCAGGCGAACATGTAGAGAAAGGCCAACTATTGGCAAAGCTTGATCCTGAAGATTTTGAATTGCAATATGATGATAGAAAAGCTAGGTATGAACTTGCAAAATCTCAACTTAACCGAATAGAACAATTATTTGAAAAACGAATTACTAGCCAATCAGAGCTCGATAAAGCAACTGCTGATATGCAAGTTGCTGAATCAGCATTCAAAATAGCTGAAACAAACCTTGAGTACAGTGAATTACGTGCTCCTTTTAGTGGCATCGTCGCTAAAGTATTTGTTAAAAACTTTGAAAATATTCAAGCGAAGCAAAATATATTACGTTTAGAAACCCGCGATTTAATGGACGTTGAAATACAAGTTCCTGAAAAAATAGTTGCACGCTTTAATAAAGGCACTAGCTACCAACCTACTGTTAAATTTGACGGTTACGACGACAAAGAATACACCTTAACGATAAAAGAATGGGATACGCAAGCAGACCCTGCAACACTTACTTATAAAGTTGTTTTTTCTCTGCCTGTACCCGATGACTTTAATTTACTTGCTGGCATGACAGGCAGTGTACTAATTGATTTGAGTAAAGTAACTAACTCACAAGTTGCTTACACAATTTTACCTATAGAATCCGTTTTTTCTGATCCTCAAGAAACCATTAAAAACAATGCATATGTTTGGCTTTACGACGAGCAAACAGGTCAGGTTCATAAGCAAGCGGTAGAAATTGGTCAACTTCATCGCGACGGCATTGAAGTACTAAGCGGCATTAAAGAAGGTCAAATAGTTGTGGCTGCGGGTGTACACTCAATAAAAGAAGGAATGAAGGTACGCGCGTGGAATAAAGAGCGAGGCTTATAACAATGAGCTTTGCACAACTCTCTATAGAAAAAAAAGTAATCAGCTGGATGTTTACGTTGCTGCTATTAATTGGTGGTAGCGTATCGTATTTTGATTTAGGGCAATTAGAAGACCCTGAATTTACACTCAAAAAGGCCATGGTTATAACCATGTACCCAGGTGCTTCACCGCAACAAGTTGAAGAAGAAGTAACCTTCCCTATCGAAAATGCGATTCAGCAATTACCTTATGTCGATTATGTAACGTCAATTTCGTCAAATGGAAAATCGCAAATTACAGTAGAAATGAAAAGCACCTACCGTAAAGAACAACTGCGACAAATATGGGATGAAATGCGTCGTAAAATTAATGATCTCTCCCCCTCATTACCTACCGGTGTCTACCCAAGTATAATTTTAGATGATTTTGCCGACGTATACGGTGTGATGTATTCGGTTACAGGCGATGGCTATTCGTATGATGAACTTAAAGATTACGTAGACTATTTAAAGCGCGAGCTGGTACTTGTTAAGGGGGTTAGTAAAGTTACCGTTGCTGGAGAGCAGCAAGCACAGGTTATGGTAGAGATATCGACTCGTAAATTAGCGCAATTAGGCATAGCTCCTAGTCATATATTTCAACTTTTACAATCGCAAAACACGGTATCAAACGCGGGTAAAATTCGCGTAGGCGATGAATCAATCCGTTTTCATCCAACGGGTGAGTTTAAAAATGTAAAAGAGCTTGAAACGCTACTGATTTCAAAAACAGGCGCAAGTGAGCTAATTTACTTAGGTGATGTAGCCAAGGTACACAGAGAATATGCCGAAGTACCAAGTAATATTATTCGCTACAATAATGAACAAGCATTATTAATAGGTGTGTCATTTACCTCTGGTGTTAACGTGGTTGATATAGGCAAGCATATAGATGAACACTTGGCATCGCTTGAGTATCAACGACCACATGGCATTGATATTAGTTCGGTATACAATCAACCTAAAGAAGTTGAAAAGTCAGTTGATGGATTTATTATCAGCTTGGTTGAAGCTATTGCGATTGTAATTGTGGTTTTGCTTTTGTTTATGGGGCTAAAAAGCGGCATTTTAATTGGTGGTATTTTACTACTGACCGTACTAGGTACGTTTATATTTATGAAGTTGTTTGCTATCGATTTACAGCGCATATCGCTTGGGGCACTTATTATTGCACTAGGGATGCTGGTTGATAACGCAATAGTAGTAACCGAAGGGATACTAATAAACCTTAAACGTGGCCAAACAAAACTCAAAGCAGCAGTTAATATTGTTGAACAAACTAAGTGGCCTTTACTAGGTGCAACAGTCATTGCGGTAACCGCGTTTGCACCAATAGGTTTAAGCTCTGATGCCAGTGGTGAATTTGCCGGTAGCTTATTTTGGGTGCTGTTTATTTCGCTTTTATTAAGTTGGATAACAGCTATTACATTAACGCCATTTTTTGCCAATTTGATGTTTAAAGAAACTCAATTCAAAGGCGAAAATGACCAAGAAGATGAAGACCCATACAAAGGCTTTATTTTTAATGGCTATAAGGCTGTATTAGATTTTTCTCTACACTTTAGAAAAACCACGCTTATATTAATGGTTGTTTTACTGTGTACTGCGGTTGTTGGTTTTGGCTCTGTAAAACAGTCATTCTTTCCTGCCTCTAATACACCTATGTTTTATGTAGATTACTGGCAAGCACAAGGTTCTGATGTTCGCTCAACCCTTGAGGGAGTTAAACAGCTTGAGGCGTTTTTACAAAAAGAAGAACTCGTTGAAGAAATAACAAGTACCACAGGGCAAGGCGCACCGCGCTTTATGCTTACCTACGCGCCAGAAAAGTCATACCCAGCTTATGGGCAATTGATTGTTCGTGTTGCCGACAGGGAAGCTGTTGCCACTATAATGCAAAAAGTCCGTGATTATTCAAATCAGTATGCGCTTTCTGCACAACTTAAAATTAAACCAATGGAAATAGGCCCTTCTACCGATGCCAAAATAGAAGCCCGTTTTTCGGGCCCTGATCCTGTTATTTTAAGGCAACTGGCCGCTAAAGCCGAAGAACTGATTGGTAACGATGATGGCGCATACAATATTCGTAATGACTGGCGCGCACGTACCAAAATGATTCGCCCACAGTTTAACGAACAAAAAGCACGCCGCTTAGGCATTAGCAAATCAGACTTGGATGATATATTACTCACCAGTTTGTCAGGTAAGCAAGTAGGTGTATATCGTGATGGTACGCAGTTGCTGCCTATTATTGCACGATCCCCAGCTAACGAGCGCTTAAACGTAGAAAGCGTTCACGACCTTCAAATATACAGCCCAGTACTTGGTGTATTTGTACCAGTAACCCAAGTAGTAGACGAGTTTATTGTACAATGGGAAGACAGCCTAATAATGCGCCGCGACCGTAAACGTACTATTACTGTGATGGCCGATCATAATGTACTCGGCGATGAAACCCCAGCTAAACTATTTGCGCGTATTCGCGGCCCAATAGAGAATATGGAACTGCCACGTGGTTACCAACTGGAATGGGGCGGCGAGTTTGAGTCATCAAGCAAAGCTCAAAAAGCAATATTTGGCTCTTTACCATTGGGTTACTTAGCTATGTTTGCAGTAACTGTATTGTTATTCAACTCAGTTAAGCAACCTTTGGTAATTTGGGCAACCGTGCCTCTTGCTATTATTGGCGTAAGTGCAGGGTTATTGATTATGAATACACCATTTAGCTTTATGGGTTTGCTTGGTTTGTTAAGCTTAAGCGGTATGTTGATCAAAAATGGGATTGTGTTGGTCGATCAAATAAATCTCGAATTAAGGGAAGGTAAATCGCCCTATGAAGCCGTATTTGACTCTGGTGTGAGTCGTGTGCGCCCAGTTGCTATGGCCGCTATAACCACTATTTTAGGTATGATCCCGCTGCTATTTGACGTGTTCTTCCAGTCAATGGCGGTAACCATAATGTTCGGTTTAGGCTTTGCCACCATACTAACCCTCATTGTAGTGCCAGTACTTTACACGGTTATATTTAGAATTGATTACGAACCGCGTAAGTAGTTAAACATCTAATCGGTTAACATTAAAAAATGCCACTGGCTCAAGGTCAGTGGCATTTTTATTTAATACCGATGAAAAAAGAAAGGCCACATATTGAGTGGTTAATAAATTAGCCGCAACACTTTTTGTATTTTTTGCCGCTACCACATACACAAGGTGTGTTACGCTCTGGTACTTTATCAAATACTTGTGGTGTTGACTTGCTAAGCGCAAAGTCTAGTTCGCGAATATCTTCTGGTACGTCTGCTTTAACTTCAATCGAAGCAAACAGCGAATGCTCTGCTAATATTGCTTGTACTTCAGATTGTCGTTCAGCCGAGTTTACAATTAATGTTAGCGGATGTAACTCTGTCCCTACCTTTGCGGTACGTTTTGGCGAAAATCCGCTACTGTTATTTTTACCCATTATATCGGGCTTACCCATAAAGAAAAACTTTGACATGCTACTTCTATAACCTTTCTACATTATTAAGACGGCGCATCTTAACAGCTTACCCAACATATAACTAAGTGTACTTGTTAATGCACAATATAAATTAGGCTTTACTGTATATACGCCTAATATAACGACATAAATAAGCTATTTAATGGGTTTAAAATAGAGATTTAGACAAACCTTAAATTCGTAATAGAGTGAAATTACGCTGACTCAGCTTAGAGACATTTTAGTATCTAATATCAATCCGTAATAATACTTGATCAATTTGAGGGCTTAAGCCTGGCGCTAACTGTGTTAAAAACTTCTGATATACGACTGCATGGATGCAGAAGGTAGAGCAATGCAGGGGCAATTACTGATAACAACTAAATAAGAAATTTTTGCCTTGTTATCGACACTATTTCTCACCTCAAAATAGCACACTTAATTAAGCTAAGTGGTATAACACCACCACTTAGCTGCACATTATTTTTTTAAACTGAGAATACGGCCTGAGCTTGGTTGTGAGTCTGATTTAGCATTAGACGAGTTGTTCTCTTTAATACTTTTTGGCTTACCAACATACGTGGTAGAACGCTTTTGATAAGGTGCTTTACTGCGCTCATTTTTGCGCTCGCCATTAGCATTACTACGCTCAGAGTTGCGATTTGAACTTCGCTCAGTATTACGCTCGCCACTTTGTTCGCCTTTATTAAAACGGCGAGGGTTTTCACCCTGAAAGTCACGTTTTTTGGGAGCCGACGGCGTATTATTTTCTGATTGTTTGTTAGCATCAAGCGAATGCTCTTGGGTTTTACCTGAGTCAGAAATCGAGTCGTTTATTTGCGCCATTTCAGTATCAGACAAATGACGCCACTGCCCTACCTTTAAACCTTTTAGTGTTACGTTCATTATACGAGTGCGCTTTAACGTAACCACTTCGTAACCTAAATATTCACACATGCGGCGTATTTGGCGGTTTAAACCTTGGGTAAGTACTATTTTAAATTCTTTAGGGCCACTTTGCGTGACTTTACATTCTTTAGTGACGGTATCTAAAATAGGCACGCCATTGGCCATTTTTGTAACAAACTGACGATTAAGCGGTTTATCCACCGTAACAACGTATTCTTTTTCGTGATTATTGCCCGCACGCAAAATTTTATTAACGATGTCGCCTTCGTTAGTTAAAAATATAAGCCCTTCAGACGGTCTATCTAAGCGCCCTATTGGAAATATACGCGAAGGATAGTTAACTGCTCGTATAATATTACTTTGAATTTTACTTTCGGTAGTACACGTAATACCAACGGGTTTGTTGTAAGCGATATAAACGCGCTTTGGTGTGGCTTTAAGTGGCTTGCCATCAATTAATACAACATCGGTAGCGGCTACTTTTACGCCCATTTCTGGAGAGTAGCCATTAACGCTGACACGACCCTGCTCAATATATTTATCGGCTTCGCGGCGTGAACAAAATCCTGTTTCACTAATAAATTTATTTAAACGTTTTAATTCGGTCATGGCACTTATAGCGTAGTAATTTTTAAGGCGAGTAGTGTAAACCACCCACACTATTTTTTCGCCCCTAATTTAGAATTTATAGGTGTTTAAGCATTAATTTTTGCTTTCGTTAATTTACGCCATACAAATTCAAGCGGGCCTTGATTAAAATAGCGGCTGTATATAAAGGTAAATATGAGCTGCATTACAACTAATGCCGTTGCCAGCACCCAGTAATCAATACGATCAAAACCGAGCACCCAGTGTGTAAATAGCACTTTATATAACAATAGTTGCATGAGTGTTTGGCTAATATACAAGGTAAATGCTAAGCGCCCTGTTTGCTGAATAAGCTTGCCAACGTGTGCGCTGTTATTGCAAAATTTAACAATTAAATGAATATACAACGTCGCCATTCCAAGTGCCGCAAACATATTTATTAACTCTTGTATGGCATACATAAAGCCACTACTGTATTGCGAGGTATAGAGCCTAAATGCACTCAAGATCGTGGTTGCAATAACGATTGTTACTAGCTGTTTTGTGCTTAAGCCTTCACTAAATACCCCCTGTTTATACAAGTAAATACCAATGAGCATAATCCCTGCACACATCCACAAGGTCATTATCGGCACTATAAATACCATTAATGCATTCATACCTAAGTTAGAAATAAAATAATCAAAATAATGTGGGCTATATAAAGAAATAAAATCTTGAGAGTCGCGATAAATAATATCCACAGGTGCACTATACATAACCAGCCCAGTGGTGATGCCACACAGTAAAATAAATGCAAGACCTCGCTTCAAAAGTAACGCATTATCGCTTTGTAGGTATTTCAGAGTAAACCAACCTGAAATGCCATAAACAAATAAAATATCACCAGCCCAAAGTAAAAACCCATGTGCTAAACCAAACAGTATTAACCAGTAAAGCCTACTTTTTAACTGCACATCAGACTTATAACGTTGCCATTGAATATAAAGCCCAGCCCCAAACAGCAAACTAAACAGCGTTCTAAAACGACCGTCTACAAATAAGGTACTAAAAATATAAATAATAGAGTCACTAACAGGGGCATTACTGTGCGCAATGTAGCCTAATTCAAAAACACCAAAAGCATAGCTATTCATGTAAACTAAGCCCAGTACAGCTATGCCACGAATGAAGTCCATATTGTAATTGCGCATTAAAGCTAGTGTCCGTTAAATATTGTTCTTATAGCTGTCGGCCCAATTGACCGACTGCTGGTAGAGTGCAGGCAGTATAGCATTGTCTATATTCAACAAAAGCCCAGCTTGCTCTAGCGCCCACCAGCTTCCAGTTTCGTATGCTCTAACAACATTTAAAATATAGTAAAGGTTATTTTTATCATTTAATAATGCAGCTTTTATCTCATCTGGAAAAGGCAGCTTTTCAACAAGTAAGCTCATCGGTTGATCAAGTATTGCATCAAGCAATGAAAATAAACCGGTTAAAAAAGCCTCTCCAGTTTGGCTCTTTGCTACATTTTTTGCTAAAAGCTCACAAAAACGAGCACGAACAACGCAAACCTGCATTAGCTCAGCAGGTTTCTTTCCTGCTGTATGAGCGGTAACAATAAGGCTCACAAACTTTTTAAGACGATCATGCCCTAAATAGACAAGTGCTTGCTTTAATGACGATATTTGACTTTGTATAGGAAAAACACCACTGTTTATTAAACGCAGTAGTTTATATGCAAGGGCGGCATCTAGCTCAAACAACCCAGATATAACTTTTATATCTGGGTTTGGCTTCATTATTTCAGCATAAATAGCGACAACTAACCCATAATTATAATCGATATCGTTTTGCTTGATCATAGTGGGTTTTGCAAAAAAATAACCTTGGAAATAATCAAACCCCATATCAAAGGCTAATTTATAGTCGTCTTGTGTTTCTATTTTTTCGGCTAATATTTTTATTTGTTTATGTGCTTGCAGCTTTTTAACGATGGGTTGTATTTCGTTAAGCGGTGTCATTCTTATATCAAATTTTATTAATTTGACGAGCTTTAAAAAACGATCCCACTGTGGTTTATACACAAAATCATCGAGTGCGAGTTTATAATTACTATGAAATAAACCTCGGCATAGTTCGTAGTTATCATCGTTTGGCTCAATGGTTTCAAGTAGTTCGATTACAACATCTTGGCAAGGCAAAAAAGCGCATAAGTCGAGCTTCAATGATTCAGGACCAATATTAATGAGTGCTTTTTTACCTGATGTAATATGGCGAGTACCTAAGTTAAGTTGATTCTCCATAATAAGACGAGCGGTCGCTTGGCCTTCTGCAATATCAGGAAAATAATTTTTAGGGCTATCACGAAAAAGTAGCTCGTAAGCTACTACATTTTGACGACGATTAAATATTGCTTGCCTTGCAACAAATACAGACACATTACCTACTTCTTGTTTTTTATTTCAGACTAAGTCATTAAACATTAAAGCGATACAATTGTCACTGAACTTTGCAAAGCACGTAATAATTTACCTATATAAGGTTGTTATATAAGCAGTTGCGATTTGCGTCCATGAAAAACGGGCTTGCTCAGCACCCTTTTTTACTTTATGCCACTTTTGAGGTTCTTGCTTTTTAATTGAGAGTGTTTCGTCTAAACAGGTGATTAAATTACTAGTTTGCATGGCTAATGTGTCGCCACTAAAACTAAAACCATTTTCATTATGCTGAACGGTGTCTTTTAATCCGCCAACACTATGCACCAAGCAAGGCTGTCCCGCTCGCATTGCAAGCATTTGACTTATACCACATGGCTCAAACGAACTTGGCATTAAGAACAAATCACCTAGTTGATACATTAAATCACCAACATCTTGACCATAACCTTGCAAAAATAAAAGGTTAGAATTGCGTGCCATTGCTTTAGTAAAAAGACTTTCAAGTTCTTTGTCACCCGAACCTAAAACAATGAATCGACCACCGTATTTATTAACTAGTTGGCAAACGTTATCAATCGCTAAAGTACCGTTCACCTGCTGGCACAACAACAAAACTTTTTGCTCTGTAAGTCGCCCTACACTTGTTACTAATGGGCCATTATTTGCTGCTGCTTTAAATTGCTGTAGTCGCTGGTGCGCAATATAATAACCACTTTGAAGCTGCTTATGGTTACTCATCCAGCTAAATAAAGTGTTCTCTATTTTTTTATATAAAGTATTTAGGTCTGCATTTTCATTTGTTAACTTAGGATACTCACAGCCATTTAAAATACCAACCAGCTTGCCTTGTTCTGCCGCATTTTGCAGATCTTGCTCAAGCCCTTCGCCGCCAAAAAAACCATGTTCATAATTACTTGGTTTAAGTACTTCTTGGCTATAGGTTGGTGATACAACATGTACTTTATCGCATAGGTTAATGGCACTGCGCATTGGGTTAAAACAATGCGGATAACGTGGATCACATAAATGTTGACCGTTATAACTAAGCGAAGGAAACCATGCTTCTAGACTCGAGTCATCGTGCTTAAAAGGCCTTATTCCCTGCAGCGCTATGTTATGTACAGTGTAGGCTATATGTATGTTATTTAGTGCGCTATAACGTGGCTCAAATTTAATTAAAACGGCGACACACGCGCTGTGCCAATCATGCAAATGTAATGCATTAGGGCGTGTAAGTACCCCTTGTAATAATGCCTCACAAACTGCGGCATTAAATAAAGCAAACTTGGTTGCATCCGTGGCAAATGGCCTACCGGGTGCATCGTTGCAGTAAACAGTGCCTGATTCACTAAACAATGGGTGGCTAATAACAATTTGGCTGACATTACTTTGCGTTTGTCGTACTTTAAAAAGTGTTAAAACATGTGGCTGTGCATTAAAAGCAACCGTTACTTCACCGAGATAAATACGCTCAATAAACGCAAAGCCGTAATCAGGAATAACAACATCTACAGTTACACCTTGCTCTGCCAACGCCTTTGGTGCATCACGCACTACATCAGCTACTCCACCTACTTTAGCGCCTGGTAACGCGTCGTTCTCTGCTGCAACCATTAATACATGCATTAATTTACTACTTCCTTTAACCTAATGAGCCTGCTCAATAAAGAGCAAGCCTTGTTGTCATGCTTAAAATTAGTTAGCTAGTTTATTTAAGCTAACTTTTTATTTTCATTTGCTTGGCGCGCAAGCTTTTTTGCAAGCTCAGTGAGCATATCACGGGTCACGAGTACGATGCCTTTTTTAGACACTCTAAAGCCATTGTCTTCATCTGTCTTACGATCAAAACCAATTTCTAGTCCTGCTGGTATCTCACAGCTTCTATCTATTATCGCCCGCTTAATTTTGCAGCCTCTATTTATAATTGCACCAGGCAATATAACTGACTGCTCTATCTCGCAAAATGAACGAATATGTACATTTGAAAACAATAAAGACTTTCTAACAGCAGAGCCCGAAATAATACAACCACCAGAAACTGTTGAGTCTAAGGCCATTCCGCGCCTATCATCGTCATCAAAAATAAACTTAGCGGGCGGTAGTTGTTCCTGATAGGTCCAAATTGGCCACGTCGGATCGTATAAATCAAGTTGCGGCTCAGGCATTACCAGTTCCATATTAGCTTCCCAGAATGAATCTAGCGTACCTACATCACGCCAATAAGGTTGCCCTTCTTGGTTTGGATCTCTAAATGGGAAGGCAAATACGTTATGCTCTTCTATTATCGCTGGAATAATATCGTGGCCAAAATCGCGACCAGAGCCTTCATTTTCAGCATCTTTTTTGAGCTGTTCGAACAAAAATTCGGTGTTAAATACGTAATTGCCCATTGAAGCTAAACACGTACCTGGCTTACCAGGTACTGAACTTGGCATTGCAGGCTTTTCGTCAAAACGGCAAACACGATTTTCCTCATTAACGGTCATTACACCAAAGGTATCGGCGGCTTCTTCTACGGGTACTTCGATGCAACAAACAGTCATGTCGGCGCCATTTTCTACGTGCTTAGCTAAAAGAGCACCGTAATCCATACGGTACACATGATCGCCCGATAAAATCATCACATATTTTGGTAATTCATGACGAATAATATCTATATTTTGAAAAACAGCATCGGCGGTTCCACAATACCAATCATCGCCTTGACGCTGCGATGCGGGTAGAATTTCAACCGACTCTCCCAATTCCTTTTTAAAATGCCCCCAAGCACGGTTAACGTGCCTAATAAGTGAATGAGACTTATATTGTGTAGCAATACCAACGCGCCTAACGCCTGAGTTAATACAGTTAGATAACGGAAAGTCGATTATTCGATGTTTACCACCAAAGTAAACCGCAGGCTTTGCTCGCCAGTCAGTCAGTTCATGCAGGCGTGAACCGCGACCTCCAGCCAGTATTAGTGCGTAAGTTTCTCTGGTTAGGCTGCTTATATAACGATTTTCGTAGTTGGGCATAATACTCTCTCCATTTAGTCTTTGCTGTTAGTGGTATGACTTTTAGTTGTCGTTAAGTCTGTTGCACTAATGTTGAGGGGTTCTAAATGCCAAATGTCGTCACTGTATTGGCTTATGGTTCTATCACTTGAAAACATGCCACTGGCTGCTGTATTTAAAATACTCATTTGTGTCCAGTAGGCTTGATCAATGTAGGTCTTATCTACTTGTTTTTGAGCATCAACATAGCTTTCAAAATCATGCGCGACCAACCAAGGATCGTTCGGGCTCTTAATCGCATTGATCACGTCATCAAATAAGCATGGTTCGAATAAATTAAAATGGCCACTTTCTAAAAGCTGCATTACGTTTGCCAAGTCACTATTTTGTGAAATTAAATGCTCTGGATTATAACGTGATTTAATATCATCAATTTGATGTGCTTGAGCACCAAACAAAAAGAAATTATCAGCACCCACGGCATCTCTAATTTCAATATTTGCGCCATCAAGTGTACCTATCGTCAATGCACCATTCATCATGAACTTCATGTTACCTGTACCTGATGCTTCTTTACCTGCGGTAGACACTTGCTCTGACAAATCGGTTGCAGGGCAAATAACTTCCATTGCTGTTACGTTATAATTTGGTAAAAATGCTACGCGTAAATACGGTGCTGCTAATGGATCTTTATTAATAACCTCAGCCACATTGTTGATTAGCTTAATAATTTTTTTAGCCATATAATAGCCTGGCGCAGCTTTACCGCCGAGTAATACACAACGCGGAACAAGCCCTTGCGTATCACCGCGACGAATACGGTCATATAGATGAATTACATGCAACACATTAAGTAGTTGGCGTTTGTATTCATGAATTCGCTTAACTTGTACGTCAAACATCATCGATACATCGAACTCAACACCGCAACGCGCTTTGACTAAATCAACAAGGCGTTGTTTGTTTTCGCGTTTAGCTGATTGCCACTGAATATGAAAGGTTTGGTCATCAAAAAATCGACGTAGTTGACTAATTTGACTAAAATCGCCTACCCAATCGTTACCAATTTTTTCGCTAATTAATTTGCTTAGAATAGGGTTGCAGTGAGCAAGCCAACGACGTGGTGTTACGCCATTTGTTTTGTTATTAAACTTATCTGGCCACAGTGCATAAAACTCTTTAAACAAGCCTGCTTTTAGTAACTCAGTATGCAGTGCCGCGACTCCATTTACGGAGTAACTACCGACTATTGCTAAATAAGCCATACGAATTTGCGGCTCATCACCTTCTTCAATAAGCGATAGCGCTCGCTGTTTGTTAACATCCCCTGGCCACTGCTGTGCAACTTGGGCTAAAAAACGTGCATTTATCTCGTAAACTATTTCTAAAATACGCGGTAATAACCTTGCAAACAAAGATACTGACCACTTTTCAAGTGCCTCAGGAAGTAAGGTATGATTTGTATAGGCCATTGTTTTAGTAGTAATTTGCCAAGCATCTTCCCAATCAAGTTCGTAGTCATCCATTAAAATACGCATCAGCTCTGCAACAGCAATACTTGGATGCGTGTCGTTTAATTGAAACACATGAAAATCAGAAAAATCAGAAAAACTCTCACCGTGTTGTGCAACCCATTGATCAACAATGTCTTGAATACTCGCAGACGATAAAAAATACTGTTGGCGTAACCTAAGTTCTTTACCATTTTCGCTACTGTCGTTTGGGTAAAGCACCATAGTAATTTGTTCAGCTAGATTTTTTTGTGCTACAGCTTCTGAGTAACTACCGGCATTAAACTCAGTTAGATTAAATTCATCTGTCGCTTCTGACTTCCACAGACGAAGTGTATTAACAATATTATTTTTATAGCCAGGAATTGGTACATCATATGGCACAGCTAATACATCGTGTGAACTCATCCATTGACGATGCTCTCGGCCATATTTATCTGTATAGCTTTGCACATAGCCACTAAATTTAACGCGCTTTGCATGCTCTGGGGCACTCAGTTCCCATGGATGCCCTTCACGAAGCCAGTTGTCGGGTTGTTCTATTTGATTTCCGTCATTTATAGACTGATTAAACATACCGTATTCGTAACGAAGGCCATACCCAATGACAGGCAGGGCCAAACTTGCACAGCTATCTAAAAAACAGGCTGCTAAACGCCCTAAACCACCATTACCTAGCCCTGCATCATGTTCGGCATCTTCAAGCGTTTCGACTGTTGTACAATATTCTTGTAATGCAGAAGCAACTTGATCATCTAAATCTAGATTTAAAATAGCGTTACCCAGTGCTCGTCCCATTAAAAACTCAAGAGAAAGGTAAGCCGTTTTACGGCGCTTTTGCTGTCTAATTTGTTGATTGGTTTCTCTGCAACGAGCAACAAGTCGATCGCGAATAGTGAGCGCTAATGCATGATATAAATATAACTGTGATTCGCCGACCTTATCTCGGCCGAGGGTGTAATAAAAGTGACGTGTTAAATCATCTTTTAACGTACTTTCATCAATAACAGGGCCTTCTTGCCAACCCTTTACTACACACACTTGTTCATCTTGCTTAGCCATGACCTACTTCCTCTAAATTTGAACTGAAAACCCAGCTACTTTGTGCAGAAATTTCAACCATCGCATCGTTGTTACTACTTACAGATGCATTATTTACACTTGATAAAACCATTTGCCAAGGCGCACTTATTGGAGATTGCGGCAATTGGCAGGACATTACTTTTTTACTCGCATTAAAAATTATTAAAAGTGCATGTTTATTTTGCTTATCGAGCAAGCTGTACATTAAAAACTGACGCGTATTTTCATGCCAATGCGCGTCAGTCATAGTTACACCTTCTTCGGTAAACCACCTAACTGTAAAGCGCTCATCAATATCATCTAAAAACACACTGTGTTTAAACGCACTGTGGGCACGTCTGATTTTTAGTGCATCGTCTATAAAACGAGTCAATGTATGATTTAATTGTGAGTCTTTCCATGCAAGCCAACTAGTACGATTATTTTGGCAATAAGCATTATTATTTCCCCCTTGCGAGTGCGCTATTTCACTCCCAGATGAGAGCATAGGAACTCCTTTGGACAAAATAAGTGTAAGCAAAAAGTTTTTTTGCTGTTGCAAGCGGAGCGCTGTTATTTTGGGATCATTTGTAAACCCCTCTACACCACAATTAAAAGAATGATTAGCACTGTGACCATCTCGATTTTGCTCACCATTTGCCTCATTGTGTTTTTCTTCGTAGCTAACTAAGTCAGCAAGCGTAAAACCGTCGTGACTCGTTATAAAATTTATACTATTGAGCGGACCGCGCTCACTGTGCTCGAAAATATCAAATGAGCCATGTAAACGTTTGGCAACGGTGGCGATAATGCCTTCTTCACTTTTCCAAAAACGCTTTATTACATCACGATATTGGTCGTTCCATTCTCGCCAAGGTGCCGGAAAAGCACCTAACTGATAGCCACCAGGGCCTATATCCCACGGTTCACTAATGAGCTTTACTTTGTTTAAAATAGGATCTTGGGCAACCGCTTGTAAGAAAGTATGAGAAGCGCTAAACCCAGATTGAGAACGCCCTAAAATAGTCGCCAAATCAAACCTGAAGCCATCAACTCCCATTACTTCAACCCAATAACGAAGACTATCGAGTACAAGTTGTAATACACGAGGATGGTCAATATTAATCGTGTTACCGCATCCAGTATCGTTTATATATAAATCTGGTCGATCGCTTACAGTGCGGTAATAAGCTAAGTTATCAAAGCCTCTAAGTGACAATATTGGGCCATCATTACCGGCCTCTGCGGTATGGTTGTAAACAACGTCGATAATAACTTCAATGTCGGCCGCATGAAGCTCTCGCACCATTTGCTTAAACTCATTTATATCGTCTTTAACCAAGTAGTCTTTATGAGGTGTAAAAAAGTTAAGCGTGTTGTAACCCCAATAATTTTGCAGCCCTTTACCCGTTAAAAATTGTTCACTAATAAATGAATGAACAGGTAAAAGTTCCACAGCTGTAATACCAAAGCTCTGTAAGTGTTCAATAAAACTGGGATGACTTAGTCCTAAAAATTTCCCTTGTAGGTACTTAGGAATTTCGGGATGACGGCACGTTGCTCCTTTCACATGGCATTCGTATATAACCGTATTTGACCATCTATGGTTTGGCTTTTTATGCGCGTACAACACAGGTGCTGCTACTTTTGACTTAGGTATATCAATCGCATTATTTACGGTGCTTTTAGTGCCGATTGGCATTTGCCCATAATGACGCTCACTCCAAGTAAACTCACCAAATAAGTCTTTTGCGTAAGGGTCTATTAATAGTTTGTTTTCGTTAAACAATTGACCGTGCTTAGGGTTATATTCACCCTCTACTCTAAAGCCATACAAAGCACCTGCATTTAAAGGAAATATATGAATACTCCAAATGCCGCCTTCGTTAATGCTCATTGCCACCTTTAATATTTCTGAATGGCCACTTTTGTCAAATAAACATAAATAAGCTTGAGTTGCTTTTGGTGCATAAAGTGCAAAATTTACACCGCCGTCAGTAACACTTGAACCTAAGGGTTCAACTTGGCCGTGAGTGACTTCAAATTGATTACTCATCTTCGACCTTTTGTAAATAAATAGTAGTTAAACCACCAATGGCAATAGAAATGCTTTGAGCGAACCCATGATTAGGGCTGTCGAAGGTAGTAACTATCTTTAATTCGTTTTGTGTAACGTCTATCCCTGAGCCAAAATAATCGGTTTCATCTGTATTTAAAATTACTTTATAGCGGCCTTTATTTGGCACACCAATGACGTAATTTTGATAAGACTCTGGAGTGAAATTAGCTATAACAACCACTAAATTTCGTGCATTTTTGGCATACCGTACAAAACTTAAAATACTTTGATCGTTATTGTTGTTATCTATCCAATCAAAGCCTGCTGCACTTGTGTCAAGTTCGTACAAAGCAGGTTGGTTTTTATATACATGATTGAGTGTTTTAATTGTTTGTTTTATACCATTGTGACTTTGATGCTCTAATAAGTGCCAATCAAGCGAATGATCGTGGCCCCACTCAGTGCGCTGAGCTATTTCACAACCCATAAACAATAATTTTTTACCTGGATGCGCCCACATAAACGCATAATAAGCTCGAAGGTTTGCGAACTTTTGCCAATCATCCCCTGGCATTTTTTCAATAAGTGAGCCTTTGCCATGCACTACTTCGTCGTGACTCAATGGCAGTATGAAGTTCTCACTAAAGGCGTATACCATCGAAAAGGTTATTTCGTGATGGTGGTGCTGTTTGTAAAGCGGATCGCGTTGCATATAGTGCAAACTATCGTTCATCCAACCCATATTCCATTTATAGCCAAACCCTAAACCGTTATGCTCAACACTTTGTGTAACACCTGGCCATGCAGTTGACTCTTCGGCTATCATCATGATGCCAGGGTTGTTTTTATAACTTCGTAAATTAACCTGCTTTAGGCACTCGATTGCACCAAGGTTCTCGCGTCCACCATAACAATTAGGGATCCATTCACCTTCTTTACGGCTGTAATCTAAATACAACATTGAAGCCACTGCATCTACTCGTAAACCATCAAGCCCAAATTGGTGTAACCAATACATTGCATTAGAAATCAAAAAGCTTTTAACTTCAGGGCGATCGTAATTATAAATATAGGTATTCCAATCGGGATGAAAACCTTGACGCATATCGGCATGTTCGTACAAATGAGTGCCATCAAAACGATGCAAACCATGCGGATCACTTGGAAAATGCCCAGGTACCCAGTCGAGTAAAATACCTAAATTTGCTTTATGGCATTGCTCTACAAAATATTTAAAACTGTTATAGTCACCAAAACGGCTAGTAGGTGCAAATAAACCAACGGGTTGATAGCCCCACGAGCCATCAAACGGGTATTCACTGATAGGCATAAGCTGTAGGTGGGTGAAATTCATTTCAAGTGCATAGCTAACTAGCTTGTCAGCAAGCTCTACGTAACTTAAATAACGATTATTTTCAGCGCGTTGCCATGAGCCTAAATGCACTTCATAAATACTAATTGGTGCATCAATATGGTTACGCTTTTGTCTATTTTTTAAGGCTTGTTCATCAAGAATTATAGGTTCTGGTTTGTATTGCAATACACTGGCAGTACCGGGGGCTTGCTGCATTTTAAACGCATATGGGTCTGCTTTTTCAAACACGTCTCCACTTTGTGCGGTAATTGCAAATTTATAGCACATGTCAGCTTTAAGGCCTGGTATAAATAATTCCCATACACCACTTGCAGGATGAAAGCGCATAAAGTGACGATTAGCTTGCCAAAAATTAAATTCACCAATAATTGATACACTTGCTGCATTTGGCGCCCACACACAAAAACGCACCCCCTCTACATTTTGTTGAGTGCTAAAATGTGCACCAAAGTGTGAGTATGCATGCTCTAAACTACCTTCGTTAAATAAGTACATTGCCTGTGTATCGAGCGCAGTGTCAAAACTGTATTCATCGTAAAACGTAACGGCTGTATTTGTGTATTCAACATCACATTGATATGGCGCGCTTGGCAATGTTTTTAGCTTTGCAATAAACAAATCACTTTGCTTATATCGCAGCGCTTTTATTTTTTTACCGCCAAGGTTAATTACAACATTCAACGCAGTGGGTAAGTAAAGTCGTAACTCTGTGTCTGTGTTTGTTAGTTTATGTGCCCCAAGAAAGCTAAACGGGTCTTTAAAACGACCTGCGCTTAACGCTTGTACTTGATCATCATAACGATTAAAAGAAGATCCAATATTATCTACTGCTGAGCTACTCATTAACCTTTCCTTATTGAATCTATTGCAGCTAACAAAGAGGCATTTTTACTAAAAATCTCTTCGCAAGTGTGTGTTAAAACACGCCGCCAATTGGGATACTCGGTATCTGTTCCTGGAATATTCACACTGTAAAGCTGCTCATCTAAATCATCTATTTGCAGCGCAAGTAATCGTGATTGCGACTTTGCTAAACATAAGGCAAGTGATTTATAAACGTCCATTGCATTAGCTTGTAGGTTAAGTTCTTTTGTTTGATTGGCATTAATAAAGCGCAATAATCGCTCTTGCTCTTCAACACGTTGGTGGGTTAAGTCGTTGCATTGCTGCTCGTTAATTAAACTGTATTGCTGCTTTATATCTAAATCATCGTGTTGCCACCAGCCCATAAAAGGAGGCACATCGTGATTGGCAATCATTAATAAGCAACGTGATGGTAAATCGTTAACCAATAAAAATTCATCATCGTGCTGTTTTTCAAAATAAAATAAGCTGTTAGAAAAAATACCGCTAGAGGCTAAAGCATCTCTTACCTCAGGGGGGACTACACCCAGATCTTCGCCAATAACAATACTTTGATTAATATGCGATTCAATTTTTAAAATTGCGAGTAAATGCTCAAACGGATAATAAACATAACAGCCATCTTGTTTACCATTCGTTTCAAAACACCACCATAAACGCCTAATAGCCATTACATGGTCAATTCTGAGACCACCTACATTTTGCATATTTGCGCGAATAAGTGAGCGATAAAACTCGAAGTGATTATTGCTAAGACTGCGAGGATTGAGTGCCGGAAGCCCCCAATTTTGACCTGCTTCAGCCCATGGGTCTGGCGGGGCACCAACACTTGCCTCTTGGCTAAATAATGATTGCTGATTTTTAAATTCGGCCCCATCGCCAGCACACCCAACAGCTAAATCGTTGATTAAACCAATAGCCATTCCCAGCTCTATACAACTTTTTTGACAAAGTGCTAACTGTAAATACGCTTGCCACTGCAAATAATAGTCAAACGTTAAATTATCTGATTCAAGGGTATTTAGCGTACTTGTATGAGTGTTACAAAATGCTGTAAACGCTTGTCGACGCTCATTACTGGCAGTTAATTCAAACTGACTATAAAGCGCTTTAAATAACGTATATTTAATACGACTTACGTTTTCGTAATTTATAAATTGATCATTGCTTTGCATGAGAGAAATAACATCATCACTTTGCATTAAAGCATTTAGCTCTGCATTGTTATTAGCGTCGTCACATAAATCAATGGCAATATATAAAGGGTTTAGCAAAGCACGACTGTTAGGGCTATAAGGACTTGCTCGCTCTGGCATATCGGCAAATAATAAATGAAGTGGATTAAGTAAAATATAATCCATGTTTTGCGCACTACATAAATGAGTTAACGATAATAAATCGCTAAA
This sequence comes from Pseudoalteromonas sp. Bsw20308, assembly GCF_000310105.2. Lineage (NCBI taxonomy): Bacteria > Pseudomonadati > Pseudomonadota > Gammaproteobacteria > Alteromonadales > Pseudoalteromonadaceae > Pseudoalteromonas > Pseudoalteromonas sp. Bsw20308. Next base: position 511,607 of record NZ_CP013139.1, on the reverse strand, counting down.
ATCGCCAACACCTAATAGCGCTTTATTTTTTAAAGTATAAAGCTGAATAGAGAGCCCTGTACGCTTTATATCATCTACTTGATATACTTGTTCAGGAACAGACCAAACCTGTGTATTTGAAAATTGCTCGCCTACTTTTATCGTTGCATCATAATATCCAGCTGGGATAAAAGGTAATTCAAGCGCAACCTCAATATATCGCACGCCATGCAAGTAATATTCACCTGTGACAGGTAAATCACGCATAGTTTGAAATGCCAAGTCAAGACCAAGCGCCTCTACTTTTATGCCTACACATAAATGCTGTTGACGTTCATCTATACGAATCTTTAAGGTATTTTCAGGCCATTCAAGCAAGCTAACACGCGGAACTAATTGCTGCCAAGTAGCTGCATCTAATTCATAGTTAAGATGCGCTATTTGATTAGCATCGTTAGTGTCAATACCACAGCACTGTAAAGCTTGCTTTCGTGTATCGTTGCTAAAAACAACCTGTTCACCAGTGTATTTAGTGAATTCATAACCAATGCCATGCAGGTAAAATAACTGCGAAAGAGCGTCCATTTATTGGCCTTAATTTATACGTTGCGTATTCACTATGCTATTTTCTGTGCCAAATGTATTACCAATGTAACCGTCGGCTTGGTGGTCGTTATCCCAAATATCTCCATTGATTAGATAACGAAAATGGAACTGCTGATCAATAGGAAGGCGTTGCTTACACTTAAAAACGCCCTGTTTTTTATTGAGCTTCATTGGCACTGGCTGCCAATCATTAAATTCACCTAGCAAACAGACTTGCTCTGCCTCAGGGTGAGTGAACTCAAAAGTAACTTCAGCTTCATCTTTTGTTTTAAAAAAACGTTTATTCAACATAGCAGGCTCCAACTAAACCATAAAGGGTAATTAATCTTTGCCACAGGCCATACAACTAAACAAAAAGGCGATGTGGATTCCATTCAAAATCATTAAACACGTTGTAAGTTAACCAAAACTTTATTTACGCATTATTACAGTGCAGCAATTCTTTTTTTTGCACCTAAAAAGTGCAGTTAGTATCTAAACATTCACTTTTGAAAAGCTCAATATTATAGAGCAATATTTAAACCAACTAGACGTGCCACACTTTATTTATTGTCTAAACTTTTATTAGTACCAAACATGGAATAATTCAAAAGTATTACTTAAACTTATAAAATTCTTTTGTTATGCGCTTTTATAAACGATAATAAACCGCATATTAATACTTTGAAATATCATAATTTTCATGTTGAAAAAAAGCATTCTAATAACTATAGCAATCACTTTTTTAATAATAGCCACACTTATTGGTTCTTCAATCTATACCCTTTATAGCAAAAAAGAAATCTCAGTTGATCCTAAATTAAAAGAAATATCAGGTATAGAATTTGATAAGCAAAAACGCCTATGGGCTATTAACGATGGAGGCAATGAACCCAAACTATATAGGCTCAATAAAGATGGCTCTATCGCCAAAGAAATCTTAGTTGAAAATGCCAAAAACATAGACTGGGAAGATATGACTCAAAACAAGTTTGGGCATTTTTTCCTAGGTGATTTTGGCAATAACAAAAACGATCGCAGATGGCTCACTATTTATAAAATAGAAAACCCAATAGATATAAAAACAGATATAACTCAAGCAGAAATTATAAAATTTACCTACCCAGAAATGGATGGAAGTCCAATAAAACCCAATAATCGAAATTTTGATTTAGAAGCATTTGTCGCACTTGGCCGTCATTTATATTTATTTACTAAAAACCGCACTGAACCGTTTGATGGTATTACTAAGGTATATAAAGTGGGCGATCACGCCGCTAACTTTAAAGCTGAGTTAATCGATTCTTTCAAAACATGTACTACATTAGAAAAACTATGTTGGATAACATCAGCAGCCTTAAGTCCTGACCGTAAAAAATTGGTATTACTTGATTCAACCAGTATTTGGTTATTTGAAAACTTTGAAGGTGATAAATTCTTCTCTGGTGATGTATCAAAAATAGACCTAGGGATTGTTACTCAAAAAGAGGCTGTTACGTTCTTTGACGACAACACCATTGTATTCACAGATGAAGAGTTTAAAGGTATTGGCGGTAATGCTTACTTTATTAAGCTTGATGAAGCAAATAAAACTGAGGTGAAAAGAGTAAAAGTGACGCCAAAAATAACCAATGCATCAACAAAGTAATCTGATGCATTGACATAATACATACTCTGGCTCATCGCTTGAATTTGGTTTCTAAAATAACAGACGATGTTGTACGCTCTACCCCATCAAGGTTGCCAATATCGTCTAGCAAATGACTAAGTTGCTCCAAATTTTGTGCTTGAACTACCGCAATTAAATCAAACTCGCCACTTATGGCATAAAGCTGTGAAATGGCATCAATTTGTTTTAGTTCTAAGTTGGTTTTAGTGGTGAGCTTTTGCTTTACTTTTATTGATACATGCGCCGATACCATTTTGTTTAAATAGTCATCTCCGTAGTCTACGCTATACCCTTTAATTACCCCGCTTTCTTCTAACTTTAACATTCTACTTTGCACTGTAGAGCGCGACAGGTTCAATAGTCTGGCAAGGTCAGAAATACTCGCGCGTGCATTTGTTTTTAGTATCGATAATAGCTTTTCGTCTTGTGGAGTTATCATAATGGTTATTTATTTCGTTATTTTGCCTTTTATTCTAACCATTTTTCACAAAATAGCACTGCAATTTTAACTGCGAACCTTCGATAATAGTGTCCTATAAAAAATAATAACGTGTTTGCTCAAGAATAACGGCTATATTCTTCTTTAATTTAGCAACTAATCTTTTATCTAAGCCCATTTAATTTAGGTGTACAAAAATGCAAGTAACTAGAGACTTATTTAACGACGTAATGGTACCAAACTATAATCCATCAGCAATCATTCCAGTTCGTGGTGAAGGTTCACGCGTTTGGGATCAAAATAATAATGAGTTCATTGATTTTGCCGGTGGTATTGCCGTTAACTGTTTAGGTCACTGTCACCCTGCATTAGTAAAAGCACTAAAAGAACAAGGTGAAAAAATTTGGCACTTATCAAATGTTATGACCAATGAGCCAGCACTTCGTTTAGCTCAAAAAATGGTTGAAGCAACATTTGCTGATAAAGTTTACTTTGCAAACTCAGGCGCAGAAGCAAACGAAGCAGCGCTTAAGTTAGCGCGTCGTTATGCACTAGACGTATATGGCGCTGAAAAAACGCAAATTATTGCCTTTAATAAAGGTTTCCATGGTCGCACATTCTTTACAGTAACTGTGGGCGGGCAAGCGGCTTATTCAGATGGCTTTGGTCCAAAACCAGCTGACATAGTACATTGTGATTTTAACGATATAGCGGCATTTGAAGCGCTGATCAGCGATAAAACATGTGCTGTTATGATGGAACCATTACAAGGTGAAGGCGGTATTATTTCACCAACAGATGACTTTGCTAAAAAAGTACGCGAACTTTGTACTAAACATAATGCGTTACTTATTTTTGATGAAGTACAAACGGGTGTTGGTCGCACAGGCGATTTATACGCTTATGAAGGTTTAGGGGTTGTTCCTGACATTTTAACAACGGCAAAAGCATTGGGTGGTGGTTTTCCAATTGGCGCTATGATCACACGTACACCGATTGCTGAGCATTTAAAAATTGGTACTCACGGTTCTACTTATGGCGGTAATCCGCTAGCTTGTGCTGTAGCTGAAGCCGCATTTGATACTGTAAATACACCAGACGTACTAAACGGAGTTAAAGAGCGCGAGCAATTGTTCCGTGACGGATTAAACGCAATTAACAAAAAATACAACGTATTTAGCGAAGTACGCGGTAAAGGCTTATTAATTGGCGCAGTACTAAATGACAAATTTGAAGGCCGTGCACGCGACTTTTTAGTAGCCAGTGCTAATAATGGTTTAATGAACCTTGTAGCTGGCATGAATGTAATTCGCTTTACACCGTCTTTAGTTATCCCGTTTGAGGATATTAAAGAAGGCTTAGCGCGCTTTGAAAAAGCAGTTAGCGATGTAGTAAACGGTTAATATAGTTTAAATTAGCACGCCTACAAGCGTGCTATTGGAGCAAGCAATAAATGCAAGTATTACGTCCTATTACTGCCAATGATTTTGACGCGCTTAAACAAATAGCGATTGAATCCGGTCATGGGTTTACCTCTTTACCTGTGGACGATACACAGCTTAAAGAAAAGATTGAACGTGCTGAAAAAAGCTTTGCCAAAAACATTAACCAGCCACTTGATGAAAGCTATTTATTTGTTTTAGAAGACAGTGAAACAGGTGACGTTATTGGCACAACCGCTATAGAAGCTGCGGTAGGTTTATCGGTGCCTTTATATCATTATCATTTGGGTAAAACAGTACACCACTCGCCTACTTTAAATGTATATAACACCGTTGATATTTTAAGCATGTGTAACGACTACACTGGTTGCTCAGAAATATGCACATTATTTTTGCGCGAAAATAGCCGTAAAGGCCTAACGGGTCGATTTTTATCTCGTTCACGCTTTTTGTTTATGGCTCAGCACAGCGAGCGTTTTGCCGATACTGTTATCGCAGAAATGCGCGGTGTTAGCGACGAAGACGGTCATTCTCCTTTTTGGCAATGGCTACAAGAGCACTTTTTTAGTATCGAATTTCCACAAGCGGATCACTTAGTTGGCTTAGGCGATAAGGTGTTTATTAGCGAGTTAATGCCTAAATACCCTATTTATGTGAACTTGCTTAGTAAAAAAGCCCAAGCAGTGATTGGGCATGTGCATGAAAAAACAAAACCTGCGCTAAAACTATTAGAAAAGGAAGGTTTTGAGCACAGAGGCTACGTTGACTTATTTGATGCAGGCCCAACAGTTGAAGCAAAGCTTGGTAATATTCGCAGCATTCGCGACTCTCAAGTTTGCCCTGTTACGATTGGCGAGCTTGATCACATATCACAAAATAGCTCTGATACGCTGGCTGTATGTAATCAAGGCGTAAGTGGCTTTAGAGCAACATTTACCAAAGACGCACATTACAATCATGCAAAACATACCCTCGTCATTAGCCAAGATGTGGCTAATGCGCTTAATTTAAGCCAAGGAGATGCAGCGCGATTTTTCCGCCTGTAAATAATTTATGAATACACACCTAATTAATAATCAGTGGCATGTGGGACTTGGTCCAGCATTTAAGTCAATCAATCCAAGTAATGGCGATGTGGTATGGCAAGGTAATGGCGCAAACGCCCAGCAAGTAGATTCTGCTATAAAAGCAGCCAGAACCGCGCAATTACAATGGGCAGACAAACCACTTAAAGAGCGTATCGCCATTTTAGAAAACTTCGCAGCACAATTAAAAGAACACAGCGAAGAATTTGCTACTATTATTGCACGCGAAACGGGTAAGCCATTATGGGAAACCCGTACCGAAGTGGGCGCAATGACAGGCAAAGTAGCTATATCTGTAAAAGCGTACCATGAGCGTACAGGTACAACCGAAAACCCAATGCCCGGTGCTAAAGCGTTTATTAGACACAAACCGCATGGCGTTGTGGCTATTTTTGGTCCGTATAACTTTCCGGGGCATTTACCAAACGGGCATATTGTTCCTGCAATTTTAGCCGGTAATACCGTTGTATTTAAGCCATCAGAATTGACTCCGCACGTTGCAGAATTTACCCTCTCACTTTGGTTAAAAGCAGGTTTGCCAGCGGGTGTTATTAACCTTGTCCAAGGTGAAATTGAAACAGGTAAAGCACTTGCTTCTCATAAAGATATAGATGGCTTGTTTTTTACCGGTAGCTCAAACACAGGCCACTTATTACATAAACAGTTTGCAGGACACCCTGGCAAAATTTTAGCGCTTGAAATGGGCGGCAATAATCCTCTTATTGTAAAAGATGTGAGCGATATAAGCGCTGCTGTGCACGATATTATTCAATCAGGCTTTATTACCTCAGGTCAACGTTGTACGTGTGCACGTCGCTTATTTATTGAAAAGTCGCTCAATGGTGATGCTATTTTAGAAAAGCTAATAAGCGCAACTAAAAACATAGTTGTAGACGACAGTTTTGCTACAGAGCAGCCTTTTATGGGTGCAATGATAAGCGAAAAAGCAGCATTGGGTATGGTTGCCGCGCAAAGTGAATTAGTCTTAAAAGGTGCACAAATCCTTGTTGAACTTAAGCAATTAAAACCAGGCACAGGTTTTGTAAGCCCTGGCATTATTGATGTAACAAGCATTACCGACATGCCAGATGAAGAGCATTTTGGGCCGCTAATTAAAGTGTATCGTTACACCGACTTTGACAGTGCAATTATTGAAGCCAACAACACAAGCTTTGGTTTATCTGCAGGTTTACTTAGCGACAGTGAAGATGATTACACTCACTTTTTAAAGCGTATTCGTGCCGGTATTGTTAACTGGAACCGCCCCATTACAGGAGCCTCTAGTGCAGCTCCATTTGGCGGTATTGGCGCCAGTGGTAATCACAGAGCAAGTGCATACTACGCCGCCGATTATTGCGCATACCCTGTAGCATCTGTGGAGTCAGACAAAGTGAACTTACCGCAAACCCTAGCGCCGGGCTTAGTAATTGAATAAGCAATAAAACCAAATTTTAGATTTAAGGACTTAACATGCATACTGATGTAAATACATTATTTGAGAACCTTTGGGAAAACTATTTAAACGTAACTCCATCGGCAGATAAAATTCATGACCTTTTAGGGTCAACGCAAAAAGATGACATCATTAACGATCATATTGCGCTGCGTACATTTAATATAGAAAAAGTGAGTCTTGAAAAGCTCGCCGCTCACTTTTTAGCAATTGGTTACAAAGAATGTGGTGAGTACCACTTTGAAGCTAAAAAACTTTACGCAAAACACTATGAGCATAGCGATCCGGCTCAGCCAAAAGTGTTTATCTCTGAGCTATTAGTAGAAAAATGCTCGCCAGAGTTACAAGCCATCGTGACAGGTATGGTAAGTCAAATTGACGAAAGTGCAGTTACAGCAGACAACTTTTTATATTCAGGCACGCATTGGCAAGTAAGCACCGATACTTACAAACAACTGCTAGCTGAAAGCGAATATGCAGCGTGGATGTCGGCGTGGGGTTACCGTGCCAATCACTTTACCGTAAATATTAATACGCTTGCTAAGTTTGATAACATTCATGATGTTAACCAAGCTCTAAAAGATGCAGGTTTTTCGCTTAATACATCAGGCGGCGAGGTTAAAGGCTCTCCAGAGGTGTTACTAGAGCAATCGTCAACACTTGCTGATGAATACTCAGTTACCTTTAGTGACGGTGATATGAGCATCCCTAGCTGTTTTTATGAGTTTGCTATTCGTTACCCTAAAGCAGACGGTGAGCTTTATACTGGTTTTGTTGCAGCCTCTGCTGACAAAATATTTGAAAGCACCAACGCTCGATAATAAAATTCAAAATTTAGTACAAAAAAGCCCGAAAGGGCTTTTTATAAAGACAACATTGGAGATACTTGGTATTTTTAAAGAAAAAGGCATAAATATGAAGTTTTTTAAAATATGTATTCTTATCAGTTTATTAGTTACACCTTCTTTAATTTATGCGAACCCTTCCCTCACTATTTTATCTTATTCGTATTTTTCAGATGAAGATGCCGATTCAAGACCCGGCGAACAATACTATAATTTTTTTCAGCCAATTTTGAACACGTATTTTAATACCGTTTTAACGAGAACAAATCATGCTCGATTAATTAAACGTTTATCGACTAACGAGGCAGTTTGTAGCTTTAATTTAATAAAAACAAAAGCTCGAAACAAACAGCTTGTCTTTTCTCAAATTCCAACTTATATGCATCAGCAACGCAAATTATTCGGTTTCAAAAACACTTTAAAAGATTTACCTACAAAAGTTTCTATTTCAAAATTACTTAATAACAAACACACCTTTGCCATAGTTAGTTCAACAAGTTATCAACAATTAGATGCGATATTTTCGGATTATAGAACCCAAGTAGCAAAAATAACAGGCGCAAACAGCTTTGCTCAACTTAGCCAATTATTAATTCATAAACGTGTTGATATGATCATCGATTATGAAAACACTATGAAAATGAACTTAACAGATACGCAATTTTCTCAGCTAGAAAGTCGAGACATAAGTGAATACCCCGAGTTTATAAATGGGTACTTTGCTTGTAGTAAAACTTCAGAAGGAAAAAAAGCAATCGCCTTAATTGATAATTACATGAAAACACCTGCAGCCTATGATTTTTTAAAGCAGACTCACCATAATTCGACTTCGCCAGAGGTAGCAGAGCGGATGATGGCAATATATAAAACTACGTTTAATATAGCTCAACACAAATGAATATTAAGATTACCGATTAATTTTATTAATCGGTAATCTCAACTAAATAAGTTAATGCTATTAATACGCTTAATTCAGGTGGTATTTCCCTGTGCCATACAGTGTAGATGCACTTCCGCTTGACGTGTTTTTTGCGCTAATAAACTCAACAACTACCTAAGCATCTGGAACAGTGCAAATTGTTGCAGAACCTTGTCGTTTCATTGTGACAACCTGCGTGACAAGTATTACCATTAATAATGGAGTAATCAGTTCGTTAAGCCAAACACGGTACTACCTAGACGGTTGTATTTACGGTTCATTTTGCGGTTTTATGTTTGATGCAACGAACTCCCCAACCGACAGTACTAAACAATAAAACCAGTATTTTGATTCTATATTTCAAGCCCTACTTGCGACAATATAAATGAAATCCTCGGCCTATTCAGTTACCTAAATTGAACAACAGTGATTTAATTATCAGCTGTAGGATGAGGGGATACACATTAGCAATGGCAACCGATTTCAACCTCTTTAAGCGTGCATAGGTGTTTTTTAAAATGAATAAAGTACAAATCCAATCTTTAATACGCTAATAATTCTCCTATTCCTCAACTATAGAAGTATGTAGTTACCCAATTTAAAACAACTATCACTGTACTAAAATTTATTAATAAGGTAGCAGCTTCCCTTATTAATGAATTGACCAATAATTTATAATTATAAAAATAACGGTTTATAATCGTTTTCTAACTTTTCAAACGATAAGTCGCCAATAAAACGACCGAAGCTCAACCAGGTAGCCAAACCGCGTAAATCTTTAAAGTGTGGCGGCACAAATTGTGGGCTCTCTATCACACCTAAATCATGAAGCTGCGATATTAATCTAAAGTCATCTATCGATATTTTACCTACCAATAATAAAGGTAGCCTATCGATTCGACCAAGCTGTATTGCTACGCGTATTAAGTTATAAACCAGTACAAAGCCTTTAATGTAGGCAATATCTTTTGTAAACGGCAGACCTGTTGGCGTACTGCCTCTAAATACACGCTGCGCAAGTGTGTAGCTGTCATCTTTTGATAAACCTTGCGCTACGTAGTCACGGTAAATATCTACAAACTCAGCGCCATCTATTACCTTTGTAACGGCTTGAATACGATTCACTAATTTAGATAAACGCCTTGGGGTCGATTTTAATGTAATAATTTCGGTAAGTACCGCTAAACCTTCTTGGGTAATAGTCGAGCTTGGCGTACCTTTACTTAAACAGGTTAAATACGGCTGCGCTAATCCATTTTGAGTTGTGCCCACGTGTATCCACCCTTCGTGAACTTCTAAAATATCAAGCTCACGCTGGGAAAAACTTACATCTTGATTTAGTTTTATATTATTTGCACCGGCGGCTGCATCACTGACAATCCCATCGCTAAGCATAACCTCTACGTTTATACCTGCCATGCTGGCATTTACTTGCTCAGACAAAATACGCACCGCATCAACAGCAGCAATATTTTTAGGGTCGTCAGGTAGTATGTCGGCTATGAGTAAATTTTGCAGCGGTTTATCTAGCATATTAGCTAGCTCAGAAAGTGATGGCTCACCGGCATGAAATAAATCTTTAGGATGACCAAATAACTCTACCGATAAGTCATGGAACTCAGGCGTGCCACGATACTCAAGCATGCTTAATACCGTTTTATACTCTGTGCACATTTTTCCCATGTATTGAGCAATGGGATTTAACTGCCCCAATTGGTTAATAATGTTACGGTGCAAAGTAGAAAACGCTTGGCGTAACTCGCTAGGTACAAAACCGAGGTCGCGCTGTTGATAGTATGCACGATCAATAAGTGGATTTTTTTGACATTTTTGTCTAAAAAACTCCTCTTTAGTTTGTTTATCCCAATTAATAGCATCGAGTATCCTAATAGGCGTTTGCAATGCAATTAATTGATCCGATAATTCACGAGTTTTTAGTAGTAACGCCTTGTCTATCATGGTGTAAGCTCAACAATAAATGAGTTTTGAGCATAATTTAAAAAGGCTAAATTACAAAGCAATATCACACTTTTTTAGCTATTGTTTTTAAGTTGATCGACCCTCATATCTGTATCGTATGAGTTACTAAATAAAAGGTGTAAAGCATGAAAAACGAACTCGACAATAAACAGATTTTAGCCGTTTATGAACGCATAATTCAAAAAGGCGAAATGACTGATGAAGGTAAACATTATCAAGGGGTTACTGCTTATTCTGACGTAGACGGTTACACCGTATATTTACAAGGTAGCGGCGTTGAATTACGCTTTGGTTTTCATAATACTTATCATCTTGACTACCAACATGAAAAACATAAAGACGACTTTTTGAAAAAATTATATAACATTGCAAACGAGCGCTAATGCACCCACAAAAATTAAGACACCGCCCTACCAGTAAGCTCAATACTACTTTTATTAACCAAGTAGTAGAAGAGCTTCAAGCTGATCCAAGCAAAATCTCAATTATTCAAAAAAACCTAGAACAGTACCGCTCTCAAACTCATTTAAAGCGTGGTTTTTTACTGGCTATAGAGCGTTTTGATTGGGTCTTTGAGGCAAGCAAAGATATTGACTTTATTTGCCAGCAAATTTTAGCTAACGACTACATTGGCAATAGACTAAGACGTTACCCCCTACTATTTAAAGGCGTTATTAATAACGCTTAATTGCAATAAAAATTTAAAATCAGAGCATCATGTTGTCCGAATCTAATTTAAATATTAATTAATTTATAGGTCAACTATTTACACATGTGTTTATTAGAACACTAACTAATTGTAGGTTTAATACTCTTTTGCATTAAAATAACACTATTAGTACTCTAACTATTACGGTACTAACGATTTTATAATGATTTTCTTAATTTATTATAGTAACGAAATCATCACCATTTCAAATACTCAAAAAAACAAACTTAACCATTTGATTTTATTGAATACACACCCACTTTAAAATCATTGCATTTATTCTATTAATCACTAGATCATTAATGTTCTATCTACATTTTAATATCTCGGTGTTTACCTTAGCCTTGAATTATTAGAGCTATTACCTTAAGCTTATCTTTATTGAACGTTCAATTAATAATAATTATGCCTAAAGTCGGAATGGAACCTGTTAGACGTCAGCAGCTAATTGACGCAACTATAGAGTCAGTTGCTACTAAGGGACTGCAAGGCACAACGATAAACAGCATTAGTAAAAATGCAGGTTTATCGTCAGGCATCATTAGCCATTATTTTGGTGGAAAGCAGGGGTTAATTGAAGCCACGGTTAGATACTTACTAACAAGCTTAAAGCAAGGCTTAATAAGTAAAGTAAGTCATCAAACCACTGCCACTGAGCGTTTAATGTTTATTATCGAAGCCAACTTTGCGCTTGTACAACAGCGTAATGATACAACCCGAACGTGGTTAAGTTTTTGGGCGCAATCGATGCACGATGAAGAATTACACAGACTACAAAACGTAAACAGTAAACGCTTGCAAAGTAATTTAGCATTTTCTTTTAAGCAATTAATGCCTATTGAGCAAGCAAATCAAGCTGCAGAACTTAGCGCCGCGATGATCGATGGCCTATGGTTAAGAGCAGTACTGAGTAAATCAGACAATAATCAGTTTAAACACAGTGAAAAGTTAGCAAAAAGCTATGTACTTTCACTTATCAAGCAATATGGAGCCTAGCGTGACTACACCTGTCTATCAAAATTTTATTAACGGCCATTCTCTTGCAAACCAGAGCGGCAAAACATTTGATGTAACAAACCCAGCAACGGGTGAGGTTATTTACGCAGTAGAAATTGCCGACGAATTTATTCAAAACGCAGCCATTGCCAGTGCAAAACAAGGTTTTGCACAGTGGTCAGCAATGACACCCGTTGAACGTAGTCGTATTTTATTAAAAGCAGTGGCTATTTTACGCGAGCGCAACGATGAGTTAGCACTCGTAGAAGTACTAGATACCGGTAAACCAATGCAAGAAGCAAATTGTGTTGATATTGAAACCGGCGCTGATGTAATTGAATACTTTGCAGGCCTTGCGCCAGCACAAGTAGGCCAACAACAAATGGTTGGTGATGACTTTTATTACACACGTAAAGAGCCATTAGGTATCTGTGCGGGTATAGGTGCATGGAACTACCCACTACAAATTGCATGTTGGAAGTCGGGCCCTGCCCTTGCTGCTGGTAATGCATTTATATTCAAACCATCTGAAGAAACACCACTTGGCGCAATTAAACTTGCAGAAGTATTTGTTGAAGCTGGCGTACCTGCAGGTGTGTTTAATGTTGTTCAAGGCGCAGGCGATGTAGGCCAGTGGCTAACTCAGCATAGCGATATTGATAAAGTGTCGTTTACGGGTGAAGTAGGCACAGGTAAAAAAGTAGTGGCAAGTGCTGCCGGTACGTTAAAAGATGTCACGATGGAACTTGGTGGTAAATCTCCACTATTAGTATTTGATGATGCCAATATAGAGCAAGCTGTTAGCGCTGCTATGTTAGGTAACTTTTATACGCAAGGCGAAATTTGTACTAACTGTACACGTATTTACGTTCATAAAAATGTATATCAGCAGTTTATTGATGAGCTTAAAGCGCGCACTGAGAAAAACATTATTGCTGGCGACCCGCAAGATTTAAATACAAACTTTGGCGCACTTATCTCTAAAAAGCACCAAGAACTAGTAATGAGCTACGTTAATAAAGGTATTGAAGAAGGTGCAACGCTATTAACTGGTGGTACAACGCTTTCACCTGAATCTGCACCTAATGGCTATTTTGTAGCACCGACTGTGTTTATTGATTGTAATGATGATATGACTATCGTTAAAGAAGAAATATTTGGCCCTGTAATGAGCGTGCTTGTTTTTGACGACGAAGACGATGTTATTGCACGCGCTAACGCAACTCACCTAGGCTTGGCCGCAGGCGTATTTACTAGCGATATTAAACGTGCGCACCGCGTTATTCATAAGTTACAAGCTGGTATTTGTTGGATTAATGCATACGGTAACTCACCTGCTGAAATGCCAGTTGGCGGTTATAAGCAATCGGGCATTGGCCGTGAAAATGGTATACAAACTCTTGATCAATACACGCAAACTAAGTCTATTTATGTTGGTATGGCCGACATAGAAAGCCCATTTTAAGGCGCCCTACTATGAGTAATCATTACGACTATATTATTGTTGGCGCGGGTTCGGCGGGTTGTGTTTTAGCAAACCGTTTATCTGAAGATTCAAGTAACCGCGTGTTACTACTAGAAACTGGCGGTAGCGATAAAAGTATTTTTATAAAAATGCCAACCGCGTTATCTATTCCTATGAATAGTGACAAATACGCATGGCAGTTTCATACGCAGCCTGAGCCTCATTTAGATAACCGTGAAATGCATTGTCCTCGAGGCAAAGTATTAGGCGGCTCGTCATCTATCAACGGCATGGTATATGTACGTGGCCACGCAAAAGATTTTGACGAATGGCAGCAACACGGTGCAAACGGCTGGGATTACCAATCGTGTTTACCGTATTTTCAAAAAGCAGAAAGCTTTTACCTTGGTGAAAATACTTACCGTGGTGGCAAAGGCCCGCTTGGCGTTAATAACGGCAACGAAATGAAAAACCCGCTTTACCGCACCTTTATCAAAGCAGGTGTACAAGCAGGTTACGCTTCTACAGATGATTATAATGCGTCGCAGCAAGAGGGTTTTGGCCCAATGCACATGACCGTAAAAGACGGCGTGCGAAGCTCTGCGTCTCGTGAGTATTTAGACCCTGTTAAATCGCGTAGTAATTTAACGATTATTACCGGTGCACTCGCACAACGCGTGATTTTAGATGGCAAAAAAGCCACAGGCATTGAATACAAAGTAAATGGCGACGTTAAAACCGCACATGCTGCAAAAGACGTTGTACTAAGTGCAGGCCCAATCGGCTCTCCACATATTTTACAACTCTCTGGTATTGGTGATACTCAAGCGCTTGAAAAAGCAGGCGTTGAAGTACAGCATCATCTACCAGGTGTAGGTCAAAACTTACAAGATCATCTTGAGTTTTACTTTCAATACAAGTGTAAGCAACCTATCACGCTTAACGGCAAGCTAGGCATTATTTCAAAAGGGTTGATTGGCGCGCGCTGGTTATTAACGCGTTCGGGTTTAGGTGCAACGAATCATTTTGAATCGTGTGCGTTTATTCGCTCAAAACCAGGTGTTGAATGGCCAGATATTCAGTATCACTTTTTACCAGCGGCTATGCGTTACGATGGTAGAAGTGCATTTGCAGGTCATGGTTTTCAGGTACATGTTGGTCATAACAAACCAAAAAGTCGCGGTAGTGTTACTATTGCTTCTGCGAACCCTGAGCAGCCACCAACTATTTTATTTAATTACCTTGAACACCAAGACGATATTGAAGGCTTTAGAGCGTGCGTTCGCTTAACACGCGATATAATCGAACAAAGTGCCTTTGATGAATACCGCGATGAAGAAATTCAACCTGGTAAACATATTCAAACAGATGAAGAAATAGATGCTTTTGTTCGCCAAGCCGTAGAAAGTGCCTACCACCCTTCTTGCTCATGCAAAATGGGTGAAGATGATATGGCCGTTGTTAATTCAAATACGCAAGTACATGGTATTGAAGGACTGCGTGTTGTTGACTCATCTATATTCCCAACAGTTCCTAACGGAAACTTGAATGCACCTACCATTATGGTTGCCGAAAAAGCAGCTGACATAATTTTGGGTAAAAACCCATTACAGAAATCGGATGTGAATGTTGCCATAACAACAAACTGGCAAGAAACACAACGTAGTTCAAAGATCTAATTTTAGCCACATGCTCTGGTTTAGTCTCGTCGGACTAAACCAATGCGTGTCTTGTAGTGGCACACGATGTAAATAGGTTACGTTGTGTTAATGCAAGAATAAAACAATAAAATACGGAGTGCTTATGAATTATTTTTATTCATTACTGGAGGGTAACAATGACTATTTGGCTTAATGCAGGCATCATTTTTACTTTACTCGCAGTTGTTATTATCTTACTTAAATGGGGTAATGTACGTGTAGTAGGTGTAACACCGGTAAAAACCTTTACGTTTATAGCGATACTTTTTACATCAGGCCTTGATGTTGGCCTTATTATGTTTCCTTTAACTGAGTTTGCAGGTTATGCAGACATAAAAGCAAGCCCAGAATACGCGTTTG
This sequence comes from Pseudoalteromonas sp. Bsw20308, assembly GCF_000310105.2. Classification (NCBI taxonomy): domain Bacteria; kingdom Pseudomonadati; phylum Pseudomonadota; class Gammaproteobacteria; order Alteromonadales; family Pseudoalteromonadaceae; genus Pseudoalteromonas; species Pseudoalteromonas sp. Bsw20308. The sequence goes on along the minus strand of NZ_CP013139.1, from coordinate 495,981 downwards.
CAAATCCACTGGCTATTGAATTTGGCTATTGGGGATTCTTGATCTGGGGATTTTACTTTCTTACGTGCTTTTATTTCTGTGTAATAGAACCTAAAGTTAAATTTTTCGAAATTCCTTGGGTTAAATTTATCAATAATGTTGTAATTATTGGTACATGTGCATTTACAGCTTATTTACTACTTACAAATTTACCTTGGTACTTACCCGAATTAGGTGACGGTACAAGTGTAGTTAGCGAGTTTTATTTAATTGTATTTGCCGCGATTTGTTTTGCAGTGTACTCAAGCACCGACATTAAATATGTGCGTATTTTAAGTATTGCGACTACGTGGTTATTCTTAGCGTTAATAGCTTTCATGTGGGTTGGCGCGTTTGTTATTGGTGATAGTGAAATGTCTGCGTTTACTAATAACTTGGGCTCAATTGGCACTTACTTTGCCAACATTAACGAATTTATTTTACCGTTGAATGATTACCATGAGTTTTACTTATTTTGGTGGTTTGCCTGGAGCATAATGATTGGTCAATTTACATCACGCTTTGTTGGTGGACTTAAAACATACCAAGTATTAGGTGCGATGTTGATATTCCCTTCTATTCCTATTGCGATATGGTTTAGCGTACTTTATCACTATCATGAAGCAGGGATCCCAACTCAAGGTATTAAAAACTTTGCTATGGTATTTGTAGGTATTGTATTTGTAATCAACTCACTCGACTCGTTAGTGCGTTTATATACAGATAACCTAAACCTTACTGTTAAACGTTTTGGTAAAATGAAATATATACTTGGGAATGTTGTCGCTCTGTCTCTATTAACACTATTATTTAAACTAGAGTTTTTACAAATTCAGTGGGTAGGCGCATTAGTTATTGGACTATTCTTTCTGTGTGCTGCTTTTATTGGATACAGTAAATTTAAAACAGTCAAAAATATAGACAGCTCACCAAAAGCAAACAAGATTGATTACACAAAAATAGACACAGTACACTAGGGATAAACAATGAATAACAAACTAAAACAACTTGTAGTAGCACTACCATTTGCACTTTTATCAACAACAGCAGCTGCTGATTGGTCAACAACAATCACGGCAGCGTCTGACTACACATTTAATGGTGTAACACAGACAGATAACGACCCTGCAATTCAAGGCAGCTTAGATTATGCTTTTGATAGCGGTGTATACGCCGGTGTTTGGGCGTCAAATGTAGATTTTGGTGATGACACTGATTTTGAACTTGATGCTTATGTAGGCAAGTATGTGCAGCTTGATGAGCAGTTTAGCGTTGACTACGGTATTGCTTATTACACTTATCAAGGTAATAACAGCGATGGTAACTACGCTGAAGCTTACACTAAGTTTGGCTATGCGAGTGAATACGGCCAAACTGAGCTTAACTTTTGGTATAGCTGGGATTACTTTGGCCAAGGTGGAGGTCATGTAATCTCAATGGTTGCACACACCTATGAGCTGGCTCCAAATCATGCACTACGTGCAAGTTTTGATATATCAAACTCACTTGATGGCCAAAAATGGGCGTGGGACGTTAACGAGAAAAAATCATATAACCATTACCGTTTAGCATATCAAACTAGTTATGAAGGGTTTGGTATTGAAGTGGCGGCTGAAAATACGAGCCTTGACTACGATTACGCAGATGAGCGTATCGTACTTGCCATATCACGTACTTTTGATTTGTAAGTAAAACACATCAATAATTAAAAGGCTTCTTATGAAGCCTTTTTTATGCTCTCAAGATAAGCGCATAAAGAACTCGCATCTAACGGTTTAGAAAAATAATAACCTTGTAAATGCGAAACGCCTAAACTGTATAACTTTTCGCTCTGATCAATTGTCTCAACACCTTCAGCAACCACATCAAAGCTAAGTGAACTGGCCATTTGTACCACTGCATTTACTATACTCAGACCTTTTTTATCGACATCTTGAATAAACGTTTTATCTATTTTTACGATATCCACACCAATATCTAACATACTTGATAAGGATGAATAGCCAGTACCAAAGTCATCTATCGATATCCTAGCCCCTAACTCTTGCAAAGATTTAACCGTTGATAAAAATGTACTTTTATCCTTAGCAAATACTGACTCAGTGATTTCTATATGTAACTTATCAGCTGGAAAGCTAAATTTTCTTAAAATATCAGCAACTTCAACAACAAATTTTTGCCCTTGAAGCTGCATAACAGAGACATTAACACTAATTGATAAATCGGGAATGATTCTTTGAAACTCGAGCCCTTGAATACACGCGTTTTTTAAAACCCAGAGTCCAATTTCACTAATCATCCCATATTGCTCTGCAATAGGAATAAACTCATCCGGTGGAACCGGTTCACCATCCATTTGCCAACGTAAAAGTGCTTCAACTGAACTGGGGCGATTTGTATTCGAATCTATAATAGGTTGAAAAACAAGCGATAAACTTCCGTCTTGTACCGCAAAAGAAAGCCTGTCATTTAAGCGTCTTATACGCTCAAGTTGCATACGCAAATTATCATCAAAATAACTAATTTTTCCTCTATTAATACGCTTTTGATGATACATCGCCATATCTGCGTTTAGTATTAATTCGTCCAAATCACTGCCATGTTCAGGATAAAATGCAATACCTATCGTTGCACCTATTCCCGCTTTATAATGGCTATTCGAGTGTACTTGTGTAATGGCACTAATGATTTTATTTGCAAAATCATTAGTTTTATCCTTACAGTTATAATCAGTAAGTAATAAAAACTCGTCACCTCCCCACCGACACTTATACTCATTTTGGCTACACACTGCTGAAATTCTCTGGGCAGTTTTTGTTAAAATCTGATCGCCAACCTCATGCCCCATAGTATCGTTTATATGTTTAAAGCCATCTAAGTCAATAAATAACAACGCAAATGATTCATTAGGGTATCGCGATAGCCTTTTTTTTGACTCTTTTAAAAAAGCGTTTCTATTCAATAATTGAGTAAGGGAATCGCTATTTGATAGATGATAAATTTCTTGTGTTCGTAATTCGACACGCTGCTCCATCAGTTCTAATAATTCAATATTTTGATTTTTTAAATGGATGGCATTTTGCGTAAAGTTTGCAGCCTTGTGTAAAGCAATAAGCGTAACAAACCCAAAGCCTATACCTAATACTCCTAATACATTTTGATAATGTTCTTCAGATAGGGTCAGTAGCACTGAATATGGTATCAATAACAAAAATGCGTATATAAAACATGTTGCTCGATGCGCTGAAAGAATATTTGCAGAGCCACCACCAAGTGCAGAAAAAATGATGATTATACTTGTAAGCTCTAGGACGCTGAAAGATGAATGGAAATACAAGCCATAACAGCACCAAATCAACGCCGTGAGGATTACACTTAAAGAGAATCTATATAAATCAATATAACTCGCTGCTTTACTGCTTCGTTTAAAATAGTAAACATCTATCAAACGGATCCCTAAAACAACAACCATGATAAACCACCAAATAAGCTTATCGGTAACTGAAGTAAAAGACTTATCACTAAAACCAAAAACTATGCCCGTACTAGCAATAAAAGATATAAACAATCCAGAATAGGCATTTAAATAAAGGATCCGCACACTATCATTTAATTCTTTTTCTATTAGAGGGCTCACATGCATTAAAGATATGCCTTTGTTTAATATTATCAACTTTTTATACTACTAAACGTAAGCTTTAAATTCGATATTGTCCAATATAAGGTGTCTTTTGATGTGTTTATTTTCAGTGCTATAGAAGGTAAAAACGATAGATATGAGCGTTGTTCTTCACAAAGCGAAGACCCTATGTACTTGCTATATTGAATTAATTTTATTGAGGAAGTAGTTCAGCAAACACTACCTTTACTGAAAATTTAAATCTGCTAGGGGCTGTTTATCTTTCGAGGTTAAATTTGCAGCAGTCTGTTTGGTATTTAGGCAAGGCAGAGTCTATGTAGTGTGGTTATTTCCCATAAATAGGCGATAACGTGGAATAAATGCCAAACATGCGCTGCCCGAAGGGTTCTGCCTAGGGGCAATTTACTCTTTGTTGCTTGGTTTTGACTTAGCCCGCTAGGTTACAAACCTCACGCCGCGATTAAATCGCCCCTAGATTGAACAAATTTTAATCCTGAAAGGTCAATAGGCCCTAGTAAAAGGAATTTACTATTAAACTCGAAACTATACATATGATTATTGTAATTAAATAAAATTGTAACAGTCTTTCGAGGTGACTAATAAGCATTAATCACCTCGTTTTAGCTACTTTAAAGTTGCCATGCATAGCTAACTTTTGTAAAAAACGTACGCTGATCTCGTTCAATATTTTTAAGTGAATCGTCTTGGTACCCTCTATCTGAATACCCTAAATAAAATAATGTTTGTGCGTTAATTTTATATGAGTAAACAAGCTGGCTACCATAATCCTTATTAGTTTGACTAACCTGATAAAAGTAAGCTTTTTCGTTACGATCTATATCTTCAAATTGTAAAATTAACTTAAGTATTGAACGCATACTGAATTTATAATGAAGCCTAAAATCAACCAAGTTCGCTGTAAATACACGATCCCCTTGTGGGTTGTCTAATTGGCTGTAATTATGTTTCACATCAAGCTGCCAGTGGTCGTTAATATCCCATATTACTTGAGTTTGGGTATCAAACACATCGCCAATCTGCTCATTCGCATAATCAATTCGGCTAGCGTATTCAAGATATAACGAAAGCTTTAAATCTTTAGTAGGTTTGAACCCAGTGTAAATATATCCAATATTTTGATTATAAAAATTATCGTTATAATTTTCATAACGGTGCACTAAACCAATTTCAAAAATGGATTGTTTTTGACCTTTGAAGCTTAAAAAACCTTCGTATTCTTCTTCAAGTAAGTCGCCGTTTTGCGCCCACGTTTTATCCCAGTCAGCTTCATATGACCATGAGGTGAGTAAATCTGACTCATCTCTGTACCATGTTTGTCCGCCACCTAAGCCTACTTTTTCATAATCGACTTTAGCTTGATAACCTAAATCAGTGCGGTAATCCTGCCCAATATTTTCATAAGAGGCGAACAATTTGTAATCACGTTTATCGCGGGTAAGTTCTAAGGCATAAGCTTCATCTGACTGAGTTTCAGATAAGTTATAGTTTTCAATTAAAAACGCCGAGTTGCGAATATCAGCCGTCGATACTTGATACAAAAGAGTATCCGATTGATTAAACCAATAACTACCATCAACTGACAATACTGTATTATGGTAGCTATCACTTTCTCTATGTGTGCTTGAAAGTCCAATAGTACCTTGCTGACCAATATCATATTGATAACGCCCAGCCACCGCATTCGTTTTTTCGTTTAAGCTTGCAAAGCCAGAGCCCTGATTCGTTGGCAGTAAAATATTACTGTTGTCGTCGTCAGCCAGCATTAAAGCATAACTATGATTGCCTGTTTTACCCGTTAATTTTGCGCCTAAATTAGGCTCTGCAATTGTACGCGTGTATAAAAGTTCAAATAAGCTGCTTTTAAAGTAAGAAGCCCCATCTAAAAAGAAAGGACGCTTTTCAGCGTAATAAATAGAGAAGGTTGTATTTACATCAAGTTCTAAAGAGTCTGTTTCTACTTGCGAGAAATCAGGGTTAATTGTTGCGTTTAAAACAGCGTCTTTTGTTAAACCCCAGCGTAAATCTAAGCCCACTTCAGTGTCTATATCGCCATTATTCCAATCACCCGGTAATTCAGGTTTGTTATCGTTACGAAGTGCCGTCAACGTGGGTGTTAATTGAATATTTTTACTTGATTCAATGTCACTAAAGCCAACTAACTTATCAAACTGACAAAGGCTGCATTTCACATTTCTGTCAAAGCCCATGTTTGATAGCTGATATAATACATCTCGTTGATAGTTTCTCATTACAGAAAAACCCCACGTTAGCTCATTTTTATTTTCAGGAAAACGCAGTGCTTTAAAAGGAATACGCATTTCAACAACATAACCTTTCTCGTTAATTTGTCCTGCGCTATCCCAAATAGCATTCCATGAAGTATCAGAGCTCCACCCATCGGTATCGGTCATTCGTATATCGCCTTGCGCGCCCAGCGGGTTCACATGGAATTCATAGCCACTGCGTTCATCATTAAATGTATCAATAACAAGAATAACTACGTCGTCTTCCCAGAGCGTATCACGATCACGAAGTGATGCACGAATTTGCGTAGGGTCTGGGTCTTGTGCAACATAGGCAACATATAAGTTTGTGCCATCTTCATAGATAAAGGCATCAGTTTTTACAGGAGGAGTGCCTTTTTCATTAGGCTCGTCTTGGTAGAGTAAGGAAACACGTGTCGCATCTTTCCAATGCGCTTCATCCATAACACCATCAACGGTGATATTTGAATCAATGCGGGATAAGGATACTTGCTGTTTTTCAGCGGCTACATCTAGGCTGGATAGTAATAAAGAAAAACTTGAAAGTATAAAAATAATTTTTTTTATTATGGTTATAAAGAGTTGCATAAACATCCATTTAAACTTGCTTTACTCGGTGTGAGTAATTTATAGGATGAATTGTAATTTAAGCGAGTACATTTGTTAATACCTTGCAAAGATTATTATGCTAAATATTAACGAATTAATAATAAAGGACTAATTTTAAAATGATAATTAAGTTTCGAGTAACTTAAGTTTGTTGTCTATACCATTCCATACGTCAGCATCTTCTGGTGCAGGTTTTACTTGTGTAATACGTGGCCATACAAGTGCAAGCTCGGCATTTAACTCTGTAAACTCTTTTTGAGATTCTGGTAATTCATCTTCTTGATATATAGCATCAGCTGAACACTCAGGTACACATAAGCCACAATCAATACAATCAATTGGGCTAATAGCTAAAAAATTAGGGCCCTCAAAAAATGCATCTGCTGGGCACACTGATACGCAATCGGTGTACTTACACTTTATACAATTTTCGGTAACGACAAACGCCATAATACTTTAACACCTACTATTTTAAACAACAGCTGTGGATCATACCCATCCATCCCAAAAATACAATAAATAAGTGCCATATCAGGCTATTTTAACGTAAAATACGCGCCTTATGTTTGCACACTCTTTGTGCCCTGCATCCCCTTATTGTGAGCGGTAATAATACCCCGCTATGACACCTAAAAGAGATATAAATGATACGTTTAACAGAAATAAAGCTGCCACTTGATCATGACGAAGATGCAATTGGTCAAGCAATTGTAAATAAACTTAAAATCCAACCTGAACAATTGCACAGTTTTAATGTGTTTAAACGTGGTTATGATGCACGTAAAAAATCTGCTATTTTACTTATTTATACACTCGATATAGAAGTTGATAACGAAGCCGATCTACTCACCGAATTCGAAAAAGACCAACATGTAAAAGTAGCGCCAGACACAAGTTATAAATTTGTAGCACAAGCCAGCGAAAATATAACAGAGCGTCCTGTCGTGATTGGTTTTGGCCCTTGTGGTTTATTTGCAGGTTTATTACTTGCCCAAATGGGCTTTAAACCCATTATTTTAGAGCGCGGTAAAGAAGTACGTGAACGTACAAAAGACACATTTGGCTTTTGGCGTAAACGCACACTTAATACAGAATCAAATGTACAATTTGGTGAAGGTGGCGCAGGTACATTCTCAGACGGTAAATTATACAGCCAAGTAAAGGATCCAAAACATTACGGTCGTAAAGTCATTACTGAATTTGTAGAAGCAGGCGCACCCGATGAAATTTTATACGTAAGTAAGCCACACATTGGTACGTTTAAACTTGTCACCATGATTGAAAAAATGCGCGCTCGTATAATAGAGCTTGGCGGCGAAATTCGCTTTAGCACACGTGTTGACGATATTCATTTAGACGACGGGCAAGTAACAGGTTTAACGCTTTCAAATGGCGAACAACTAAACACTCGACATGTTGTATTAGCCGTTGGCCACAGCGCACGCGACACGTTTGATATGATCCACAAAAAAGGCATTTATGTTGAAGCAAAGCCATTTTCAGTCGGTTTTAGAATCGAACATAAACAATCAATGATCGATGAATGTCGTTTTGGCACAAATGCGGGAAACCCAATTTTGGGCTCTGCCGATTATAAACTTGTTCATCACTGTGACAATGGCCGTACAGTTTACAGCTTTTGTATGTGCCCAGGTGGCACAGTAGTCGCTGCAACCTCTGAAGAAGGTCGCGTTGTTACCAATGGTATGAGCCAATATTCACGAAGTGAGCGCAACGCTAACAGCGCTATTGTGGTAGGTATATCACCAGAGCAAGACTTCCCTGGTAATCCACTTGCTGGAATAGACTTACAACGCAAACTTGAAGAGCAAGCGTATGAGCTTGGTGGTAGCAACTACGATGCACCAGCACAGTTAATTGGAGATTTCTTAAAAGGTAAATCATCTGCAGACTTAGGTGAAGTACAACCCTCTTACACACCTGGTATTAAGTTAACTGATTTGAGTAAAGTGTTACCACAATTTGCAATTGATGCTCTTCGCGAAGCGATACCTGCGTTTAATAAACAAATTCGTGGTTTTTCAACTAACGACGGCTTATTAACCGGTGTTGAAACACGTACTTCGTCGCCTATTAGTATTAAGCGCGATAAAACATTCCAAAGTATCAACACTAAAGGGCTTTACCCTGCAGGTGAAGGTGCAGGTTACGCTGGCGGTATTTTATCAGCGGGTATTGATGGAATTAAAGCAGCTGAAGCGGTCGCACTGTCTATGCTAGAAAACGCTTAAACCTGACGCTAACGTTGTTAAAAATTTCCGATTTAGAACACTATAAGTATTAGCACTAAAATTTAGACACAAAAAAGCCTGAGTAAACTCAGGCTTTTTAAACTTAAGGGCGTTAACTATGACTTTTTAAGTGACAGTTTTTCGCCTTTTAAGCTTTTACGAACGCTTGAAATACGTGAGCGATTAACTGCTCTCGCTTCACCGGTTGCTTGTCCTGATAACTTGTTAGAACGTGTACGGCGTAAATGCGCTGGCTTTTTAGCAATTTTATCAATTAGTACTTCACGATTACTTACTTCGTAACCTTCTAAATATACACGTTTGATTTTTTGGCCAATTAGCGTTTCAATTTCAAACAAGGTGTTTTCTTCTTCGCGGCTAACAAATGAGATTGCTTGACCTTGTCTACCAGCACGACCTGTACGGCCAATACGGTGAACGTAATCTTCTGCAAGCCATGGTAAATCAATATTAATTACACGAGGTAAACCATCAATATCTATACCGCGAGCAGCCACTTCTGTAGCCACTAATACGCGCACTTTACCTTCTTTAAATTCACGAAGTGCACGACGACGGTTACCTTGAGATTTGTCACCGTGGCAAACGCCCGCCGGAATACCATCAAGGTTAAGCTCTTTTACAAGCTCGTCAGCCGTTTCTTTCATGTTTACAAATACAAGCACTTGTTGCCAGTTTTTCTTACCAATCAATTCAGAAAGTAGCTCTTGCTTACGACGTTCTTCAACAGGGTAAACAACATGCTCAACAGTGCTTGCTGTACTGTTAGTTTGATCAACACGTACTATTTCAGCTTGTTTTAATACCTTAGATGCAAACTGTTTAATCGCTGCAGGGAATGTAGCTGAGAAAAGTAAAATCTGGCGCTCTTCTGCACAGCTTTTAATAACGTTTTGCATATCTTCAATAAAGCCCATATCAAGCATACGGTCAGCTTCATCAAGAACAAGGTGCTTAACGCTTGCAAGGCTTAAGTTACCTAAACGAATATGATCAAATAAACGACCTGGTGTAGCAACAACAATATCCACACCTTCTTTTAAAGCGTTTGCTTGGCCGGCGGTACTCACACCACCAAATAAACTAACGACTTTAAGCGAAGTATGCTTTGCAAAATCTCTGAAGTTATTTGCAATTTGTTCTGCAAGTTCACGCGTTGGCGCAAGTACTAATGCATGAGGTGCATTCGTTGTGCTGAGTTCAGACTCAACCAATTTTTGGATAATAGGTAAAGCAAACGCGGCAGTTTTGCCGGTACCAGTTTGTGCACTGGCTAAAACGTCTTTACCTTTACGAACAGCAGGGATTGCTGCGCGCTGAATGGGCGTAAGAGTGTGATAGTTAAGTTCGTCCAACGCCTGGATGATTTCAGGAGCGAAACTAAAAGATTTAAAATTCATGCTGTATAACCTACGGCCACATTATCAAGGGTCGCAAATTATACAGCAAAAACGAGTCAACAGTTAGTCATTACTTCTATTTTAACGCGTTTAATCTGCTTTATAGCGCTTAAATATTAAAGAGGTGTTAATACCACCAAACGCAAAATTATTACTCATTACGTAATCGGTATTAATCTCACGACCTTGGTGTGTTATGTAATCAAGCAGAGCACATTCGTCATCAACGTTGTCTAAATTAATTGTTGGTGCAAACCAGTTATCAGCCATCATATTAATGCTTGCCCAAGCTTCTATTGCACCACAAGCACCTAAAGTATGTCCCAAATAACTTTTTAACGAGCTAATAGGTTTATTGCCAAGTGCGTTAAACGTTGCATGAGATTCGGCAATATCGCCTCTGTCTGTCGATGTACCATGCGCATTTACGTAACCAATTTCTTCTGGTTTTAGATTGGCATCTTGCAGTGCCATTTCAATCGCTAGTTGCATTGTTTTTGATGTAGGTTGAGTAACATGTTCACCGTCAGAATTGCAACCAAAGCCAACCACCTCTGCTAATATTGTCGCCCCGCGTGCTTTGGCATGCTCGTATTCTTCTAAAATAAGTGTACCCGCGCCTTCGCCTATCACTAAGCCATCACGATTTGCATCAAAAGGACGAGGTGTTTTTTTTGGTGTTTCATTTTTTGTAGATGTCGCGTAAAGGGTATCAAATACTGCAGCCTCTGTGATACACAACTCCTCTGCACCACCAGCAACCATTATTTTTTGTCGGCCAAACTTAATTGCCTCATAGGCATAGCCTATACCTTGAGAGCCCGATGTACACGCTGAGCTTGTTGTTATAACGCGCCCTTTTAAACCAAAGAATACACCAACATTTACAGGGGCGGTATGCGCCATCATTTTAATGTAACTGGTTGCTGTTACACCCGACATCGAACCCGTTTCCATCATATTTGCAAAGGCGAGTAAAGGCGCAGTAGAACCCGTTGATGAGCCATATGCGATGCCCGTAGAGCCATCTGTTAGGCTTTCGTGTTCAAGTAGCTTTGCTTGTTCAAGTGCACACTCAGTAGCGCGAGTTGACATAAGTGACACTCGCCCCATTGAACGTACTTGTTTGCGCTTATAGTGACTTGGTCGCTCAAAGTGGTTAACTGGTGCTGCTAGACGAGTATTGAGTTCGTCGGCCATATCCCACTCTGGCATAGTAACAACTGCATTTTCACCTTTAATTAAGGCTTGTTTAAATTCAGACCAATCATCACCCAATGCAGTGACCACTGACATACCGGTTACGACAACGCGTTTCATCAAACCATGCCACCATTAACAGAAATTACTTGGCGTGTAATATATGCTGCGTCATCAGACATTAAAAAAGCGACTGTTCCTGCAACTTCTTTAACGCTCCCCATGCGCTTGAGGGGGATCATTTTCATCATTTCATCAATAGGTAATTCGTCAGTCATCGCCGTTTCTATCAAACCAGGTGCTACACAATTAACTGTAATTTTGCGTTTTGCCAATTCTAATGCAAGTGCTTTAGTGGCCCCAATAATACCGGCTTTTGCTGCACTATAATTTACCTGCCCTCGGTTACCTGCAATACCTGATACCGACGACATTGTAATTATACGCCCACCTTTGCGGCTTTGTACCATAGGCATTACAGTTGGGTGTACTACATTATAAAACCCATCAAGGCCTGTGCGTATAACACAATCCCAATCTTCCCCTTGCATGGCCGGAAATGCCATATCGTTAGTAATACCTGCATTACATACCACGCCATAATAAGCGCCATGCTGAGCTATATCTTGCTCTATTTGTGCCTTTGCCAGCTCTCTATCGCATACATCAAATTGCAGTAAGCTGGTCGTTCTACCTAAGTTATTAATTTCATCGCATGTTGCTTGAGCCTGCTCAACACCCGATCTGCAATGCACTGCAATATCAAACCCTTGCTCAGCAAGTTTTAACGCAATAGCTTTACCAATACCACGGCTTGAACCTGTAACTAAAATTCTTTTTATCATTGATTTTCTCTTATAAATTCCAGCGGATTTTCAGGCTGAAATACATTAATTTTTGCTTGGCAAAGTACAGTTTCACAATCATGTATTTGGCATTCAAATACACTCAAACCTGACTCTTCTTGATATAGCTTTTTCACTTCAATAGTCAGCTTACTGCCGTTTTTAAAACACGGTAGATAAGTTTGATATTTTCGCGTACCAATTAAAAAACCAATTTTTACAGGTTTATTTTCATCATTCGCCAACGCGCCAGCGTAAGCAGCAATAGACTGCGCCATATACTCAATGCCAATATAGCTAGGTACACCATTAATCGCAGGACTAAAAAAAGGGCTTTGCTCAGTGATAGTAATAATGCATTGTGCTTCATCTTCGCTATACGCTAAAAGGCTGTCGATTAAAATCATAGGCGCGTCGTGCGGGACCACTTGCTCAATAGGGTAATTAGTCAACATTAACTCCCAATATTAAGCTGGCATTATTACCGCCAAATGCAAATGAATTAGATAAGCAGTATTTAAGAGCGGGCTTAAACGCTTGTTTTATTATTTTTATATCAGCCAAATCACCGTCTTCTTTAATTGCGTTAAATGGCAGTATATGTTGGCCGCTATCTTTTAATAATAACCAACATATACCGGCTTCAATGGCGCCTGCAGCACCTAAGGTATGTCCTGTTAAATGCTTACTTGAACTAAGCGGGGTATTGTTGCCAAACACGCGATTAATTGCAAGTGCTTCCATTTCGTCATTTTTGAAAGTGGCCGTACCATGGGTATTAATATAGTCAATATCACCAGAGGATAACTTTGCACTTTTTAATGCTTTTTCCATTGATGCTTGAGCACCCATTCCATTAGGATCAGGTGAAGACATATGATGAGCATCAGAACTTTCCCCACTGCCTACTAGCATAATGCCGTTATTTGTTATTGGTGTATTTTTAGTCATTACAAATAAAGCTGCCCCCTCACCAATATTAATGCCGTCTCTATTGCTAGAAAAAGGCTGACATAAACCTGAGCTTAAAGAGGCTAGCGAATCAAAGCCATTAATTGTTAATTGACACAAACTATCTGCACCACCACAAATTACTACATCAGCTAAATCAGCATTTAACAACGCACGCGCACTAATTAGCGCTTTTGCACTTGAGGTACACGCTGTAGAAATACTGTAACAAGGCCCTAATGCACCTATTTTATGTGCAATGTAATGAGCGGGTGTAGCTAACTCTTGATCACTGTAACTAAAGTCATCAGGCCAGAGTTTTGTACTTTCATAGCTTTTACGCGCTCTTTCGCCGTCATGAATATCTGAGGTACTAGTACCCATTACAATTGCGATACGCGACCTATCAATATGCGAAAGTTTATCTAAGGTTGGCTTAATCTGTTCTAAAGCTAGAGCAATAAATGTATTGATACGTTTATTATTTGATAAAGCAATAGATTGAACTTGCCCTACATACAGCGGGGCTTGCTCAGCACTTAAACTTTTATTTAAAGTTAATAAAGGAGTTGCAGGGTTATATTTATTTAAGCTTGTTGTGGTTGCATCTTGGCCTATGCCCATCGCACTCACAATGCCTAAATCATTCAGCCAATATGTCACTGTTCTACCTTTTTAAATGTTATTTGATACTGATGTAAAATATTGTTCAACGTTGTCGACTCATCACTATAGTCAATAGTGATAAATGTACCCTCATCGTTAAATACCTCCCGATTAGAGTCAACCTGCTCTATTAAAGCACCCTCTAACTGCTTTTGTAAAAATGCTACTGGCCAATGTACTAATGCAATATCCGCCAAAATATAATGAGGGTCTATCCCTTCTACCGCCAACATCTTTCTTGTTTTTACTGGACCATTTAAAGGTTTTTCTAGCTCCATAATTGGAAAGCCTTGCACTGTCATTAACAATAACTTAATTGCACCTTTGCCATTTATAGCTAATTGAGCAAATACAGTGTGTGTGTTTTGCTGATTCGTAATATACAAAACATGCTGCCAAGACTGGCCAAACATTTGTGTTGGGACGCTATTAATATTTAATTGGATATTAGGCGATAGATACACTCTATTTTTAGATGCTGTTAAACTCGTACATGCACTCAATACAGCAAATATAAATACAATACACACCGCATACTTAATTAATTTTGACATAACTGAGCCAACACATTTAAACGACGTTCACTTTGCGCAACAAATGGATTATTAGTATCCCATGCATAGCCCGCTAAAATAGCACTGATCATTTCTCGTACTTGGGTATTTTGTTCAGAGTAAAATATTACATCCTGAAAACGCGTATCGTACCACCCTGTTACAAATGTTCTAAAACAATCGACTCCAGCTTGTAATGGCTGTGCGTAGTGGGTGTCAAAATCAACGTTCTCATCTTTTAAATAGCGATCAACAAGTGGGGCAATTAAATTTGCTGATTTAAGTGCAATTGTTACACCTGATGAAAATACAGGGTCTAAAAACTCCCCCGCATTACCCAATAAAGCAAAGTGCTTACCATATAACTTACTCACATTTGCCGAGTAACCTTTAATATTCCTTGCAGGAGTTAATAACTGACGTTGTGCCAACAGTGTTTTTAAATAAGGGTCTTGCTCTATAAATTGATTTAGCACATCGCTAGATTCGTCGTTATTAAAACGCTCCGACTGCGCCACAACCCCAATACTCGCAGTACCATCACTAAAGGGAATAAGCCAATACCACACATCAGAATATTGAGGATGTACGGTAATCAAAATTTTATTGCGATCGAAGTTTTTATCACTAATATTGTCTTTAAAGTGGCTAAAGTAAGCGCTGCGTACAGGAAAGTGAGAGGGAAGCTCTAAATCTAACAATTTTGGTAATACACGCCCAAAGCCACTTGCGTCCAATACAAACCGAGCATTAACGCGGTAAGCTTGCTGCTGCTCGTTGTGCACAAGTAACGACGCACCATTTAATTCGTCATTATAATCGACTACAGTGTGTTGATATCGAATTTCTACGCCTTGGTCTTGTGCTTTGTCTGCTAATAACTTGTCAAAGTCGGCTCTTTTTACTTGGTACGTAGTGCCTGGGCCTTGAGTAAATTTTTCGGTGAAGTTTATAGTTGTATTTTGCCCCGCCCGATGAAAAGCAGCACCATCTTTAAATTGAAAACCTAAAGACGCTGCATTGTCATGTACTGAATCAATTAAAGCTGCCTCTTCTAAGTAGGCCATGCATTGCGGTAATAAGCTTTCACCAATTGAAAAACGCGGAAACACCTGTTGCTCAAGTACAAGTACCCGCCAACCTTTTTGAACTAACAGGCTACTAGCCAGAGCGCCTGCTGGACCCGCGCCAATAACAACAACATCGTACTGCTCAAGGTTATTCAATTTATTGTTCCTTTTGAGGCTTTAAAACACTTAGCGGTGATAAAAAATAAATAGCTAAGATCCCGACCATTACACTCAGCCCAAAGCTAAAAATAGCAGGGGTTTCAGAGGCACTCAGCATGCCAAATACCCATATTGATGACGCTGCAGATAAACTAATCGCCAGTACATTTTTGGGCTCTAACTTATTTATTTGATAAAAAACGAGGTAATCAATTGCTAAAGCAATAACAAGTAATGCACCGAGCAAATTAAATAACGACAAGCTACCTTGAATTACGTTACATATCCAGAGCATGCTCAACACCACAACAGATAAAATGGTTACTTGCAGAAGCGCTATCTTAATCGTAAACCGCCAGCTAAATAGCAGCCAGCTGATCAGACCCACGAGCACCAAGCTTAATAGCAAATATTCGCGGTAGTCACTTAATAAAGCACTAATTTGTTGAGGTTTGTTATAAATATAAACACCTTTGCTTTTTTCAACTTCATTAATTAATTGATCAGATGAAATACCCGAAATAGACATCCATGTTATCGACTGATTTAGTTCAACAACCATTTGAGAAAGTAGTAACGGTTTAAATGTACTCGTGGCGAGTGTTTCATAAGTGATTAACGGTGATTTTGTACTTGCAAGTGCTTGCCCTGTAACGCGCTCTGCAATATCCAAAGTCCCTTTGTTTTTAGCCTGTTCAAACACAGCCTGGTTATCGCCCTGTCTTTGTAAACTAGGCAACCAATGGCTAATGCTATTATGTTTAAAATTTGGGTCTAGTTGGGTTAAGCGTGTTAAAAATTGTTCTTGTTTTTGTAAAAGCGCTTCGTCGCTATTTGCAAACATAAAAACAATTTGGCTGTCCCATTGTCCAAGTAATAACAAATGCTTTTTTTCGTTTAGCATTAAGTGATCTGAGCTTGCATTTAATAGCTTTACATCATCATTAAAGCTAATTGGTTTAATTAAAAATAACGCACTGATAAAGGCCAGTAATGTAATAAGTATTGGTGTTTTTAGGTGGTTACAATATTCAAAAACATTGATGAGTTTTTTACTCATTAATAAACTCGAAGGCGATAACGTGAGCGTAGATTGCCACAATGGCAAAACTAACACGGTAAATAGCCATGCACTCACCAAACCGGCAATAACAAACACCCCAACTTGAGACAATAACGTCAGTGGCGCACCGAGTAAGCAGCAATAACCCAGAGTAGTAGTAATAAGAGACAGTAAAAGCGCAGATTGTGTCCCTTTGCTGTAGCCTTTTTCATGCTCTTTTTTGGCTAAATCAGTCATGCCATGAAATGCATAATCAATGGCAATACCAATCAAGGTAACTGCAAAAACAAGCGTTAATAAATGAATAGTCTTAAATAGCAACACCATAGCGATAGCGCCACCAGTAAGTGCGCTCAGTACGGTAAAGCTTGCTAATAAAATACTGTTTAAACGCCTAAATACCCAAAATACCATAACAATAAGGGCTAATAAGCTAATGCCACCAAACAAGCTCATCTCGTATTTAGCTTGTTTAGCATTTTCAGCCGTATGAAATAGCACACCGGAGTAAGTAATGCTTAAATCAGGGTAGGTTTTATTAAGTATATTGATCTGTTTAATTATCGCGTCAGCTAAATCAATTGATTTATTAACCCCTAAATTTTCAGGCGCTAAGTTTGCCAAAATGATACGGTATTCAACGCCTTTTAAACGTCGAGTTAAACGGCCTTGTTCAAGCGTAAACAATTGGCTTTGTTTTAAGTTATCTTCTATAAATGCCGCTAAGCTCAAACTTGTATCTTTGCTTAAGGTAGCACTTACAAATGGGTTGCCTAACTGATTTAATTGCGCAAGGTAATAATGTTCAAACGTTGTTTTGTTGCTTAATGTTTGTTTGTAAGTATCACTTAATAACGCATGTTTGAAAGGTGAGAATGTTTGCGCTAAATCGTTAACGGACGGAAAGTTAAGTGTGCTTTTAATTGCATTATCGTCAAGCCATTTTTGGAAATCATCAAATGCTTTATTTTTATTATTTCCTGCAAACGAGAACATAACACGGTTAGCATTTTGTTGAAAAAAAACATCTTCCGCATGTGCAATTTGGGAGTGCGACTTTGGCAACAAGCTAAACATATCGGCGCTAAACGTTGGTTTAGACAGCCAAAAAGCTGCAGCAAAAAGTAAAATTAAACTGCTAAACCACCCTACAATAACGGTAATTCGTTTTGTCACTGCACTATTCCCTTAATTAACCACTGCATTATTTAAAAACATAATTTTATTTGGGATAAGTAAACTCAATTTTTGTGTTATTTCCTGAGTGCTCATTTAGTGTAATACTGCTCACTTGCTTAGCAGTATTACATAAAATAAAATCACTAAATAATTGCTGTAGCATCGCTTCTTTTGGTGTTAACTGTGTGCAACCGTCTTGCATTTTAACAATGTCAAAACGTGTTTCCAGCGCACTCATATTTACGCTAAGTAAGTCACTCAGTAATCCTACAAATTGCTCGCTACCGGGTTGTGGTATTAACTCACCATTGGCATTTTGTGCAAGCACTTTGCCGTTTTCTATTATGAGCATACTCTCAACAGGCATTTTCACTTGCCAAATTAGTTTTTCGTCAATTAACGAAAAAACACCCGACGAAATAAAAGGCTTAGCAAATCCATTAAATTGCTTATATTGCTTAAACTCACCTTTAATAGCTGCTGCATTTACTACAGAGCAAAACAGCAAAAAGCTAATGGCAATGCTCAATGTAAAACATTTTAAAAAATTCATTTAATCGCCTATAAAATAAAAATTTAATTCAAAACTGCTTTTAACTTATTAAATAAAATAGCGGGTGATTCAAATTGCATTTCTTTGGAGCTGATCTCAACCGCAACTTGCGTGGTTGAGGCTTTAGTAAGGCGCTTATTAGTTAGCGAGTCAGTAATTACGTAGTCAATCCGTAGTCGATTCTCGAATTCTTTTAAATAAGCCGCTACTTTAATTTTTTGAGTAAATACCGCTGAGGCAATATACTTTATTTGCATATCAACAATAGGCCACGCGTAGCCCGACTCATGCATTTGTGGGTAATCG
Source organism: Pseudoalteromonas sp. Bsw20308 (assembly GCF_000310105.2). NCBI lineage: Bacteria > Pseudomonadati > Pseudomonadota > Gammaproteobacteria > Alteromonadales > Pseudoalteromonadaceae > Pseudoalteromonas > Pseudoalteromonas sp. Bsw20308. The sequence continues at coordinate 477,210 of NZ_CP013139.1, read as the reverse complement.
TAATCAAATAAACGCAGTAACTCACAGCGCGCTACTTCTAAATAACGTGGGTAATTACCATGCCATACAACATTCATTGGGTCGCAGTCATGAAATGGAATTTCAATTTCTACCACATGCGTTAATAATGCACCTTTACTATTCATACAACGCCCAACGTTTAGTTTGAATATACCCTATTGTTTGCCTTAGCACGGCTTCCATTGGTCTATCCTCTGTGAGGTTTTCAAAGTAATCAGTTATATCGGTATACATGTTTTGCATATCTTGCGTTAAAGTCGAAAACTCAAGTTCGCCTTGCTTAATACGTAATCTAACACCTTGAATACTGGCTAATAACGTACTTGCTAACACTTGTTCTGTTAGCTGTAAAATACGTAAACAATCGCGTGACGCAATAGTCCCCATACTCACTTTATCTTGATTATGGCACTCTGTAGAGCGAGAAAAAACGCTGGCCGGCATGGTTAATTTCAATGCTTCAGCAGTGTAAGCACTACAGCCAATTTGAACCGCTTTAAAACCATGATTAATATAACGGCGCTCTGGTGCACTATCAGACAAGTTTGAAGGTAGGCCGTTGTTGTACTTAGTATCAACCAAAGAAGCAATTTGTCTGTCTGCTAAATCAGCAAGGTTTGCAACGGCTGTTTTCATGCTATCCATTGCCATTGCAATGTGGCCACCGTAAAAATGCCCGCCGTGCAATACATGCTCACCTTGGCCGTCAATTATTGGGTTATCGTTTGCTGAGTTAAGCTCGTTTTCTATCATGTGCCTAAAAAACGGCAGACTGTCTTGCAGCACACCAATAACATGGGGTGCACAACGGATTGAATACCTATCTTGAAGTCTGTCTGCATTACGAGGGTGATCGTGATGGTTTAAATCTTTTCTTATCCAACGCGCAATTTGTTGCTGCCCTGGGTGCGGCTTAACTGAAAATAATATCTCATCAAAATGATGGCTATTTCCTTTAAGTGCCAAGCTTGCTAATGCAGTAATACGGCTCGCCAATTTAGCCAAGTAATTAGCCCTATCAAATGCTAAACACGCTAATGCAGTCATTACCGCTGTGCCATTCATAACGGCAAGACCTTCTTTTGGCCTTAGTGTTAGTGGCTCTAAGCCAACTTCTTTCATAACTTCAGCACTGTTACGTACTTGGTCTTTGTAAAACACATCACGCTCGCCTACCATCGCACCTGCAACGTAAGATAACGGTGTTAAATCACCGCTGGCACCTACTGATCCTTCTTGTGGGATCACAGGCACTATATCGTTATTTAAATAATCTTTAAGTAGGTGCAGCATTTCCCAGCTAATACCAGAATAGCCTTGTGAAAGTGATGTTAAACGCGTCGCTAAAATTGCACGCCCTTGCACTTTATTAAATACATCCCCCAGTCCACAGCCGTGAAAGCGAGTTAAATGCAGAGGTAATTCATCAACTAAATCAAGGGGTACTGCCACCGTTACAGAATCACCGTAACCAGTTGTAACGCCGTAAATTACGCCATCTTCTTTTAAAAGTGTGTCTAAAAAACACAAAGCGCTATTAATTTTAACGCTAAAAGTTTCACAGCTATTTAATTGCACTTGTGTTTCATTAAAGGCAACTCGAACAATATCTTCAATTGATAATCGCTGATTGCCAAAAAGCTGTATATTTTGTTCAGTCACACTTGCTCTCCATTGATTGATCGCGCACTACCTGCTGATCACTTTTCCAAAAATCGTAAAAATTAAACCACTGATAAGGATATAAAGCTGCGTAAGAACTCAAACGCTCTGCATAGTCAGTAATAATAAGTGTTAGCGCCTGCTGTCGCTCTCGTCGAGGCATTTTTAATGATTGGCTGTAATGCTCAAATATCACTTGATACTTTTTGCTTTTTTTATCTTTTAAACAAAACAAAAAGTAAACAGGGCAATCAAGCAGCGCGGCTAATATAAAAGGCCCCTGTGAAAATGGGGCGTTTTTTCCTAAAAATGGTACCTGTACCGACCGAGAAGCCGTTGTTGTGCTTGTTCTGTCACCAACAATAACGATTACTTCCCCCAGCTCTACTTTTTCTTTTAATAAAATAGCTAAGTCAGGGCCCATATCTGTCACTTGTATTAAATTAACCGACACATCTGGGTTAATCTTTTTAAGCATTTTATTAAATTCAACAGCGTGATGAGTAAATACCAATACATTTATTTTTTTACTGCTGCGGTGTTGGCTAAGTGCCCTGCATACTTCTAAATTACCCAAGTGAGAACCTATAAAAATAGCCCCTTGGTTTTGCTCATCTAACTCAGCAAATAAATGCTCATTAGTGTACTTAATATCACGTTGGGTTATTCGCCCAAGCCAAGCATCAATTTTATCTAATGCGCTATCTGCAAAACTGCAAAAGTGTGTTAATTGCATTTTAAACGTAACAGGTTGTTTGCAGCCTTGATAAACATTAACCTGCGCTAAAAACGCTTTAGATGCTGTACGTGCTACTTTTCCTGTTAAGAAAAGATAAAAAACCACAGGAAACAAAACAATCCACAGTCCTTTTCTACCCAGTAATTTATGGGCAAATAACAGTATTTGAATACCTAAAAAATTACCGCGTTCCTGCATTTTAGACCAATGTTTAGCGGCCATAACGCCTCTTTAATTTATGCCAAATTAACACAGGAGAGCGAATCAACATGCCAAAAAACAAGCGAGTGTGTAACCACGAAATACGCGCATTATCGTGCAATGGTTGAAAATGAGAAAGCCCATTTTCAGGGTAAATTACTTGGCTAGGTAAAAATACAAAAGGCACATTGCGCCAATATAAACGCACTAAAATTTCGGGGTCAAAATCCATGCGTTTTCCAAGCGATACCTCATCAATTAGCTTTGTACTTTGCTCAAGTGGATACACTCTAAAGCCACACATCGAATCTACAATTGTAAAACTTAACGTTTCAATCCATACCCACACATGCGTTAAGTAACGTGCTAAATAACGGTGTTTAGGCACTGAGTCATCATATATTGGGCAACAGCTTATAAGCGCTTTAGGCTGAGCATTTGAAAGTGCTATTAGTTTTTTAATGTCAGCTAAATCATGCTGTCCATCTGCATCAACCTGTATCGCATGTGAAAAACCTAGCTTATGTGCCTGCTTTAAGCCTGTTTGTACCGCGCCGCCTTTACCTTGATTGTCGTCGTGGGTAACTACTCTCAACTGCGCGTATTTTGCATCAAGGTTACTGAATACATTTTTAGCTTCGGCGTTGCTTGCGTCATCAACCATAATAATAGGAAGATTAAATGACGATAATTGGCTCAGTACATCATCAATAACCGTAATATGATTATAATTTGGGATAACAATACAAAAGTTATTCATTTATTAGGCTATCAAAAACAACACGGCCAGATGCATGCTGTCCTTTATTTGAATTATACGAAAAAGTGTATTTATTCTCTGCTTTTTGCTCAAGCAATAATTCGATTGTTATACCTGGGGTAATCACTACCTGAAACTTTAACACTTCAACATTTTTAACAGGTTGCTGAACCTTATAATATTTACAAATTGCGGCCACAGCCCAGTCTAATTGCACAACACCTGCGAGTATTGGGCCATCCGTAAAGTGTCCTTTGAAATAATCTAAATCATGAGGAACTAGTAAGCTTAATTTATACTTTTGCTCTGCTTTTTCACAAGACAGCAAATTAGGCTGTGTTTTAGTCAACTTTTGCAAAAAGACTCTCCAATGCTTTTAAATTTAACTTTGCCTGTGAGTTGTATGGTAATTGCTCTACAAAACGCCACTTTTTAGGGATACAAATTCGCTCAAAGCGCGCTAATGCATGCGCTTTTAATAAATTATTTGTAGCTAGCTTACCGTCACCATTAAAGAGCATCTGCCCTTTATGCGTAAGCACAACAATAGCCCCTACAATTAATCGCTCACCAGGCAAGGCGATTACTTTAGCTTCACTTACCCACTCACTAGTACACAAATGTAGTTCTAGCTCATCTAAACTTAATCGTTTTTCTTCTAATTTTATAATTCGGTCGAATCGACCTAATAATCTAAATTGACCATTTTTAAGTACTTCGCCTCGATCATCTAAAGGGTAATTTTTGTCGCGAACAAGTGGAGAGGTTAAAATTAAACGCTGATCATCCAAAGCCCGTACTTTAATACCCGAGAAAGGCTGCCAAAGGCTAACTTTTTCATGTGATGTAACTTGTCGATATGCAATACCACCTGTTTCGGTACTACCAAAAACTTGTGTGACTGGTTTATTTAATTGCGTAAACAACGAAATGGCATCTTCATTTAGTAGCGGTCCACCTGATGAAAATATCCATTGTAAATGAGACTTATCATTCACTAATACATTATCGATACATAACCGTTTTAACTGCGCTGGGCTTGAAACAAACACTACTTTTTTAAATAACCTAAGCTTTTTAGCTACATGCTCGGGGTAATGCAGTAGTTCTGTATTAACAACTTTCCCTGCACGCAATGGCCACAGTAACCTAAACAGTAAACCGTATATATGCTGATGCGAAACACTTGCTATAAAAATAGGATTATCAATCAGTGCGTAGCTGTTAATTAATGTATTTACTTCTTTATTTATTACCTGCCACGTTTTTACAATTGGCTTTGCTTTACCCGACGAGCCCGACGTATAAAAAACGATTGTACCTTCTTCAGGCCAATTAATTGTTTCAATGAATACAAAGTGAGGTTGATTGGCTAAAGTGCTTACATCTAAAAAATCAGCCGCTAAATCAGCTATTAATTCAGACTCACCAATAAAAAACGGCGTCTGTTTAAGCAAGGAGTTTAACGTTTCAGGTTGCCCATTAGGCGGCAAAATCACTGTATTTCCGTGTAATGCCAAAGCAAATAAGTACACGGAAAATTTGTAGGCGTCTGTGGTGTATAAAACAACCGATGATGTAGCGTTTAACGTTGATAGTTTTGCTAAAACCTCATTTATATCACTAACAAACTCACGCTCAGAAATATCATTATCAGTATGATTAAAACATGTTCTTATTGCATTACTTTGAAAAGCATTAAACACCGGCGTTCCTTTTTACTTTTTGTCTGACTAACCACTCTATAGCAAACAATGTGCCCATAGCTAAGTAAGCAATAAAACCATTATAAAAAGCCCAGGTTTCTAGGCTACTAAAAATACTGGTGTACAGGGCAATACCACCGTTTAATACAAAAAACAGACACCACACTAGCGTTACTTTTTTTGTATAAATCAGTGCGTTTTCATCAAGTGAGGGCTCAGTAATGCGCGCAAAGGTTTCAATAATAGAAGGCCCTTTATACAAAGAATACGCAAACACAACTAACATAACTAAATTAATGATTACGGGATACAAACGCAGCCCTAAGTCGCTATCCATTACCTTGGAAATCAAAATAGTAATGACTGCTAAAAATGTAGCGGGCTTTAACCACGGCATTTTATCAAATAAGGCTCTGCTTAACCAAAGTCTAAGCCCGAGTAAAAATAGCAGTAATACTGTAATAATCTGACTATTAAAACGCGTAAGGCCTACGTACACAATAATAGGGTAGCAAGCCAAGCAAATCATAATTAACGTTGTTAAAACTGCTTTTAACATAGTATTAGTTAACTAACTTTTCTATTTCGGTGACTATATCTTGCACTGTGCGCACAAGCTTAAAGGCATCAGGCTCAATTTTTTTACCTGTGATTTCTCTTAATTTCACAACTAAGTCAACTGCATCAATACTGTCTAAATCAAGATCTTGGTATAGGTTAGCCTCTAAGCTAATATCTTCTGGGTCTATTTCAAATTCGTTTTCTAAAATGCCGTGTAATACATCATAAATTTCAGCAGCGGTTTTCATTTTTCTTCCTACTTTTATATATTAAGAACGTGCTTGTTCAATAAATTTTGCTAAAGAATTAACTGAGGCAAAGTGCGCTTTAGTTTGCTCAGAATTTGCATCTATTTTCACATCAAATTGCTTTTTTATCGCAAGGCCAAGCTCTAACGCATCTATGCTGTCTAGCCCTAGCCCATCTACAAATAAAGCGTCATCGTCTTTAATGTCAGCAGTGGTCATGTCTTCAAGGTCAAGGCTTGAGATAATCAGTTGTTTTATTTGTTCTTTAAATTCGCTCATATATTTTTTAGCTCTTGTGTAAAATAATGTTGTAAATCTTTAGTCAATTGGCGTGATTGCATTGCAGGCATATCGCTGTCGTACTTTGCACAATTAAACTGCTGGCTCGTAAGCCTCATTGTAAAATGCGCCTGATATGGCGCGACTTTATACCAAGGAGTGCCTTTGGTTAAAGTGTTTGGTTTCATTTTAATTAAAAAAGTAGTGATAGGCGCATTACATCTAATTGCAATATTTGCAGCGCCACGTTTAAACTTTAATTTTTTGTGAGGCTCTGTCCGTGTCCCTTCAGGAAATACAATTAAGTTATTACCCGTTTGTAAACTTTGCTCGCACTCTCGTAATAACTCTTGCGGATCATCATTACTTATATAGCCTGTGCTTTTAATAACGCCGCGCACAAAAGGGTTTTTAAATAAATGCGCCTTTACTACGCAATCTGCGTTTTTTATCACCGAAATTAAAACAACAACATCAATTAAAGAAGGATGGTTTGCTAATATCAATTGTCCTTTTAAGCTTTCAATTTGTGCTTTATCGTTAACATGAAACCGAATAGCACCCAGTAAATGCATTAAGCTAACAAACAATTTGAAGCAGTAATGCACTGTTTTTCGAGCTTTAAGCTTTTGTTTAACTGGGTTATTTTCAAATAAACGCTGAGCGGGAAAAATAATAAAGGCTAATACTAAACCACCAATTCCAAAAACTGAAAAGCAAAATGCAGTAGTAATCATTCGCCAAAACAATCCACATAGCCTTTGTGCATTTTTAAGCATGGTACGTAAGCTGCCAATCGTGCTCAAGCGCGTTATGAACAAGTAATATATTGCTGCGCTCATACAAAGCTTTAGCGCATTGGATACTCATTGGTAAGTCGCTTTTTTCCATGCCCGTATTAAATACTTTTTTTAAACTAAAATGAGGTTCGCCTTCTTGCGGGGCTCTGATTATTAAACCAATTGAGTGTGCTATTTGCTGTTCATCAGCGAACTGCACGTAAATGTCAGGGAGGGTTTCATCGGTATGGACTATTAATATATGTTGCTGTTCACTATCAATAAGGCGTACAACGCCATCTACTAGTGCATAAATAAAGCTTTCAGCGCCTGCCGAAATTGCATTTGTAGCACTTGTATTACCCTGTATTATCCCAAAAAGTCCTGAAGCCGCATTATGCACACTTAGCCCAAAACCAGTTGGCGACAAAGGCTGTTCATTTACTACATCAACAAGTAAGTTAGACGTTTTGTGAAAATCGCCGTGGCGAGAAGAGAAAACACTCGGTAAATTAATATAGCTACCTTGAGCACTTACTTGATGGGCACTAAAGAGCGCCATTTTAATAAAAGGAGTCATGCGGCGTCGCTGCATAGCAGGCACCCAACTAAGATTTAATACGGAGGAATCAAACCAATTACTCTCTTTTATTTGTCGCTGTTCAGGCTTTATCCATATAGCGAGTTCTTCAACAACAAATTTCACAGATATACATATTTTATTAATTATAAGGACGAGAATTTTACCGATATTAGCAATAAAAGTAAATAATCATTAAATAAAAGCCAGTAACTAAAATCATTCAGTACTGGCTCATATTACTAAGAAAGTAGAGCAATATTTTTTATATCTATATAGTCAGCCTTACCGCCTACTACATCACTTTCGTTAAGTTGATTTATTAATGGCAAACCGATTTTTTGTTGCTCATCGCTAAGCGGTAAATACGGTAATCTAAATACTGGATTTACTGCACCTGTCATCATCAACGCGGTATTAATAGCAATCGGGTTTGGTTCACAGAACAACCAGTTCATTAATGGTTGTAACGAAGTATTTAGCTCGTTATTTTTAGTATCTATTAATTGGCGAAATAACCCTGGTATTAAGTTAGAAGTAACCGAAATAACACCGTGCGCTTTATGTGTGTGGCGTGCATCGTGACTTTCGTCATCGTTACCCGACCAACATGCAATACCTTGTTGCTCATAATGGGCAATGCGTTCATTGCCGCCACACTCTTTAACACCAATAAAATATTCGTGCTTTGCAAGTGGCTCAATAATATCAGGTGTTAGGTCTTGACCTGTGCGCCCTGCTACGTTGTAAATAAAGGCTGGGCCAATATCTAACACACGCTTAAAGTGCTCTTTAACACCCGCGATTGACGTACGTCCGTAGTACGGGTTAATTTGCAGTGCTGCATCCATACCGCTGGCAAAGCCATATTTAGTTGCTTTAATCGCTTCACGGGTGTTGTTACTACCGGTATTACCAACAATAACCAGTTTGTCGCCATACTTGTTTGCACTGTGCGCTATAAGCATTAAATGCTCTTCCCAGTTCATTAACTGGCCTTCGCCTGTTGTGCCACCGACTACAATGCCATCAACGCCCGCTGCAATTTGTATTGCAACGAGTTCATCGTACTTTGCTAGGTCTATTTCACCATTTGCTAAATATGGCGTTTTAATAGCTGTAATAAGGCTTGCTTGTTTAATTTGCTCTAGGGTGCGCATAAAAATTCATTATTTATAAAACTTGCGCTATTTGTAACATATTTGCCAGTACTTTTGGAGGTGTAAGCGCATATTTAATTATAAAATACCTTGTGTTATTGAGTTTGTTAATTCAAAATTAAATACTGTATACATAAACAGTATTTGTATTTTAACGATACCAGAGGCTTTATGCGTTTATCTGACTACTTAGCAACTCATTTTTATAACACCGATGAACTATGCCAAGCATTAAATATAGATTCAGACATGCTTTTAACTTGGCAAGAGCAAAGTGTTTTCCCCAAACCAAGTTATTGTATTAAAAGTCAACTTAGTTGTAGTTCATATTCAGGTTTGTATGAATGCGAAGAGTATGACGATTACTACCCACGCGGCTGTGTAAATTGGGGGCAAGGTTTAATAAAACAAAAAATAGAATCATCAAGCCATGCTTTTAATTACTTTGCACAACAATACATTGCCATTTTGACTAAATTAGCTCAGCAAGGGTTTGAATTTAATGAAGAGTTATTTGGCTGCGAAATAGACGAGCACTTACAACAAGTCTGGCAACAATTTTTATGCAGTAAATACGGCGTACTTACTCAAAATGGATTAATAGACGAAATAGTCGCTGTTGATATTGGTCGCTTAGTTGTAGACGATATTACCGAACTACGAAGTAAAGCGAGTTTAGACAAAGACGAGCGTTCTTACTTACATCCCGCTATGAAGCTTTTAAACCGTGCACTGAGTCATGGTGCCGATCATGAAAAGCAAAGCACATTACGCACTCGCTACATTGATGCACTTGTTTTAAAGTATGATTTGTCTATTAAATAACATTATATTAAGTTGATTATTTACTATTTTAGGATTATTTTTAGATTAAATGAGATCTATTAACGTAACTATCACGTATCAAACGAGCGAAAATTCGCAATAAAGCACCTTAATAAAGGCACTGACTCAATGACAATGAAAACAAAAATAAGCTTAATTTCTGCTGCACTCACAATTCTTTCTTTTAATACGCTTGCTAAAGCTAACCACGAGAACGTAAGCGATGACGTAGTAAAAACACAGCGCACCGCACTTGCTAAAAACACAATTAATAAAGGTTTTGGCCCTCAATCTCCGCGTAATATTGATAATCATAAAGGCGAGAATACAGTAATATTTTCTGATGCGCCTGCTTCATCACAAATGAACTTATGCAATATCCATTTTCATAAAAATGCAGAACACGCCGGCGGCGAGTTTAGTAAATATGCAGGCAATGGCGATGGTCATGGCTATCAAAGTGGCTATGTATATTCAGGCTCTTTAACTAAAAATGAGAGCAAACCTACAAAAATAAAGATTTGTCCGAGCGAACTCGGCGCACTCTCAGTCGGCGACACTATTGAAGTTCACAATGTACATAGCAGTGCAATGGTTAAACCTGGCCCTACACTGGGTAGTTGTTTGAGTGATTCGATTAAAAATCCGCAACTACGTGTTGAAGCGCAAGTATACGTATTAGTAAACGATGCAAACGCGCTTGATTTTAACGAAATAAGTAACGTGTCATCGGTTAATGGCTATTACCAAGCAGCGAATGCACTTACTAATACTGGTGAAGCAGTTATTTATACCGGCTCTACCACTGGCCCTGGTTACAATGAGGCAGGCTCTCCTTTCCAAGTAACATGGTCAGTTAAACCAAAAGTAGCAAAAGTAGATATAAACAGTGTAGGTAAGTGGTGTGAAAGTAATACCTTTAATGAAGATCATGCTCACGGTGTAAGAAATCTCGTAATAAACCCTGCATTACTCTCTAAAATCAAATAATTAAAATTTAGCCTAATAAAAAATAACCCACTAATTAGTGGGTTGTTTTATTATGACCGTTAAAATGAGTATTACGCTTAATGGGATAAAAATGTCACATTAAATGTATTTAAATCTTCATATGTAATACATGTTTGCTCATTAGTATTAAGCTCAACCACACCACAGTAAGAACCAGTTATAAACACTTGCCCTGCTTTTAAGTTAATTCCCTTTGCTGATAAGTAATTAACAGCCCAATAAAGTGGAAGCTGCGCAAGTTCTGCAGGATGCACACCCGCTAAATTTAACTCCAGCTCAGTTTGCTTAACGTTTATATTTACAGTACTTGCGTTATACGCTTTGGCTTTATCTATTTGTGGACCTAAATACACGCCTTGATTAGATAAACCATCAGCCAGCTTTTCAATGTGAGTGCATGGAGTGTCTTCATCAAATCTTTTTTGAATAAGCTCAAGTGCCAAGTGGGCGCTGGCAAATGCAGTATCCACGTCTTCATTTGTATAGGTATTATTACTCGGTAAATCGCTTTGTAAAATAAATGCAATTTCTGGTTCAATAAGCGCTTTATTGTTTGTTGTATACAGTGGGCAATTTTCAGCTTGTTTTATAGGTGCATGTAAAAGAGGCGCTAATATAATTGAGCCATCATCTAAAGGCAGCATACACTTCCAGCCATATACAGTTTGATCATTCAAATAAATCATCAACTTTTGTACTTCTATCGCATCGTCAGTCGAGTCTAGTACTAACTCTTTGGGAAAGTTTGAACGCGCTGGGTTCTCTTCTCTTTGTGCTAATAAATGAGTAGCAATTAGTTTTAGCTGTATTGAGTTGTTCACATAAATCTCTTTAAAATACATTACTGGTTAAGCAGTAAATAGGAAGGATTACATTATTCATATATTAGTTTAGGCATTGGAACATCATGTTAAATGCCTCTAGTTAAAATTGTATTTAAAACAAAGCGTGGTAATTATTTAAGTATCAACAGATTTAAGCGAGCGCAAAAACAGCCCTAAGCCACCAAACGCTAAAATTATAATAACAATCAAATCAAACGACGTCATAGTTCGCATACTAAATCGAACACTCGATATAACGCCAAATATTAGTGCTGTTAACGAGCCAAGCGATAGCACCCAGCCTAAAATGTTTTTAGAATTATAAAAAATTAGGCCCACACCAAAAATAAACGGGATCATAACCATGCCGCCTGTAACGCCAAAGCCACCTAAAGCATTAACACTATAAATGCGAGAACTTAGTCCAAAATTAGAAGTCACCGAAATTGCGTTTAGCAGCATATAAAAGCCACCGCACATCATAATTAAACCAATAAAAAAATGCCCAATACCACCAGAGCTTCCACCCGCACCTTTCATTATTAATTATTCCTTTTATATTTTTAACTTAATCGTTTTAAATGGTAATTGCTCAACTATTAACATTGGCCGCAATCAACATAATCAATCAGTGCACACGCGAAAGCACTTATCGCGTAATTACATGCCAAATAACATAAAACCAAGATAAAAAACCATGCAAAATTGCCCATAACACAGACTCGTTAGCACTCCATGAAATAGCAATTGCTAGAGCTGTACCAAAAGAGACTCCATATTTTACTATCTCATTTCTTGAGTTTCTCATTAATTATATTCCTAATTTTTAACTTATTAGCTACTTGATTTGCTTACTAAAACTGAAAGCTCTTTACCATCAATATTAATACTTGCTTCTTTGCCTAGTTCAACAACTAAAGAGGGAGCCATGTGCTTTCCACCTAGCTTCATGTCAGTTGCTAAGCTAACAGAAGAATCATCAATTTGCATTAGTAAGAGCAAAACCATATGAATTATCAACTAAAACAGGTGGGCCAAGTAGATTTTCTATTATCATAAAATTTGGCGTTCACTACAAAACTATCTTAGATTTCGACACACTACGAATTCATAAAAAGAGTCCTATTAGGTTGCATTGATATATTGGGGAAGTTGAGTATTTTAGAGGCAGGTTAGAGTGAAAAAATAAAAAGGTGATGTAAGTTAACAGCACCTATTTGAGTATTTACTTTATTACATGTAATTTAGCTAAGTATTTTAATACATACCATAATAAGCACTATAAAAATAATTTAACCAATTGATTTATATACATCGATACTACTATTGGTTAAAAGCCCAGTAACTTGCATACCAAACGCTTTAAAGTGTGGCTCGTTTTTATGCGCTTCAAAGTGTTCGTCAGACGCCCACTGTTCGCTAACAACGTAATCGGTATGTTCATCATCACTTTTTACCGATAGTTCATAACGTAAGCACCCTACTTCTTGGCGCGATGACTTTTGTAAGTTTTCAAGTGCTGTAAGCATCACATCTGCATCAATATTTTTGCACGACAGTGCCGCTATAACCGTTAACATGTGTATTCCTTTTTAAAAGTTAAGGTGTAGATAATCTACACCTTAAAATATTTAGTTTAACTTTGCGTTTGAGGTAAGTTTACTGATCCCACTGCGGCGCAAAGTCTGGTGTTGCTTGGCGGTCGCCACAGTCTAGGCCATCAATGCGGGCTATGTCTTCATCATCTAATTTAACGTGGTCGTTAAAGTTATCTTCTAAATTTTTGCGCTTAGTTGATGATGGAATTGTCGTCATACCGCTGGCGTTAACCCATGCTAAAACAACTTGTGCTGGACTTGCATCGTGCTTTTTAGCAATGTCGATAATGGTTTGATCTTTAAGTACTTTGCCTACTACAAATGGCATGTACGCCGTTACGTGTATATCGTGCTGAGCACAAAACGCACGCAATCTAGTATTAGTTAAATATGGGTGAACCTCAACCTGATTGGTAAATATTTCACGCGAGTCGAGTGTTTGCATTGCTTCATTTAAGTTTGCAATGGTGAAGTTTGATACACCAATGTGCTTAGTTAAACCAAGCTGCTTCGCTTTTAGTAATTCAGTGAGGTATTCACTCATTGGCTCGTCGTTAGCAGGCGATGGCCAATGAATTAGCAGTAAGTCGACCGAATCAACTTGTAGCTTTTCAAGTGACTTTTTAACGCTTGGAATAAAGTCGCTTTTATTTAATTTGTTATTCCATACTTTGGTAGTTAAAAATATTTCACTGCGCGGAATATTACTGTCTTTTATGGCTTGACCTACTTGCTCTTCGTTGCCATAAATTTGTGCGGTATCAATATGGCGAAACCCAACTTCGAGCGCCATTTTTACTGAGTTATAGGCCGTGTCGCCCTCTAAGCGGAATGTTCCCATACCTAGTTCTGGCATTTCTATTACACGTTTTGTCATGGTTTATCCTTATAAAATAATCGGTTAAAAACAAGCTCTTTTAAAGCTTTACGAAATACACCTTTTACTTCTTATTGCGACTGTCACTTAAAAATCTATGACCTTATAACAGGTATGAGGTCATTAATTTTAGTTTCAAGGTTAGGGTCTGTTAATCTTTAGAGATTACATTTGCAGCAGTGTATTTGGTATTTAGGCAAGGCAGAGCCTATGCAGTGTGGTTGCTCCACATAAGTAGGCGATAACGCAGCATAAATGCCAAATACGCGCTGCCTGTAGGTTCTTCCTAGGGTGGATTTACTCTTTGTACCTCGATTTTTACTTAGCCCACTAGGTTACAAACCTCGCTCCGTGATTAAATCCTCCCTAGATTGAACAAATTTAATCCTAAAAGGTCAACAGACCCTGCTAAGACTTTATGCTTGCTGAATTTCACGTTTATCAAGCATACCGCTGTAGCGTGTAACACCGAGGGCTAAAACAGAGATAACAGCGCCTATCCATGCTGTGTCTTGCAGGGTCATGCTCTCTACTACGCTACCACCAATAATTGAGCCAAGTGCAATACCAATATTAAATGCGGCTATGTTTAAACCTGATGCAACATCTACCGCATTTGGCGTGTGCTTTTGTGCTTGCTTTACTACATAAAGTTGCAAGCCTGGCACATTACCAAAAGCAAATGCGCCCCAGACTAAAATAGTAAGTACAGCAGCAATTTTTGATTCCATCGTAAAAGTAAATATCAGTAAAATAATACTCAAAGCGCTGAATATAATGCTCAGTGCGCTAATTGGGCCGCGTTTGTCGGCCATCTTTCCACCCCAAATATTACCTACCGCTACCGATACGCCGTAAACAAGCATTATTAAGGCAATAGCCGAAGGCGCAAAGCCTGTTTGTTGCTCTAAAATAGGTGCTAAATAAGTAAACGCTGTAAACGTGCCGCCGTAGCCCAATATCGTCATTAAATACACGAGTAATAAACGCGGTTTTACGATTACTTGTAGTTGCTCTTTAAACGTGGCTGGTATTGATTGTTTTAAGTTTTTTGGCACTAAAATAGAGCTGCCGATTAATGCAATTAAACCTAATACCGACACAACTAAAAACGTTGCACGCCAACCAAAGTGTTGTCCAATCCATGTACCCAGTGGCACACCAGTTACGAGTGCTACAGTAAGCCCGGTAAACATAATGGCAATTGCACTGGCTTCTTTGTCTTTGCTTACTAGACTTGTGGCAATCATCGATCCGATTGAAAAAAACACACCATGGGCAAGCCCCGTTAAAATGCGCGCAAGTATTAATGTTTCGTAACTTGGCGCTTGCCAAGCAAGTAAGTTACCCAATACAAACAAGCCCATTAAGCTTATTAAGACCACTTTACGATTCCAACGACCCGTTAAAGCTGTTAGCACCGGTGCACCAATAGCAACGCCAACCGCATATAAACTTACAAGCAAACCCGCTGAAGGTAGGCTTACGCCTAAGTCGTTTGCAATGGTTGGTACTAACCCCACTATTACAAACTCAGTTGTTCCTATTGCAAATGCGCTTAAGGTAAGCGCCCACAAAGCCAATGGCATAGTTATATCCTCATTAATATATGAAGAATATAGTTTGGCTAAAATATCGTTTGCAAAAAATAGCATTAGTGACAAAATACTTTTGTTAATAATGCAAAGATGGTGTTGGTATATTTATGGCTGTTCATTCAAGAACTGAAGATTTAGAAACGTTTATAACGGTAGTCGATTGCGGAAGCTTTTCGGGGGCGGCTAATTTGCTCGATCAACAAGTGGCTAAAGTGTCGCGAGCTGTATCACGCCTTGAAAATACACTGCAATGCACTTTGCTAAACAGAACAACACGCCGATTAGAGCTTACTGAAGAAGGCCATACTTTTATAAAATATGCGCGCGAAGGATTAAATACGCTTTATACCGGTGAAGAAGCCATAAAGCTTTTAAAACAAGCGCCAAGTGGCAAGCTGCGAATAGATGCGGCAAGCCCTTTTGTATTGCACCAACTTACGCCTTTAATTGGCGAATTTGCTAAGCAATACCCGCACATAACGCTTGATATAACCTCGCACGATAGCATTATTGATTTACTTGAACATAAAACCGACCTAGCCATACGCATTGGTGATTTAAAGGACTCAAACCTACATGCTCGTAAGTTAGGCCATAGTAAACTGCGTATAGTCGCAAGCCCTGAGTATTTAAAAAGTAACCCTAAAATTAATGCTATAAATGATTTAACCAGCCATAAATTAATTGGTTTTACCGACTCACCTAAACTTAATAGCTGGCCGTTAATTCAACCTTTAAAACTAAGCTATTCGCTGAGCGCGAGTAGCGGAGAGACAGTACGACAATTATGTTTAGTAGGGCAAGGCATTGCTTTACTCTCGGATTTTATGATTGGAAATGACATAAATGAAAAGCGACTTATTGAATTACTACCCAATGCGGTTATGAGGCCAAATAATCGTGAAATTATACAAGCGGTTTATTATAAAAACAGCGCAGTTTCGTCTCGTATTGTCGCTTTTTTAGATTTTATAAAACCAAAACTAACTTTGTGATCTTTTAAAATAGAAATAATAAAGGTAATAAATTAATCATCGAGTGTTATTTGATAACCAACATAAATAACCATGGCTCTCATCCTCATCTCTCTCCATGATATAAACTGCGTTTGCCTAGTTATGTACGCTTCCCAATCGTTACTAGGAAATAAATTAAATTGTTTTTCATCCGTTATTTCAAAACCGCCTCCGGCCAATAAACTATCAAAATCATTATACTTTGTATGTGAGCTAATAAAGTCAGGTGTCATTAGTTTATTAAGCGGTATTTGATTATCTTTCACTATTGTTTTTATATTATTTACTAACTTATTAATGTCTGCCACTGTTGACTCCTGTTAACTGACTAATTTTAACAAACATTTCTTAAAAACTTGAAATTATTAAACTAATTTAGCTCGGTATAACCAAACTTTAATCAGAGAGTAAATTTATATTAGTCTAATAACGCTTTAATCATAAAGTTAAATTATTCGTATTTAGAGTAAAACTAAGCATCTAAAACAATATTAGTTTTGATGCTCATATTGACCTCGATAAATTTCAAAAACTTTTAATACCGTATGCTGTTCTTTAGATAAATTATCAAACCAATCGTCAAACAATTCATCATTGTCTTGCTCACTGAGTGCCATATATTGTGCCAATAACTCAACAATGTCGTTGTGGTTACAACTTAAAGGATTAAGTTGATGTGCTAAGGCACTATGGTCACGCTCTCTTAGGGTATCCATAACCCCTTGATCTATTTTTTCTTGTTGTTGTACTGCGTCGCTCATACATTACCTCTGTGATCAACTGTAAATGCGGTTTTAACGTTTTTATTAGCTTAAATATAGTTATAACAGCCTAAACGCTAATAGCCAGCATTTTTAATCTAAGTGCTTATTTTTTGATTTATTTGCACAAATAGCCATCAAACTGGTGCTTTTCACTGCTTTTAAAACTATTTGCAAAGCACAAAAAAATGCGTTAAATTAAATGATATATTATCACATATCATTTACTGAGGCGCATTATGAAACCAAATATTCACCCTGACTACCAAGTAGTTGCTTTTCACGACACCGCTGCCGACTCTTATTTTATTATCGGTTCAACAATTAAAACCAACCGCACTGTTGAGGTAGACGGTAAAACTTATCCGTATGTGCCTATTGATGTGTCGAGTGATTCACACCCTTTCTATACAGGTAAGCAAAAAACCGTAACCACAGATGGTCGTGTTGCACAGTTTAATCGTCGATTTAAAGGTGTTTCAACGAGTAAAAAAGAGGAAAAATAATGAAGGTACTTAGCTCACTCAAAAGTGCAAAACAGCGCGCTGGTTGTCAGATAGTTAAACGCAAAGGCCGTGTATTTGTTATCTGTAAAAGCAACCCTCGCTTTAAAGCCGTTCAAGGGATGAAAAAGAAGTAATCTCAGCGGGGTATTAATACATAATTAGGTAGCTTATTTAAGCTACCTAATTTTAGGACGTTACTATTTTACAATGACTGAAAATTCAGGCATGGCCTGAATTACTTTTTTAACAGTACACGTATTAACAGCAGCTATAAGGGCTTTTTTATATTTTTCAGGAAAACCCTCTGGTAGGTTAATTTCAATAGCAAATAACTTTTTACCATTGTCATCAACGTTTTCATTGTTTTGCGTTAGCGTCATTCCTTGTGTAGAAATATCACGTTGTTCACAAAATTTTCGTGCGTAAAACCCTGCGCATAGCACCATGCTCACTAAAAAATAGTCAAAAGGTTCAGGGTGTTCGGCACTCCCACCCGCAGCAATACTTTGATCGCTTATCACTTCTAAATCGCCAAATTTTGCACTTTGCTTTTGGCCTTCTAACATTGAAACTGAAATTTCCATTGTTATTCCTTATATAACCTAAATGTTGGTTAAAATATTTACTAATACATAATTTTTTAGTTTGAGCCTAGATTACGAACCAAACAATAATTCAAAAAAGCCTGGTGGCTCATGTAGTTTGTGATATTTTTTACGTAAATCATCTATATTTTTTAATGATGCTTTCGCCCCTGCGAGCCCTTGTTTATTAGCCGCATTTTTAGCAAGCTCAGCCTGAGCAATTACTTTATCAAGGCCTTGTAATGACTGTTCGGGCTCTTTATAAAATTTGGCTGTTTTACTTACTTTTGCCAGCTTAATAAACTTATCGATTGCGATATTAAATTCTACTAGATCAGTTGCTTGTACTGCTTGTTTATAAGCAAGGCCTGTGTTTTTCATGTTTATTTCGAGATCAACAGGCTGATCAGCAAATGCTAATGAGCTAAATAACAATGTGAAAAATATATAAAAAGACTTCATGAACAACCTTACTAAGTTAAAAACATACAGATTGTATCAAGGATAGAAAAGAAAGTAACTCGGGTAGTGAAATGGCTTAAAACTAACTGTAAAGCCCCTTTACAGTTAGTTTTATATTTAAATCGTTAAAAATATTTACTGCAGGTTGCTCAACCACACGCTTTGATATGGCTCGAGTTCAATATTTAACTGCCCTTCTTCTATTGTGTTTACTGCAACTAAATCGAACCATTGCTGCGTATTAATTAGGTTTAAATCGGCTAGTATTAAGGTTTGTGCTTTATCGCTTATATTATAAACACAAAATATACTTTGCTTTCGATCGATGCTTTGTCGCCAAAAACCAAATAATCCCCCCGCTAAATGCAGCGTAAACTGCGTGGCATTAGGATGAAACGCACTTTGCTTTTTACGTACACCCAATAACGCTTTAATACCGTTAAATACTTTATGATGATGGCTGTATTTTTCACCAATCGCTGCTAACAATTTTGACTCTTGCCAACGATGACGATTAATGGCTCTGTTGTGTTGAGAGTTTTCAAAACGCTCGTAATCGTTTGTTGTGCCAAGTAAACTATGGATATAAAGCCCTGGTATTCCCTCAAGTGCAAACATAATTGCGTGTGCACACATAAACCGTTCAAGGCCAAATTTGTCTGGGCCGTTATGTGTTCCTTGTAGCGCATCGAATAATGCAATGTTTAGCTCATATGGGGTATGTGTGCCGTCATTACTGGTACGCATTGAAACACGCCCACCAAATTGCATCGTTGTGCTTACGAGTGAAGCCACTTCGCTAGGTTCTAATAAACCCTCAATTGGCCTAAGCCCAATTCCGTCATGCGATGCTATAAAGTTAAAGTAGGCTGTGCCGTTTTGCGCCGGCGGCATACTCATCATCCAGTGTTTAAGTGCTGTGCTATCACCACTTAACAAAGTGTGTAGCAATAATGGTGGCAGTGCAAAGTTGTAAATCGCATGCGCTTCATTGGCGTTACCAAAATACGATAGGTTTTCTTGATTTGGGATATTGGTTTCGGTAATTATGACCACACTTGGCTCTACATGCTCAATAAGCGTGCGCATTAGCCTTACGGCTTCATGTGTTTGTGGTAAGTTAATACAATTTGTATTTAGTTGCTTCCATAAAAAAGCAACTGCATCGAGTCTAAATAAGCGCACACCGTTGTCTAAATAATGCCGAATTATGCCCACAAACTCTTTAAGTACATCAGGATTGCCAAAATCAAAATCAACCTGATCGTGACTAAACGTGCACCATACGTGTTTTTCGCCGCTTGGCGTTGTTACTGTATTCAATAACGATGAGGTACGCGGGCGTACAACTTGGCTTAAATCATCAGTTAAGCTTGCCGTTTTAAAGTAATCTTTACCTGGGTGTAAATCGTTTAAAAAATTCTCAAACCATACGCTTCTGCTTGAGCAATGGTTAATTACTAAATCAGCCATTAGCTTTACATCTTTGGCTATGTTTTGAATATCCCCCCAATCCCCTAGCGATTCGTTAACTTGCACGTAGTTCATTACTGCAAAGCCTTCGTCTGAGCTGTACGGGTAAAATGGTAATATATGCAGCGCATTAAGTTGCATATCGCATTGATCTTTTATAAATCGGTGTAGTGTTTTGAGCGGAGCTTCCATTGGGCTTGATACCGCAAAATCACTATTATCATGCTTAATAATTGAATCGCCATAAGCTATCAATACTATATCTTGTTCATCCCACCTGTTTGTATGCGGTGTCGGGTCGCGCAGTGGACTGCTGCCTAAAATAATCTTAACCAATTGCTGAGCAAGCTCAGCAATTGATAAGGGCAGTTCAACATCCTCATAAATTATTCGAAGATGTTGCTCTACCCGCTGTAAAAATAGTTCGTTAACTGTGCTCACATGCGCCCCTTTTATTTTTTAGTTACTTAGCCTGAACATTTATTTTTTAGGTTGGCTATATTCTTTGTTATCTAACTCCACTGCTTCTTTTAAGCGCTCAAATACATCTGGCATTGCTGACACAACACGGTTCCAACTTGGTACAAATGGCGCTTCCATTGGGTTATCTAAAAATTGCTGCCCTGCATTCATAATATTTTGTGCAAACATTTCTACTGCTTTTTCTTCTTGATGCACATCAAGCGTTAAGCCATTCATTATTGCATCATTATGGTAGGTTTCTATAAAATCTAAACCAATACGGTAATACGTTGCTTTGAGTGAGCGAATAGTTTCACTGGTAAAAGTAACGCCTTGTGTTGCTAGCTTTCTAAATAAAGCTTTGGTTATATCAATCGACATCTTAGATAACCCAGCACTTTGATCATCAAGTGATAGTGCTTGGTGTTTGTGATCGTAGTTATCGGCGATATCTACTTGGCACAAACGATTATGTGAATAATTACGATACATTTCACTTAGTACGCCAATTTCTAATCCCCAATCACTTGGGATGCGAATGTCGTTTAATACATCACGTCTGAACGAAAACTCACCTGCTAATGGGTATCTAAATGAGTCCATGTATTCCAAATAGTCGCGGTTACCTAATATAGTTTTGAATGAACGCAGTAGTGGCGTTACTAATAAGCGTGATACACGGCCGTTAATTTTTCCGTTTGCTGTACGCGGGTAAAAGCCTTTACAAAATTCATAGTTAAAACGCGGATGCGCAACAGGGTAAATTAAGCGAGCAAGTAGGCTTCTGTCATAGGTTAAAATATCGCAATCATGCAGCGCGATAGATTCTACTTCTGCTGTTGCTAGCTTATAACCCATGCAGTACCAAACATTTCGGCCTTTTCCAAGCTCTCTTGGCGCTACGCCTAGCTCTTGTAATTCTTTATCAAGAGCTTGTAAGCGCGGGCCGTCGTTCCAAAGTACTTTGTGGTTTTGATTTAACTGTTTAAAAAAACCAAGTGCGTGGCGATACTGTGCTTCGTCAGCTCTATCTAGGCCAATAGTAATTTGCGATAAATACGGTACTTCACGCAACTCGCTAACTATATTTTGCAGCGCAGGGCCTTCTAACTCGCTAAATAACGATGGTAATATAAGCCCCATTGGACGCTGCTTACTAAACCCGATTAATTCTTTTTCTAGCTCTTCAATTGGTCGGTCAGCTATATTGTGTAATGTAGTAATTACGCCATTTTGGTAAAAATCAGCCATGAGATGTTTGCTCCTCAGTAATACTTAAAATACTGTTAATACAAGGTAGTGATGTTATTTCTTCAATCCAACCTAATGGTGCTGGCGATTGTGAATAGCGTGCCTTGTTATGTGACAATTTAACCGGTTTTTTGCTCGCCGGATTTGCAATAATAATGGCAATATTGGCTTGCTCTAACATTTGCTTATCGTTATCGCTATCGCCCAATGCTATGACTGTGAGAGGCTTTCTAAAGTGATGGGTAAACTGCTTAACTAACCACTGCTGTGCAGCGCTTTTGTCTGTATTTTTGGCAATATGAATAAAGCGCCCTCCTACTTTTATGTCGTAACCAAGCGCTTTAACATCTTCGACAAAGGTATTTAGTAAGTCATCATTGCCATACCAATAAAGTGGATCTGAGTAGTCTCGCGTTTGCGCACGCCTTGCTTGTTCGTCACTCAACCCTGTTAACTCAGAGATTTGTTCACCGGTTAAGTTACTAAATAATTTATAATGCGCTTTGTATTTAGAATCGAGCGACTCTAAATCACTTAATAAACGCGACAAAGGCTTAGCTAATACAAAACACCAATAAGCGCCAACTTTTTTACAACCAATCGGTTTAAGTTCAAAGTAGTGATCGGGTATATAAACTGCAGCGCCATTTTCAACAATAAAAGGCTGTTGGATGTTTAACTCGTTTTTAATTTCAACCACTTCGCAAAATGTTTTACTGGTATTAAACACCACCGGGATATGTGCGTTTTGTAACTGTTGCAATAACACACTCACATTACTGGTGTTGTAATCGCTATGATCGAGTAAAGTGCCATCTAAATCGGTAAAAATAATTGGCTGAAGGGTGTCATCGCTAATTAAATGCATCCCACTTATATCGCGATTAGCATCAAGCTCAATCAGTGCGTTTGCTTTACTGCTCAAAGTATTTAAATTTTCGCGTGTAATACGCTCAAAATGAGAAATAAACCACACTAACTGCGCATTAGTCATCGTGCCTGATCCTGCACCTTCTTTAGCAATTAGTTTTTGCTCTTGCTCTTGTCTCCATGTAAATACATCACTAAAGCTTGGCGCTTTAAGCATTACGGTGTAATCAATTTTATTAAAGATTGCTTTATACTCATTGGCTAAACAACTGTTTATACAACGACGCCACACGCCCTCCTTATCATGAAGCTGCTCCAACTCATTAAGCGGTTCACTCAATGAAAATAATGGTTGCGGCTCACTGCCTACACACCATCCTTCTAAAATAACAATATCGACAGGCGTTGAATTAGCTAACCATTCATTTTGAGAAACGCAATCATCAATGTGTTTATTAAAGCGTGGTAATGGCACATTTATATCACCTGCTAATAGCTGCGAAATAGTGCTATTCATCAACTCCGTGTCATGAGTACCTGGTACACCACGAGTTGCAAATAGTGGATGAACATCCTCAGCAAGTTGTTTACGCGCTTGCTTAGCTAAATAAAAATCGTCAATAGATAATGCGACACTGTTAAGGGATGTGTTTTTAGAAAACCACGTGACTAAAAAATCAGCGAGTGTTGTTTTCCCTGATCCTTGGCATCCATTTATGGCAACAAAAATAGGAGTATTTGTTTTTTTAGATTCGAGGATGTCATGCGCGAGTGGAACAAAGTATTGCTCACTCAAATATTGATACTTTAAAGGCAGTTGGTGCTTTGCTAAAAACGGGGTTATATCCACAATATTGGCCTCTGACATAGTAACTCCTTGCATACAATACGTTCTGAAGGAGTAAATGCAGATACTAGACCAATATTTTTTTTGTATATTTTTTAATAGGTTAAAAAAATAGCGCATTTAAAATGCGCTATTATGGTGCAAACTAATTAGTTAATGTTCAAAATTAAGCCTCTACAGGCTCTGCTTTAGGTAATATTAAGTTAAGTACGATA
Source organism: Pseudoalteromonas sp. Bsw20308 (assembly GCF_000310105.2). Taxonomy (NCBI): domain Bacteria; kingdom Pseudomonadati; phylum Pseudomonadota; class Gammaproteobacteria; order Alteromonadales; family Pseudoalteromonadaceae; genus Pseudoalteromonas; species Pseudoalteromonas sp. Bsw20308. The sequence continues at coordinate 453,334 of NZ_CP013139.1, read as the reverse complement.
CCTAAGATGGCGCATAAACTTACGCCCTCTAAACTAAATTGGCTACCACCAACATGCATTCCTCCAATACCGCACACTAAAATAAGGGCAACAATGCTTAAGTTGCGCGGCGCAGTTAAATCATCTCCCGACTTAACCAGTGTATTTAGGCCAACAACGGCAATAGAACCAAAAAGTAGAATCATAATACCGCCCATTACAGGTACCGGTATTGTTTGCAGCCCAGCCCCCATTTTAGCGATAAACGCTAAAGCAATAGCAATAATGGCCGTCCACATCATTACTTTTGGATTAAAGTTTTTGGTAAGCATTACTGCCCCCGTTACTTCTGAGTAAGTAGTGTTAGGCGGGCCACCAAATAATGACGCGGCTGATGTAGCTAAGCCGTCACCAAACAAAGTACGGTGCAAGCCAGGCTTTTTCAAAAAGTCTTTGTTGGTTACTTGGCTAATCGCCATCATATCGCCAATGTGTTCAATGGCTGGCGCAATAGCCACAGGCACCATAAACAAAATAGCTTGCCATTTAAATTCTGGCCATGTGAAGTTAGGCACAGCGAACCATTGTGCATTACTAACTGCGTCAAATTGCACAACACCTAAAATAAGCGATAAGCCATAACCCGCTACAACCCCTGCCAGAATAGGAATAAGTTTAAATACGCCCCTTCCCCATACTGCAAAAACAAGCGTTACTAATAACGAAAACATCGAAATAAAAATAGCGTTATTGTAATCAATAATTTGAAGACTGCCGTCGCCACTTTTACCCATCGCCATATTTACAGCAACAGGTGCAAGGGCTAAACCAATAACCATAATTACGGGGCCTACAACCACAGGTGGTAAAATTTTATGAAGCGTTGCTACGCCTTTAAATTTTACTAATAAGCTCAACAGCATATATGCAAAACCAGCCGCCATTAAGCCCCCCATTGTCGCGGGCACACCCCACATTTGCACGGCAGCAATAATAGGTGCAATAAAAGCAAATGAAGAGGCTAAAAATATAGGCACTTGACCTTTAGTCACTATCTGAAACAGCAAAGTACCAAACCCTGCTGTAAACAATGCCACACTCGGATCGAGCCCTGTTAATAGCGGCACAAGCACCAATGCACCAAATGCTACAAACAGCATTTGTGCACCCGTTAAAATGGTTTTTATAGAAAATGTGGCGTTATTTTGCACTGAACACTCCTAAACTGTACCGAATATTTTGTCGCCCGCATCACCTAAACCGGGCACTATGTACCCTTTTTCGTTCAGGTGGCTGTCTACTGATGCAGTAAATATTTCTACGTCTGGGTGAGCCTCAAGTGTTTTTGCAACGCCCTCCGGTGCTGCTACAAGTATAATAACTTTAATTTCTTTACAGCCTGCTTTTTTAAGCATGTCGATAGTGGCAATCATTGAGCCACCGGTTGCAAGCATTGGGTCAATTACTAGGCTCAAACGCTCGTCAATATTACCTACTAACTTTTCAAAATAAGGGATTGGCTCTAGCGTTTCTTCGTTACGTTGAAGACCTACAACACTAACCTTAGCGGCTGGTAGTAATTGCATTACACCGTCCATCATACCAAGGCCTGCACGTAAAATAGGCACTACTGTAATTTTTTTACCTTTAATGTGCTGCACATTTAATTTATTGCCGTCCCAACTGGTAATTTCATTATCTTCAAGTGGAAGGTTTTTAGTAGCTTCGTAGGTTAATAATGTGCCTACTTCAGAGCACAGTTCACGAAAGCTTTTAGTGCTAATGCCATATGCGCGCATTAAACCAAGTTTATGTTGAACAAGAGGATGAGTAATAACGTGAATAGCCATGATAAAAACCTACAGAGACAATAATTAGCGGTATTTTATATTAAAAAAGGTCATTTGACCTGTAATTTTAAAGGGATTTTCATATGCTGTGCAAAAATCTATTGCTTTGCTTGATATTTATGCAAGTGGCTAACACAGTCTGTTTATTAAATATTAGCTGCTAACCAGTTATTTACTTGCTTAAGCATATAGCTATTTATTTTTTGATGTTCAGGACTCCAGCCAACTAAAAACCGATAAAAGTCAGCCCATGCCGCAGGCCATAAAACGAGCCAATCGTCAGCTATTTTACCTGCTGGTGCTGTAGGGTGATAAATATTAATAGCAGCCTTTAAATTATCAAAATAGTACACAAGGTAATCCTCAGCCCATTCGTGTAATTGTGCATCACTTAAGCAACTGGTCATAAAATACATTACATCAATTATCCCACTACCTGCACCTATATACTGAAAATCATAACCGAGTATTTTATCGCGCTCATTTGCTGCAAAGTTAGCAAGTTTTGCATCGCCATGAATCAGCGTTTTATACGTACAACTTTGTAGTTCCTCATCTATTTTATGTACAAAATTTTTAATATCGGACTTTTCATTCGCGTTTGTTTTTAATTTATTAAACTCATCTGGCCGCGTACTTAAATGCCAATAATTGCCTTGCCGCCACAAGCCGTCAACAGGTTTGTTTAGGTTAAATGCATGAAAGTGCGCAAGCCACTTTAATATAGCTTTTATATGTTCGCTTTTCGCTTGAGTAAACCCATGCTTGGTAAAGTCTTTAAACACCAGCGCGTATTCATCATCTTTATTAATTGCGCTTATACATTCAATACTTTGCGCATGTACTGGTAAATGCTGGCTATAAAGCTTATAAAAAGTGTATTCAACGCTATAGGAATGCTGCTTTCTTTTAAGTGCAAATTCGCTTTGTTTAATTTTTGGATGGTTTATATAGCTAGGTATTTTAATCGCTTTAATAACACATGCCTCATCATCAAGCTGGCACTGCACAATACTGCCACAGCCACTCCAAAGGGATGTTAACGTATCGCCAATTTCAATGTGCTTAAAATGAGGTTGTAATAAAGGAATGTAAAATGCCATGGTAAAAATATCTACTCGACTGTTTTTCTTAGTTTAACGCAGGCCCTTACCTTAAATATAGCCCAAGGAATATAATGACTCCCATCTTAATTATATAAATGAATAAACATTTCAAGAAAAATATTAACTAGGAACAACAGGTATAAAAATATAGACACTAATATCAGTATGAACTACAATGAAAAAATATTAATGATAAGGATATCTTGGTGTATGAAAGAATTAATTCAAAAAACTTCTTCTATGAATAAAGCTTTAATTTTGGACGTTTGAGCAAAGTAGGTTCCGGTGTACATTTTCTCTATAAAGTTTTTTTTCAAGATCAGAAAGAAGCAAACGAGCTATATAAAGCAATTCTACCCTCTCTCAAAAGGACAATAACTGTTCAAGGTTATACTTCAGAAGAAAGTCAAGTTCTTATTGAAATCCTGATTAAATCAGCTCCTTTCGGTGCGAAAAGAAGAAACTTCAAAAGAAAGTATTTTAGTAACTCTATTGATTGGAAAAAACTGCCTGAAAACCCAGAAAAAATTCCTTATGGATACTGGTATTAAATCATGAAAGATAGACTTTTGTGGAAGCTGATTTTTGTTTTATCTCTTTTATTAACAATATACAGCATTAATAACAATCTCAAAATGCCTGTAATTGAAGGGAATGAAAAATCTAACCTCATAATGTGTGGGTTGTTTCTTTTCGATTTTTTTATCCTTCTAGGTAGTTTTGGTTATGCATTTAAAATAAAAATTTTGAATTCTATAATATGGAAAATAACGGTTATTGCTTATCCATTACTAATAATTTTGGAGACAGTTTTTGATTTTTATGCTGGTGGTTATTCAGTTTATGAAATGATAACTTATTCATTATTTGTACTTTTCCTTACTTGTATATTAGTTGCGCCCGTTATTATGTACATTGATGACTTCGAAGAAACTATTCCTAAAGATTAACATCTGTACCTATAGAGTTAAACTAGACAGCTATAGAGTTAAACTAGACAGCTATAGAGTTAAACTAGACAGCCACTATAATTAAACAAACAAAACGTTGCCATTAAATTTAATTTGTTGGTTAAGAATTTATCTTTTACTACTCGATTACTTACATTTCATCCATAAAAAAATTAGCACGCTTAAACCTAAATTCGGCCCATGAAAATAACTGTATGGTGCAGTTGTGATTTATTACTGAATAGTTTTACTGAGTAGTTTAAGTTTTATGCCAATAGCTTTTCGCAGTTACTGATATTCGCTCGCCGCTTTCGCTTTAAGTTTTCACAATAACTTTTTTGTGAGGCTGGCCTGCCTACTGCGCCATGAAATACACGCGTAAATTGGGTTGTAAGCTTTAACCAGTTTTCTAAAGATATATTCACCCTTTCTAATAAAGGCAAGTGTATACTATCAACCCGAATTCATTTTGCAAGTGCACCACTGACCATAACCCACCAATAAATATGACATTCTGAAGTATTTGCTAATGTAGTAAGTGCGACCAAACTCATTATCGAGGGAATTCAGAATGTCTTATGAACATCTTAACAGTTTCGAACGAAAAGCTATCTACTATCGATTCAACAGTGGCGAAAGCTGCCGATCCATTGGTAAACTATTAAATCGACACCATACAACTATCATGCGTGAAGTTAAGCGAAATAAGCCACCCTACTATGATTATTTCGATGAGGCAGCGCACGAAAAAGCGATGGCAAGAAGGAAGGTCTCTAGGCATGCAAGAAAAAGAAACAATAAGGCACTGTACGAGCTTGTGCTGAGTAAGATAGCAATGGGATGGTCTCCAGATGCTATAGCAGGTCGGCTTAAGAAGGATAACCCGTCAGATGAATTAATGCATGTCAGTCATGAAACAATCTATCAATGGGTGATTAAGGATTTTAAAGCAGGTGGAGAGCTATACAAAGACTTAGCTAAGAGGCATAAAAAAAGACGTAAACAACGTAAATATGGCGATTTACGTGGGCAAATTAAGAATAGAGTAAGTATTAGCGAACGACCAAAAATAGTCGAAGACAGAAGCCGAATAGGTGACTGGGAAGGTGACTTAATTGAAGGCAAAAAGGGCTCTGGTTTTTTTGTAACCCATGTTGACCGTAGCTCTCGATATTTAATTGCGCAAAAAATAGAGACTAAGCAAGCTGAGTCATTCAATACGGCTACAGTAGAGATGTTTAAAGAGATTCCAGAGCATAAACAGTTAACTCTGACCTTGGATAATGGAAAAGAATTTTCGAAATTTAAAGCTTTGGAAGAAGAACTAGATTTTATTATTTACTTTGCTGATCCTTATTGTTCGTGGCAACGAGGAACAAATGAACATACAAACGGTCTGATCAGGCGTTATTTCCCAAAGAAAACTGATTTTTCAACTATAACTAATGAACAACTCCAAGAGGTTGTAATGAAAATTAATACTCGCCCAAGGAAAATACTAAATTATCAGACAGCTGAAGAAGTCTTTATTAATTAGTGATTTAAGGTTTGGTGCACTTGGAACCTGAATTCGGGTTGTTTTGGCAAAGCGAAACTTCAAGCGTTGCGAATCACTGATAAATGTTATGTTATGCGATTGTGTCCTCGGGATAATCAGGTGTTAGCCTTTCTACCTCCCATTTAGGATAGTCATAACCATCAGTAATAGACATTAATAGTCTGATACTATCAAATGCCGAGTCAGCAAATTGTTTTTTTGTAATGTGTAGCGAGAAAGGTGGCTGAGTGTACGCACCCAATACTTCAGTAAACATAGTATCTGAAATTACACCGGCATGTTCTGGGCTGAGTACCAGCGAACGATAGGCTGACTTTGCAAGATAAAAGTTAACCATGTGAGCCCACCCTTTGGGCATCTCGTAGCCCATAATTGCGTTAGTGTTGTCGTCAAAAGGATTCCAACTATTACTCATTGGTGTAGCAACAAAGCATAAGTTAGGCGTCAAAGGATAAAGAATGTAGCTTTCGGGAAGTTCGATAAACCCCGTTTGTAAAACGGGATTATCAGATCTTACTAAATAGTCTTCACTATGAGTTTTCAATAACAGCCAGTTTCTATTAGCTACAAAATTCAAATCGAGACATTCTTGGCAACCTACTCGATCGCAAGTTGGCTCTGATTTTACACCTGTTAATTCAACCGACATCTGTTCATATTTCATGTAGCTAGGAGTACGGACTAATTGGGACAAGATAAATTGTGCCCATAAAAAACGTTCACTTCTGCTGAGTTCATTGTAGGCGATGAGTTTTTCATAGAGTGGACCAACTTTAGTTTCTAGATCTTTGTCTAAAGCATTTTCAACAGCCCAAGTGTACAAACCTCTTTTTCGCCCCCACTGTTTTTTTCCTTTTGTTTCTTTTTTAACGACTCCTGTGAACTCACACCAAAAGTAAGATATAAAGTTAGATTCATCAGCCCAATATTTGTTACTAAACTTCGGTACATAATGAGACAGAGGTTTTTTCTTTGCCACGAGTTACTTACTCCAATAAACCGCATAATAACTTTATCAGAGGACACTTTTACCAATTTAGCGCGAAAGAGCCCTCACTTTGTGAATTTATATTAATAGCAAATAGTGTAAGTTATTGCCAGCTATAAATATTATGCTTTCTTTAGTTTATATAAACATGTAAAAAAGAGGAAAGTCTCCTCTTATTATTACTAAGTTAATGATGACTCACTTGAGTAGCCGATTATCGCTTTTTGCCGAAGTTCGGTTCAGTGCCATAAGCGGACTGTCGTAACCTTAGTATTTTGTTAGTTTTCGATACTCTCATACGTCCAAAGCCAGTCTTTGTGTTCTGGGTGTTTGAGCTTATAAGCATATCTCTCAGCTTTAGCCGAATATTTAAAGTAAAGACCAAAATAATCAACTAAGTAATCCTCACCATTCCCATACGCCAACACATATCAGTTGGATGGTGATTAGGATATTTAATCCAAGCCGGTTTAGGCGGAGCATGCTTTAATTTATTATCGTAGCGATCCTTTAGAATTTTCTCCCAAGAAGCTTTGTGCTCGATATACTTATTCCATTGTTCATCAGTAGTGCCTTCAGGTTTATCACTTGCCAATGTTGCAACCGATATAAAAATTAAATTTAGAAATAATATGCCATATATATTCATAGAAAACTAACGCCCAAAACAGCAGCGCATTTATGCGTCCGGCTGCTTTTGCTTGTTAGGCTCTTCAACGTACACATCGACTCTATTCGATGCTGCATTATAAAGCTTTTCTGCAAAAGCGCCGGCGATAATGCACAGCATTGTAACTCTCCAAAATTCGGGCGATACACCATCGCTTAAAACTTTTTCTGGGTGAAAGATTGTGAGCTGCTTAGTATAAAAAAGACCAAATATAACCGTGGATACCACAGCCCCCATCGTTGTGTGAGCGAGGAGCAAAGACCAATAATTATTACTACTCATGAAGTCTTTCGACTTACCGTTGGCGGGAGGTACAAGCATATGAGAAGCTAATAGAGTAATAAGTGCCCCGAGACCTCCTAAACTTAAAGCTCTCATTGCATAGAATATGTTTTCCGTAAATTTTGACTCCTTAAGAATGGAGATCTTAGCTTCAGCAACTTTGAGCTCATTTACTTTTCCGGCAAAAATAACATCCAGCATTTTCTTATCATCGCCAATATCTGAAAGTCCACGCTCTAAAACAATCAGCCTTTTTCCTATGTCTGTCTTTTCTTCTGAGTTCAAATCGGTAATAAAGGAGGGCGAGCTTAACCTGGCTGATAATATTCTTGCTTTAGCGCCATCTGTTTTCTCATATAAAGCTCTAGTTCTGGATTCGGCTTGAGAAATACTAGGAATAAGCAATGCTTTATCATGCTCTCCGCCATAGATAGCTTGTAGCTCCCCAAGAAGACTTAGCGATTTAGAAAACTCCTCATTAATAGAAGGAATTGTGTTTTGTAAGTAAGCAACTTCATTCGCCAGCGTAACCCTTTTTGTATCAGCGTCACTAGTTAATCGCGTACGGTCCACGAAAAAGGCTAAGTAAACTAATGCGATAACTAATGCCACTAGTCCAAGCGCCCTTATATGTACGCTTAAGAAGTTTTCACGGTATGATGCACCTGGGTTTGTCTTAAATAAAAACAGCCACAGGAGAAGTAAAATCACTATAGCACCCGTCCACTGAACAATTAAGTTACCCCAAAAGTATTGATTGGTTTGAATCATGAAATATTCCTCTTAGAGCCTAACATTTTAGTATTTATGCGACACGCTGTTGGTGTTGCATAATCGCTTGTTGGACTGAGGCGCTACCTGCTCGGTGTGTCAGAGTTGGTGTTGTTTATGCTATGGGAATTTGCTTTTTAGAGGCTCTAGCTAAATCAGCTAATTTAATAAGCTTACCTATTATAATTTAAGCTTTCCCTGCATTGCTCAGCGTTTATTATCTATTCATTAAACCGAATGTTTAACCGTTAAGCAAGGATATTTTTCGCTCGCACAGTCGCTATTAGCCTGAGCAATTAAGCAGGTTAACTTATTAATTTGATGCAGCAAGCAAGGCTGCTAACTCGTTCGCGCTATTTTATTTGTCGCCTCATCTAAATTCATCACACCAATAAATCGTAAGGTACCCGTCTTGCATGACTGGCAAGGCCAATGGGGTATTAATCGTTCTTGCTCTACCTTCGGCTTCACCGCTTTGCATGGGGTTGCTGATACTTGAGCCTTTATTAACCCTAACTTTCGCTTGCGACACGCATTAGCTAAAAATCCATAGTGGCGAATGCGCATAAACCCTTTGGGCAATACATGTTGTAAGTAGCGCCGTAAAAATTCATCACAACTCAGAGTCATGACTTTATCGCGGTTGTTATCTGCATAATCGCGGTATTTAAAGCTCACTGTTTCTTCAGTCGCTGACACTAATCGCGATTCTGACATCACGCCTTTTCGGGTATAACGAGCAAGGTAACTAACTAGCTTTTCACTGTACGTTAAACAGGCTTTGCTATACACGCACCATTTGGTTGGTGTGCTTACCTTCGCGAATGAACTATCGCATTCATTGAGCGCCGCGAGCATTTTCCCTCTAAACACTGTTGATAATGCTTTAACGGGGTATAAATAACCTTTTTCTATTTCATGCCATTGCGCTTTATCAAGCGCACCTGCGGGTATCAAGCAATGCAGGTGAATATGCTGACTTAAGTTCTGCCCCCACGTATGCAGTACGCTTGTCATGCCTAACTGGCCATGCCTCTTTCGTTTCGCAAATTTACACAGCGTTTGCCATGCGGCTTTAAATAAACAGTGATACAACGCGTTTGGGTTATAGTGCGCAATGATATTTAACTCATGCGGGAGCGTAAAAACAAGGTGGAAATAGCGACACGATAATAAATCCTCTTGTTGTCTTTGCACCCATTTAGCCGTTGCCATACCTTGGCAACGTGGGCAATGCCGATCTCGACAGCTACATCCAATTTGTTGTACTTCACTACAGTTATCACATTGCCATGCTTGATAACCGAGCTGACCCGTTCTGCATGATTGAAGGTGTTGGCAGACTCGTAACTGCTGATAACTCATTATGTGGTGCTGCCGATAATTCCCAAGGCCAGAATTTAAAATATCAGCGAGGTGCAAGCCGCTCATTGGTTTCCCCAACTTGCGAGTAAATCAATACCACCATGCCCTAATTCAGGTAACCAGTGTAAGTAACTTTGCGTGGTTCTAATGTCACTGTGACCAAGCTGATGTTGAAGTTGATGAAGCGGCATCCCTAACTCAAGTTGATGTGTTGCATAAGCATGGCGTAATACATGTGGATTACAGTGCTTTAAACCACACATTTGTGCATGTTTTTTCAATGCCTTTCTGAAGCTTGAGGGTGATATAGGTTTATCCATTAACCATCGTGAATAAAACATCCAGCCCGTTGGGTGATACATTTTCCAATAGCAACGTAATTGATTTAGCACGCTATCTGATACAACAACATAGCGTGACTTATCTCCTTTACCCTGTTCAATTAAAATGGTTTTACGCTGTCCATCGATATCTTGCACTTTGATGCGCAGTAGTTCGCCAATACGCAAACCACATCCATAACACACCACTATCAATGTTTTTAAGCGCATATCCGTGCAACTTTCTATAAGTCGTCGAATATCATCACGCGATAAATAAGTAGGTGCCCGAGGTTTTGCTTTAGGCAAGGCTATGTCTAAGTTCAGTGGGCGGTGTAAAATATTCTTAAACAGAAACCAAATGCTGTTTATTTGTATTTTTTGACTCGCTCTGGAGAGCTTGCGAATGGCGGGATCTTTAAAAAAGATATTCAGCTCATCATCAGTAATTAAATCGAGTGGTTTATTAAAATAATGGCTGAGTTTAAGCAAATGCTCGCAGTAACTTTTACAGGTACTTTGTGAATAACCACGGTAGGCTATTTCAGTTTTGACTTGTTCAATGAGTGTATTCATGACTTACCTCCAAATATGGGATAACCCCAAGGTAAGTGTGGCTCAAATGGTCAGAATAGGATCTCCGCGTAGCGGCTTAGTTCAACAATTTAATAGTGCGCTCATCGCGCATATTTCTGCCAACGATACGCTCATGTATTTTATAAATCATTTTTACCAAATAACTTAACACATTGCTATATATAATTTTTTATTAGCATTCAAACTCTCAATAAAAGAGAAAATGCGCTCGCCGCTCATTTTCTTGAATATGGGAGCAGCACAACTACACTGTATATAAATACAGCATTATTATTGGTGATAGTATGAAAACACGTTCCCCATTTTTAAATTATATAGCCGATTATATGTTGGTACGTCAGTATTCATTACGCACCGTAGATACCTACCTAAGATGGATTGCATCTTATATCCATTTTCATAATAAACGCCATCCCGCCTCAATGGGGGACAATGAAGTCGAACGCTACTTAGAACATTTAGTGTTAAAGCAAAACGTTGCACCACGTACGCAAGCCACCGCACTCAATTCATTGTCATTTTTATACAAGCACATAATAAAAAAAGAACTCTCATTAAATTTAAATTTTGCCCGTAGTAAAAAACAAGCAAAGATCCCTGTAGTGATGACCCCAGAGGAAGTTAAAATGTTGATGGCTCATTTAAATAAGCGCTATTATTTAATTGCAGCCCTTATGTATGGAAGTGGCTTAAGAGTAATGGAAGCGGTGCAATTAAGAGTAAAAGATATTGATTTTGATTATAAATGCATTCAAGTATGGAATGGAAAAGGTAATAAACACCGCATTGTTACGCTGGCCACAGAGCTAATTCCTATGCTGAGAAATCAAATTTTGAACGTTGATGACTATTTAAAACTGGATTTAAATAATACGGAATATTCTGGCGTATGGATGCCATATGCTTTAACAAAAAAATATCCAAGTGCCGCAAAATCGCTTGCGTGGCAATATTTATTTCCTTCTCATATATTAAGTTCAGATCCTCAAAGTGGTGAAATAAGGCGACATCATTTTCATCACTCTTGTATTAGAAAAGAGGTTAAAAAAGCCGTCCAAAAATCAGGGTTAACAAAAATAATAACACCTCATACATTAAGACACTCTTTTGCTACTCATCTACTGCAAAATGGCGCCGATATAAGAACTGTTCAAGCTCAGCTTGGCCATTCTGATGTTAAAACTACACAAATTTATACCCATGTACTACAACAAGGTGCTAACGGGGTTATCAGTCCTTTTTCGAGATTATAAGCGTCTCTTTTTAGTCCTCTACACATACATACTCGCTTACAAATCAATACCGCTATCTATTTCCATTTTAAAAACATAAAAAAGCCCCGCTTGTTTTTACACAAGCGGGGCTCCACACTAATTATTTACTCAAAAATAAAAGCGCCGATACTGCGGGCGCTTTGCATCATTGAATTTAATTTTACTGATTAACTACGCTTTTAAGCGGGTTAATCGGCTGTGCGTTATCGTCTAGTATGTTCATATCAAAATCGAACTCATCTACACGAATCGCTTTTTCACGTTTGATGTTGTAATCAATTAACTGAACGTGTTCAGCTTGGGTAATTACGTTCGCCGCTAGTGCGTTATCAAGCGTAATGTTAAAACGTGCACCTGGTTTAATTACTTTAGCACGTAGTGCTTTTTTAACTTTAGCCAGCTCGCCAAGTGATGCCATTTTAGCTTTGTAAGCTTGCTCATTAATATGATGACCATCGCCCTCAACTGGCTTAACTAAATGCGTAATTTGCGCTTTAAATGCGGTATCTAGCTGAGCTTGCTTAGCTAGTTCGCGGATTAAATCATCGCTAATTTTTGGCATTTTAGTTGAGTAGTTCATTGTAATGAAACGAATAAACTTACGTGTACCACTTGCAGGGAAGTTATCTAAAAACTTATGCAATGCTTCTTCAGCACTTTGTAGTGCAAAACGCGTTGCGTAATGGAAATACGGTGCAGCTTGTTCACGGTCACTACTTGATACTTTTTGCTCGTAATATTTAATTGATGCCATAGCTGCATATAAAAAGCTCATTACATCGCCTAAACGTGCCGATAGCATTTCTGCTTGTTTTAACTTACCGCCAAGTACAAGTAACGAAAAGTCTGCGTACACTGCAAGTTTTGCAGATAACTTATGTACTGCTTTTTCGTAGTCGCGTACTTCTGGCAATTCAGAGTTAGCACTTGCTGTAAATGGTAAAACACCAAGGCGGAAAGCACGTAAGCTGTTTGCTGTGCTGTAGCCAATTGTTTTACGTAAAATACCGTTAAATTCTTTATCTGCGCCTTTGTCTTCGCTATGAATTGACTCAACCATAGATTGTAAATATGGGTGACAACGCATAACACCTTGACCAAAAATCATTAGGTTACGAGTAAGAATGTTCGCGCCTTCTACCGTAATGGCAATCGGCTGAGCAACATAACCACTTGCTAAGGTATTTTGTGGACCGTTTTGAATCGCTTTTCCTGCTTGAATATCCATTGCTGAATCAAGTACGTCGCGACCAAGCTCTGTCATGTGGTATTTAGCGATTGCGGTTACTACTGATGGCTTTAAGCCCATGCCTAAGCCTTCAGTTGTAAGTACGCGCATTGCTTCTTGTAGGTATGTTTTACCTGCAATGTCAGCTAGTTTTTCTTGAATACCTTCAAATTGGCCAATCGCTAAACCAAACTGTTCACGCACTGCTGCGTATTCAGACGCTGATTTAAATGCAACTTGTGCTGTACTCACACCTAGCGCAGGTAATGAAATACCGCGGCCGGCACCTAAACAGCTAACCAGCATTTGCCAACCACGGCCGATGTTTTTCTGTCCACCGATAACAAAATCCATTGGTACAAATACTTTGTTACCACGTGTAGTACCGTTGTAAAAACGAATACCCATAGGGTCGTGGCGATTACCAAGCTCAACACCTGGGTGCTCTTTTGGAATAAGTGCACAGGTAATACCTAAGTTTTCTTTACCACCTAATAAACCATCAGGGTCAACTACTTTAAATGCTAAACCAAGTACGGTAGCAATAGGTGCTAGTGTAATGTAGCGCTTGTCCCAAGTAATTTCTAAACCAAGCACTTCTTCGCCGTTATACATACCTTTAGTTACTTTACCAACATCAGGAATACCGCCTGCATCAGAACCCGCTTCTGGGCTTGTTAATGCAAAACATGGAATATCTGTACCATTTGCTAGGCGTGGTAGGTAATGTGCTTGCTGTTCTTGCGTACCAAAGTGAAGTAGTAACTCACCTGGGCCTAACGAGTTTGGAACCATGACGGTTACCGCAACTGCTGAACTTTTAGTCGCAATTGTGCCAACAATAGTAGAGTTTGCATAAGGGCTAAACTCTAAACCACCAAACGACTTAGGAATGATAAGCGAGAAAAAACGCTCTTTTTTCAAAAATTCTAAGATGTCATTTGGTAGATGAATGCCGTTTTGAATCACTGAATCGTCAATCATGCCCAGTAGTTCTTTTACTGGACCGTCTAAGAATGCTTGCTCGTCTGCGCTTAATGTAGCTGCAGGTACGTCGCGCAATGCGCTGAAATCAGGTTTACCTTGATAGATAGACCCTTCAAGCCATACATCACCCGCGTCTAACGCTTCTTGTTCAGTGATAGAAATACTTGGTAATACTTTTTTTAGTTTTGTACGTAAACTCATGATTGAACTCATCCGACCAGCTAAATAATACCTACATTACGTCATAAAAAATCGTTTAGATCAATTACTCTATTCAATTAATTAACAGTTTTTTCAATTTATTTTCTTTACCTGAACGTAAACTGTTGAAACACAAAGGCTTACAGTTGTACGCTGAAAATAACTGTTTTTATTAAAATGACGAATAAAACAGCTAATAAACCTGAACTCTGGATAATAAATCTATCTCTAGCAGCTATTTTCAGCGCTAACTGCGTTGAATTTACTTGCAATAGGCCAGCTATTGACGCGTAAATTCGCCTTGTTTTCATTGAAAATCTCTGGCTAGAGAAAATAAATTTAAATATCACCATGATTCAATATGTTAGTAAATCTCTTAACCAAAGTTCAGGTTAATAAATAAAAATACGATTTGGTGGGATGCAAAATACATAAAATAGGCATAAAAAAACGCAGCAAAAATGCTGCGTTTTTTAAAGTGACGTATGCTTATGGAGCTACATGAACAACTTGTTTACCCGTAAAGCCACCCGCTAATTGCTTATTAAGCGCATCAGACACAGCCTGTGCATTAAACTCAACTGCGGTGAGTGCAGGCGTTTTAATATCGCCATTACACGCGCCTTCTAGCAATAAGTTACCCATAAAGCTTAAACGCTGTTGCGCACATAAACTATTAGCAAGCCATGCACCACCAAGCGATACCACGCTAATATTGGGCGCTCTGCGATACATTAGGTCCTGATCAAAGCATGGCAATGGATTTAGGCATGCAATTTTGCCGCAAAAACGCATTAACTCAATATTACGAGCTGTTGACTCACCACCAATTGTATCTATAACGGCATCAAAACCTTGTGGGCCGAGCTCTCTGCGAATTTTGTCACACAACTTTTTATCGTTGTAATCAAAAACCACCTCAGCACCTAACTGCTTAACCAGTTTATGGTTTCTTTTCGATGCAGTTGCAAAAACGTTTGCCCCCCGCTGCTTAGCATACTGAACAGCAAACTGCCCTACGGCCCCCGCACCACCTTCGATAAGTACAGTGTCGCCTTCGTTAATACTTAATTTGTCTATGCTTATAAGTGCAGCCATACCGGCACAAGGCAAAATAGCGGCCACCGCAGGGCTTAACCCTGCTGGTAATACCGATACTGCGTAGTTAGGTACTTTTGTGTATTCACTCAATACACCTTGACCACCCACACTGGCATGCCACATGACCCGCTCACCCACGCTAGGAAAAACGCCTTTATTTGCTTTTACCACCACTCCCACGGCGTCAAGACCTAAAACATGGGGGTATTGCCAATTACAAAAACCCGATTTGGCAAATTGCCCATCAACAGGATTTAAGCCAACGTATTCAACTTTAATAAGCAATTCGTTGTCTGCACACTCTGGGACAGGCAATTGAACGTCAGCCAAGCTAATTTCTTCGTTTGGCTCTGGTAATACAATGGCGCGCATAGTGTGCGGTATAATGTATTCATGTGTAACATCAGTATTAGGCATCAATATAACTCTACTTCTTAGTGTTGCTTAAAGCATAACTCCATCGCCCGTTAAATGACTGATAGGCATTAACTTTAGCGAGTAGCGATGAAATTTTTGAATCGACAGCGTTCTCTTGCGCTATTAAAACATCCTGACGCGCATCTAACAACTCAAGATAAGGAATTTGCCCTTCTTCGTACATTGCCTGTGCTTGTAAAAATGCTTTATTAGCAAAGTCATAACGCTCATCGGCAAAGCGTTTTTGCTGTGCTTGATTGACCAACAATTGCAGTGAAAGTTCACTTTCACTTAGTGCACTTAACACCACTTGTTGATAATCGCTGTAAGCGGCCTCACTTAAAAACTTTTGCGCGTCACGCTGCGCTAAAAGCGCAGGATAACTTAAAATAGACCACTGTAACTGCGGCGCTACTTGCCACTGTTGTTGTGTATCACTAAAGCCATTACTACCTAAACTAAGTACTCCAGCAAAACCACTTAAACTTATATCTGGCAATAACGCTTTGCTTGCGGCAACACTTAAACTGTTAGCTTGGCTAAAGTTATAAAGCGCACGGCTAATATCGGGTCTTAGTGCAATTGCGTTATTTGGCTCATTAAGAGACACCTCAAACTCATGCTCTAAAATAGCTTGTTCATTACTTAATTCAACGTTTTGCGTTAAACGCCCAGTAAGCACGGCAAGCGTTGACAGGTCGCGATATTTTGCATATTCAAAAGCAGGAACAAGTGCTTGCTGCTGTCTAAGCTGCGCCATAGTACGATTTAAATCAAGTTCGCTTGCAACACCTTCATCAACGCGAGCTTGTAGTACGTCTATGCTTTGTTCAAGCGCTTCTATTTGCAGCGCTACAATGTGTTGTTTTTCAACATTACCCTGATAGCTTACAAACCCTTTAACAACCGACGAGACTACTTCAATCTGAAGTAAACGTACTTGCTCTGCTTGGCTCATAGCCGATGCATTTGCCGCATCAACCAATGCTGTAATGCGCCCAAACAAATCAAGTTGCCAGTCGAGCGCTAAATTAGCACTCGATTGACGACTATTTACGTCACCCAAACCACTGCGCTGAGCACTAATTTCAGCACCACCTTGCGGCAGGTATTGTGCTTTTTGCTCACCTAATCGTGCGAGCGCACTTTTAAGCATTAATTGGCTAGTTTTTAAATCGTAGTTATTTGCAAGTGCCTGAGTTACCAGCTGATTCAATTGGCTTGATTCAAGCCCTTTCCACCAGCTTGTTTCGTCAGCGCCAGTAAGCTGCTCAGCAACGGCTGCTTTTGCAACAAACTCATTAATTGCGTTTTGCTCACTGAGCGTATCTATTTTGCTCGCACAGCCTGATAAAAACGCAGCCACCAATACAGTACTTATTGTTAAGCGTGTTTTTAGCGTTTTATTTGCTAACTTATTCATGTGGTAACTCCTGCGCTTTTTCTTTTTTATTTACTACAAGCATATAAAATACCGGTGTAAACAATAAGCCAAACACGGTTACACCAATCATGCCTGAGAACACGGCATTACCCATTGCATGGCGCATTTCGGCTCCTGCGCCGGTTGCCAATACAAGCGGTATAACACCAGCTGTAAACGCAATTGAGGTCATTAATATTGGGCGCAGGCGCATACGACACGCCGCTAATATGGCATCAAAATGTGATAATCCAGTCTCATTTTGATCTTTCGCAAATTCAATCATAAGAATCGCATTTTTGGATGCCAAGGCAACTAATACGATTAATGCTATTTGCGTAAATATATTGTTGTCTGAACCTACAAACCACACACCAAGTAACGCTGAAAATATGGTCATTGGCACGATTAAAATAATAGCCAATGGTAAACGCAAGCTTTCATACTGAGCAGCAAGTACCATAAATACCAGTAGCACTACCAGTGGGAATACATACACCATGGTATTACCCGCAAGTACTTGTTGGTAAGTAACCTCAGTCCACTCGTATTCAATACCACTTGGCAAGTTATCAGCAAGGATTGCTTCAATCGCCAGCTGTGCTTGATCTGAGCTGTAACCCGGCGCTGGGCTGCCGTTAAGTTCTGCACTTGGGTAACCGTTGTAATGCATTACACGGTCAGGACCAATTGTTGGTGTAACCGTTAATACTGAACCTAATGGCACCATGTTACCCGCGCGGTTTCTCACTTTTAAATTAAGGATTTGGTCAGGGTCTAAACGGTAATCAGCATCTGCTTGCGCATTTACCTGGTACGTACGACCAAACAAGTTAAAGTCATTTACATACACCGAACCTAAGTAAATTTGTAATGCATTAAATACTTCATCAAGTGGAATACCCTGAATTAGTGCTTGTTCGCGGTCTACATCTATATCCATTTGTGGTACTTGAATACGAAAACTTGAGTAAAGCCCCATTAACGCAGGATCTTGCTGTGCTTTACCAATAACCGTTTGCAGGCTATTAAATAACGCTTCGAATCCTTTGTTTGATCGGTCTTCAATTTGCAACTTAAAGCCACCTGTTGTGCCTAAACCTTGAATTGGCGGTGGTGGGAATACCGCGACAAATGCTTCATCAATTGCGGCAAACCGTTGGTTTAGCTGCGCGGCAATAGCCATTGCAGATTTACTTGGATCGGCGCGGTCTTCAAACGCATCTAAAGGTGTAAAAACAATACCGCTGTTAGGGCTATTGGTAAAACCATTTACCGACAAACCAGGAAAAGCAACCGTATGCGCAACACCCGGAACATCTAAGGCAATTTGCTGCATTTGTCTTAATACATCTTCAGTGCGGTCAAGGCTTGCTGCGTCTGGTAACTGAGCAATCGCCACTAAGTATTGCTTATCTTGTTGTGGAATAAAGCCACCAGGTACGGTATCAAACAGTTTAATTGTACCGCCAACCAGTGCAACATAGGCCACCATAGCAATTAGGCTTAGACGAATTAGCTTTTTAACCAATTTTTCGTAGCCCTTTGCGCCACGGTCAAATATGCGGTTGAATGGTTTAAATAACCAACGACCAAATAATTTATTTAGTAAACGTGTAAATGCATCTGGTTTTGCATCGTGCGATTTTAATAACAGCGCTGCTAATGCAGGTGAAAGTGTTAATGAATTAAACGCTGAGATAATAGTCGAAATTGTAATTGTAAGTGCAAATTGCTTATAAAACTGACCAGACAAACCTGTAATAAAGGCGGTTGGAATAAATACTGCACTTAATACCAATGCAATAGCAATAATAGGGCCGGTTACTTCGTTCATAGCAACGCGGGTGGCTTCAAGTGGTGATAAACCTTGCTCAATATTACGTTCAACGTTTTCTACAACTACAATCGCATCATCTACAACAATACCGATGGCAAGTACTAAGCCAAATAACGATAAGGTATTAATCGACACACCCAACCACTGCATAACAGCAAACGTACCAATAAGTGAAATAGGCACAGCAATAAGCGGGATAATAGACGCACGCCATGTTTGTAAAAATACAATAACTACAATTACAACCAGTACAATGGCTTCAAGTAACGTTGCAATTACTGCGTCAATCGAGCCGCGTACAAATACAGTAGGATCGTAAACAATGTCGTATTTAACCCCTTCAGGAAAATCTTTTGATAAACGCGCCATGGTTTCGCGCACTTGATCCGAAAGCTCAATAGCATTAGAACCTGGGCGCTGAAATATAGGCATTGCAAGCGCTGGTTGAGTGTCTAACTCTGCGCGCAGTGAGTAAGTATCTTGCCCTAATTCAACACGTGCAATATCAGATAAGCGTGTTAACTGACCTTCATCGCCTACTTTAATAATTACTTGTTCAAACTCTTCAATACTATTTAAACGCCCTTTAACGTTTAATAGTATTTGGAATTGGCTGTCGTTTGATACCGGCTGAGCACCTAAGCTACCTGCGGCCACTTGTTGGTTTTGCGAACGAAGCGCAGTTACAACATCGGTTGCTGTTAGCTCACGTGCTGCTAATGCATCTGGGTTTAACCATACCCGCATTGAGTATTTGCCCGCACCAAATAAGCGAATGTCGCCCACACCAGGTAGTCGTGCAATTTCGTCTTTAACATACAAATCGGCATAGTTAGATAAATACGCGGTATCGTGTGTTTTTTCTGGCGAATATAAATGCACCACCATGGTTAGATCCGGTGATGACTTTTCGGCCACCACGCCTAAACGTTGTACTTCTTCTGGCAAACGCGGCAATGCACTGTTTACACGGTTTTGTACTTGTACTTGAGCACGGTCTAAATCGGTACCCAATGCAAATGTTACCGTTAGGGTCATACGCCCATCGCTGGTTGCTTGTGAAAACATGTACAACATGTTTTCAGTGCCGTTTATTTCTTGCTCCAGTGGTGTTGCCACTGTTTGAGCAATAACCGTTGGGTTAGCACCGGGGTAACTTGCTGTTACAACTACTGTTGGTGGAACAACTTCTGGATATTCACTGACCGGTAGCTGAAATAAAGAAATGCCACCTGCAATTAAAATAACTAAAGACAACATAGCCGCAAATATCGGCCGTTGAATAAAAAAGTGTGAAAATTTCATCAATAAACCTTATTGCTTAGCCACTAAGCGTGATTCGTCATTAGAGAGTGTGAATGCAACATCACTGCTGTCTATTGTCACTGTGTTTGGTGCAATTGGCATACCTGGGCCTACGCGAGCAGGACCATTTACGGCAATCACATCACCTTCAGACAAACCCGATGTTACTGCGCGAAGCGAACCATAACGCTCACCCACAGTGACTAATTTGTACTGCAATACGTTGTTTTCGCCAACGGTTAATACAAAGCGATTTTTTAAATCAGTGCCGATTGCTCTGTCTGGCACAATAATTTGTTCACTAATTGAATTCGCCGCTAATTTAATACGCGCAAATGACCCTGAACGAAGTTGGTTATTATCTTCGTCAAATACAGCGCGCACACGCAAAGTACCCGTAGAGGCATTAATTTGGTTATCAATAAAGTTGATATACCCTTTGTATGCAAAGTCGTGTTGCCCTACTTTTTGCATAACAACAGGCTGGCGGCTAGCGGCTGTTACATTACTAAAAGCACTATTCCAAGTGCGTTCATCAATATCAAAGTATGCATACATTTTTTCGTTAGAAACAATGCTTGTTAATACACTTTGACCCGCAATAATATTATTGCCTTTAGTAATGTTTGCACGCGAAATAACTCCATCAATTGGCGATACAATTGAAGTAAATTCTAAATCTAGTTCGGCTGATGTAAGCTGTGCTTGCAAAGCAACAAGCTGTGCTTCACGTTGGCGTAAAACAGATGTACGAGATTCAGCCTGCTCAGTAGAGATTGCTTTACGCTGTGTTAAACGTACCGCGCGTTTAGCTTCACTTTTTGCTTGTTCTAATGCAGCTTGTGCACTGTTAATTTGTGCTTCAAGGCTTGCTACCACAGCCGCAAATGGGCGGTCATCTAACTTAAATAATAGATCGCCCTTTTTAACATTGTCGCCTTCATTAAATGCAATGTGATCAATAACACCTGACACACGCGGCATTAATGCCACTTCTTGAGGAGACTCTAAACGCGTTGTATAGGTGTGCCAACTCTGTACTGGTTTAACAAGTACCGTTGCAACATCAATTGGTTGAAGATGTTGCGCCTGAGCTGAAGGTGGTGTGCTTTCGTCAGCACAACCCGCAAGTGTTAATAATGCGCCAGCGAGTGCAGCAGCAATTAAATGTTTTTTCATGAAGACGCTCCTTTTATAATTAGTGTTGCATAGTACGTATTAAGCTTGCGGACAAAAAGCATAGATTTTTAAATTCATTAGTGCCAAAATGGCATCAATAAATTAATTAGGATGTAATAATGGATACGACAAGTCGGCTTTTGATGTTGCTTGAGGTGGTAGAACAAGGCTCTTTTGCCAAAGCGGCTGAAATTCGTAACATTGACCGTTCTGTTATTTCTAAGCAAATTAGTCGCTTAGAAGACGAACTCGGCGTTAGGCTACTTAATCGCACGACTCGCTCATTTTCACTCACTGCTGCAGGCGCAGAAATGATAAAAAAAGCCGCTGAGCTAAGAGAGCTGCTTGGTGAAACAGTGCGCATGGCTGAAAACTACCATTTAGAGCCCCGAGGCGTATTAAAAATCACATCATCAACCTTGATCGGACGCCGTTACTTGCAACCGGTACTGAATAACTTTCAAAAACGCTTTCCTCAGGTTGAGGTAGAACTTCGTTTAGATGATAGGCTCGTTGATATTGTGTCCGAAGGCTTTGATTTAGCATTTAGAGTTGGCGAGCCAAAAGATTCATCGCTTATTGCTCGTAAAATTGCGCGTAACCGACTATTGATTGTCGCAGCACCTGAGTTTATAGAGACTTATGGGATGCCTAAAACAATGGAAGATTTAGCAGATTTGCCCGCAGCAAGCTATGCTAGCAATTCTATAAGGGTTGAAGGAGTCGATTACTACAATAGTAAAGGTGAGCCTTGTGAGCAAAAAATAAAGAGCGTATATCGTGCAAACGATGCGGAAGTACTCCTAATGAAAGCAATTTCAGGCACGGCCTATTTTGTAGCACCCGCATTTATAATTGGCAATGAAATCACCGAAGGTAAATTAATTCCGCTCTTAACGGATATAAAATTGATGGAATACAGTGCTATGTATGCTGTTTACCCACATCGTGACTTACCTGTGCGAACGCGATTGTTTTTTGATGCGGTCCGAGAGTACTTAGGAAAAGATAAACCAATTTGGGAAAATGGCATTCCTAACTTTGAACAAATGTATTAAACCAAGTTGAGTAGAGTTTTCTTCAATACGTTAACCATATACTTTATTGCGCCCAAGGCGTTTTGCTTTATAGAGTTCTTTATCTGCTAAGTTCACAAATTCAAGAAGAGTTTGACCATTTTTGTATTCAGTTACCCCAATACTGATGGTTAAATTAATCACTTTACCGTCAATGTCTATATTAGTGGTTTCAACTATCGATCTTAGTTTTTCTGCAGCGGCAAACGCATCATCAGCGTTTTTGAATGAGCTAAGAAGTGCAAACTCCTCGCCTCCTACTCTAAATACATACCCTTTAGCGAGAGTCACTCTTAACAATGCAGCAATTTCTACGAGTACTTTATCGCCGACATCGTGACCATATTTATCATTCACTTGTTTGAAAAAATCTAAATCTAATAAAAACAAAAAAAGTTGAGATTTATCTTGTAGTTCCACTTCAAAATAATGGCTCATTGAAAGTCGATTGCCTGCTCCTGTTAATGGATCAAGTAATGCTAAGTTTTTTAATCGTTTAGAAGAATGTGCCCTACTCACTTCAAAAATATGTGACACTGCCCATATACTTATATACGTGAGTGATAAATTTAAGCTTAGATTAAATGTGGTAAAGGGGAGCAATGGCGACTTTTCGAATAAGATAATACTTTGCAGACTAAGTAAGGACGCTGATAAAATTACCCCTGCGTATTTACCAAGCAGAAGATAATACAAAATGGGGAGCGCAAATGACCAAATGAATACACCATTTTTAGGCGTTGCTATGTAAGTTCCAAACACCACTATTAATGTAATAAGCGCGCACATTACAATCGATTGCCAAGCTTGAAGCGCTTGTTTACCTAAGCGAATAAAAGTGTACAAACAATATAAAGAAAAACATATTTCTAAATAACCAAGTGTATAAAAGTTGTTTACTGTTAAATTAAAGGCAGAAAAGATTGCAGATAAGCTGCCAAAGCAGAAGCACATCCACCTAAGTACATTCCATCTCAGAACTTTGGTACTATTAAGAGCTGCGATATCCATTCATAAAACTTAATAATGAAATAAAAATCCAGTTTAACGTGAAAAATAGAGATAACAAGCTTTACAAATATAAAATTCTGAGTATTAGTACTGTTTTTAGTAAGTTAAGCTAGGGCGTGTTGACCTTTGGAGGGTGAATTTGCAGCAGTGTGTTTGGTTTTTAGGCAAGGCAAAGCCTATGCAGTGTGGTTATTCCCCATCAATAGGCGATACCGCAACATAAATACCAAACACGCGCAGCCAGTTGGCTCATCCTAGGAGCGATTTATTCCTTGTTGCATACATAGATGTAACAAGGAAAGTAACGCAGAAACTGTTACCGAGTTCGCAAACCTCACGCCGCGATTAAATCGCCCTTCAATAGTAATAAAAAAACACTTTATTGCTGCGGGCTTATTTATACTTAAAAATCAGCTAGCCACCCAACATCGATAAATTAGTCGTAATACCCGTATTACCTTGTTGCAATAAGTGAGATGGCTTTTTAGTTTTAATATAGCGCGATAACAATGCGATTAACGCTTCGTTTGAATCGCTGTTCATATGCTCTCTTAGAGAGATGCCCTCTTCAGAGAATAAACACAAATGTAAATTACCTAACGAAGACACCCTTAATCTATTGCAGGTACTACAAAAGTCGTTGCTATAGGGCATTATTAAGCCAATATTACCTTGATAATCTGGGTGCGAAAACTCTTGCGCGGGGCCCGCTGAAGCACCTTGAATGATACGTTGCCACCCTTTTTGCAATAACTTGGTTTTTATTGATTCACCTGAGAGATGGTTTGCATCAAAAAAATCTTTATTATCGTTTGTCTGCATCAATTCAATAAAACGAATAGTGACAGGTCGGTGTTTAAGCCAACTTAAAAAGGTGTCTAGCTCTGAGGCGTTATATTGTCTCATCAGTACACTATTTATTTTTACTGACGAAATACCGCTATCAACCGCTGCATCTATACCACGCATCACAGACGCAAATTTATCGTGCCCTGTAATTGAGTTGAACATACGTGGATCAAAGCTATCAATACTCACATTAATGGCACTTAAGCCGGCATTTACCCAATCATTAATGTTTTTTTGTAAAGAAAAACCATTTGTGGTCGCGGCGATTTGACTTATACCGGTTGTGTCTTTTGCTGCGCGGATGACATCTATAAAGTCTTTTCGAAGCGTTGGCTCCCCGCCGGTAATACGTACCTTTTTAATACCATGATGAGCAAATGCTTTAATTGTATTACTTATTTCGTTAAGCGAAAGAAAGTCTCGGTCGTGGTCACATTGATAACCATTTGGTAAACAATAAACACACTTAAAATTACACACGTCGGTAATTGATAAACGTAAGTAACTAAATTCTCGTCCTGCTGGATCGACTAACATAACTAAACCTTGGGTATAACTTAAGTATATTTATTACATGTTAAAGAGGTCGCATTAAAATACAAACCTCTTACACATATACTGCTTTTACTGTTTTATGTTGATAAGCCCTTTTTAAGCTCATCTGGTTTCATAGGTAGGTTTCGTAAACGAACGCCAACCGCATTAAACACCGCATTACCAATCGCGGGGGCGATACCAATAACGCCCGGCTCACCTAAACCAACCGGAAACTCGTCACTTTGTATAAATTCAATATCCATATCCGGTACATCTTTCATTCTAAGTGGTAAGTAAGTATTAAAGTTGGTCGCTGAAACCTGTCCGTTTTGATACGTATTTGATTCATGCAACGCAAGGCTCGTTCCCCAAAGTGCAGACCCCTCTAATTGCGCTAACGCGCCATCAGGATGAACTATTAAACCTGCATCAACAACAATATACAGCTTTTTAAGGGTAATTTTTCCATTACCACGATTTACATGCACATGTGCCGCTGTAGCAATCCATGCAGGCATTGTACGTTCTTGCCCTGAACTCGCTGAAAAGCCGATACCTTCACTTTCACCTAACTTAATATTGGCTACTTTTTCAGATACTTTTGTAAGTACGTTATGCAAGCGTGCTGCCCCGCCGATACTCTCTGGTGCTTTACCTGCTTGCTTGCCTTTTGCATCTAGCATTTCAAGGCGAAAAGCAACAGGGTCTTTCCCCTGTTTGTGTGCAACCTCGTCAATGAACGATTCAAGGCTCCACGCAATCCAACCTGGCCCAACCGAGCGTAACCATCCTGGAATGAATGTGCTTTGTACAAGCTCATTATTAATGGCTCTTGCGCGATGGCTGTTCATGCTATACCAATGATCGGCACCCGATGCAGAAAACGCGTCAAACTTGCCTTTTCCATCAACACCTGGGGATAAAAACCCCGGTGCCATTGCCTTGGTTGGCCAACCCGCAGCAAAAGCATGTTCTAAGCCCGTGAAAACGCCGTTTTTATCAAACGATGCCGTCATTTTTGCAACAGAAGCTGAGCGTGATTGGTCAAATAAGCTGTCATCAGCTCGAGTAAATACAAGTTTTACAGGTTTGCCTACTGCTTTAGCTGTAAGGGCTGCGGGTACAGTCCAATCACCAAATAATCTACGACCAAAGCCACCACCTAAATAATAAGGGCGAATAATCACTTTCTCTTGCGCTACTTCAAGTGCTTTAGCTATCGCAGGTAGTGTTAGCGACTGCCATTGATTACCGGTATGGATAATCCAATTTCCATCTTTATACTGAGCAAGGGCATTTAAAGGCTCTAATTGGTAATGGCTAGCGGTCGCTGTGGTATACATTGATTCAAGTAATTCTTTGGCATCGCTTTGCGTTTTCTTAATATTGCCTTCATCAACAAATAAAGTGCCTGAATCGGTTTGCTCACACAAACGTATACCCTCTTTTTGAATATCAGACTCAGTTACGTTTGCTGCGTTACCTTTTTTATACTTAACCTTTAATACATCAACCGCTTTAATGGCACTGGGGTAGTTATCAGCAAGTACAACAACCCACCCTTCTACCGTATTACTCGGGTCGGTTAAAATCTCATAACCTTTGTACCCTTTAATAGCTTTTGCTGCTGTGTCATCAACACTTATCACTTTGCTGCCAAACCGTGTTGGCGGAATTACTGGACGAGCATAGAGCATCCCCTCAACTTCTACGTCAATACCATACACAGCAGTACCATTGGTTTTAGCTGGTATATCAAGCGCTTTAAAATCTTGTTTAAGCCCTGTTAAATGGCGTTTATTGGCAGGTTTTAGTGGTAAAGTAGCAACTTCTTCACTTGTAAAAGTACGATTAAACTCACCTTTTTTAACTAAATCAGTATAACTAACAGATTTATCGCCAGAGATTATATACCCTTTTTCAGCGTGGCATGTATCTACAGCCACACCCAGCATTTTTGCGCCTGCTTCTATTAGCGCAATTCTACCAGCGGCACCTGCTTGGGAAAGTGGTTTAAAGCTTTGAAAAACCGACCACGAACCGCCAGTTACCATATAACCCCATTTTTCATGGGTATCTACATATGTAATTGATACTTTTTCCCAATCACATTCCAGCTCATCTGCAACTATACGCGCTAATGCAGTGCCTATATGTTGACCCATTTCAGCCTTTGCAATGCTTACTTCGACGCCACCTTCGGTGTTCATTGTCCACCAAATTGTAGGAGAGAATGCTTGCTGAGCTATTGATTCTTTAGCGCTTAGCGAGCCCGAAAAAAATGCTGGAGCAAACGCCATAACCAAACCTGCGCTTGCAGTACCAATCATGAACGAACGGCGGTTTAAATTAACGGTTTCACTATTTTTTTGAAATAATTTTTTCATTATTAGCTCCAGTTAAGCGTCTTGTGCGTTTGGATCAAAAATATTGACAACACTTTGTGACTCATCAGCCGCTCGTTGAATCGCTGTTTTAATGCGTTTGTATGCCATACAACGGCAATAGTTGCCGTTCATATAGTTGGCTATTTCGTCTTCAGAGGGATTTGGGTTCGTTGCTAGTAATGTAGCTGCTTGCATTATCTGACCCGATTGGCAGTAACCACATTGTGGGACTTGTTCGTCAACCCATGCCTTTTGCAGTGGGTGTTCGTTATTTAATCCTTCGATGGTAGTAATTTTTTTGCCCGCAATAGCGCCTACAGGTAACAAGCACGAACGCGTAGCTTGTCCATCTAAGTGCACAGTACACGCACCACACATCCCAATACCACAACCAAATTTTGTCCCTTTTAGTCCAATTTCATCACGAATAACCCATAACAACGGTGTATCTTCACTCGCGTGTGATTCAATCACCTTGCCATTAATTGTAAACGTCACCATAGCTTGCCCCTTGATTAAGCTTTTATAGCAACTCTTTAAGTTATTCGTATAGCTTAAAGAGTTACTATAACTATTAAAAAATGTAATTACTGACCTTACTCATTACTTTTGTCGTGAAAATACTTTACAGCGTTTTTCTATAAACTCATGGAGTTGCGCTTGAGTGTCTATATCCAAACTCGCACATTTTAAATTAACAGTATTAACTTCTTCATCATTGCAACGCAGTAGATGCTGCGCACCTTTATCTGTAGTTAAGTCGCTAAGCTTCGATAGATCAACGTTAGGAAATATCGCAGGCACGCCTAAACGCTCGCCGTAATTAGCGCACCAACGAGCAGGATGCTTTTTAAAATTTGCAACTAATTCACTCAAATGATCTGTAGTAAGCTCAACCTGATCAGCAAGCATAAATAAAATACCATCTGGCTGCTGATCTTTTAAAATAGCTTTTGTGGCTGTCGCAATAGAATCACCTAAACCTTTATCCCATTGTTTATTTTCAATCAGCTTAATATTTTTATTATTTTCGAGCGTGTTTTTTACTTCTTTATGCCATGCACCCGTGACGACAAATACAGGTGAGCTATCAAGTGCTTGTATAACATCAACCGCACGTTCAATCATCGTTTGGCCTGCGCCAATATCGGCAGTTAACTTACAACCATTGAACCGTGATGACTGCCCCGCCGCTAATATCACCTTAGCGATTAACACTTTTCATTTCCCCAGTTACTCAATGAGGTGGCATTTTTATTTGAAAACACGGCGTGTATTTCGCTAATGAGTGAAAGTGCAATGCTCTCCGGTGAGTCGCCGCCTAGATTTAAGCCTACAGGACCAAATACAGGTGACTTTACTTTCTCTAGCGAAGTATTCGCCTGCGTTAGCACTTGCGCCCGTCTATGTTTAGGGCCAAGTAAACCTATGTATTTAAATGTTATATCAGCGAGTTTGCAAAGCACACTAGCATCAAGCTCAACACTGTGGGCCATTAAAACAGCGGCATCCACTTTGTTTTCTATACAATACTCACGTAATTGATTTGGCTTAGAACGTAAAATAGCATCAGCATTTGTAAAGTACTGCCTTTTAGCATTTGCTGGACGCGTATCCCATACGGTTACACTCCAACCAAGTTGTTTAGCAAGTGTATAAACAGGCACCGCGTCTGCCCCACCTCCTACAATAAGTATATGAGGCGCAGGGTAAATAGAAATATCTAAAAACGTTGCATCATTAATTTCAATCAGTTGAGCTTTTCGATTAATTGATAAACCTTGTTGCTCTGCGTTTAGAGCAAATTCACCACAGCCACTGGGTATAATAGGGTTCACTTGTTGAAGGTAGTGCCCCGCTATATTATCGTTAAGTGCTTTTCTCATATGTTCAAGCTGCAAATACTCGTTAGCCTTATGAATTGGCTGAAGTAAAATATGCACTATACCGCCACATCCAATACCTAACTGAAATGTTAAATCATCTTCATCTGTTGCATCGTAACTTATCGTTTTACTAGTTAACGTGCTCATTACTTGCTTAGCATGTCGCTGTATGTCAGCCTCTAGGCAACCACCAGAGAGCATACCTAAACGCTGCCCTAAACTCGAAATAAGCATCATTGCGCCTAGCTTACGATAACTAGAACCTTCTATTTGATACAAAGTGGCTAAAACCCACTCTTGTTTATCTTTGAGAGGCTCCCAGCTATTTAATATATTTTTTAAATCAGTAACCATACACTTTTACCTTAAAAAATCATCGTGTGTGCCGATGATTACTGCCACTTTACGTGACAATTTTTAGATTCGTTTAAACAACTACAAAAATTGAACAGCAACCTTACTTTGCCGTAACCTTATGTAACACTTTTATAGCAAAGTGATTGATTATTAATGTTTTAGCCCTCAATAATATCATCCAATGTGTCGATTAGCTCATCAAAACGTTCATTTACATTTTCGCGTTGTTTATCACTTAAAGTGGTATTTAACTCATTTAATAAATTTACATATAAACTAAGATTTTCATCATTAATTTTAAGCAGCTCTGGGCTCATATATAATTCACGCTCTTTTATAACCGTGCTTAATTGCTCAATAAACTCAGATTGCGTTAAATTTTCACTTTCAAATACTTGCTTAGCAGCATTTAAACGCTGTTGTTTGTATTCGAGCCACAGCTCACTTGAGTCCTGATGTTTATCGTTGGTCAGTTTAATTAGTATTTTTTGCTCAGCATTAAGTTTTCCGAGCCATTGCTCGTAATATTCTAATTGTTCTTCTAAACGATCTTTTTTACGTGCTATAAATGTTTGCTCGTTAAGTTCATCGCGTTCTTCATCAATTTTTTCTTGAATATTATTTATGAATGTTTTGCGCTGTAAAGGCGTTAAATTTTCACCTAATTCAGCCAAAGGCAAATAAGCGAATTCAAGTAAATTTCGCCAATGTTTTTTTGCAAAAACAACGTGTTCTTTAAGCCGAACGGGTTTTAAACCTTCGTTAAACAAGGTTTTTATATTTTGTATATCTTGTTTGTATGCTGGTAACTGCGTTGACCTATGCCAATGCTGTGTTGTTTCGATAATTTTTTTTAGTTGCTTGTTTTGTTGTTTATTTAAATCAACATAATCATCAACCCAAAACGATGAAAGCCAGCTTAAATTATTATAAGTAAATGAGGCAGAGCAACTGCATAAAAACAACATGCTAATAGCGACGCCTACATGTTTGAATTTTTTCATTTTAGTGTTGTTTAGCATCCCATTCCTTTTTTAACTTATATTGTTATTAAATAAATTCATTTGATAATAATTATCATTTACTATTGACTTGCATTCTATTACAAGTGATAATCGTTCGCATAAACACAGTGTAACGACCTCAGTGCCTAAGGAAGAAGTTACAGCAAGGATGCTGATATTTAATTAAGAAGACTGTGCCGCTTCGTGTTTGCTACTTACTCGACCCAAGTAGTCAGCACTCAAGATCACAATTACTTGCTACATTGCTCATATTAGTGACGGTTGATATGACTCAAAAAAGCCCTAACGGGCTTTTTTTATTTCTTTAAATTTTCTGCAATATCTGTATCTTACACACCACTTATAAATTTACTTCATGCAAAAAAACTCTGTTTTGAGCTATACATTACATATTCAGCCAAACTAGAAGCACTGTATCTTGCGTTTATATAAAAGCTGGCGTAAAACATAACAGTAGACACTTCTTTTTGCACTCACATTTAAACGTTACAACAGTCTATTTAGCGCATTAATTTGTAATAAAATGACGTTTGACTAATACATATTGCAACGATTACTAATTGGAGACATGAATATGTCACAGTTTAATTTAAAAACTTTAATACTTGCTAGCGTGTTGCTTACAAGCCCTTTTGCCCATGCAGGGCTCGAAGATGGCATTAAAGCAGCTAATGAAGGTTACTTTGAAGAAGCCCTGAAAGAGTTTGAATACCTTGCTGATAAAGGTTATGCACCTGGAATATATGAACTCGCGAAGTTATATGAAGGGGGTTACGGTGTAATTCGCGATTACCGTAAAGCCGCTCAACTTTATCAAGAAGGTGTTAAGAAGAACCATGTAGACTCTATGTTTGCATTAGCGGTGTTATATGATGAAGGCAAAGGCGTTAAGTTAGATAAACAAATGGCATTAAACTTATTTGAAAAAGCAGCCAATAAAAATTTACCCGCTGCGCAGTTTAATCTTGGTGTTATGTACGCGAATGGTGATGGCGTTAGCCACGATTTTGAACTTGCAAAAAAATGGTACGAAAAAGCAGCCGCTAATAATTACTCACTAGCGCAATTTAACTTAGCGCTCATGTATTTTGAAGGTTTAGGCATGCCAAAAGACTTAGAAAAGTCATACATTTGGAATACTATTGCTGAATACAACGGTAATATGCAAGCAAGCCATAGCCGAAAGCTCGATGAACGAAAAATGCTACCTAAAGAAGTTGAGGAAGCTAAAGAAAAAGCGGACGCTATTTATACCAAAATTTTAGCTGGTACATATGCTGGTGAAGGCCGATTGTTCTAATCTTTATATTCACTAAAGCTGAACTATTACCATAGTTCAGCTTTTTTCATCTGAAGCCACACCTACTTAATATAAAGCCACTTTAAAAGCTTTATAAGCACGTTACTTTGCTTGAGTAACATACCAACTCGCGGATTAAATGAACCTGAAACTAGCGTGTTTTTAGCATGGCTAAAGGTTAAAAATCCTTCTTTACCATGGTAATGACCCATACCAGAGTGCCCAACACCACCAAATGGTACATCATCTGCTGTAACTTGCACTAGCGTGTCATTAACAGCAACTGTACCGCTGAGTGTTTGCTTAATAATATAGTCTTGAGCAGATTTATCTTGCCCTAAAATATAAAGTGCTAATGGATGGTGATGTTGTTTAATGTAATCAATAGCATCGTCAAGTTTGTTATAACTCATTATTGGTAATATAGGGCCAAATAATTCATCCTGCATGAGCTGCATTTCATCGCTTACCTGTGTAACAATATGCAGCCCCATACGGTGTTTTTCTGCATCTTGCTGGTTTTGCTCAAGCGGTTTTACAATCGTTGCACCGAGTTCTTGTGCTTGCGCTAAATAACCCGTTAAACGCTTGTAATGTGCATCGCTAATAATCGATGTTAAGTTTTTACCTTCAACACCCTCTTCAAAATGCTTTTTATAAAGCTCACATAATTGCTGAATGAGCTGATGCTCAAGTGCTTGTGGTACCAATACATAATCGGGTGCGACACATATTTGCCCAGCGTTAGCCATTTTCCCAAATAGTAACGTTTGCGCTGCTTTTTTAATATCAGCCTGCTCGGTAATAATAACGGGTGACTTCCCCCCAAGTTCAAGTGTTACTGGTGTTAAGTTATGACTCGCTGAGGCCATCACCAATTTACCCACCGCAGTTGAGCCCGTAAACAATAAGTGAGCAAATGGCAACGATGAAAACTCACTTGCAACCTCACTGCCGCCCTGAATTACTTTGCAGTGCTCTTGTATTTCGGCGCTAAATAATTTTTCAAGTACCACATTTGTGTGTGGTGTAAATTCGCTCAGTTTTAACATCACTCTATTACCTGCGGCAATCGCTGTTACAACAGGTACTATAGCTAATTGAATAGGGTAATTCCACGGTGCAATAACACCAACAACCCCTTTAGGCTGATAAGTTACACTGACTTTTGAAGGCCATAAACTTAAACCTACCGCACGATTACTTGGTTTAGACCAGTTAGGCAATTTTTTTATTATATGCGCAAGTGTTTGTACTGTAGGCAGAATGTCGCCAAGTAAAGTGTCAAATGCCGTTCGGTAGCCAAAATCTTTTGAAACTGCATCTACAAGCTCTTCTTCAAGTTCAACAATTCGTAATCGGAGATTTTTTAGCAACGTAATACGTTTATTGATTGGTAAATAAGGCGTACTTAGAAAGGCATCTTGTAACCCATCAAACTGTGTGGTTAAAGAAACTGTATTAGAAGTGTCAGTGGTCAAAGTAGGTTACTCAATTTTCAAAGTTACTACAGATAATAACCCTGAACTGTTTTTCGAGCAATCACACTAATTTAGCTATAATAGCCAAACAAGTAAGCATTAAGAGTCGTTTTGCCCAGAACTGAGATGATAAGCAAAACGACTCATATCGAGATAGCTATAAGCTAAGTTTAAGTTTGTTTAAAAATTAAATACTTTTGCTGCAATAGTCATCGTCACTAATGTAATTAAAATTATCGCAATAATATTAAGCATAAACCCTGCTTTTATCATATCTCGTATTTGTATTTTCCCCGAGCCAAAAACAATTGCATTTGGTGGTGTTGCCACTGGCATCATAAACGCACAGCTACATGCAATAGCTGCTGGAATAACCCAAACTAAAGGCGATCCGAAAATACTTTCCGCAACAGGGCCTAAAAGAGGTAAAAAACCAGCGGCAGTAGCCGTGTTACTGGTTATTTCGGTTAAAAATGTAATTAACGCAACAACCACCAATACAGCCATAACCAGAGGTATTGCGCTTGCACCTTCAATTAAATGCGCAATGTATTGTGCTAAGCCAGATGATTTTATTTGCGAAGCGAGTGATAACCCTCCTCCAAATAATAATAGTACTCCCCATGGTACTTTCGATGCACTCACCCAATCTAAAATTCGTTCATCACTGCCTTTATTGGCTGGTAAAACAAATAATAACAATGCAGCCGCTATTGCTATTGCTGTATCTGAAATTTTAAGTCCAGAAAAATCAGCGAGTAAAGGTCTAAAAACCCAACAAAGAGCGGCTAATACAAACACATAAAACACCCCTTTTTCAGCACGCTGCAAAGGACCAAGGGTCGTCAGTTCTTTTATAAAAACAGATTTACTGTCGTGTAAATGTTCTGTTTTTTCATCAACCTTGTAGCTGAATTTTGTGAGCCAAACCCAACATACTATCAACATAACAATTGCTAACGGAACACCAACAAGCATCCATTGACCAAACCCTATTTCGATTTGATAGCTTTCTGACAAATAGGCCGCCATTAAGGCATTCGGCGGTGTACCTATTAGTGTTGCAATTCCTCCAATGCTCGCACCATATGCAATAGATAACAAAAGTGCTTTAGCAAATCCATCATCCTCTGAGTTTGATTCGCTCACTAAGTGTATGATTGAAAGTGCAATTGGTAGCATCATTACTGTCGTTGCAGTATTTGACATCCACATAGATAAAAATGCTGTTACCAACATCATGGCTAAAATCTGTAAACTCGGCTTTTTACCCGCATAAAGCATCGTCGTTAACGCGATCCGTTTATGTAGCCCCCAACGTTCCATCGCAATGGAGATCAAAAAACCACCTAAAAATAAAAATATTAAGGGGTGTGCATAAGGCGCTGCGGTACTTTTTATAGGTGCTATATCAGCAATCGGCGATATAACAAGTGGCAATAATGATGTTGCAGGTATTGGTACAACTTCACTAACCCACCACGATGCCATCCAAAAAGCTAACCCTGCGGTTTTAAATGCAAGACCAGACATACCACTAGGAGGGTCTATCAAGCACGTTAATAGCATTACAGCAGGGCCAAGCCATAATATAATTTTTTGCGTTAATGTATTTTTCACTGGCTCGTTTTTTATAATTTTCTGAGTCATAATTTGCCCTTAAAATTTGTACTTGAGACCAAGTGCGACACTATTATCCGCATTTTCTTGGAGATCTAAATCGGTATACAAAAGATACGCTGTGGTTTGCTTGTCAAAGACATAGTCAAGTCCAGTACTCCACTGAATCGCTTTTGACTCTTGACGAATTGCAGAGTCATCTTTAGCAAATTGTAATTTTGGAACCCATTTATCAATTGTATAACTTGCACTTAATACATAACCGTTGCCTGACTTAGTCTCATCAACTGATTCCGAATGTTGGTACAGTGCACCTAGCTGTAATTTCTCAAATTTATACACGCCCACGATTCGGCTAGCTGTAATATTGTTCAAAGAATCAACCCTACTTAATGAGACGTAATAAGGTGTATTATTTAAATTACGGTCACCGTAGATTAGCGTCGCTGCAAACCCTGCTTTGTTATTTTTATTATCGTCTTTTGGAGCATAGGTAAACGAAAACTGAGCATTAGACCAATATTGAGATGTGTATGTAAGCGTATCACCAAGCCGATCTTGCCCAGCAATTACCTGCGCCATATCACCTTGGGTTTCATTGAAGTTATCTAATTTTCCTTCGGAGTATTTAAAGCGCGTATCGTTTCTACCTATAACGATTTCACCAAACGCCCCTTTTAGACCCAAATAAGTATTACGTGCTGTAAAGGGCTCTTCTGTATCATCCTCTTCAAAGCCCTTCACCTGTACTTCGTATTTAAAAACTGCACTTAAGTATTCATTTAATTTATGCTGACCTTTTATACCAATACGAGAAAAAGGCGCTTCAATTTGCGTACCTTCTTTGGCGTAGCGCATAATACCAGTGTCGGTATTTGCGATTTGAACTTCTGCTTTACCGTAAACGGTATAATCAGCGGCTAAAGTAATACTGGGCAATATTGCTAAACTACTCAGGGGTATAAGCAAAGTAGATAGGTGTGTTGTTTTTATCATTGTGCGTCCTAATTATTAGAATCAACTTATTGTCGGCTCTAATAAGGCAAATTTACTGCCAATGATATAAAAACCTTTTTTTTCATAACCTTAAAAAAAATTGCTGTTATTATTTACACAAGCGTGTGCGGTTAACCGCACACTTAGAAATACATGTTGTCACTAAATCCGCACAACTATTCCGTAAACATATCTCGATTGAGATTATATTTACTCATTTTATCGTAAAGTGTTTTACGCGCAATTTGCAGTGTTTCCATGGTATTTTTGATGCTTCCATGATTTTGCTCAAGCGCATATTCAATCAGTGATTGCTCATAAAAAGCCACTTTTTCTGATAAGCTCAAATCAGGAGATAATCCACCAAACTGCTGCGTATTCACCTCGGTAAAGGCAAGTTCGGCGCCAAGTAATACCGCACGTTCGGCTTGGTTTCTGAGCTCTCTTACATTACCAGGCCAATCATAAGCAACTAAGCGCTGTTGTATTTCGCTGTTCAGGGGTGCTGGAGGCTTGTGATAGCGCGTTGCAGCAATGGAACTAAAATGCTTAAACAAAAGTAATATATCGGCTTTGCGATCACGTAATGGCGGGATATTAACTTTAACTAAGCTCAACCTGTAATATAAATCAGCTCTAAACTCGCCCTTTTCAACTAATGACAGTAAGTCTACTTTAGTCGCTGCAACAATTCTTATATCTAAATCAATGGCTTTGTTATCACCTACAGGGGTTACTTTTCGCTCTTCTAAAACGCGCAGTAATTTAACTTGCAGCGACATTGGGGTACTTTCTATTTCATCTAAAAAGACCGTACCACCTTGTGCATATTCAAACTTACCTTTACGGCTTTGCGTAGCACCCGTGTATGCTCCACTTGCTGCACCAAACAGTTCACTTTCTATTAATTGCTCTGGTACAGCCCCACAGTTAATCGCCACAAAGTTACAACTCGAACGAATACTCTGATCATGTAAATAGCGTGCTACGAGCTCTTTTCCTGTGCCGGTTTCGCCTTCAATCATTATATCTGTTGGCGTATCTATTACTGTATTTAATAAATGCATCATATGTTGCATTTTGGGCGTATCCCCCAATATACGTACACCCGGCGCAGATGCTTTTTGCACAACCACTTTTAATGCGCGATTTTCCATAACAAGACTGCGCTTATCACAAGCTCTGGCAATACAATCAAGTAAGTGTTCGTTCAGCGGTTTTTCGAATAAATCGTATGCCCCTAATTGCATCGCTTTTACCGCAATGGACACGTCGGCATAGCCGGTTAAAAATATCACAGGAAGCTCACTGTCAAAGGCTGTGATTTGCTCGAGTAAAGTTAAACCGTTCATTGTGGGCATATTAATATCGCTAAGCACAATTCCATTATACCGTCGGCTAAGCTTACTAAGAGCCGTACTTGCGTCGTTAAAACACTCTACTGTATAACCTTCTAGTGTGAGTAGTTGTTTTAGCGAATCTCTGATCATCGCTTCATCATCAATCACTATAATGTGTTTACACAACAAACTATCAATCATGCTTATCCCCCTGCTTACTTGAAAGACTAATAATAAATTCAGCCCCACCTTGCAATCTATTGTGTGCGCTTAAAGAGCCATTAAATGAATCAATAATCTGTTTTGATATTGATAACCCTAAACCGAGACCTTTGCTATCTTTAGTGCTGTAAAAGGGCTCAAATAAATGACTAAATACATGTTGTTCAATACCCGAACCGGTGTCTAAAATAGAGAATTTAACGCGTTCTTCAAAACACTCCAAATTGAAGGTCAAATTACGTTCAACAGCACCATTCATAGCTTGGCTGGCATTGGTAATTAAATTAACCAGCACTTGTTCAAACTTAAGAGCATCAACCCAGACGATGACTGCTTCATCAAATTGCGGGGGCTGCACCTGCACATTGTCTTGCTTTAACTGCGCGCTAGAAATCATTAATGCATTATTAACAAGCGCAGCAAGCGGGTATGGTCTTAATTGCATCCCTGATGGTTTACTAAAGTGTTTCAGCTGCCCCACAATTTTATGCACTCGCTCAACTAGCCCTTCAATAATAACCAAACTTTGACTTAAGGCTTCGTAATTACCTTTTGCTAATAGCCGCTTAGCACTTGCTAGGTATGTATTAATTGCACTAAGAGGTTGGTTTATTTCATGATTTATACCAGCACTCAGCTGCCCTATAGTAGCCAGTTTAGCTGATTGCACTAAAGCCGTTTGTACCTTTTCAAGCGTTTGGGTACGCTCTATTACTTTTTGCTCAAGACTATGCCTTGAATAAAGTAATTTTTTATATCCAGCAAAACGAGCTAATAAGCTATACCCAATAATAATTAGAAAACTGTAGATAATAATAACCCAAAATAAGCGCGATATTTGTGCGCTATCGACCTTTGATACATCGACAAGAATATGCATTGTGGCGTTAAAGTTATTGAGTTTCATTGAGGACGAAACATATCGCTGTTTATCAATTTTAAATTGCGTCGTACCTTGGCTCTGAGACTGATACTGCTTTATGTATATCGGTTGATGATCCAGATAAGAACGGCTAGATTTAATCTCCTGCTTTGCAGTAATTCCGAGCTGAGTAAAGCTATTCAAACGCCACTGTTCAATATCAGACATGGCAATAACGTGATCGGGAAGTTGTAAATAAAAATGGCTCCCCTTCGACGTGTTTAGCAACTCTCTATCATTTTCGAACTTACTTACATTAACTTTTAGAACCACTACTCCAATGGCTTTATTATCACTATAAACTGCTTGTGAAAAATATATGCCTCGTTTATTTGAACGTATACCAAGTGCAAAATAGGCCACTTTATCATCCGTAAAAGCACGTTTAAAATAGGGTCTAAAAGCATAGTTACTGCCCAAAAAAGTGTAATCAGTCTGCCAATTACTACTTGCAATAACATCACCTTGCGTATCCAACACAAAGATGTCAGACGCACCGCTGGCTTGCTGAATATCAGCTAGATAATTATTAATTGCGCTATAATGTTGTGGTGATCCTGATACAAAACTTATCATCAACTCATTATAAGTTAATAACTCTGGGATCGCAGAAAAGCGTGCAAGTTCAGTATCAATATAATTATTTAATTGAGTAACTTGGCGTTCAGCCTGAAGGTTTGCTTGCTCAATATCATGAGTTCGTCCGAGAAAAAATGATATCAACAAAATAAATATGGGTAATATACAAGTAATAATGATTCTTTTAGAAAGAGAAAACATACTGACCCACAAAATAACCTGATGAATTTAAAGAACCTAGTTTAACGGCTTATTAGCCATAGCGATATAAACTTTTGTTAACAAAAATCAGAGCGAGTAAAAACAAAAAATCACCGCAAACAAAAATATTCACGGTGATTTTTATTATACCAATTCACTTCATTAAGTTATCTATTTTGAGGTAGGAAACATTGCCGATAACAAGGTAAAAATTCGTTATTTCGTTGTTCCCAGCAATAACTTCTGCATTGCTTTATCTACTGCATCCATGGCGTTGTAAATCAGAAGTTTTGACTTCTGTTAGCCTCAGGCTTCATCCCTTAAATTGATAACGTATTATTGCAGATTGATATAGAGCATTATCTATTCGCTAAATTAGCTTGCAGTTACAGCTCTTCGATTTTTAACATATTTGTATAAACCAATTAATGACGCTGCAATCCAGAATATTTCGATTACAAAACTGGCTAAGTTAAAGTTATAACAAAGGCTGATCAACAATAAAATGGCCCCCGTTAAATTCATCATATTGTACATTAAGCTAGTTGGAGATGTTTTACCTAGCTGCAGTAAAAAGAATGAGCCAACGACTAAAAAAGTACCTGTCATACCTATGATGTCAAATAAGAGTGCTATCACGAAACTATCCTTTATCCATTTTTAAATAACCCAAAAAACTGGCCCGATCCGTGGGGAGGGTATTTTTTCATTCATTGAAACAGCAAAACCGGGCGATTCTATCAAGATGATAAATTCTAACAAGGGCATATGTCCGTATAAGCAATATGCTTATTTAAATGTAACTTTACCACCAATAATTTTATAAGCGGGTATCCCTCTTATCACAGCAGGCCTTGCAAAAGGACGATTACAGTTAGGGCAAATACAGGGCTCTTTTGTGAAATTTTGGCTAATACGTTCTATAAAACATTTAACAAGCGCTCCTTTACCGCCCTTTCGATACTTAAATAAGGGGGTTTTACAAGCAGAACAAAAAATATCAACCGTTTTTGTTGGCCCTTTTTTATTTGGTTTAGCCATAATTAGTCATTAATTCAAAGTAATACCTAAAGTGTAACAAGACTAAGGCCAAATACCCAAAATTAGGCCCATTAAAGAAAATTGTAAAATATGAAAACTACCATTAATTAAAAACAGCTTCATCGGCCGTTGCTCAAAAATATAACTAAGCCCAAGTGAACTACTAACCCAAAATACACCGATAATAAATCCAGTTCCTACGCTTTCACCAACGTTAGGGTTTTCACCTAGAAACAATGCAAGCAAAAAAGTGGCTATAAAAGATAATAAAAAGCTCCCTCCAAAAATTAATTTTGGATCTGCTGATTGCAAATCTAGCTCTGTTAAACCACAACTTTCAAGCCAAGCTTGTTTAAACATTCTATTTGAATACCAAATGCCACCAAGCATAAAACAAGAGAGCGCGGCAAT
Source organism: Pseudoalteromonas sp. Bsw20308 (assembly GCF_000310105.2). NCBI lineage: Bacteria > Pseudomonadati > Pseudomonadota > Gammaproteobacteria > Alteromonadales > Pseudoalteromonadaceae > Pseudoalteromonas > Pseudoalteromonas sp. Bsw20308. The sequence goes on along the minus strand of NZ_CP013139.1, from coordinate 412,702 downwards.
TAATACCGCAAAATAATCAACATCAGAAAAATTCATATACTGCCATAACTTATGCATGAGAGGTTATTTGACTGTAGTTAATAATTATTAAAGCGGCAAACTCATAATCTGGAAACTAGGGCCTTATATGGACTCCCCGTAAATGTCAAAAAGAAAAAGTTAAAATATCCCCAGTTTTGCACCAGTTAATGTAATAAGATCGGTTGTCATTAATTTCACTTCTAAACCGCGTTTTCCTGCACTTACATATACGTGCTCAAACTGTGATGCACTACCATGAATGTAGGTAGCGAGGCGTTTTTTTTGTCCCAGTGGACTTACCCCTCCTAAAATATACCCCGTACTGGCTTGTACTTTTTGTGCAGCCGCCATTGCCACCTTTTTAGATGAGGCTAATTTTGCCAATTGCTTTAAATGAATTTGTTGAGAAACAGGTGTTACTGCAACAATTAATTCGCCTTCATGTGTTTCAAGCACTAATGTTTTAAATACTTGATGGCTATTAAGCTTTAACTTTTCAACTGCTTCAAGCCCATAGTGACTATTGCTAGCGTCGTGCTCGTAACTTAAGACATCAAACGGGATTTTTGATTTTTTCAATAGATCGATTGCAGGTGTCATAATACTTAATCATTTTTTATTAACAGTAACAAAAATAAAATTTAAAGCAAAAAAAACGACGCTAAAAAGCGCCGTTTCATTATTTATAATAATTTAAATTTACTTAGTTAAATCATCAAAAAACTTTTTAACACCGTCAAAAAAGCCTTGCTCTTTAGGACGGTTTTTAGAGCTATCTGTGCCCATGCTTTCATCTAATTCAGTCAGTAGTTCACGTTGACGCTCGTTCAAATTAACTGGCGTTTCGATTACCACTTTACAAATTAGATCGCCTTGGGCACCACTGCGTACAGACTTAACACCTTTGCCACGCATACGGAACATTTTTCCCGTTTGCGTTTCAGACGGTATTTTAAGTTTTGCACGACCATCAAGTGTCGGCACCTGAATTTCGCCACCAAGGCCTGCTGTCGTAAAGCTAATTGGTACTTCACAATATAAGTTATTCGCTTCACGTACAAATATTTCATGCTCGCGAACCGATACCTGCACGTACAAGTCGCCAGATGGCGCGCCGTGCATTCCGGCTTCGCCTTCACCTGTTAAGCGAATACGGTCACCGGTATCAACGCCAGCTGGAATCTTAACTGAAAGCGTTTTGGTTTTTTCTACGCGGCCTTGACCATGACACTTGTTACAAGGATCTGAAATAATCTGACCTTGTCCTTGACACGTTGGACATGTTTGCTGCACAGCAAAGAAACCTTGGCGCATTTGCACTTGGCCAGCACCATGACATGTAGTACATGTTTTAGGTTTAGAACCCGCTTTAGCACCACTGCCGTCACATGGCTCACAACCCACCCATGTAGGTACTTTAATTTCAACTTCTTTACCACGAACCGCTTCTTCTAAGCTTAAGTCCATGTTGTAACGTAAGTCAGAGCCTCGTTGCTGACGAGATTGACGTCGACCACCGCCGCCACCAAAAATATCGCCAAATACGTCGCCAAATACATCACCGAAATCACCTTGGCCGCCGCCGAAACCACCATGGCCACCACCGCCGCCTTGCTCAAATGCCGCATGACCATGCTGGTCATACATTTGGCGTTTTTGCGCATCGGTTAAAATTTCGTAGGCTTCTTTAACCTCTTTAAACTTTGTTTCGAGATCTTTATCGCCTGCGGTACGATCTGGATGATATTTCATCGCTAAGCGTTTATACGCTTTTTTTATGTCTCGCTCACTCGCATCTTTGCTTACGCCGAGGGCTTCGTAATAATCGCGTTTTGACATATCTATCACACTACTCTTTTCTATTTGCAGCGTAAGCTGCTGGATAAACCGATAAATCGCATCGATTTATCATTGAATTTGAACCTTAAACACATGCAAAAGGCGCGACAAGCTATTGCTCGCGCGCCTCAATTGTTCATCCTAACCTAAACACTCAACTGAGTTAAGTGTTTTTGGCTAGCGAGAAGCGTTAGCAACAATTACTTGTCGTCTTTCACTTCTTCGAACTCTGCATCAACAACGTCGTCGTCTTGCTTAGCTGATTGCTGTTGCTCGCCTGCATCTGCTGAACCTTGCTGCGCTTTCGCTTGAGCAATTTCCATCAGTTTTTGAGACTTTTCAGCAAGCGCTTGAGTTTTAGCTTCAATCTCTTCTTTATTGTCGCTCTTAATAGCCGCTTCTAAATCTACAACAGCCGCTTCAATCGCTTCTTTGTCTTCATTTGGTAATGCATCGCCAGCTTCTTCAATTTGCTTACGAGTACCGTGTACTAGAGCATCAGCTTGGTTACGAGCAGCTACAAGTTCTTCAAACTTTTTATCGTCCTCAGCATGTGCTTCTGCATCACGAACCATTTTTTCAACTTCTTCATCGCTTAAGCCTGAAGATGCTTGAATTGTGATTTTTTGCTCTTTACCTGTATCTTTATCTTTCGCAGATACATGTAAGATACCATCGGCATCAACATCGAATGTTACTTCGATTTGCGGTGTACCACGTTGTGCTGGGCGAATACCTTCTAGGTTAAATTGACCTAGAGATTTATTGTCGCTTGAACGTTTACGCTCACCTTGTAACACGTGAATTGTTACAGCAGATTGGTTATCTTCAGCGGTTGAGAATGTTTGCGATTTCTTAGTAGGAATCGTCGTATTTTTCTCAATCAATGCAGTCATTACTGAACCCATTGTCTCAATACCTAGAGATAATGGAGAAACGTCTAGTAATAGTACATCTTTAACGTCACCAGCAAGTACACCACCTTGAATCGCTGCGCCTACTGCAACTGCTTCATCAGGGTTAACGTCTTTACGTGGTTCTTTACCGAAGAAATCAGCAACTGTTTTTTGTACTAAAGGCATACGTGTTTGGCCACCAACAAGGATAATATCGTTGATGTCGCTTACTGATAAATCAGCATCAGCAAGTGCACGTTTAAGTGGCTCTAGAGACTTAGTTACTAAATCTTCAACTAGTGATTCAAGCTTAGCACGTGTTAGTTTCACGTTCATGTGCTTAGGACCAGATGCATCAGCAGTTACATACGGAAGATTTACTTCAGTAGATTGTGCAGATGAAAGTTCAATTTTTGCTTTTTCAGCAGCTTCTTTAACACGTTGCATTGCAAGAGGATCAGCTTTTAAGTCTAAGCCTTGATCTTTCTTGAATTCAGCTACTAGGTAGTTGATTACACGGTTATCGAAATCTTCACCACCTAAGTGAGTGTCGCCGTTTGTAGCAAGTACTTCAAAAGTGTGCTCGCCTTCAACTTCATCAATTTCAATGATTGATAAATCGAAAGTACCGCCACCTAAGTCATATACTGCAACGATGTTTTCGCCACGGTTTTTATCCATACCGTAAGCCAGTGCCGCAGCAGTTGGCTCATTGATAATACGTTTAACTTCTAGACCCGCAATACGACCAGCATCTTTCGTTGCTTGACGTTGTGAATCGTTAAAGTATGCAGGTACTGTGATTACGGCTTCAGTTACTTCTTCACCTAAGAAGTCTTCAGCTGTTTTCTTCATTTTTTTCAGTACTTCAGCAGAAATTTGTGGTGCAGCACGTTTTTCGCCGCCCGCTTCTACCCATGCATCGCCGTTATCTGCTTTAATGATTTTAAACGGCATGATGCCGATATCGCGTTGTACTTCTTCGTCTTCAAAACGACGACCAATTAATCGCTTGATTGCAAATAATGTGTTTGTCGGGTTAGTAACCGCTTGACGCTTAGCAGATTGACCTACTAATGTTTCGCCGTCTTGCGTGTAAGCAATAATAGACGGGGTTGTGCGATCGCCTTCCGCGTTTTCAATAACACGTGCTTTGCCACCATCAAGTACTGCAACACAAGAGTTTGTAGTACCTAAATCGATTCCAATAATTTTACCCATGAAACTTCTCCAACTTCAATATTCGTTAATACGTTCGATGACTTAGTAAATAGGGATGCGCCAAACTTATTTCAACTGTAAAAATGAAAAAAAATTCATTTTTTATGATTTATTTACAAAATAACCCTAATAATTGTAAGGAATGATGATTTTTACACCGCCAGAGGCGCTTTTAATTACTGGTCTGACTAGTTTGGTTGTGTTATAAATTTATTAAATCGCACTTTAAAAGGACATCTTCATGCATTTTGAACAATTACTTCTCCAAGCTTCAAAAATTGGAAGTTCAGACAATACCGAACAATTAACTAGCACAATGCAATTTCCAGAAAACTGGTGCCAAGGCAGAACTGCTTTTGGTGGGCTATCAGCCGCACTGTTGTATCAAGCAATCAGAGGTAAGGTTGCAAGTGATCGTCGTCTACTTTCTCTTAGCACTAATTTTGTAGGACCATTGCTTGCCGATACTCCCTTTTCTTTATCAGTAGAAATACTACGACAAGGTAAAAGTAGTACACAAGTACTTGCCAAAGCCATTCAAAATGAACAAGTGTGCGTTATCGTACAAGCATGTTTTGCTAAAAGTAGAGAGTCGGGTGTTAATGTGCCCGTTTCGAAATCTTTAGGGTTAAAACCGGTAGACGAGCGCTATACACTCCCTTTTGTTAAAGACCAGATGCCTGAGTTTTTTCAGCATGTTGATTTATGCCCACAACAAGGCGCTATGCCATTTAGCAGCGCAGAAACTTCTCACTTAGGGGGCTGGATGCGCTTTAAGCACACCCCAGAGCAAATAACAGAAGCGCACGTTATTGCATTAACAGATGCATGGCCACCTACGTTATTACAAATGTTTAAACAACCCGCTCCAGCTAGTAGCATGTCTTGGTACTTAGAGTTTGTGCAAGAACCAAACTTAACACCTGGCGAATGGCTTGGCTTTGAAGCAATCACTCATCATTCAAAAGATGGTTATGGTTTAGAAGATGGCTGTATTTGGTCACAATCAGGGGAGTTAATAGCCCTTACACGCCAAACGGTGGCGTTATTTGACTAAAAGCCCTAAAGCCAAACAATATTAAAGTGTTTGGCTTTTAAAGGCTTATTCACTGTTCGCGTTGTATTAATGCATTAAATATTGCAAAATTGGACAAACATTCTTCTTGCCTGGTATTAAATTGCAAACTATCTGCCCCTGCTGCGATCTGATCATAGACATACCTCGCATAATCGCGAAACAAATGGCGATATGCCCACATTGCCATCATAAACTTTGCGAAGCCGATGTGAATCACGACAGCCGTATTGTTGCACTGAGTTTTAGCGCTTTGTTAATGTTGCTAAGCAGCATGTTTTACCCTTTCATTTCATTTAGCAGTAGCGGCATTACTCAAACAATTACTCTACCCGATGCCGCACGAATTTTATTTAATTACGATAGCGAACTACTCGGCTTATTTATTGATCTTAGTATTATTGCCCTGCCTATGGGTTTACTCCTTATTTTGATCCCTCTGCACTTAGGGGTATTAAAAACATTGCCCGAAGGCATAGCAAGGCGGTTATTGAAATTCACCCTTGCGTTAGAGCCTTGGATTATGTCAGAAATATTTTTAATCGGTGTGCTGGTCAGTATGGTTAAAATTATGTCGCTGGCTGATATTAGCTTTGGGGCAAGTTTTTGGGCTTATGTAGGGTTTGTTATTTTATATATAGCAGCACTTGTTCACTTAAATCGCCCGCGTTTATGGGCTCAAATTAAGCCTGTAAAATTACTCGAAGGCGCTGATAACGCAAAACGCGCAATTGATGAAAATATTAAAGCCTGCCATGTATGCCACCAACTATGCACCGGTGATATATGCCAGCGTTGCCACACTAAAACACACATCAGAAACCCTTATAGTGTACAAAAAGCAACTGCATGGTTAATAACCTCTGTTATTTGCTATATTCCTGCTAATGTTTTACCAATAATGCATACCACTAGTTTAGGTGATGAATCCCCCTCTACATTAATTGGTGGTGTAATTACACTTTGGAAGAGTGGTTCCTATCCCATTGCTGCCATTATATTTTTAGCCAGTGTGGTTGTACCGCTTGCTAAAGCGTTTGTGCTGAGCTTTTTATGTATTATGGTTACAAAGCCTGCAAATCGGCATACAAAAAGTTATACTCGAATTTATCAACTGACTGAGTTTATTGGAAAATGGTCAATGATAGATGTATTTGTCGTTGCTATTTTAGTTGCCTTGGTACAGCTTGGTAATTTAATGTCGGTAACTCCAGGTCTTGGCATTGTATTTTTTACAGTTATGGTATTATGCCAAATGATGGCTGCCCATGCCTTTGACCCACGACTGTTGTGGGATTCACCTAAAAATAAGATATCAGAGAATAAAGCATGACCGAAACTGCTGAAATAACAAAAGAACCGAAGATTTCCGCCATCTGGATCATTCCGGCAATTGCGCTTTTAGTGGGCATGTGGATGCTATATCAGTATCAAGCAAATAAAGGCCCTACTATTTTTATCGAAATGCCACAAGCCGAAGGTATCATTGCAGGTAAAACGGAAATAAAAGTACGCAGTGTAAAAATAGGTCAAATCGATCATATTCGTTTATCTGACACACAAGACAGTGTTATTGCTCGTGCACAAATAGATAAAAATTACAATAACTTATTAACCGATGATGCAAAAATTTGGGTCGTTAAACCTCGCATTGATGAAACAGGCATTAGTGGTATGAGTACTCTTTTATCAGGTGTTTATTTAGAGTTTTCTCCAGGAGAAAGTAAAGAGCTAAAAGAAAGGTTTACGCTCCAAGATGAACCCGCACTTATCGGTAAAGACGTTAAAGGCGGTCGCTTTAAACTCCTTAGTTATAACGCTGAAGTACTTGATGTAAGCACCGGTATATTTTTCAAAAATTATAAAATAGGGCAAATAGAAACCGCTACTTTTGATTGGGAAAACCAAGCAATGAAGTATGGCGTTTTTATTAAAGAACCTTATCAAAACCTCATCACTATGAATTCTATTTTTTGGGTGAACGCGGGTATTGAAATTGACCTCTCTGCAGACGGTATTAATATAAATACTGGCTCTTTAAGCAAACTTTTAAAAGGCGGTGTTTCTGTTGGGTTACCCGAGCAACAGGCCCCGGGTGAAATAGCACAAGATGGGCATAGCTTTTCATTAAGCCAAAGCTATAAAGAAGCGTTAGAAGAGCGCTTTTACGACTTTGATTACTACCTAATTGAATTTGAACAATCCGTTAGAGGGTTGCGCACAGGAGCGCCTGTAGAATATAGAGGTATGCGTGTAGGGACTGTTGTAGAAGCCCCTGCTAATGTAATTGTTAACGGTAAGCCCGCTCACTTTAGAAACCACAATACGGCTGTTCCGGTACTTATAAAAGTAGAATACGGACGTTTGTATCATGACAGTGCTTCAGCTAAAGAATATTGGCAAGGTAGTTTAAAAGGCTGGATTGAAAGTGGGATGCGCGCTTCATTAAAGCCCGGCAATTTATTAACGGGTGCGGTGTATGTTGATTTTGATATATATCCCGACGCACCCGCAGCGCATTTAGGCAAACTTGTTCAATATGATGTTTTTCCAAGTATTTCCAGCGGTATAACCGTATTGGCAGATCAAGTATCTGATGTACTCAATAAAGTTAATGACTTAAAAATTGAAGATAGCTTAGCGCAAATGCAAGCGACATTTACTGACTATCGAGCGCTTGCTAATGAAATGCGAGAGCTACTGAGCCAAAAAGACACACAAAATTTACCGGGTGACTTTAACCGTAATTTTGAGAAAATGACAAAAAGTATGGTGCAATTTGAAGTAACCATGCGTCAATTCGACAAAACAATGGCCAGTTACCAAGCCGGTTCTGAACTTCATCATCAAATACAGCAAACATTAAAAGAATTTAAACGTTTAAGTGAAGGGTTACAACCGCTTACTCGTGGTTTGAACGAGCAACCTAATATGCTAATTTTTGATAAATCATTACCCGCAGATCCAAAACCAAGGAAGCAATAATGAGATCGTTATTTTTAACTGCAAGTTTATTATTACTATTGTCAGGTTGTAGTTCATCAATACAAACTGCGACACAGTATTACCAGTTTGAACAGCCAATAGGCGCTTCGTCTCGCAACATTGCGGATACAGATGCGCAACTAAGAATACAAACTGTTGTACTCAGAGGCGCTTTAAATAATTTGGGCATTGCTATGAAAATAGATAGCAACCAAATTCATGCTGCAAATTACAACCTGTGGGGCGAATCGCCGGATGTAATGCTTACTGCCACAGCCCAGCAAACACTCTTTAATGCTATGCCTAACTGGATGGTAATAAAAGGCTTACCAGTCATTACTGAACTTGATCAACAAACATTTTATGAACTTGAATACGAGATTCACCACTTTAATGGCGATATGCAAGGTAACGCCGATATTTCGGGGCTCTGGCGCTTGTACTATACACATCCAGAAACCGGACGACGTCTTGTAAGTATTCATAATTTTTCAAACATAGTGCCTATTGATGATGACGGCTATGACGGTTTGGTATCAACGCTTGAAAAAATATGGCTAAACATCAATTTAGATATTGCTAAAAAAATTGGCCAATCGAATTTTTAATCAACCTCAAAATATATCTTCAATTTTTCTTCTGGTGCGTAGTTTACTTCGTTAGCCTGATCGTGATGGTGCTCTAGCAACACCTTTTTTACTTTTTTATTAAATATATCGTAAGGCTCTTTTGTATTAAATTTATAATGACAAAATTGTACCTATTTTATATCATCCTCACCAACACCAAAAACAACCCATAAGCACGTACAAACCCACTTAAACCAATACAATAGTACCAATAAAAAATCATTAAATAGTAGCAGGTAAACCAAAAAGCAAAATACTTTGTTCACAATTAAATTTCGAACACATTTAATTTAATGAGTTAGTTATCTATTTTTGTAGCAAAAAGACAGCGCTTTTTTAAATTTATTGCGTCTACTTTTACTAATGATTTGTTTAATAGTAGAGATATCAGGAACTACCATATGAAAAAGAAAATACTACTCACAGGATTAGCAATCCTTTTGCTGTGCCCAACAATACACGCAAATGCTGCCATTGGAAATCTAATCTGGGAGGAGAATTTCAACACATTAGATGATGAAATATGGACAGTTGATGTTGGAGACGGGTGTGACCAAGGTCTCTGTGGTTGGGGGAATCAAGAGCTCCAATGGTATGCTAAAAGTAATGCATACATTGATAACATACCCAATGAAGCGGGAAATAAGGCTCTCATTTTAGAAGCTCGAGATGAAGCAAGTAATGGTTATGCCTTTACTTCTGGTAAAGTACAAACTAGCAATAAAATTGCTGTAAAATATGGCATGATCGAAGTGCGCATGATGGTACCCGATGTAGGTATTGGATTATGGCCAGCAGCATGGTTACTTGGCACTACAAACCAATCTTGGCCTGCCAAAGGCGAAATAGACATGATGGAAATGGGCCACAAAGCACAAGCACGCGTGGATGCAGGCTTTCCTGGGGCTGATATTAATAGCTACGTTGGCTCTAACTTAATTTTTTACACCGACGATGCCTGTAGTGATGGTAATCCAACATGTGCTGCAAGCATTGCTTGGCAAAACGATAATGCGCACGTATCAAATGAGCCATTAACAAACCGCTTTGTAACATATCGCACTTACTGGACCGACTCGCAAATACGCTTCACTGTTGAAGATAACGGCGTTGAAATTGATATGTTCGATGCACCTTTTACTATCACTGATGAGTCGAGTGAGTTTCAAGCTCCCTTTTATTTACTATTGAACTTAGCTGTCGGTGGTAATTTTACCGATGCCATAACCAACAACCAAGTCACCGCTATAAAACCGGCAAAAATGTACGTAGATTACGTTCGAGTGTATGAATTAGATGGCCAAGGGGAAGTATTTATTGGTGATCAAACAGTTCCAGAAAATGGCAGCTTTGGCATATACACAGACACAATAGAAACTAACAACCAACTTGAAATAGGCACAAATGCAGACATTTTTGTGTGGAATACGCAGTCTATTACTGCAGGTGATGAACCGCCATTTGAAGGTGGTAATGTTATTTCGTGGGATTATGTCTCTGAAAATGAATGGTTTGGTGCAGGGGTTCAAGCACGCCAAGTAAGAAATCTAAGTAACTTTACAGAGGATGGTGTATTAAGTTTTAAAATTAAAATACCAGCAGACGTATCGTTTAAAATCGGTATTGAAGATACATATACAAATATAAATTGGATCGAATTTCCAGCTAATGAAGAACATTATGGGTTAATTCGAGATGGTCAATGGTCTACAGTGAATATTCCTGTTAATGAATTGCGTGGTGAATTAATTGCACTGCAATCATTAAAAGGCCTTTTTTATATTACAAGTCTTGATAATGATTTACCCAAAGCCCCCTTTGAAATGGCGATAGATGACATAGTGTGGTTAGGTGGTAATACAACTTCTAACCAAGATGACACTGATAATGACGGTGTATTAGATACTAATGATATTTGCCCTAATACCCAGCCTGGTAAAAATGTTGATAATAACGGCTGCCACATAATAACTGCACAAAGTGTGCGCATTGAAGCTGAGGATTACACTAACTACTATGATAAGACGCCGATAAATATTGGTGGTGAATACCGTGATGATGCTGTTGACATACGAACAACAACAGATCAAGGCGGTGGCTACAATGTTGGATGGATAGAACCAGAAGAATTTCTTGATTACACACTAAATTTAGGTGCAGGTACATACGATATCAATGCCCGCGTTGCTTCTGCAATAACGGGTAGCTTTACGTTATCTATTGATGGTGAAGCTATTGCAACCGGTGTTACAGCTACTGAAGGTTGGCATGAATATGAAACATTGTTTTTAAATACAGTAGAACTAGAAGCATCGCAACATACATTAACTATTACAGCACAAAGCGGAAGTTTTAACTTTAATTGGCTAGAGTTGACGCTTATAGAACCAGAGATAATCGATACTGTTATTGATAGTGATAATGATGGAGTACTTGATGCTCAAGATCAATGCACCGATACTCTACCAGGTTCAGTTGTCGATGAAGCTGGTTGTAAAATCATACAAACCAATATCTTAGATATTGAAATCACCTCGCAAAGTTCACTAGATTTTGTTGTTAATTTACCTGATTGGGCTGATGTACATTATTTTGTCAATGAAGGTACACAGCGTAATTTCAGAATGGCCAACAATGGTAATAATAACACAAGAAGCCTTACTGGGCTAAATGATGGCGATCAGATTATTTACTCTTTTACATATTTAGACAGTGATTACAGAGTAAAAACGTCACCTTGGTTTAACTTAGTATTTAGTAGCACTGCGTTCACTAACAACGGTGGCGGCGCTGACAATCCTCTTAATACAGATTTAACGAGTATTGTTCCTTTATTTAATGCCAATACGGTACTTGAGCAAGCCATATCATTCGACAGAGGCGATGCATTAGTGACTCGCTTTGCCGATCGTGGGCGCGATCGTCATGCAAAAGAGGACCAATTTCAAGCCTACGATCATTATTTATCACACTATTGGGCGCATCGAACAGCACAGTTTGAGCTTGCTGACTACGTAGCTAAAGGTGGCTCAACTATTGAAATTACTTTTATTACTGAATGGAAATTAGGCGCAAAAGAACTTAGAGCTTGGTATCGCGGTTTAAATACAGTTGCTGAATACCATGGTAATTTAGGGGGTAATGTTGTTGAATTAGATAACGGCAGTTACGATCATAACTTTAATAAAATAAGTAATGATGGCGATCAATACCGTTACCATTTAGTTATTGATCGTTACCGCCCTTTAAACTGGTCAGCATCTGATAATATCCCATTGGCTGTGGGTCAACGGATGGAATTTGAAGTAAGTCAGTTTCTAGACGGTGTACCAGAGGGGCGTGAAAATTATTACGGCACAACCTATTTGTACATTATAGGTGAAGGTCTTGTACCATGGAAAACAGTGGGTGAATTTGAAGATTCAACATCAGAACGCGAAGATTCATACCCTATTGCAGAACATGGCCGTTTAGGTGGCGGTACTACTTTACCATACAATTATACTGCGGAGTCTGACAATCACTTTATGCAAATGGCAACTAATTTATCGAATATTAATGGTCAAACATTTGTTAAAGGTCGTCGTGTTCATCACACTAATTTTAAAACAGGTGGCCATGATGAAAGCGTTGAAAATGGTATTTTCGCTGAACTCGCAGGTAAAGCGGGGCCGAACTACGTAAATGCATCTTGTGCTGGTTGCCATCAACGAAATGGCCGTGCCTCTGTTGCTGATGTAGGCGAACCATTAGATAAATGGGTGTTTGCAATTGCAGACGAAAATGGCCAACCAGATCCTCTTCGTGGATATATTTTACAATCTAACAATATTGGTATTAATTCAGCTTTAGGTGAAGGTACAGTTAAAATTGCTTCATGGACTGAAAATAATGGCTTGCGCTCACCTAATTATGAGTTCTCAAAAGGTCGACCTGCACGTTTTTCTGCTCGCTTAGCACCACAACTAGTCGGTTTAGGCTTACTCGAAGCAATAAGTGAAGAGACAATATTAGAACGTGAAGATGAAGCAGATCTTAATGGAGATGGCATCTCTGGCAAAGCTCGTTTATCCACTGACCCTATAACAGGCGAAACGCGTTTAGGACGATTTGGTTATAAAGGTAATGCAACAAGTATTATGCATCAAGTTGCTGGCGCATTAAATACAGATATGGGTGTAATGACATCGGTATTGCCAACTCCTGATTGTGGGCCAGAGCAAACAACCTGTGGAAATAATACAGGCAGTGAGCTTGCTGATGAACACCTAAATGATTTAGTTAAATATGTTTCTTTATTAGGTGTTCGTGCACAGCGCGATCTTGATGATTCAAGTGTAATATTAGGTGAAACGATCTTCAACGAAACGGGTTGTGAAAGCTGTCATAGAAGCACAATGAAAACCAGTGAATTTGCTGTACACGCAGAGCTTCGCAGTCAAACTATTCGCCCATTTACTGACTTATTACTCCATGATATGGGTGAAGGTCTAGCTGATAACTTAGGTGGCGGAAATGCAACCGGTGCAGAGTGGCGCACAGCACCACTTTGGGGCCTTGGTTTATCCGCATGTGTAACCGCAGGAGTAACTAATCCAACAGGTTATCAAGGTGACGACGTGTGCACACCTGACGCAAACTACCTTCATGATGGCCGTGCACGTACTATTAATGAGGCGATCATGTGGCACGGTGGAGAAGCAGAGCAATCACGTATTGCTTATGAATCTCTGAGTAATACAAGACGCTCAGCCTTGTTGGCGTTTTTAAACTCACTATAAGACATCGCAATAAGAACGACATTCACATCAGTATAAATTACTGATGTGAATGTTTCGCTATTCAATCATCCACTGCGTAATCATTCACTTCTATTTAACTAAATCTCTGTAAACCCTCCCCCGTTGCATCATTTATTTATAAGATTAAACAAATCACTTTGATACATAAAACACGGCCTCAAATTTAAAGGGTTGAACACTGCTGTCTATAAATTTTTTATTCACTAAAACAATAGCGTATGAATAAATAATATCATTTTAAGCAGATAGCCAAATAAAGTAGATTAGATATGCCTTCATGATTACACGTACCAATATAAAAAACTTGAGGATCACTGCGAAGATAAGTAACAAATACATAAACGGCTAGGTTAATAAGTTTTAAAGGCTGAGGCTCACTGCCAAGGCAATTAACAAATAAATAAATGGCTAAGTTAATAAATTTAAATATAAAAAAACCCGTATAGCAAACGCTATACGGGTTTAGATTCGTTATTCGTAAAAATTATTTTGTTTTACGAACGTATGTTACGTCTGTCATTGTAATTTTAGACGTTGTAATCCCAATTTTCTCAAAACACTTTTTAAAGCTTGAAGAATCACCATGTTTTCCACAATTATCTGTGCCTTCAGGGTATTGTGATTGTAAGTAGTTACCAAATTTGAAGTATGACTTTGAATCATCTTCAACTTCAGTTTCTAAGTCCTTACCAAAAGCAGATACTTTTACCACACCGTAATCATTTAATACGTGGAAAGTAAATGAATCACCGGTCTTAATAGTACCTAGGGCTTTTTTCTCTTCTTTACCGCTCTTATTAAGAATTCGAACGTACACATCGAATATACCGTTTTCAGCTTTACTATCAGAGAAACCAGGCTCATCAGTATCAGAAACGTAAAGTTTCATAATCGTACCAGTATCACCTGCGTGATGCTGCGCAACGATTGTTTTACCACCTTTAGAAAGGTCAACTTTAATAGTTGCTTGGAACTCTTCGTACGTATCCGTCATCGCAATACGTTTGCTTTCTTTGATTTTGTACTCATGACGCCAACCGTTACCGTTAGGCGTAGTCACTTGCTCTTCAAGTGCAAGAAATACTAAAGTAGAGTCGTTAATTCTTGGGTCACTCCCCTCTAGATCAAAAAGTGAACCATTAGTGATGTTTTCAGGAATAACTAAATCTGGAATTGACTCACCAGGATCTGTTGGTTCCGTAGGCTCTGTTGGCTCTGTTGGTTCCGTAGGCTCTGTTGGCAATTCAATTGGGCTATCTACTAATTCACCACAACCGTAAAGTTGTGCTTCTAGTAAGCTATTCCATTGAGAATCTTCAGAAGAGCTATTTCCTTGGCCTATAACTCGAATAAAGCGAGTATATACGTCGCCTAAATTATTCTCATTTAGCTGTTCATTTCCTTTGGACTCTCCACCCGTAAGAATTGAATCCCAGTTAACACCATCTAATGACGCAGCAATGTCAAAATAAGCTGTGCGCTTATCCGCTGAGTACCAAGCAGTTTGAATTGAATCAATTGTTGTCTCGCCACCTAAATCTAACTGTAACCATTTACCGTTACCTTTAGAAGACCAACGAGAAGAGTCTTTCAAAGAATTATCTACAGCAAGACTTGGCTTATAATTACCGCTTGATGAACCATCATCAGTAGCTGAAGCGCTTAAGCGTGTAATTGGGCAGGAAGCTGGTGGCTCTGTTGGTTCTGTTGGTTCTGTTGGTTCAGTAGGCGTTTCAATTGGACTTTCTTTAAGTTCATCACAACCATATACTTCTACATCTAGTAAGCTATTCCATTGTGAGTCTTCAGATGAGCTATTACCGTAACCCACAACTCGTACAAAGCGAGCGTAAACATCGCCTAAATCATCTTTATTAAGCGAGTCATCACCTTGAGATTTAGCATCTGTTACTACAGGAGTCCAGTTTTCACCGTCTAGTGACGTTTCAATATCAAAGTAAGCAGTACGCTTGTCGCCTGATAACCACGCTGTTTTAATACTGTCAATCGTAGTTTCGCCACCTAAATCAAACTGGATCCACTTACCGTCGCCCTTTGAAGACCAACGTGAAGAGTTAGTTAAAAATCCATCGATCGCTTTTTCTGGTGAGTAGTTGTTGTTATACGAACCATCATCGCTAGCTTCGATAACTTCTAACTTAGTCACGCCACACTGTTCTGGAACAGGAGTTGGTTCAGTTGGGTTTGTAGGTATAGAATCAGCTCTAACTATTTGTATATCATCAAAGTAACCATGCTGGAATTCGTCATTAAATTTAGTGTAAACTTGAATTCTAGAACGTGACTTAGAATTAAATGGAACAACAGCTTTACGCCATTTGCTCACATCAAACACTACTTTTTTTACTACATCATAACCATTATTAACACCAAACTTACCAGAACCATTTACATAGCCTGTAAGAATGTAATCTGTATTTTTTTCAACGTCAATCCATTGGTGTACGCGCGCTGGTGAGCCCATTAATTGCAGAGATTGCGTACCAGAATTACTTATAATTGATGCACGTGCGTCATCAATTATCGTCCAATATGTTAGGCCACTTTCAAAGCCTGCGTTTTTAATAACAACTGCATCTGCATGCATTGAACCCGTTAACATTATCGCAGCAAGCGGTAATATTTTAAATTTTCCAATCATTATTTTTTCTCATTAATTTATTTAAATTACTTACCCACAAAAAAATACCAGCACTTTATAACTACATTCAAAAATAAAAGCAGGCTTATAGTTTGAAGGGGACGGCAATTTACCTTCTTAAGGTACTAATTGCAAGCCAATATTTAAATTAAAAAATAAGATACAAAATTACTATTCGTTAACAAATGTTAACTTGTGGAGGTTAAAACAAGTTTCTTATGGATTTTACGAATATTCAAGGTAGGTTCCGATGACGCATGCTAGCAGAAGTTACTGTTGATGAGTAAATGGATAAACCGAACTTTTCCTTATTATTTAACCTGAACTCTGGATAATAAATCTATCTCGCTCAGCTATTTTCAACGCTAACTGCGTTGAATTTACTTGCAATAGGCTGGCTAGAGAAAATAAATTTAAATATCACTTTAATTCAATACGTTAGTAAATATTTTAACCGGAGTTCAGGTTATACCAATCTGATCATATATGGGGTCTATTTAACGATAAGAAAATTTCGCTAGAACTAGGCAAAAATTTTTGTATCTAGTTGTTCTAAATAAAAATTTTTAACAACACTGTAGAGTGATTTAATTCGATAAATTGTTAAAATATTTACACAGGTTGGTATTATTTACGGAAAAATTAGAATTTGCATTAGGGCATGTGATCTTTGGTGGCTTAATTTCCAGCAATATGTTTGGTTTTTAAGCAAGGCAGAGCGTATGGTGTTTATTCCCCATAAATAGGCGATAACGAAGCATAAATACCAAACATGCGCCGCGATTTAATCGCCTCTAGATTGAAAAAATTTCAATCCACACAGGTCAACACGCCCTAGTAAAAATAATAAACTTTTAGCTAAACCATTAAAATATAAATATTAAAAATAACGATTTTAGAAGTGAAGAGTTAGTGTATAAAAGTAAAACCAGTACATTTGCACCGGTTTCACTTTACATATAACAGAGCGTATTACTTTTGTAACTTGATGCCATTGTAATAGGCATCAAGCGTTGTGATTTTAGTTTGATTTGGTAAATCGGCAAAGTCACTTTCTATAAACTTAGTCCCGCGTAATTGCACATTTAAACGTGCAGCATTAGGGTTAAGCATTGTTTGCTTGTAGTAGTCTTTTATATCTGCAAGCGTTACTTTTTCAACTTCATCAATCAGCTTTTGCTTAGAATCAAAGGTAAAGTTTTCACGGTACCAATCGTTTATAAGTGGGCTCATTTCGTCACTTAAGTTTTTAGGCTGCTCTTTAAGTGATACAAGGGTAGAGTTTTTCAGCTGCTCAAAAGTCTCTTCGCTCATGTTATCGAGTTCAACTGCGTATTCTTTTTTAAACTTATCAAAACGAGCTTGTATTTCTTTTGGTCCTTTAACCGGTGTTTGGATATACAAACCAATTGCTGAGTAATCTTCAATTGGGCGAGCTAACGCACCTACTGCGTATGCAAGTTGCTCCTCAGTACGCATTTTATCAAACGCAACTGTTCTAAAGTGGCTTTGTAATACAGCTGCTTCTGCTTTTTGTTTGTAACCCGCAACAGGATGAACGGTCATATCAACCACCGCTACATCGGCTACATCAATATCTTTTTGCAGTACCAGCGTTTCGCCCGGTTGTGGCAACCACGCTTTGCTTCGTGCAAATTCACTGCGCTTATGATTACTTGGTAATGTTGCACTTAACTCTTGTGCAATCGCGTCAATATCTTGCTGATCGTAGTTACCGTAACTAAATACGCGTAAATCGTTTTGTGCAAACGTAGCTGTTTTTAATTGTGCTAAGTCGGCAACACTCAGTGAGTCAGCGGCTTTTATAAGCGCATCTGTATCAAAGCCACCTGTACGCGTTAGTTTTGAATACTCGCCAAATGCTTGTGCATACGGAAACTGCTTTTGTTGGTTTAGTAAATTACGTTTAAAACGATCTACCGCTTGGCTAAATGCTTGTGCTGTTTCATCGGCTTTTAACCCGGTTAAAGCTTGTTTAAGCAATACATCTTGCTTATCTGTAAAACCACTCATAGATAAAACAAGACCATTACTCGGTGCTAAGCTTACGCTCATACCGGCGATTGCTGCTTCGGTACTTAACTGACTTTGTTGAATATTATATAAATCAGCCCAAACAGAATAAAGGACTTCTGCTTTAATATCGTTCAAACCGGGTTGAGTATTTATATAAACTTCGACAAGCCCTTTTGGCTGCTCTGCAAATTTTTGACTTGCTTGGCGCCATACTTTTACACCATTTTTATCGTAAGCAAGTTCTGGGTGTTTTTGCTCTTTAAATGCTTGCGTTTTTATTGCAAAATTTTCAGGCAATAAATTGTTTACTGTTGGTAGTGCTAACTTAAATTCGCTTGGTTTTTTCCAGCTGGCAATTTCATCATCGCTAATGTCACTGATGCGGTATTTACCGTCGTAAAAGTGTAGTTGTGAGTCAGTCTCTTCTTGCTGCGATACATACCAAATACGAAGGGTATCGGCATTTAACTGCTCAAGTACATTGTTTACAGCGTCAGCGTCAAACTTTGCATAATAATAAGGTGCATTAATAGCGTGATTTAACGGATAATCTTGCATACTTTGTGTAAGTGAGCTTACATAATTAAATTCATCACCTTTTTCTAAAAACTTAAATTGGTTATTAAGGGAAGTACGAATTTCGTTGAAGTACTTGCTATCAACGCCTTCTTTTTTAATTAGGTCGATGTACTGCATGATAGTTGCAACTATTTCGTCACGATTTTTCATGCCTTCATCTGTAAGCTCTACATTTACATTTAACGAACCGTAGTTGCCATATTGATTTGGTGCAGCTGAAGCTGAAAGCTGAGATACCCACCCTTTATCACGAAGAAGTTGCGCTGGGCTGCCCGGCATTTCATTACTTAGTAAATACGCTACAAATCGGTTTGGTTTAAGTGCAAATTCACTATTATTATTAGCAATGGTGAAATCAAGTTGCAGCTGTTTTACATCTTCATTTGGTGCATAAAACACGCGTTTTCCGCCAGCGTTATCAAAATCAAGTTTTGCAGTCACTGTTGGTTTTTCGATATTTTTATTTTTTATGTCAGCAAAGTATTTTTGCGCTTTTTGCTCCATTTCAGCAATAGGTAAATTAGAAATAAGCGCAACTTTCATAATATTTGAAGAGTAGTATTTATTATAAAAATCAACCGTTTCTTTATGAAGTGAACTGTTTTCTTTATCGCCAAGGGTTTCTAGGTTACCAATTAAAAAGCGATTAGCTGGGTGATCGCCCATCATTTTACGCGCGAGTTTAAATTGTCCAAAAAAGTCCATTTCGCGGCGCATTGACCACTCTGCGTTCACTGCATTTTTTTCTTTGTCTGTGTATTCTGGGTATAGCTTTGGCGCTTTGAAAAAATCGGCAAAACGATCTAATCCTTCATCAAACGCGTCGTTATTAATTTTAAACATGTAATTGGTAATATCGAGCCACGTATACGCGTTGTGCGCGCCACCATTTTTGGTCATAAAATCAGAATACCCTTTTGTATCTGGGTAACGATCTGTGCCTAAAAACAGCATGTGCTCTAAATAATGCGCCATACCTTGCTGCGACATCGGGTCGTGCAGTAAACCAACACCTACACTTAGTGCCGCTGCTGACTTTTCAGCACCTGGATCTGACACTAAAATAACTTCAATGTCGTTTGCCAGCTTAAGTGTTTTATATTCGCGGTTATCGTTAGGACTTACGACTAACGTATCTGATAGTAAAGAGGCCTGAGGCGCCACTGAAACCGAAGCCGTATTTGAACAACCACTTAAAACTGCAAGTGCGATGGCACTAAAACCAATAATCTTTTTCATTTTTGTTTTCCATTAAAAAGTATTGCGCAAAATAGCGTGCGCCAATTCAAAGCAATATAGTTAAGCTAAACTAACATTTTCAATTAATAACTTTCTACAAAATAACGCTATTTTGTGTAACACATTGTGAAAAATGACTTCATAATCGAATATTAGATTGGGAATCTGAAAACCTTACAAGATTAGAAATCATTCAATATCAAAAGATACACAAACTCTAAATAATAATAAGGAAAAATAATGGAAAAAATCATCATACTTGCCATGTTCACACAAGTTACACTTTCACTGGTTGTTATGCTCATTATGGGTAAAAGGCGCTTTGCAGCAGCTAAAAATAAACAACTAGATTTAAGCGATTTTAAAACAATGCAGTTAGATAAGGCTGGCGACACTATTAGGGTTGCAGATAGGAACTTTTCGAATCAGTTTGAAATACCTGTACTTTTTTACGCGGGATGTTTACTTGCACTACAACTAAGTAGCGCCAGTACACTTGTGGCTATATTGGCCTGTTTATTTGTAGCAACACGAATTGTGCATAGTGTTATTCATTTAGGTAAAAATAACGTACGCGCACGTTTTAACGTGTTTTTACTGGGTTGTATTTGTGTGTTTTCAATTTGGCTTGCGATGGTTTGGCGAATATTATTTTAAATAGCAAAGTTTAATAATAGTAATGTGGACGGCTGGTTTACGCCATCCACATTACCGTTAATTTTAATTATTTAGCACGTTTTACACGAGGTAACGCAAGTAAAAAAGCACCTAAAAGCCAAATTAACCCGCCGCCAGAGCTACTACCTGAATCTGTTGATGTGTCAGCGTCAATTAACGTATTTGCAGTGACTGTAAGCCCTGCTGAAGAATTCGGGTCATCATCCATTACAGTTACGCTTTGAATAGTCACTAAATTAGCACTGCTAATCGTTACGTCATTGCTTGAACATTGTTCAGCAGTAATATCAACAACTGGAGTTTCACCACAGTGCACCAAAGCTGCAATTTTATCTAAAGTAGATTGACTCGCTGCAGTAATTTGTCCGAACACAGTAAAACCACCATTTTGCGTATCAAGTGCAGCACTGTTATCGGTGATATTGAAAAACCACTGGCTTGTCGCGCTATTAGCATCACCTGATAATTTAGCCATAGCAATTGTACCCTTAACATTAGAAAAAACCGGCTCATTTATTACAGTAGGCTTTGTCGTAATCGCGTCTAATGAATCAGAAAATGTAAATCCACCACCTTGAATAACGAAATTACTGACAGAGCGGTGAATCACTGTTTCGTTATATGAATCATCTTGAACATAACTTAAAAAATTTTCGACTGTTTTAGGTGTTTGTTGATCAAAAAGGTTAATTTCTATCACACCTTGGCTCGTGTTCATTTCGACAATAGTAGCGGTGCTTGTAAAACTTGCTGCAGCGAGTACTGAGCCAAGTAAAAGTTTTTTCATGTTACATTCCTGTTGTTATATTTTTTAGATAAGTAGTTAATACGTTAACACATTAATACCATAGGCGATTAAAATCGATTCTAAAGTGCGAGTTGATACAAATCAGACCGTGTTGATAACAAATTAATTACATACATCATTATTTATATGCTTTTTAGCTATATAAATTTAATTATTTACAAATAAATCATCTAAAAAGCGTGACTACTTTTTGTTACTTTAAAAAAACACAAACAACAGGATCTAACAATGCCACACACTAAACAAACGATTTGCGACTTTGGTTTACACAAAGGTGAACCATACACAAAACTACCGGCGAGCTTTTTAACATGGATGATAGGTACTAATCACAGCAAGCGGGAATATGCGAATACCGAATTAAGGCGTCGAGAACGTGCCGCCACAAATCAATTAACTGCACCTTCTAAATAAAATGTAAATAAGTACGTTTTTTTAGGATTAAACTAGTTTAAACTACCCGCTCAATAAATTAAGTAGACCTTAATCCATAGGTATTTTATGCGTATTATTATTTTATTCTCAATTATTCTTAGTGTACTTGGTTGCACTTCATCATCAACTAGTAGTCCCTCAACTCAATACTTAACTGTTCTACATACAAATGATAACCATGGACGTTTTTGGCACAATGAAAAAGGCGAATACGGCATGGCTGCACGTAAAACGCTTATTGATTCGCTTCGAGCTGAAGCGAACAAACAAGGTCATGCCGTTTTACTACTCTCTGGTGGTGATATTAATACGGGTATTCCTGAGTCAGACTTACAAAAAGCAGAACCTGACTTTAAAGGAATGTCGCTGATTGGTTACGATGCAATGGCATTGGGTAATCACGAATTCGACAACCCTATTGATGTTTTAAAGCAACAGCAAAAATGGGTGAACTTTCCTTTTTTATCAGCCAATATATTTGAAAAAGAGACAGGCGAGCACGCGTTTGATAGCTATAAAATATTCAAAAAAAATGGCTTAACTATTGCCGTTATTGGATTAACAACAACCGACACAGCTAAAATTGGTAATCCTCAGTATATTGGGCACTTAGAGTTTAAAGACCCTGTTGACGTTACCGCAAAACTAGCTAAAGAAATAAAAGCTAAGTACAATCCTGACATTACAATCGCCCTGACTCATATGGGTCATTATGTTGATGCTAGCTTTGGTATTAACGCACCAGGCGATGTAACGCTTGCCCGCTCACTTCCTGCAAACACGCTTGATATGATCATTGGTGGTCACTCACAAGAACCTGTGTGTATGAGTGATAAAAATGTAAATGACGATAACTTTAAACCAGGCCTTGCCTGTAAACCAGACCAGCAAAACGGTACTTACATTATGCAGGCCCATGAATGGGGTAAGTATGTGGGTAAAGCTGAGTTTAAACTTGAAAACGGTAAATTAACATTACTTGACTACAAACTTATGCCAGTTAATTTATATGTTGATAAAGTACAAGCTGATGGTTCTACTAAAGCAGTCTTAGCAAACGAGTACATTAAACCAGACTCAAAACTTGAATCTTATTTAGCGGTATACCAAGCTAAAGGCGCTAAACAAATTGAAGGTACCATTGGTGAAGTAGATGCTCGTTTAGAAGGTGACAGAAACAAAGTCCGCTATCAACAAACAAATCTTGCACGCGTAATTATTCAAGCGCAAATGGATGTAGTGGGTGCAGACTTTGGACTGATAAGTGGTGGTGGCATTCGCAGCTCAATTGATGCTGGTGAAGTAAGCTATAAAGATATTTTAAAAGTACATCCTTTTAAAAATCGCATTACTTATATGGATTGGCAAGGCAGTGATTTATGGGATTATTTAAATACAGTAACGAGCTTCCCACCGGATGCAGGTGCTTATTTGCAATACCATAAACTATCGTTTGAGCGTAAAGATGGACAGCTAGTTAATGTGCTTATTAATGGCCAGCCTTTTAATAAACATAATACGTATAGAATGAGTCTAAATAGCTATAACGCATCAGGCGGTGATGGCTACCCTGCCCTTACAAATAAAAAGGGGTTTGTTAGTACAGATGAAACAGATGCCCAAGCCCTTCAAGACTTTATATCAAAAAACAGCCCTCTTAAAACGGCTGAGTTTGCTCCTAAGTAAATAAAGATAATAAGAGGAAAGTAGCCAAGCTACTTTCCTCTTATTTCGATATTGCCTTTTCTAATATTTGCCAGCCCATAACTATGCAAACGAGAGCGAGAGCCCTCACCATACGCTTTTGGTGGATAATATAATTCTTTCTCTTCAGGGCATTCGTTAAGTACTTCATCTAGTGCCGCACGTATTTCACTCAACGTTTTTTCAAGACTATTATTAAAGTTTGGTCTTTTTCTAACTGTGTGACCAAGTTGGACTAACCTATAAAAATACTTGTTAGCAAGCTCTAGCAGCTCCTCTGGTACATCTTTATTATGACTAAGTGCTACATCATCGTTATTTGTACAATACTCTATAAGTGCTAAATAAAAGCACAATGGCTTATTGGCTAAACATATTTTTTGTTCTGGGTTACAACTACTAGATAATGTTTTATCGTTAAGATCAACAATAAGTATCAGCGGCGTAGGCTCTACAATTGATTGATGCTTTGCATTATTAAACTGCTTATTGCTTTGTTTAATAAACGCAAACTTTACCCAAAAACTAATCAACACACTTAATACCAAAAATATAAAATAATAAATAAAATGACTCAGCGGAAAGTGAATGTGTTTAACACTAAAAACAACTAATACGAGTCCGTTATTTGTGCTCAAATTACGTATTATTTGGCTTGAGTTTATAGGTGTTGCCATTTCGCTTTTTGGTGCAATAGCAACAACTTTAAGCCCACTCATATTAATGTAGCTATTTAAGATTTTGATATAGCTGTTAACTGCATCTTTATTACCTGAATGCTTAAGCAGCTCATTTGGTAAATCAAGTAATGGTAAATCTAGTGCTATTTGCCTTTCTATCTGCGTTATTTTTTGTTTAGTTACTTGCTGGTTTTTTTGAGTTACAGAAATATAAAAAACAGACGATAAAGTTAAAAACAAGCAAAATAAAACAAGCAGTTGTTTATATTTACTCATCACTAACTTCCTCTTTTAAGTTTACTGAACTAGTACCGCAACTCCAAAATGGCTGTACGTTTTGATAGTAATGCAAACTTTGATCTTTAGACATATCAAGTAAATTTGCTTGCACTGCACACAATAAATCAGTATTGTTTTGCTGCATTTTTAAGTACCATCTTGTTCCTGAAATGTTATTACTCAATGGCGTAATATAGTTTTTAGAAAAACGTTTTTCGTCGCTCTCTTTCCAAAACGAGGCAATAATATCTACTTTTCCGTCGGCGAGTAAATCACGTAATTCGTTATGAGAGCTAGCATAAGTGATTTTCAAATTAGCTAAATTTATATCCAACTCTTTAAACGTCTGCTTTGGTAAAATATGCCCTGAGCGGCTGGTCGGATAATCAAGCAAACCTATGCGCTTATCTAAAAAGTATTGTTTTGTGATTCGAGGTTTTTCTTTAGAAGATATAAAAAAGGCCGTGTAGTCAGAAAAGCCAACAACAGGCTGGTAGTTATAGGTCGACTCTGCTTTAAAGGCTGCCATAATATTATTTTTAGCCAAAATTAAATCAGCAATACCTTTACCAACAAACTCAAAGCTGTCTGCCGTTCTATACCCCCAATATCCTTTTACAGAGCCATACTGCTTAGACACTACGTTATCAGAACACAAATTTTGTGTTAATAACTTGGCTATTTTTTTTGATTGCGTAAAAACAATCAATTGGCTTTTATTACTTGTTGCTGTTGTTTGACACTCTGTTGAGGTTTCGATCATAACTGGGAAATGCAAATCATCGTTATACACACTAACTTGTCCACAAACCCACGTAACGACCAATAAAACAAACAAAAATGTAACAATTAACGTTTTATGTAACACGATATTTTTCAAATTCAACGCAGTGCCACTCAAAAATAAATCATATATTGTATTTGAACAACTTTACTTACTTATTACAACAAGTAATTTTACCTGTTAATTATAAGCTATTGATTTTAATCACAAGTGAATAAGAAAGTATGAATTTTAATAAGTCCTTCCTATCAACATTAAAAGTGAGGACAATTGACCGCATTAGCTTATAGCAACCCCATGAAATATTCATTTAGGAAGTTCTAATGCATAACAATATAAAATACTCGATATCTTCTTTGCTTTTGATTAGTGCAATATTCACAAGCACTAACTCATACGCTTGGGGTCAAAATGGCCATCGTATTGTAGGGAAGATTGCAGAATCTCATATAAGCGAAACAACAAAAACGGCAATACAACCCTACCTTGATGGTGAGTCACTTGCGCAAATATCAACGTGGCCTGATGAAATGCGCTCTGCTCCTGGCGACTTTTGGCAAAAGAAATCATCTCGTTGGCATTACATTAACGCAGCACCAGGAAAAACTTTCAGCTTCAATCACGATCACACTAAAAACAAAGAATCTGTAAGTAATATCCTAGAGGGCATTCACTATTCAATGCAAACGCTCACTGATAAAAATAGCACCTTAGATGCTAAGCAGTTCAGTTTGCGTTTTTTAGTGCATTTAGTAGGCGATAGCCATCAGCCCTTTCATGCCGGTCGAGGTGAAGACAGAGGTGGTAACCGTATCAAGGTTTCATTTTTTAACGAAGAAACAAACCTTCACAGCCTTTGGGATACTAAGTTAATCGAAAACCAGAACTTGTCTTACACCGAATTTGCACAATTTATTGATACAAACAATAAAGAACTAATTGCTGAGTATTTACAAAGCTCACCTAAAACTTGGGTTGAAGAATCTCATAATTTAGCAACAAAAATTTATAAATATACCAACGATGAAATTGGTTATAGCTACATTTATAACAACACTCCAATTGTAAAAACACGCTTACAACAAGCGGGTATTCGACTAGCTGGATTACTAAATGCCTTATTTGACCCTTCTGCAAAAGAGTTAGAAACGGCGCTGAAAATGACGACTGACAAATAAGCTGTATTAAATTTATATAACCTACACACGGGAAATCAACATTATGACTAAGCTTCGCCTTTCGAAATTAACTGGAGCGGTAATTTTAGCTCTAGGTGTTTCTACAAGCGCAATGGCTGCTGATACTTCATCTGCAATGCGTGGTAAAATCACAACGCCTTCAGGTGGCAGTGCTGCAAACGTTAAAATCAAAGTAGTTCACCAACCAACGGGAACTATTAGCGAGCTCACTACAAACGAAAGTGGTACGTTTATCGCTAATGGTTTACGTGTAGGTGGTCCTTACATGGTGATCATCGATTCTGATACGTTTAACGACACAACGGTTGAAAATATCTACTTAAACCTTGGTGAAACTTACCGTTTAAGCTCACAGCTAGCTCCGCTAAACATCGAAAAGATTGAAGTGTCTGGTTATAAGATTGTTCAACAATCAGGTGGCTCTAGCAGTACATTTGGCTCTGACACTATTGAAAATATGCCAAGCTTTAATCGCGACATTAAAGATATTGCGCGCTTAAACCCACTTGCCAGTATTAATGGTAATGGTGAGCTAACGTTTGCAGGTAGTAACCCTCGTACTAACGGTTTAACCGTTGACGGTATTGGTCAAAATGATGACTTTGGCTTGAACTTTGGTGGCTACCCTACTTCTCAGCCTCCTGTAGCACTTGATGCTATTGAACAAGTTTCTGTTGATGTATCTCCTTTCTCAGCTTCTAAAGGTAACTTTGGTGGCGGTACTATTAACGCAGTAACAAAATCTGGTACAAATGAGTTCAAATTTTCTGGCTTTTACGAAATATCTACTCCTGAGATAGCTGGCGATGTTGATAATATTGTACAAGAAGACGATCTTGATGAGCTAGGTCATAAAACTTACTCTACAAATAAAGTAGAGCCGATTAAAACTGAAGAAAGATTTGGTTTTAACGTTGGTGGAGCGATTATTGCTGATGAACTGTTTTACTTTGTTAACTATGCAGAATGGTCAAGTGAATTAGATCTAGATTACGGCTTTGACGGCTCTGGTGCTTCAAATGAATTTAATACTTCTGAAGCTAACTATAATCGTTTTATCTCTATCTTAAATAATGAATACGGCTTAACTGATTCATTAGCCGGTGCGCCAGAAGATACAAACAAAAACTTGCTTGTTAAATTAAGCTGGAACGCAAGTGATGACCATCGTTTAGATTTCACTTATCAATGGCAAGACGACCAAGATGAGCGTAACTCTAGCACTGGCGGTGATAATATAGCCTTAGTTTCAAGCACTTATGCATACGTAACTAAGTTTAATAACTTTTCATCTAAACTTTACTCTGATTGGTCTGAAAACTTTTCAACAGAAATTGGTGTGTCGTATAAAGATGTTACCTCTGATAGCGCAACTCGCTCTAACTTAGGAAGCATTACTGTTGAGGAAGACGGTCGAAATGGTCCTTCTTACAACTTTGGTACAGATCAATACCGCCATGCAAACCGTTCAGAAACACAAAACCTAACTTTTACGTTAGACGCTACGTATTTAATGGATGAGCATGAAATAAACTTTGGAGCTCAGTACGAGTCACTTCGTTTATATAACTTGTTTGCTCAAAACTCTCTTGGAACGTGGAAATTTGATAGCTTAGAAAATTTTGAAAACCGTGAAATTGGTTCTTATGATTTCTCTTATCAAAATGCTTACACTAATGATTCAGCTGATACAGCATATGATGTAAGACGTAACCAGCTAGCGCTTTACATAGAAGATACTTTTTATGTAGGTGACGATTTAGAAGTTACAGCAGGTATTCGTTATGAGCGCTTATCATCTGATGATAAACCAACTCTAAATGAAAACTTTGCTAATACGTATGGCTTTACTAACCAAGAAAATCTTGATGGCCTAGATATTATACTTCCTCGTGTTGGCTTTAAGTACTACGTAACAGAAGCGCTTACTATTAATGGTGGTATTGGTCGTTTCCAAGGCGGCATTCCAAATGTTTGGTATAACAATTCATTCCAAAGTGATGGCATTACTTTAGTATCAGCACAAAACGATGTAATTAATGATTACTATGCAAATAACACAGCTGATATTACTCAGGTTCCTGATGAAATAAAAAATACATTAGAGCAAGGTGCTGGTAGCGTTGCGTATATCGACCCTGACTTTAAATTGCCTTCAAGCATTCGTACTCAAATAGGTTTTGAATATGAGTTTGATTCTGAACTATTAGGTGATGGCTTTAAATGGCAAGCAGAGATTGCTTATCATAAAAAAGAGAATGAAGCGGTATGGCATAATTCGTCTATTAACCCAGTAGGCTTAGCAGCGGACGGCGAACGTGTTATCAATCAAAGTATTTACAGTGGCGATAATGTTGACATAGAAATGACTAATTCATCGGATGATGGTCGTTCAATTATTATTTCAACGGGTATTGCTAAACAATGGGACAATGGCCTGTTTGTATCGGCAAGCTATGCTCACCAAGATGTTACAGAATCATCAGCAGGTTCAGCCTCTCAGGCAGAAGGTAACTATAAGCACAATATTACAGTAAATCGTAATGAAGATATTGCAGCACGTGGCTTTTACGAAGTTGAGCACAGCTTTAAAATTAACTTAGCATATAACACTGAAATTTTTGAAGGATATGCTACTAAATTTAACGTGTATTTTGAGCGTCGTTCAGGTCGCCCATTTAGTTATACTATGAATATGTATAAAAAAGGTGATTTAGGAGATACAAGCTCTTTATTCTCTAATGGTGCCTACTTACCTTATATTCCTACAGGTGCTGATGATCCGAATGTAAATTGGGCTGATTCTAAAATGACTTGGGCTGAGTTAGAACCGTTATTAGAGCGTGCTGGTATATCTCAACGTGGTGGTATTTTAGGTAAAAACACAGCAACTCAGCCTTGGGTAACAACCATGGATGTAAGCATCAAGCAAGAAATACCTGGCTTTGCACAAGGTCACAGTGGTGAGGTTTACTTTATGATTGATAACTTCGCAAACCTTTTAAACAGTGACTGGGGTATAGAAAAGCGCTTAGGTTACTCTAACCAAACTATTTATGACTTTGGTGGTCTTGATGATCAAGGCAGATATAAAATAGACAACAGTTTTGGCGGTGCGGATGTGCGTAATTACTCGCAAATCAGTTCATCGTCATCAGCTTGGCAGGCTAAAGTTGGTATCAGCTACAAATTTTAAGCCTTAAAAACAATACAAATAACGTGTTAAGTTATTTGTAAATCACAATAAACCCATTGCAATTTGTAATGGGTTTTTTCATATTCCTCCCTATAATTTCACATGTTTGTCATAAAGCCCGCGTAATATATACCCCGATATAGAGTTATTGCTCAAAAAAACACTCAAATAGACAAAAATAGTACTATTTATTAAAAATATATTGCAGTTGTATTTTATTTGTAACGAATAAATGAGGTACACTAGTAACGGATTTTGAATAAATGAACTTCGACTGTTTATTTTTCAAAATTTAAAATAAAAATATAAAAATTTAATTATTAACTACACGGGAAAATTAAATGAAAACTCAATTACGCAAAACAGCTCTTTCACTTGCTATTGCAGCATGTGTTGGTGTAAGTGGCGCTGCAATGGCTAACGAAACGACCTCTGCAATTAAAGGTCAAGTAATGGGGCCTAATGGCAACCCAGCAGCCGGCACTAAAGTAACAATTTTACACGTGCCTTCTGGATCAGTAAAAACAACTGAAGTAAATGACGCTGGTTATTTCACAGCCAAAGGCCTACGTGTTGGCGGTCCTTATAAAGTAATTGTTGATTCTGATGTATATGCAGACCAAGAATTCAATAACATTATTCTTAATATTGGTAACGACTACCCAGTAAACGTTTCTCTTGAGTCACAATCAAGCATGGAACAAATTGTAGTTTCTGGCGCGCCAATTAGCTCTATGTCTGGTGGTACTGGTCCGGCGTCTACATTTACGCTAACTGATCTTGAAAATACACCAGCTATTAACCGTGATTTAAAAGACATTATCCGTATTGACCCACGTATCACAATCGATGATAGCCGTGGTTCAATTAACTGTGGTGGTGGTAACCCTCGCTACAACAGCTTAACGCTAGACGGCGTTCGAATGAACGACAACTTTGGTTTAAGCTCAAATGGTTACCCAACTATTCGCGCCCCTTTCTCTTTTGATTCAATTGAACAAGTTTCAGCTGAACTTGCACCGTTTGACGTTCAATACGGTGGTTTTACATCGTGTAACATCAACGCAGTAACCAAATCTGGTGGCAATGATGTTCATGGCGCTGTTTTCTATGATTACACTAGCGACTCTTTCAAGGGTGATAAAATTGAAGGTGATGACGTTGATAACGGTAACTATACTGAAAAACGTTACGGCTTCAACGTAGGTCTTCCACTAATTGAAGATAAACTATTTTTATTCACTTCATATGAAAAACTTGAAGGCGTTCAACAGTTTAACTACGATGGTTTAAGCAGCGGTAGTGTAACTGCTGATGATATTTCTCGAATTCAGAGCATTTCTCAATCTGTTTACGGTTATGATGCCGGTGGTATGCCTTCAAGTATGCCTGTTGAAGATGAAAAAATACTAGTTAAACTAGATTGGAACATCAACGAAGATCACCGCGCAAACTTAATCTACAACTACAACGATGGTAATACTGTTTCACAGTCTGATACTGGCTCTAGCCGTGTATCACTATCTAACCACTTTTATGACCAAAGTGCAGAATTCACTTCAATCATTGCATCTGTTTACTCTGATTGGTCAGATGACTTCTCTACTGAAGTTCGAATTGGTAAATCTGAGCTTGATGCAACAGTACAATCACTAGATGCAGCAAGCAGCTTTGGTGAAATGCAAATTCGTACCGACGATGGTGGTACAGTTTATATTGGTCCAGATGATTCACGTCAATCAAATGACTTAGATTACGATACAACTACATTTAAAGTTGCAGGTACTTACTACCTTGATCAACATACAATTACTGCTGGTTATGAGTTCGAAGAGTTAGATGTATTTAACTTATTCGTTCAGCATACTGAAGGTGAATATCGTTTTGACTCAATAAATAATTTTGAGGCAGGTCTTGCCGACCGTATCTACTACAATAATGCGGCAGGTACGAATGATCCAAATGATGCTGCTGCGAGCTTTTCATACGCTCAACATACATTTTACGTGCAAGACGAGTACTCGTTCACTGATTTAGATGCAAACATCACGTTTGGTCTACGTTATGATAAATACACCAGTGATGATGCACCTAACTTAAATCAAAACTTTACTGATCGCTATGGCTACAGCAACCAAAGTACATTTGATGGTATTGATTTAATTCAACCTCGTGTAGGCTTCCAATGGTACGCTACAGACGCACTTGAAGTACGTGCAGGCGTTGGCTTGTTCTCAGGCGGTAATCCTAACGTTTGGTTATCAAATTCATATTCGAATGATGGTATAACAAACATTGGTACATTACTTCGCGATGACGATAATAAAATTGATTTATTCAATACAGCTAATGTAAATGCTGGTAAACCAGGTTTTGAAGTTCCTCAGCAATTATTTGATGAGGTTGGTAATACTGTAATCGGCTCAGGTGATTCAGCAACAAACGCTGTTGACCCAGACTTCGAAATTCCTTCAGAATGGAAGTATTCACTTGGTGCAACATACACAACTGAAAACGAGTATGTTATTTCACTTGATTACTTATACTCTAAGAAAAGAGACGCTGCATTAACGCGTGACATCGCTCTTCAAGATAGCGGCGAAAATACTTTTGACGGTCGCCCTATCTACGAGTCAATTGAAGGTCGCAAGGAGGAATACCTTCTTACAAATGTAACTGGTGATAGCGGTGATTCATCGGTTATCTCATTAGCGGTTAGCAAGATGTTTGATAATGGTGTGAGCGTAAACTTTGGTTATGCATACACAGATTCTGATGATGTTAACCCAATGACTAGCTCTACAGCAGGTTCTAACTACGGTAATATTGCGCTAACAGATCCAGGTAACCCAGGTGTTGCTTCATCTGATTACGAAATCCCACATCGTTTTACTATGACTCTTGGTTATAGTCATGAGTTTGTTGATGGATTTGCTACTCGCTTTAACCTATTCGGTGAAGCATATAAAGGCTTACCTTACAGCTACACATTTGATGGCAGTGATAGCAAATTCGGTGACTCAAACTGGAATGGCAACCGCCAGCTATTGTATGTTCCACTAGAAAACGATCCTAACGTTGTTTACGACATGAGTGCTGCTGATATCAATGAATTCAATGAATTTATTGCATCAAATGGTTTAAAACGTGGTCAAACGACTAGCCGTAACGCAGAGAACTCTGATTGGTTTGTTAAGTTTAACTTTAAAGTGACACAAGAGCTTCCAGGTTTTATGGAAGGTCACAAAGGTGAAGCATTCTTCGTAATTGATAACCTTACAAATCTGTTAAACGATGATTGGGGCGTACTTAAGAAAGGTCCTTTCGTAGGCGCTAGCATGATTTCAACATCAATTGATGAAGAAGGCCGCTACGTATACTCAGACTTTAACAAAAACAACGCAAATACATCAGTACAATCTGATGCGTCTTTATGGCAAATGCGTGTAGGTGTTCGTTACACTTTCTAATTTAGAATTGTAAACAAATACATTTTTTAAAAGCCCACTTTGTGGGCTTTTTTATGCTTTTAATTTATTATTTAACTTTTCAAAAATACTCACTAATACTCCGTATTCTTCGTTGGTTAAAGTGCTCAGTAATTGTTTTTCCCAATTCAGTGCATCGGGCGCTATATTTTCATATAAGCTTTGCCCTGCTTTGCTCAGTACAAGTAAGGCCGCGCGTTTGTCTTGTGCATTTAACTCACTTTTCACTAAACCTTTATCTATTAAAACTTTTACCGCACGCGACACTGTCGACTTATCCATGTTTGCTTGCGTGCATAAATCCTTTGCGTTGCTCTGGCCATACTGCGCTAAGTTAGCAAGTATTCGCCACTGGGGAATATTTAAACCGTACTTAGTTTGATAAACCTCGGCAAAGTCGTTACTTACACGTGTTGCTACATTCGTTAATTGATAAGGTAAAAACGTTGCTAAATCAATTTTCATTTTTGGTTATCCCAGCTTTATAAGGCTTACTTTGGTGTTCATTAATATTTACGCAGGTGCATACTTGCACATTTGATATTAGTCTCACTTGAGAGTATCTTAACTGAAATAAAAATAATATTAAACCAACCCCCTCTCACAGGAGTCAGTAATGGCGACACAATTAAGTTATATGACCGGTTTTGGTAATGAATTTGAAACACAAGCGCTACCCGGTGCACTGCCAATAGGGCAATTTAGCCCACAAAAGGTTAAATACGATTTATACACCGAGCAATTTAGTTCGACTGCGTTTACGGCTCCTCGCGCTTCAAATCGCCGCACTTGGTTTTACCGTCTTCGTCCGTCTGTAGTGCAAGGAGATTACCAAGCAATTGATAACGGCCTAATAAGAACAGCTCCAATCACTGAAGCCGTAACACCACCAACAATGCTACGTTGGAATCCTATTGATATGCCTTCACAGTCTACTGACTTTATTGATGGCTTGGTAACGATGGCAGCTAATGGCAATGCTAATGGGCAATCTGGTATTGGCATTCATGTATATGTCGCTAATCGGTCAATGCAAGGACGTTACTTTTGCAATGCCGATGGCGAAATGTTGTTTGTTCCTCAGCAAGGTGAGTTATTAATTCACACCGAGTGCGGTAAGTTAAGCATTAAGCCAGGTGAAATTGCTGTAATTCCCAGAGGAATTAAGTTCTCTGTTGATTTAATTGACGATACAGCCCGTGGTTATATTTGTGAAAATTATGGCCATGCTCTTGAGCTTGCCGAGCGAGGACCTGTTGGTGCAAACGGTTATGCCAACGACAGAGACTTTCAATACCCCGTTGCTGCCTTTGAAGATAAAGAAGGTGACTTTGAGCTTGTTTCTAAATTTAACGGTAATTTATTTAGCTGTGAAATTAAGCACTCTCCTTTTGATGTGGTTGCATGGACAGGTAATAGTGCGCCCTATAAATACGACTTATCGCGTTTTAATGTGATGAATACAGTGAGCTTTGATCACCCCGATCCATCTATATTCACTGTGCTAACCTCTCCTTCTGCTACTGAGGGTATGGCAAATGTCGATTTTGTGATATTTCCACCGCGTTGGATGGTAGCCGAAAATACATTTCGCCCGCCTTATTATCACCGCAATATTATGAGTGAATTTATGGGCTTGATTGAAGGTGTGTATGATGCAAAAGAGCATGGTTTTGTACCTGGTGGCGCAAGTTTACACAATTGTATGTCGCCACATGGACCTGAAGCCGACGTATTTGAAAAAGCCTCAAACGCTGAGCTTACACCACAAAAATACGAAAACACATTGGCCTTTATGTTTGAGTCGCGCTATATAATTTCACCGACAAAATATGCATTAGAAGGTAAAGAGCGCCAACTAAACTACACCGATTGCTGGCGTACTATTAAAAAACAATTTACAGGTTCACAGGATTAATTATGAAATTATACAGCTACTTTCGCTCATCAGCGGCTTATAGAGTGCGTATAGCGCTTAACTTAAAAGCAATCGATCATGAACTTGCTATTGTTAACCTTTTAAAATCGGAGCAGCTTGGGGAAGAATACTTAGCGACTAATCCGCAAGGGTTACTACCTGCACTTGAAACCGATAATGGTGTTTTAGCACAATCGCTTGCAATACTGGAATGGCTAGATGAAACTTATCCGCAATCGCCATTAATTACAGGGACTGCGTGGCAAAAGGCGCAAATAAGAAACTTAAGCTTTGCCATTGCTTGCGATATTCATCCTGTTAATAATTTACGCGTGCTGAAGTATTTATCAAACGAATTAGGTGTTGATGACGAGGCTAAAAATAAATGGTATCGACATTGGATAGAAGTTGGTTTTGAAAAAATAGAACTGATGCTAAACGAAAATGATGGCTACTGCTTTGGTGACCAACCAACACTTGCTGACATTTGTTTAGTGCCGCAAGTATTTAATGCAATTCGTTTTAACGTAGATATGAGCGCTTATCCAAAAATTGCAGCCATTTACGAACACTGTAATAAATTAGCTGCATTTAATGACGCTGCACCGCAAAATCAACCCGATGCAAATTAAGCCAATTTAGATTAACTTTGCAGCGCGCTATGAATAACCGTAACGTGCTCAATTAAATCTAAGCCCAGATCAGTTAAATATCCGCCATCTGGGCTATCTATAATCCCTTTTTCAAATAAACGTTGCGCTGCGCTAAGTAAGCTTGGCTCTGCGTCTGAATGTAATTTAATACCTTGCATTTTACTGTCGCGAGGGAATTTTGCTAATAGTGTGAATTCTTCGATCATTGTTTGATTAAATTGCATTGTGTGCACCTTTTTATTGTTCTGTGAATAACTAAGTTTATACTTAAAATCACTTTGTGTACTTTACACTAGCACGTTTTTTAGCTTAATGTATTATTTTTAACCCTCCCTATTTAAAGGCCTCTAATGCGTAACTTTTTAATTCTATGCTTTTGTTTTAGCAGCTTATCGTATTCAATACTTAGTGAAGCAACAACGCTAAAAACCCATTCAATTATTGATGCAAACCAGTTTGTAAATGAAGAAGCTAACTGTTGGTACGACAACAAACGCTATAGCGAAGGGGCATTAATACAAGTTCACTCTTTTACACTTTTGTGTGGTGCTAAAACACCCCAACACAGTAACAGCCAACTCATTTGGCTTAAAATAGATAAGCAAGGTAATGCTATTTACCCAACAGTTCCTAAAACAATCACTGTGAATTAGCGCTAAAAGCTGATTTGAGCTACAATGCACGCAGTTTAAATAAGTAGTATGGCTATGGATAATCAACCTAAAAACCCTTTACATGGGGTAACGTTAGAACAAATACTTGTTGAGTTAGAACAGCGACTTGGCTGGAGAACACTTGGCGAGCAAGTAAAAATCAAATGCTTTACTGATCAACCGAGCATTAAATCGAGTTTAAAGTTTTTGCGTAAAACGCCTTGGGCTCGCGATAAAGTGGAAGCACTTTATATTCACACTATAAATAACAAACCTATTCGTAGCCCAAAAAGTGCACCGAGAGAAACATCTTCTCAAGCGCCGGATACTACAGGGTTTGTTTGGCCATCAATTAAAAAATGATGTAAAAAAGGAGCTAATTTAGCTCCTTTTTTGATTGTAGCAAGCGCGATTTATTGCTCTTTACAAATCACATTTAATGAGGCTGGTTCAATAGTAATAACCAGTTTTTGAGCTGTTTTAACCTCACCGTCAAGTACATACTTAAGCTCTCCTTCGCCTGTAACCTCGACCCTTTTAGCATTTGTATGGTGCGAATTTATTGCTAAATGTGTTTGCGTTAAACTACTAAACATCAGTTCTGCAATACTTAGTACTGTAGTTGAATCTTCATTATTTGGTGTTAACCAATTTACATCGAGTAGTCCGTCACTATGATCAGGTTGCCCGCCACCTTGCGCCAATAACGTTGTAAAAGGCGCAGCATTAGCCACAATAAAGCTATTGGTGCAAATTTCTTGAGGTTCATTGTCATCAAGCTTTACGTTAAGTAACAATGATTTTTGCTCGTTAAAGGCTTGAAAAAAGCCGTTCAAATAAGCAAGTTGCCCTGATTTATTTTTGGATTTTCTATCTGCTTTTTCAATCATTGACTGCTCAAAGCCAATACCCGCAAGCAACAATACCAGTTCATTATTGCAATAAGCAGTATCTATTAAACTTGTTTGACCATTTATAATTAAATCACAAGCTTGTTCTACAGGAATAAATTTAGAGCTAATACCCATTAATACATGGGCTAGTGCATTCGCTGTACCCATTGGGATGATACCTAGTTTACATCGTGTATTTACAAGTATGCTTGCAACTTCTGCTACGGTACCATCGCCACCACACGCTATTATAATATCTGGATTTTGCGCAATTGCCTGTTTAGCAAGCTCAATACCATTAACCTCTTTTGAAGTAGTAAGCACTTTCAAATCGTAATAGGTCGATAGCCGCGCAACAATTAAATGCTCTTTTTCTTGCCATAATCGTGTACCAGATACAGGGTTTGCAATTAAAACGGCTTTGTTTTTAATCAGCAGTTCGCCTTTTTTATGGCGTTTAGCTAGATGACGAAGCTGATGCTTATTTAAGTTTGCGGTTTCGCGGGTTTCTTTTATTTGTGCAAGCACTTCATGTACATCTGCATTTTTATTTTGACTCAATAAATAAGCCGCCATAACAAAAACTGAACGCCCACGCCCTAAAGCGCAATGTACAACAACGCGATGATTTTCTTTAATATGGTGATGTATCCAATTAATAGCCTGATTTAACTGCGAATGGGTAGGAATACTATGATCGAGTACCGGAATATTTAAGTAATCAATACTTTCTTGCGTAGAGCTCCATTCGAGGCCGTCAAATTCACACGTTACATCTAAAATAGCCGTGATCCCGTTACTTTTTAATGTATCTATATCTGAGGGGAATAATCGGCAAGCTAAAAATAGATTTTCGTTTATTTGTTGAATGGGCGGTACTTTATCGCGCTTACGTGACCAAGCATTATAGATTTGTACACCAAGCAGAAATGGTACAAACGCCCAGCGTATATAAAAAGGGATCACCCCATTTTCACGTTTTCTAAATATTTTTGCAGTATTAAAAATATATGCGGTACTCACTAATAAAAGTGACAGTGCAGTCCAATAAAAAATAATAGCAAAATAAACAGAGTCCACTTCCCAACCAATAAAAATAAGCAGTAGTGCTAAAAGTGAATAACCAATTGCAGCCCACATAATTTCTCCTTGTTATAAATAATCCCGTTTTTTAATCTTAATTTAAACGGCTGTATAAATTCTTTTGCAAGTATCACGCCATATAAAAAACACTTAAAACTCAAAAATATATCTTAACCAACTGATATTTAAAATAATAAAATACACTCCCTCAAGTATCCTCATTCTTTGTGCACTTTTTACAGACATGTGAATAAATTATACCTACATGTTTAGTTTCAATATCTTAACGGTTGTCGCTTGTATTAACGTATAACTCAGCCAGTATAAATAACTTGAACTCTGGAAAATAAATGGTTAGAGAAAAATAAATATGGTTCAATACGTTAGTAATTCTCTTAACCAAAGTTCAAGTTGAATAGCAATTTTTGCCTCCAAATCACCATTTCAAACGTTTACTCAATGATAATAAGAAAACAGGACCACTGTGGATAACGATACCCAACGCCCTCTTTTTAGCGCAAAAGAGCAAGGAGATACTGATGGACAAATTTGTGGGCTAAAATAAAAAAGCTAGCCAAGGTATTGGCTAGCTTACTTTTAGTTATCTATTTTTAACGTTACTGGGCTTTATCAAATGGCATCAGTAATGTTTTCATCGCAGGGCGAAGCGCTATTAGTACCGTTTCTTCGGTTAGTTCAGGGTAAAGTAACTTTCTGAGTAATAACCCTGCCATCATCGAAAAAATAACATTAATTCGGCTTTCAAGTTCAAGCTCATCAATGTCTTTGAGCGCACTTCGCTCGCTTGTTAAAAGCTGCCTCATGCGCCCTCTTGCTTGAATATCAGTTTCGCGCAAAAGAGTAGCGACTTTCATATTACGACCTGCTTCTGCCATCATGTCTAAATCAATAACACACGAGCCCGTATCCATGTGTCGTTGCACACCAATATTTAAGCCATCTAAAAGAGCTGCTAAAACATCACCGGGGTGGTCTTCAAACTTTTGAAAGATAGAGAACATTTCTTCCATATCTTTTTCAATAATGCTTTCTATAATGGCTTCTTTGCTTTCAAAGTAATTATAAATATGGCCTGCACTCATCCCTGCCGTTTTAGATATTTCTGCCATACCTGCACCGTGGTAACCTTTTCGGCGAAAACACTCTGCAGCAGCCGCTAATATTTGCTCACGCCTAGCCAGTGCTATCGCGGGATCAGTTTGCCTTTTGGTTTTAGGCTTCATGTTCAACTCCACTACCAAGTTATAAGCTCAGTAAAGCAAGAGCTATAAATAGTCTCGCCATATAAATTGTAATGCGGCTTTAAAAAGCCGCATATATTATTTCTCTTCCTGAGTTATTTCACTGGTTACGTTCCATCCGCCGCCAAGCGCTTTGTACAAGTTAATTTGACTCGCAAGATAAGCTTGCTGACCCGCAATTAACTGCTGTTGTGCGCCGTACCATGTACGCTGAGCATCAAGTACTTGCAAGTAGCTATCTGCACCTTTTTCGTAACGCATTTTTGATAAATCAAACGTGATTTGTCGGCTACTTATAAGCATATCAAGTGCACTTAATTGCTCTTGGTAGCCCTCTCTATCGGCAAGTGCATCAGCAACTTCGCGAAACGCATTTTGAATTTTCTGCTGATACGTTGCTACCGCAATTTCTTGATCTGCTTTTGCTACATCAAGATTTGCTTGGTTACGTCCCATATTAAAAATAGGTAAGCTAATTGACGGCACAAAACTCCATGTACCCGAGCCTGAATCAAACAAGCCACTTAAATCACTTGAAGCAGAGCCGGCATTGGCTGTTAAGCTAATGCTTGGATAAAACGCCGCACGTGCAATACCAATATTGGCATTTGCAGCAAGCATTAAATGCTCAGCGGCTTTAATATCAGGGCGCTGCGATAACAAGTCAGACGGTAAACCAACGGGTACTTCTGGCATGCTGATCAAGTTAGTCAAGTCTTTATTTGGCAGTAAATCAGCTGAAACAGATTTACCCACTAATAAATCTAGGGCACTTTTATCACGCTTTAACAAACGCTTGTACGTTGCTATGTCTACTTTTGCTGTAGCAACTGTACTTCTAAGCTGCTCAAGGGTAATTGAAGAAGCTGCACCTAAATCAAAGCTTTTTTGCGTAAGCGATAATGACTCTTGCTGAGAGGTGAGCGTTTCTTTTGCAAGCTCTAGCAGTTGTAAATCCGTCGCGTAATTGAGCCATGCATTTGCCAACTCTGAAATTAACGACACTTGCGTGCTGTATTGGCTAAGCTCTGTAGAGTATAAATTTTGCAGGGCTTGCGCTGATTGGTTACGCACTTTGCCCCAAATATCTAACTCGTAGGAGGTAATACCCACTGTTGCACTGTACTGCGAGCTAATAGTAGCATCGCCAGTCCCCGCTAAATCAGCAGGTAAGCGCTGACGCGTACCTGATGCGTTTAAATCAAGAGACGGATACAAAGCAGAGTCTTCAATTTGATACAAACCACGCACACGCTGCACATTAAGCACTGCAATTTGCATGTCTTTATTATGCTCAAGGCTTTGGCTAATTAACGTTTGTAGTTTTTCATCATTAAAAAACTGCTGCCAATTTAATTGCTGCGCAGCGCTTTGCGCAGTATCTGATGCATAAGCATCAGATACTGGTAGCACAAGGTCTTTTTGCTCTGGCGCTAATTGACAACCGCTTAGCACCAATAAAGCAATTGCACTTAGGCTGAATGTTTTAATGCTCATTCTGCGCTCTCCTTTGTTGTTTCGTTAGTTGTACCAGGAAATATACGGCGAACTAACACAAAGAATAACGGTACAAATACAACAACTAATATTGATGATGCGAGTGTGCCGCCAATAATCGAAATACCTAACGCATTTTGCGCACCAGAGCCAGCACTTGAGGCTATTGCTAGTGGTAAAACACCACAAATAAAGGCCATCGAAGTCATGAGTATTGGGCGCAAACGTAAGCGTACAGCTGCAATAGCAGCATCAACTAAACCAAGCCCTTCTTCCATTTTATGAATCGCAAACTCAACAATAAGTATCGCATTTTTAGATGCCAAACCAATGGTGGTCAACAAGCCTACCTGCAAGTAAATATCGTTAGATAAACCACCAGCGAGTGCCGCCATAATCGCACCAAATATACCCAGTGGTACAATCATCATTACCGCAA
The DNA here is from genome assembly GCF_000310105.2 of Pseudoalteromonas sp. Bsw20308. Lineage (NCBI taxonomy): Bacteria > Pseudomonadati > Pseudomonadota > Gammaproteobacteria > Alteromonadales > Pseudoalteromonadaceae > Pseudoalteromonas > Pseudoalteromonas sp. Bsw20308. The sequence continues at coordinate 371,068 of NZ_CP013139.1, read as the reverse complement.
ATGGTACCGACCAACTTTCATAAAGCGCGGCTAAACATAAAAATACAAACAACAGCGATAAGCCATATAATAAGGGTGCTTGACCACTACTTGAGCGCTCTTGGAATGAAATACCGGTCCACTCAGACGAAATACCATTAGGCAGCTGTTTAACTAATCGCTCCATTTCATCCATTGCTTGTCCCGTGCTGTAACCAGGCGCTGCACTACCTTGAATTTCCATTGCTGAAAAACCATTGTAACGCTCTAAGCGTGGTGAACCGTATGTCCAAAACGAGCTAGCAAAAGCTGAAAACGGCACCATGTCGCCATTATCATTGCGCACATACCACTTGTTTAGATCCTCAGGCACCATACGCGATTGCGCATCACCTTGTAGGTATACTTTCTTCACGCGACCACGGTCTATAAAGTCATTTACATAACTACTACCCCAAGCAGTGGCAAGCGTGCTGTTTATATCGCCTTGTGAAACACCAAGTGCTTCAGCTTTAGCTAAATCTACATCAAGTTGAAGTTCTGGCATGTCTTCTTGTCCATTTGGACGTACGCCCGCTAAAATTGGGCTTTGGCTCGCCATACCTAATAATTGGTTTCTTGCCGCTAATAAATCATCATGTCCAAGGCCAACACGGTCTTGTAAAAAGAGAGTAAAGCCATTGGCCGTACCCAGCTCAACAATTGCCGGCGGTGGAAATGCAAAAACAAAGGCTTCTTTTATTGTTGAAAAGTAGCCCATTGCTTTACCTGCAACCGCTTTAACAGATAAATCATCTCGCTGACGCTCATCCCAATGCTTAAAGTTAACAAACGCAATCGCTGAGTTTTGGCCAGAACCTGCAAAACTAAAACCAGTCACGGTAAAAATACCGTTTACTGCTTCGGATTGATCATTTAAGAAATGGTTTTCTACTTTTTTAACAACCTCAAGTGTTTCTTGTGTTGTAGAGCCTGCCGGTAATGACACTTGGTTAAACAAAATACCTTGGTCTTCGTCAGGCAAAAATGCCGTTGGTAAGCTTGAGAATACATAAACCATGCCGCCCACAATCACGCAATAAATAAGCAAATAGCGCTTAGAGTGCGTAAGCATACGGCCCACAAAGCTTTGTGCTCCAGAGTTTGTTTTATCAAAACCACGGTTAAAGCCTGTAAAAAATCGGCCAAATAACGTGTTATTGTTATGTACATGGCTTGGTTTTAAAAGCGTTGCACACAATGCAGGTGTTAAAATTAGGGCCACTAAAACCGATAACCCCATCGCAGATACCAGTGTTATAGAAAATTGACGATAAATAATCCCAGTAGAGCCGCTAAAGAACGCCATTGGTATAAATACCGCAGAAAGTACCATGGCAATACCGACCAACGCGCCTTTAATTTCATCCATAGATTTACGCGTTGCTTCAAGTGCCGATAGCTTCTCTTCGGTCATTAAGCGCTCAACGTTTTCGACTACAACAATCGCATCATCCACAAGTAAGCCTATGGCAAGCACCATCGCGAACATGGTTAACGTATTGATTGAATAACCAAATGCGTACAAAATACCAAACGTACCAAGCAATACCACAGGCACGGCAATGGTCGGAATAAGCGTTGCACGGAAGTTTTGTAAAAACAAATACATGACGACAAATACTAAAATAACCGCTTCAATAAGCGTATGAACTACTTTTTCAATTGATAAAGATACAAATGGTGTGGTGTCATAGGGTACAACTACGTCTAACCCTTCAGGAAAATAAGGTTTTAACTCTTCAATGGCGGCTTTAACGCCTGCCGCTGCATCAAGTGCATTCGCGCCACTGGCCAATTTAATACCTAAACCCGAAGCAGGTTGTCCATCGTAGCGTGCTACAACACGGTAGCTTTCGCCACCCAACTCTACACGTGCAACATCCTCAAGGCGGACAAAAGAGCCATCAGGATTTGTTTTTACTAAAATATTCTCAAACTGCTCGGCCGTTTGTAAACGACTTTGCGCTGTCACCGTTGCATTAAGTTGCTGTCCTGCAACTGCTGGCATCCCTCCTAATTGGCCCGCAGATACTTGTGCATTTTGCGCGCTAATTGAGGCGCTAATATCCGCTGGCGTTAGTTTGTAATTTTGCAGTTTTGAAGGGTCTAACCAAATTCGCATAGCGTATTGTGAGCCAAATAATTGCACTTCACCTATACCTTCAACACGTGAAACAATATCTTGCACGTTTGATGATACATAATCACCAATATCGATGTTAGTCATACTGCCATCTTTAGACACAAAACCTAATACCATCAAAAAGTTACGAGCAGACTTTGCAACAACGACACCTTGCCTTTGTACTTCTTCAGGTAAAAGCGGTGTTGCAGTCGCTAATTTATTTTGCACTTGAACTTGTGCAATATCAGGGTCTGTTTCGGCACTAAATGAAAGTGTAAGCGTTGCTGAACCGCTCGATTCAGACGTTGATGACATATAAAGTAAGCCATCAAGCCCCTTCATTTTTTGCTCTATAACTTGCGTAACCGTATCTTCAAGCGTACGTGCAGATGCACCAGGGTACGTTGCCGTAATACTAATTGCTGGCGGTGCAATTGACGGATACTGTGCAATTGGCAAGCTTTGTATAGCCAAAATACCTGCTAGCATCACTACTATTGCCAGTACCCATGCAAAAATGGGCCTGTCGATAAAAAATCGTGACATTACAACTCTCCGTTATTGCGCTTTATCAGCTTTTGTAGATGACTGAATTTCAGAAGGACTCACTGGCGCACCCGGGCGAATTTTTTGTAAGCCTTCTACAATTAATTTATCGCCATCACTTAGGCCATCAGTAACAAGCCAATCTGAACCAACGGTTCTATCCACTTTTAACACGCGACTTTCTACTTTATTGTCTTTACTGACAACCATTGCTGTTGGCTCGCCTTTGTTGTTACGGCTTACACCGCGTTGCGGTACTAAAATCGCATCCGCTTTAACGCCTTCAACAATAGATGCACGTGCATACATGCCTGGTAATAATAGCTTTTCAGGGTTAGGGAATTTAGCGCGCAAAGTTACAGAGCCGGTACTTGGGTCAACAGTAACTTCTGAGAACTGCAACGTTCCTTTGTGAGAATACGCCGAGCCATCTTCCATTATTAATTCAACATCTGTTTGGCTGTTTGCATCAATACCTAAACGGCCAGATGCAATCGCTTTTTTAAGTTGCGTCAACTCATTGCTCGATTGTGTTAAATCAATATAAATTGGGTCTAATTGAGTCACTGTAGCAAGTGCTGTACTTTGATTTGCACTTACTAGTGCACCCACTGTTACGCTTGATTTACTAATTTGGCCACTAATAGGGGAAGACACATGGCTGTAATCAAGGTTAATTTGCGCTGATTTTAACTGGGCTTTAGCCGTTAATAATTCAGCATTTGCTTGTTTGTACGCAGCATCCGCTTCGTCAAAATCTTGTTGACTCACTGCTTTGATTTTTAAGAGTTCGCCGTAACGTGATGCTTTTGATTTAGAGCTGGCGATGCTTGCCTCTGCGCGTGCAACGCTCGCTTCACTTGCTGCAAGGTCTGCTTCAAATGTAGCTGGGTCTATTTGATACAGTGCTTGGCCTTGCTTAACCTCTTTACCTTCGACAAATAAACGAGATTGCACAATACCACTTACTTGTGGGCGAATTTCAGCAATTTGAAATGCACTGATACGCCCAGGAAGTTCTTTTTTGAGAGTAAGCGCTTGGCTTTTTAATGTCAGTACACCCACTGGCACAGCTTGAGGAGCTGAAGCTTGTGACTGCTCAGTTGCTTGGTCACAACCAGTTAAAGCAACAGAACCTACGAGGGCGGACAATACAAATAAAGCGATGCGGGAACGCTGCATGTTAAATACCTTTTAGTTTAGAGTGAACGATCATTCTAAATTAAAACGCACTGAGAATGAATCTTAATTAGAAGAAATTTACACAAACTTACACTCATCAGTACAATATACGTCTTAGGTTGCATTTAATGTTAATTAGATGAAAATAGAATCAAGACTGTATGAAAATAAAACAACTGAACATATTGAAATAATATCTCATTTTAGAAACGAAGTGTTTAACAGACACAAAAAAGCCAAGCAAATACAGCTTGGCTATTTATATAAAAACTAAAGCGCACCTTATTTTAAAGGATATTAGCACTGTGCTAAGTAATAACTCTTGAAACTAATAACTGCTCTACCCTAATGCCCTCTACATCAACCACTTCGAATTTAAAGCCTGAAAAGGTTAAATGTTCCGCACGCTTGGGTATTCGCTTCATATTGTAAATTAAAAAGCCTGCAACGGTTTCATAGTGCATTTGCTCAGGAAACTCTTCTATGTCCAGCAGTTTTGCTAAATCGCTAATCGGAGTTAAACCATCAACTAACCAAGAGTCTTGATCGCGTTCTATAATTAATTCATCGCCTTGGTGAGTTATTAAATCCCCCATAAAGCCTTTCATTAAGTCTTTTACCGTAACGATACCGACCGATAAAGCGTATTCATTAACAACTACGGCAAACGGTTTGGCTGCACTTTTAAAGGCATTTAATGCTTCTGATAGGCTTAATGTCTCGGGTAAATAAAAAACATCTTTATCAATCAACTCATCATTTATATTGGCTGCTTCACCTTTTAATACTTGTCGTAAAATATCTTTTGATTCAACAGAGCCATGTAACTTATCTAAGCTCCCTGACACCACTAAAAAGTGATTATGAGGATGATCAATAATTTTAGTCGCAATATCATGACTCGATTCGTTTAAATCAAAATAGACAATTTGGTCGCGTGGCGTCATTACACTTGATAAAAACCGCGCTTCTAAATCAAACACATTGCCTATTAATTCATACTCTTGCTTTTGCAAGCTTCCGTATGCAGCACCTGCATCCATCATCGCAACAATATCTTCAGTTGTTACATTGTCTTCCCGCTCTGCAGGTACTTTAAATAAGCGCAGTACAAAGTTAGTTACACCATTAAAAAACATCACTAACGGGGTTAAGGCAAATGTCACCCAACGCATTATAGTCACCACTCTCACAGCGACTGCTTCTGGCATGATCATCGCTAAGCGTTTGGGCATTAAATCGGCGAACAAGATAAACAGAGATGTAATAGTAAAAAATGAGAATAAAAAGCTAATTTTTTCTAAGTGTGCACCTTGATAAAAAAGCACTAAAACACTTTCAACATAAGGCGATAAAGCCTGCTCGCCCACAATACCACCCAAAATCGCAATCGCGTTGAGTGCAATTTGAATCATGGCAAAAAAAGCCCCTGGATTCTCTTGTAGCTTTAATACCGCTGCAGCTTTTATATTTCCTTCATCTGCCATTACTCGCAGTTTTATTTTACGCGACGCCGCAATTGCTATTTCTGACATAGCAAACAACGCACTGATCAAGATCAATAAGCTAATCCCGATTAAATCACCCATTTAACGCTCCAAAAAAGTTAGTGCTTTTGAAACAAAAGCAGCTGATTATAGTCGGTTTTTTAAACGCAGCAATTTAAATTTAAAAAATATATTAAAGTAATTATATTTCATGGTGTTATATTAATAAAACCACTTATTTTACTGTTCTAATATTTTTAAATGCAGCTTTTAATTGCGTAACTAAGGCAGGATCCATATTAATATTGCAAGCAAAGTACAAAGGGGATTGTGTTGTATTTAAACTGAGAACAGGTTCAAGTAATTTAAGCCTTGGCTCAGCTTGAATTCGATAGTCAAATTGCTTTTTACTAAGCACAACAAAATCTAGAATATCGTCGCGAGTACTAATAAGTTTATCTATTTTGTCTAGGCTATCTATAAGTAATAAATGCTTACTTTCGCTAAAGCCACGCTCTAACAAATAATGATGACTAAAGTTATCACGCAGTACTGCTATTTTATACTTTTTGGCATCATTGAGAGTATTTAACTTTATACCTCTCGACTTAAGCCCATATATAGCAGAGTCAAAGCTTTCTAGCTCGCCTATCCAAGTAAACTTATTCTCTCTATTAGGGAGTCGCACTATCGAAAATATACAGGTGTTTTTATCACGTAATGTTGCGTTGTACGATATGGCCCAACTATAGGCAAACATAGTGTAATTTATACCTGACCCTTCTAGCGCTTTATGAACTTTATCTACAGAGCGGCCAATGAGTTTGTTATCTTCATTGATGTACTGAAAGTCCGGAAATACTTCCGTTACTATTGTAATTTCAGTGGCGTTAACCTTAATACAGATAACGCACAGTAAAAAGATAAACCACTTCATTTAACTGAGCCTCATGATAAGTACATTAATAAATATAGCTGAGGCTCTGCGAACTGCTAGTTTTTAGTAGTGTATAAGCACGACCAATTTACTTGTTCATTGCGTTGATTAAAAAGGCCGATATTTTAGCGCCTTCTCTGAGTGTTGTTTCAGAACTAGACTGACCGACAAGCGAACTGTCGGTGAATGGCGCTATTTCCATCATATCAGCCCCCGTAATTGGAAACTCATCCGCAATGGCTGATAAAATATCAAGCGCATGCTTTGGTGTTAAACCATTATGTTCTGGCGTACCTGTGGCAGATGCAAACTCGGCATCAAGCGCATCAATATCAAAGCTTACATATACTTCATCAACGTTATCGGCTTTTAATTGTGCAATAGCGTCGGCAGCAACCGCTGCTGCGCCGCGCTCAATGATTTCATGTGCCCAATGTTGCTTAACGCCAAAGGTACTTTCCCAGTGCGCTTTAGGCTTGCCACTTGAGCGTATACCAAATTGTATTAAATGATGCGGTGCCGGTAAAAACTCTAATATATGTGTACACCACGAGCCAAAACATAAATCAATACCTAAGCGCTCCACAAGTAAATCGGTATGCGCGTCAAAATGAATAATAGCCGTGCGCTTACCTTGCTCACGTTTTGCTTTTAAGTACGCTTTAGTAAGTGGGTAACTAATTGAGTGATCGCCACCAATACCAAATAATCCTTTATCTTTAAACGTTGCGTAAAAACTGTCGCAGACATCTTCAGTGATTGATAATGGGCTTACGTAATAATCGTTATCTTCATCACCATATAAAGCTTTTTGGCAATTAGAAATGGTTGCATCATTTAGGTATTTGTCATGAAGTAAATGTGGGATTACACGTACATCGCCTAAATCAAACGAATGACATTGCGGATGCTGATCAATTAATGCTGAGCGCACAAACAATGGCCCCCAGTTTGCACCGCGTAAAATTCCACCGCCACAGTCTGAACTAATACCTAACATAACGGCTTTATGTGGTGAGCTTGGTAATTCGTTTAAAGACTCGCGCCACAAGTTATCAACGTTTTCAGTTTGTCCGTAAAGTTTATTACGCAGTGCGGCTTTGCGCTCTTTTGCAGTATTTACTGTGTATACGCCATCGCCCGGTGCGCACAAACAGTGCTCAACTTTGTTTTTAAATGCTTCAAATTGTGTGCTCATAATAAACTCCTTCGGTTTTTATTCTGTACGTAGCTAATTAGTTTTGATTACTTTTGATTAGTTATGCAAAATCACTAAAAGTGCCTAAACTTCAAATAAATGTCACTTTGCTAAATAAGTCAGTGCTTAATATAAGTAAACACGTTAGTTTTTACGTGTTCACTACAAGATTAAGCCATTGAATTTATTTGATATTAATGAAACTTTGTAATCATCCATTTAATCGTAGTTACGCGCTTGAGTGATACTTATTATGTCTGCTTGAACATGTCAACAGCGCAACAAGGCTACGTATATAAGTACTTGAGTGAATATTCATAGTTGGTGAATAAATCAAATTAGCCCTTAAAATTATTAAGGCTTTATTGGAAGAGTTAAGATAAAACGGACAATCGTCCTGTACTTAATAAACGTTTCTAGCAATGATGCTAGATTGACAACAAATTATTATAAAAGGCTTAGCTATGGAAAAGGTATTTCACTTAGGACTATGTATTGACGATCTTAAAGGTGCAAAACTTGCGATTGTACCGGGCGATCCAGATCGTGCAGCACGTATTTCACAATTCCTAGACAACCCAACCTGCCTTGCTCAAACTCGCGAGTTTCATGTTTATTTAGGTCAATTAAACGGCCACTCTGTGGTTATATGTTCTACAGGTATTGGTGGTCCATCTACGTCGATTGCAGTAGAAGAATTAGCACAACTTGGCGTGCGTAAATTTTTACGTATTGGTACAACCGGTGCAATTCAGCCACACATTAACGAAGGCGAAATTTTAATTAGCCAAGCGTCTGTACGTTTAGATGGAGCTAGCCAACACTTTGCACCACTTAGCTACCCTGCTGTATCTGACTTTTATGCAACACAAGCTATGGTACAAGCATGTAAAAACCTAAATATCGATTTTCATATTGGTATTACTGCATCAAGCGATACATTCTACCCAGGGCAAGAGCGTTACGATACGCACTCTGGTTACGTTCCTAAATCACTACAAGGTAGCTGCGAAGAGTGGCAAAAATTGGGCGTGATGAACTACGAAATGGAATCGGCAACATTATTTACTATGTGTGCAGCCCTTGGATTACAAGCAGCATGTGTAGCAGGCGTACTTGTTAACCGTACTCGCCAAGAAATACCAAATGTAGACCACGGTGAAATTGAGCGTAAATCTGTAGCAGTCGTATTAGAAGCAGCTAAAGTATTACTTGATTAATACCGATTATAGCAGTTAGTGAGTTATTTAATTCGATAGAATGACTCGCTTTAATAAAGCACAGCTCCGGCTGTGCTTTATTGTATGCAAGCCACTATTTAAGTGGTGCGCTAATTACTTTAAGTGCTGGTAAATGCGTAAAACTGGCAAGTACAGCTTTTGCCACTTGCGACTGGTTTTCACGACCCGCTGTTTCGAGCAATGTTATTCCCTTCACCGTACTTTCGTTAAAGCTAAGCCCAGCTAAAAAGAACTGACTTAGTGCACTTTGCAGTGGCGACAAGCTTGGGCTGTACGCTGCGTTTTCTGCGTAACTTCCGTAAAAGTCACCATCACTAAATGTACTTATTTTTACGGCGCTAAAGTTTTGGCTGTAAGGCACATACGCATTAAGTGCAAAACGCGCAAGGGTTTCATCAAGGCCATCAAAGCTAAACTTACCTTGCTGTGGTTTTGGGTTAAATAAGCTAAATTCGTTACCTAAATCGGTAGGTCCAAATGAATGCGGCAGTAATTCTGCAAGTTTAAATTGCTGATCAGGAAGTAAAATATCAAACTCTTTCGCATCAGCTAGTTCGTTCATAAACTGGCGACAATACCCACAAGGCGCATCGCTAATCGCTATTTTAACTATTTTTTTAGCGCCGTTTAACCATGCGTTATTTATAGCCGATTGCTCTGCATGAACCACTAAACTCAATGCTTGATGATCAAACTCTACATTTGCACCAAAATAAAAGTTTACCTCACCCTTTTCATCAAGTGCTTTAACAATTGCGCCTACATGAAAATCTGACACTGGCGCAACAGCATACTCAGAAGCTAAAGGTACTAAACCTTGTAGTAATGCATCATCAGACACATTGAGTTGAGCGCATAACGCTTTAATATTACTAGAATTTAATATGCCACGTTGTGATTTTAATTGACTACGTAATGACGCTGTTTGCGCTACGTTTAATGTGATGTGCGAATTTGTAAGTGCTGTATCTTGCTGTACAGTAAAAGTTGCTGAAGCCATAACATTTTTTAATTATTCAATGGCTACGTAGTTTAAAAGGTTAGGGCGTTAAATACCAGCCTATTTAACGCAAAAAAAGGGAGCACATCGCGTGCTCCCTTTTAATACCAATAGGTATACCTAACAAAATAAAGTATTAGCCGGTATTACGCATACCTGCAGCTATACCTGTCATCGTGATCATTAACGCATTATCAATGTCACCTTCGTTTCGTTTTTCCTCTGAGCGAGCACGGCGTAAAAGCTCAACCTGTAGTAAGTTAAGTGGATCGGTGTACGGATTACGTAAGCTAATCGACTCCTTAATCCAAGGTTGTTCGGCTAGTAGGCTTTTTTGTGGGCTAAGTGATTGCACCAAGCTAATAGCTTCTTGAAGCTCTTTACGAAGTGTTACACCCAGTGGTTTGTACATATCTTCCACCAGCGCATTGTCGTAATGCTCACTCAACCAGCAATCTGCTTTACTAAATACCATTTCTAGCATTTCTAGGCGCGATCTAAAGAACGGCCACTGTAAGCTCATTTCGTTGAGTGTTTCTGCGCCGTACTTATTAAGCGCAGCTTTTAAGCCTGTTAACGCACCTAACCATGCCGGAAGCATTAAACGGTTTTGACTCCAAGCAAAAATCCATGGAATAGCACGCAGGCTTTCAACACCACCATTAGGATTACGTTTTGCAGGACGCGAGCCAAGCGGTAACTTAGACAACTCAAGCTCAGGTGTTGCCATTCTAAAGTAAGGTACAAAGTTTTCATCGTGGCGAACTACATTACGGTAGTGTTCACACGACTCCTCACTTATTAGCTTCATTACTTCGCGCCACTGCGGTTTTGGCTCCGGCGGCGGTAATAAGTTACTTTGTAGTACCGCGCCTGCGTAAATATTTAAGCTTTGCAGTGCTACATCGGGTAAACCAAATTTAAAGCGGATCATCTCGCCTTGCTCGGTTACACGCAACCCCCCTTTTAACGAACCTGGCGGTTGTGAATGCAGCGCTTGTGCGGCAGGTGCACCGCCACGCCCTACTGTGCCACCGCGTCCGTGGAATAAAATAAGTTCAATACCACGCTCATCAGCAAGTTGTACTAGTTTGTCCATTGCTTCGTACTGGGCCCAACCTGCTGCCATCATGCCGGCATCTTTAGCAGAATCAGAGTAACCAATCATTACATTTTGGGTGTTTTTAATGTGCCCGCGATACCAAACATTATCAAGTAATGTAGTAATTACATCACTGCCTGCGTTTAAATCGTCGAGTGTTTCAAACAACGGTGCTACTGGTAAATCAAAGCTACAGCCGCTTTCTTTTAGCAATAATTGTACTGCTAAAATGTCTGATGCTGTTCGCGCCATCGAAATAATATACAAGCCAAATGTTGCTTCGTCTTGCTTAGCAATAACATCAAAGGTGTCTAGCACTTCTTGAACATCAGGGCTTGGTTGCCAATGTTTTGGAATAAGCGGTCTGCGAGAGTTAAGCTCAGTAAGTAAAAAAGCTTGTTTGTCTTGCTCTTGCCATTGGTTGTAGTCGCCTAAACCTAAATAACGCGTCAGCTCTGAAAACACATCGCTGTGGCGAGACGAATCTTGGCGCACATCGAGTTTAGCTAAACGCAAGCCAAAGCTATTAATACGGTACAGTAAATCAAGCAATAAGCCATCAGCAACGACTTTCATATTACACTTTAATAACGAGCGATAGCAGACCTCTACAGGGTGTTTAAGCTGATTAATATCGGTAATTAAATCTTGTGAATCGCTACGCTTATTTTTAATTTTAGCGCCAAGATGAGCTACTGTTTCTGCAACTTGGTTTTTAAGCTTTTTGATCACCGCTCTGTATGGTTCAAAGTCTTGACCTGCCAACTCAATAAGCTCATCACTGGCATCTGACATAGAGAGTTCAGCGCATAACGTTTTTAAATCTTGAATATATAAGTTAAGCGCCATCCAACGACCATGGTCAAGCACTTCTGCTGTAACCTGCGATGTTACAAATGGATTTCCATCACGGTCTCCACCCATCCAAGATGTGAACTCAATCGGGCTGTAATCTTTTGGTAGCTCTAAACTTGATTGCTCTTTAACATTGGCTGAAAATTCACGTAAAAAGCGCGGAACAGCGTGCCATAGACTGTTTTCGATTACCGCATAACCCCATTTAGCTTCATCAACTGGCGTTGGGCGAGAGCGACGAATGTCGTCGGTATGCCAAGCCTGGCTAATAAGCTGTTCAATACGATTTAAAATAGCATCTCGCTCTAGCGGTAAGTTATCTTTTCGCTCAAGCGACGCTAAGCAATCACTTAGTTCAACATGTTTATTAATAATAGTACGGCGCGTCACCTCGGTTGGGTGAGCGGTTAATACTAAGTTTATGTGGAGTTTTGAGAGTGTTTCGGCCAAATGATTACTATCTAGCTGGCCTTGTTCTGCTTTTGTAACTAACGTTTTTAATGTTTGAGTGAGAGGGTTTTGTTGACCAAGGCCAACGTCATTAAAACGCGAAACGGTATGAAATTGTTCTGCTACATTAGCAAGGTTTAAAAAATGATTAAATGAACGGGCAACCGGCAAAAGCTCTTCATCACTAAGCGCATGTAAAACATCTATTAGCGCTTGTCTGTCGTCTTCATTACCACTGCGAGATGATTTAGATAAAGCCCGAATTTCTTCTACTTTATCTAAAATAGCTTGGCCTTGAGCATCTTTAATTGTTTGTCCTAGAAGTTGCCCTAATAAATTTACATTACCTCGCAAGGCGGCGTATTGTTCACTCATTTCTCATTCTCCTTTATTTCGTAGGGCACTATTAATATCATCATGTAGGGATATTTAATAGATCCATTTGCAATGTCTTGTCGTAAAAAAATATATATAAAATAATCACAAAGCACCCACATGATAATTTTTTACGATGGTAACTGCCCCCTTTGCAGCACCGAAATGCAGCAACTAAAACACGCTGATTCTAAAAATCTAATTACGCTTGAAGATCTTAACGCGAGCGACTTTAGTGAGCGCTACTCGTATATTGATAAAGACCAAGCAATGACTTATCTGCAAGCTCAAAAGCTATCAGGTGAAATGATTTACGGGCTTGATGTAACGTACGAAGCATGGAAATTAGTGGGTAAACACGGCTGGTTGAAAATTTTTCGCTTGCCAATAATTCGCTTTTTCGCTGACTGCGGATACCTGTTATTTGCTAAGTATCGGCACCCCATCAGTCGCTTTTTAATGCCAAATACTCAGTGCAGTAACGGCCAATGTGGACTAAAAGCAAAAGGTGATAAATGAAAACTATTGTTTTATTCGGCGCAAGCAGTGCCATAGCAAATGCATATATAGAACATCTACAAATAAACACGCCTACTCATCAGATCGTTTGTATTAGTTCAAAAAGTATTGAATCTGACTCAAGTGTTGTCCACCTGCATACTGACTACACAAAACAAAGTTTAGCGCGCGTTACTAATTACCTAAAAGCGCAAAATGCCGATATACAACAAGTTATTATATTCAATGGTACACTGCACAACGAAACCCATATGCCCGAAAAAAAGCTGGAGGATTTAGACGCTGAGTATTTTAGCCAACTTCTAAATTCAAACACCCTAACTCCCCTACTTTGCTTGCAGAGTATTTTGCCGCTTTTAACACATAAAACGCAGTGTACTATTACAGCACTTAGTGCGCGTGTGGGCAGCATTAACGACAATAAATTAGGCGGTTGGTATACGTATCGCGCCTCCAAGGCTGCGCTTAACATGCTATTTAAAACCGCAGCGATTGAACTTGCACGCAGAGCTAAAAATACTAAGCTCGTTTTATTTCATCCAGGGACTACTGATACTGAGCTTTCAAAGCCATTTCAAAAAAATGTACCCGCAGGAAAACTGTTTACAGCTGAATTTGTAGCCAAGCAGCTTTTTACACTTACTTTTAATAACCCTCATTTAGAACTCAATGGTCAGCCTGCCTACTTAGATTGGCAAGGCGAAACCATACCGTGGTAAGGACCTTTAATGCATTTTACTAAAGAGCGCATAAACGCACTTGAAAAACACACTCGTACTCATTTAATTAATTCGCTTTCGGGTTTTAAGAGCGCCAACTTAATTGGCACGCAAGACAAACAAGGCAATACTAATCTCGCCATTGTTAGCTCTGTTATTCATTTAGGGGCTCACCCGCCGCTAGTTGGCATGATAATGCGCCCAAATAGCGTGCCTCGACATACGTTCGAAAACATAATCGAAACCGGTAGTTACACCATTAACCAGGTTAATAAAGCTATTTATAAGCAAGCTCATCAAACATCAGCCCGCTACGACAAAGGCGAGTCGGAATTTGCGGCGACAGGTTTAACGCCCGAATATTTAAATGACTTTGCAGCGCCTTTTGTTAAAGAAAGCCGCTTAAAGTACTCAGTTAAATTTGTAGAAAACCAACATTTAGCCATCAATGGCACAGAGCTTGTAATAGGTGAAATCACTGATGTGTATTTAGATGAAGTAGCACTTCAAAGTGATGGCTTTTTAGATTTACAGGCTATTGAAACAGTGGCAGTAACCGGGCTTGATAGCTACCACACAAGTAATAAACTCACGCGTTTACCTTACGCTAAAAAATAATATGCCATTTTAAGAGGCTATAAACTAATAGCCTCTTATCGCATAACATTGAATTTTACCTTGGTATTAATCACACTAGCTAAAAATCCAAGGAGAAAAATATGACCACCACCGGTATTGGTACACAATCAAGCGAGCAAGCGCTGGCAAGCCTAAGTAACATGACGCAAACGCTGACCCCTATCGCAGCTGACGAACATTTAGAGCGCATAGCCAAGGCGCAAGCGTATATGCTAGCAAACAACATAGATGCAATTTATTTAAACGCTGGCACCAACCTTACCTACTTTACAGGCATGAAATGGTACGCGAGCGAACGTATGGTTGGCGCGATATTACCCGCCCTTGGTGAAGTACAATACATTGCGCCTTATTTCGAAATTGGTTCACTAAACGGGTTTAAAGTAATAGATGGGCCTATTCATGGGTGGCAAGAGCACGAAAATCCTTATGCACTTTTTGTCGAAGTATTAAAAAAGTTAAACATTAATGAAAACGCAACTATTGGCATTGATGAAAGCGCACAATTTTTTATATTCGACGGCATTAATAAAGCACAAATGGGTTTAACCCTCATAAATGCACAACCTGTAACGGCGCATTGCCGTATGCATAAATCAGTTCATGAACTTAGCTTAATGCAACGCGCGATGGACATGACCTTAGCCGTACATCAAGCCACAGCAAGCATGCTTTATGAGGGAATAACCACCACCGAAGTAGAAGCTTTTATTAAGCAAGCACACCAAAAAGTAGGTGCACCAGGTAACTATTTTTGTATTGTTTTATTTGGTGTTGCAACGTCTTTCCCGCACGGTGTTAAAGATGCCCAAATACTTAAAAAAGGCGATATGGTACTAATTGATACTGGCTGTAAAGTACACGATTACCTATCAGATATAACCCGTACCTATGTATTTGGCGAACCAACAATGCGCCAACGTATGTTTTGGGATCATGAAAAAGCAGCGCAAATGGCGGCATTTAATGCAGCTAAAATTGGTGCTACGTGCGAAGACGTTGACGCGGGCGCACGTAACTATTTAGCAGCGCAAGGGCTAGGCCCGCAGTACCAAACACCGGGTTGCCCGCATCGAACGGGGCACGGCATTGGGCTAGACATTCATGAATGGCCATATTTAGTTGGCGGTGATAAAACCCCACTTGCCCCTGGCATGTGCTTTAGTAACGAACCAATGTTAGTTATACCCGATGAATTTGGCGTGCGTTTAGAAGATCATTTTTACATGACCGACAACGGCCCTCATTGGTTTACACAACCAAGTTATAGCATTGACGACCCATTTGGGCTTAACGCTTAAAACTGAATACCTTCAAGAGCAGCTGTTTAGCTGCTCTTTTTAGTTTGGTATTGATAAAGTGCAGTTCATCCCAATATCCCCTGTTATACCAAAGCAATCCTCAAAAGGATAAATATGAAAAACTTTAAAATTGATATCGTCTCAGACGTAATGTGCCCTTGGTGTGTAGTGGGTTATAAAAACCTAGAAACTGCACTAGAGCAACTCAAAGACGAAATGAGCGCAGATATTACGTGGCATCCTTTTGAACTAAACCCAGATATGCCAATTGAAGGTCAAGACTTAAACGAACATTTAATGCAAAAGTACAACCTAACAGAAGAGCAAGGCGACGAAAATCGTAAAAACATGTTCGAAGCAGGAAAGCGTGCTGGATTCACCTTTAATTTTGATGGCAAACGCATCATGATCAACAGCTTTGATTTGCATCGTTTATTAATGTGGGCACGTGAAGAAGGTAAGCAAACCGAATTAAAACTTGCCTTTTTTGAAGCGCACTTCACTGATTTAAAATACTTAAATCAAGAAGAAGCACTACTCGACGTTGTTGAAAAAGTAGGTCTTGATAAAGAAACTGCGCGCGGTATTCTACATTCAGACAAATACGTACAAGACGTACGCCAAGAGCAAGACAACTTTAAACAAATGGGTATTACGTCAGTACCTACATTTATCATAAACGATAAGTATGCACTTACTGGCGGACAACCAAGCGAATCATTCATTCAAGCACTAAAACAAATTAGTGAAGAAGAAGCCAAGCAAGACGCTTAATATACAAATAAAGTTTAAAACTAAAAAAGGCTGCTTATTGCAGCCTTCTTCTATATAGCGCAGACTACTTCTTACTTAAAAATAAACTAAGTACGATAAAGTACTTTAATTACATGCCAGCCAAATTTGGTTTTAACTAGGTGGGGTTCTAAAATTTCGCCTTTAAATGCAACCTTATCGAACTGTGGTAGATATTAAGCAAGACAGGCACCTATTTTTAACAAGCAAAACTATCCTAATTAAGATGGGTGCCACGTTAATTTTTTATGAAACTACTTAACCTTACAAAGAGTTAGCACAATCAATATATTTATTTGCCATTTTAAACAATTGAGTATGTTCAGAGCTTGTCATTTCTAATAGTAACTTTAACATTTTTTTGTCCTTAGCACTTGTAGCAACAAATATTGGGCTTTCTATAAATCTCCGTTTTGAAAATAAGGATATGTCGTTACTTAGCAAATACCTGACACCTTCATAGTTTGAACGATAAACAGCCATATCAAGCAAAACATCCCCATATTTATGAAGAATATTACTTTTTTCAAATTCCATTTCATTATTCATCAGTCTCTTCAATACCTTACTTGGGAAATCATACTCCCTCATAAGTTCATGTCCCAATTCTCGTCGGGCAAGTTCGCCGACCTCACTCAAGTCAGCCGTTTGAACCATCTCTGCATACTTTGAGCAAGACCAGACATTATTTGCACACAGTAAAAGTATTGGGACAATATATTTTACTAATCGTATGTTACCAAGGGACATAATCAACCTATACTCCTGTAATTCTGTGGTATTTGAACTGATGTTTTACTGGTATATAAGTGGGCGCAGACAAGCCTAAAATTAAGATGGGTGTCACGTTAATTTTTTCGCATTAATGCGTACAAGTATCCCAGAACTAATGCTGGTAATATTTGTGATTTCCTCACTAACACTACCTTTACCAACAGCAACAATTGAACCAGTAAAAATAACTATTATAACAAAAAAGCAAAAAGAGACCTGGACCTATTTATTTTCATTAAGTATTTTTATTGCATATTCATGTCCATTTTCAGCCGCTTTTTTTAAATAATAATCCGCATAAATACTATTTTTTAACGGAGAGTCTCGCAGGCCGTATACTCCAAAAAAAAGATAATATAAGTTCTTATACATATCATTTGAAAAACCTTGCTTATCAGCTCTGTTTGATAGATAAGAAACCATTTTAAATAGTGATTCTGAATCATTCTTTTTCATTGCTTCATCTAAAGTCAATTGACCGAATAATATAGCAGCCTCATCATCACCCACATCAGATGCTTTACGTAAGGAATTTTTTAGAAAAGCAATATCACCATATTTTCCAAGTTGATATGCATAATATAAATTTACACTAGAATCTAAAATACCTTCCTCAAAAGATAACTCTAGTAGCTTGGTACCTTTATATACATCTTCTGCTTTTTCACTTGTAATTAAAAAACTACCCAGAATATGCTTTGCTCTTATATTCCCTAAATCCGATGAAATTGAAAGCATTTTTCTAGCTTCTTTATAATCTGGATTTTGGTTGTATGCTCCCAAATATAAAATGTAACCAGACAGAAAATACGCAGTGCTGTCATTCTGCAATATCCCTTGTTCTAGTATATTAGAAACATCTTTCCATTCGAGTTCCTGTTGTGCGTCAATATCATCCTTTATCAACTCTAAAGTAACATTCTCACTACAATTACCCTTTGCTTGATGGCAAAAAAATACTACTAACAATATAAAAAATAAAAACTTACTCAATTAATCCCCCAGCGGTCCCTTAGACTGATTATAAAACGACTCTATGAAAGCACTGCTTATTACGTTAAAATTTTCTACTACAGGATAACTATAACTCATATAGCCTTCAGCAGTTCCAATGGTAGCTGAAGCTTCAACTCCAACGTACCCCATACAAGAAATTAGGATGACAGCCATCTTAATTTAACCACAAAACTGTGCCACTAAATTTAATCTTTTTGGCAAAGATTTCATCTTTTTTACTCCGTTCTTCGCTAAGAAAATTAGGATGGATGTTAACGTTATTTTTTTATCGTCAACATACAGTAATAAGGAGGTGTTATTATTCACAGTAGTATAAAGGACTTAACTTCAACCCATCCTCTTCGATTCCCGTAAATGATTTTCACCACATAAAATTATGCAGGGTGGCATCATTATTTTTTAGTAACTTTGCTTTTCAAAAAGACTGCGACGCACCATTACAGTGATATTAAATAAGATGAAAAGCATTAATTTTTTATGTTTATAAACTAACTCGTTTTGACTAAAAGGGAACGCCTATATGTGTCTTTGTTATTTCCTTTATTTATACTTATCAATAAAATAACCTAATTTATATGCGACTAAAAATGTAACTATCAGTATAGCCAAGGATATACTCAACCTTTTGAAGGCAATTAACTTCAGTTCAATAGGATTAAGTAAAGCAGCTAATAAATTGCCGAGCACACTTAAAAATGATACTAAGAATAAAAAAAAAAGAACGAAACCAATAATTTTTTCAATCATTTAATTACCATATATAGATTCTTGGCTAAGTAATAGTTGCTTCAAAAACCAAAGTAGACTGCCACATTAATTGGACTAACAAAACTGCGCCACTAAATTTACTTTTTTGGCTAAAGTTTATTTTTCATTCCATTTTTCGCTAAGGAAATTAGGATGGGTGTTAGATTTATCATTCGAGTACTGATTACCTGTAACAACACGACAAGCTGATCAAGCATTTTAGCTGAGGGGTAGGCTGAAATAAAAATATACAAAGCCAGAAAGTTTCTGGCTTTCAAATAATAATTTAAAATGAAAGGATGCTTATCGCTGATAACACATATTTACCATTTCTTTTTAGGAGCAAATAATATATCCAAGTCGTCCTGCTCTTGTTCGTTTTTCTTTTTAAGCGCATTAGCATTCGATGCCCGAAGCTCTACACTAATTGCCTCTAGATAACCTTCCACTTCTTGGCGTTTAGCTGAAACATATTCGTCAGAATAAGTAACCCCGTTAAGAGTAACCTGGGCTTTTTCAAAATATTGCCTAGCAGAACCTACCATGTTTGCCGAACGTGCTGATAAACCGCGTTTTATTTGGCTTTCTATATTGATACGAAGTTGAAGCTTTTCTAATCGTTTATCTTCAACCGTAAACACTTGGCTATCAACTCGCCCTTTATTGTGTTCTGAGCGTAACACTATGCGTAATTTTTTTATACCTTGGATAAGACTTACAAGCTGTTTGTCGTTACTCGGTAAAGACAGCGAGTCATTATTATTGCCTTGAACAGGTTGCGTAAGATGCTCTTTTGCTTCACTTAACCTATTTTTAAGCGCCTTTGAACCAGTGGAATTTGCCACCATAGTTTTCAGCGCTTCATAAACACGGCGTTGTAGTACGCGAATAATAGGTTCGGACAAAGGTATGTTGGCGCTATTCACAAGTGCCTCTTCAGTCTCTTCTATTATCGCCTTTTGCTTTGTAAGCTCTTTGCGACGTTCGCCTTCTTGTTTCTCTTTGTGTTGCTGTACAGCACTTACCCAAAGCGCAATCACAATAAGTGCGACTATGAGCACAATAATAATTGAAACGATCATAGTGTAATTCTCGGATTCATATCTAATTTTTTAATCTTACATTAAATATATACTAACAGGGTAGCTTTGCGCTGTTTAACTTATAAATATGCTAAAAAAGCATTACAAGGAGGGCCTATTATAAGATTATCTCGGATAATCATTGCTATCTGAAGCATATTTATTGTGCTAGCCTTAGATCCCAAACAGATAAATGTGTATGCCTAAAACTCAAGGTGAATTTTAAAATTAAAAACGCTTGGGTTTAACACGTATTACCTTTATAAATTATATGAATAACAACGTTAAAATATGCAGCTATGAAATTACAACAACTCAGATATATCGTAGAAGTACAAAATCATAAATTAAATGTTTCAGCAACTGCTGAAAGTTTATTTACCTCTCAACCTGGTATTTCTAAACAAGTACGTATGTTAGAAGATGAGTTGGGTGTACAAATTTTTGGCCGCAGCGGTAAACATTTAACCCATGTGACGGGCGCTGGCGAAGAAATAATTAATATTTCCCGAGAAATACTTTCCAAAGTAGAAGGCATAAAAGCGGTTGCAAATGAGCATACATTACCAGATCAAGGTAAGCTTAATATTGCAACAACTCACACGCAAGCCCGCTACGCTCTTCCGAGTGTTATTCAAGGATTTATGAAGAAATATCCTGCGGTTTCACTCCATATGCACCAAGGTACACCACAACAAATATCAGACGCAGCTGCTCGTGGCGACGCTGATTTTGCAATTGCGACTGAGGCACTTCATCTTTATTCAGATTTGGTTATGTTGCCATGCTATCACTGGAATCGCAGTATTGTTGTTGCAAAAGACCATCCTCTTGCGAAAAAAGTAAATAATTTAACTGTTGCCGACATAGCGCAATATCCGCTCATTACTTACGTATTTGGCTTTACGGGTCGCTCAGAACTAGATAAAGCATTTAGTGCACATGGTCTTGAGCCCCATATTGTATTTACAGCAACCGATGCTGATGTAATTAAAACCTATGTTCGTCTAGGGTTAGGGGTCGGTGTAGTCGCTTCAATGGCAATAGATCAAATAAGTGATACCGATTTAGTCTGTATTGATGCGAGCCATTTATTTGAGGCAAGTACCACTAAAATTGGATTTAGAAAAGGCAGTTTTTTACGCACTTATATGTATGACTTCATTGAGCGTTTTGCACCACACCTAACAAAAGAACGTGTTGAACGAGCAAGTTTATTGCGTAACCAAGATGATGTCGATAAATTATTTGCAGATATCGAATTACCAGTTAAGTAATCAATAATTTAATTAGTTAAAAACCGCGTAGATATAAAATGCGGTTTTTTTTAATACTTTATAATAGTAAACAACCCAAAATTTTAGGTTAGCGCGTGTTTATCATCAAAGGTTAAATTTACAGCGATGTAGTCATTTCCCATATACAAGCAATCACAACGCGCAAATACCAAAAAATCATTTTATTACGTGCGATAAAGTACTTTAATTACATGCCAGCCAAATTTTGTTTTAACTAGGTGGGGTTCTAAAATTGCGCCTTTAAATGCAATTTTATCAAACTGAGGGACCATTTGGCCGCGTCTAAATTCACCTAAGTCACCGCCTTTTTTGCCCGATGGGCATGACGAATACTTTTTAGCTAAGGTTTGAAACTTCGCACCTTTACCTAATTGCTTAATAATATCTTCTGCAATTTCTTTGTGCTTAACCAAAATGTGAAGTGCATGTGCTGTGTTTGCCATGAAAAAAGCCTTTTATACCGTTAGCTAAAATTAAACGCGGCGATTTTAACACAACCTCATAAGCCTATCATCTACTTATGCTGCAGTGTATTAACCACTAATTTATAAATAATGTTTGGCATCATCTGGGTTGGGAATTCTGCAATACTGATATTTACCAAATAAGGTATAGCGGTTTAAAGCAATCTTATCGTATAGCCAATTATTAAACCTATTTGGCAAAATACTAAATACGTTTGCTAGCTTGTATGGATAACCTAGCTGCTTAACAACATTAAAAAAAGCATGGCTTTGTGTAAATGCTTTACCGTTTTCTAGGTAAACCATTGAAGCATATTCAATTGTTGAAAAACCAAAGTGTGCTAACAACAGTTCTCCTTTTGGAGATTGCACACTGCATAATTTAAAAATAGTCTGTGTATCATTAGCAATAATAAAATTACACCACGCGCTGCACAGCTTACATTGCGCATCAAATAATATAATTTTTTGATTTTGCATTAATATAGCTGCATCATCGCTCATGGCACTTTCCTCAAATTAAGTACTAAATTACTGCTGCACCGGCTTTTTTTGTAACTTGCGCTGCAAAGTACGTCTATGCATATTAAGTTGCCTTGCGGTAACCGACACATTGCCATTATTACTGTGCAGTACTTGTTGAATATGCTCCCACTCTAAGCGCTCCGGCGACATAACCGCATCATCAATAACACTCGATGCCGATGGCACAGGCTCGGTGTTAAGCGCTTTTAATAATGTTGCCATATCAACCGGCTTAGTAAGGTAATCGTTTGCGCCTAAACGCATTGCCTCTACTGCGGTTGCTATACTTGCAAACCCTGTTAGTAAAACAATATGAGTTTGGGGGAGCAAACTACGCAGCGGCTTTATGAGTGCAAGCCCGTTGTCGTCACCTAGTTTCATGTCTAATAAAACAAAGTCGGGCAATATTTTACGCGCGGTAAGTAACGCATCACTTTGATTATGCGCCACCTCGCAGATAAAGCTTTGTTTAGTTAAGCGCCTTGCCAGTGTGCTGGCTAAATTAATGTCGTCTTCAATTATAAGTAACTTCATGAGGCGTTATTCTCAATGTTTACAATAGCGAGTTTAACTTTGGCAACAGCGCCGCCATCAGCATGGTTAAACAAAGTAAGTGAGCCATTTAAACGCTCAAAAGTAACGTTTGATAAAAGTACAGCAAGCCCCATTCCCTGATCGCTTGGCATAAGTTGCCCGCCCAGCTCTGCTAATTGCGATGATGAAAAGCCAGGGCCAAAATCGCGAATTAACAAGTAAACGCATTCACTATGTAAGTTATCTTGCTGCCAACTCAGCTCTAATTGAGTTTTACCTTGTTTTTGATTAGCAAGCGCGGCGTTTTGCAATAAATTTAAAATAGCAGGCAATAACATCGCATCACTCAATAGCGTTGCCGCAATAGGTGGCGTAATCCATTTAATGTGCTGATCAGGGTATTGCAGTAAAAGTGTATCTGTAATTTGTGTTTGCAGCTGCTTTACGGTGGTATGCTCTTGTGAATTTTTAAGGCGTAATTGCTCTGAGAGTTTTCTAAAGTCGTTAAGTTGCGTACTACACTGAGTAAGCGGCGCTTGCATGTGCTTAACAATGGGGTTGTTTGGTTGCTCTTCTAATAACTCTTCAAACAATAGCTGTAAATTTGCAATTGGGGTCGCTAGTTGATGGGTTATTTGTGCAGCGGCCCCATCAAGGGTAACAAGCTGTTCATTACGTAATTGTTTTTCACGCACGTTTGCAATAATTCGCTCTCGCTCTTTAAGTGCCCTGCTCATTGCGCCAATAACAAGTGCGATTACGCTGGCACTTAAAACAAAATTAACCCACATGCCAATAAAATGACCACTCATATTCATTTGATGCATACTGTGATCGGGCATCTTTATAAGTAAAAAACTGTATGCGGCAATGGCTAATACCGCAATATAAGCTAATCCTTTTTCTCGCAGCGTAACAGCAGCGATCATTATCGGGAGCAATAACAGTGATACAAATGCATTGGTCGCACCGCCGCTTAGCGATAGCAAAACCGTTAAAAATAATACATCAGCGGTTAACTGCATCAACATACCCAAAGGTTTAGCACGGCTTACATTTCGATAAGCAAATAGGCTAATAAGCTGAAACACAGCCTCAACGGCAATAACAATAAGTAAAGGCAGTAATGCAATTTGATGTTCTAATAAAAAATAAACGCTAAGCACCGCAATTAATTGCACGGCAATAGCGCCGCTTCGCAGCATTAATAGTCGACTAATGGTGGGGTCGGTACGC
Source organism: Pseudoalteromonas sp. Bsw20308 (assembly GCF_000310105.2). Taxonomy (NCBI): domain Bacteria; kingdom Pseudomonadati; phylum Pseudomonadota; class Gammaproteobacteria; order Alteromonadales; family Pseudoalteromonadaceae; genus Pseudoalteromonas; species Pseudoalteromonas sp. Bsw20308. The sequence goes on along the minus strand of NZ_CP013139.1, from coordinate 346,902 downwards.
ATTAACAAGAGGTAATTGCCCAATCAAATGTTTAATAAGGTTATTTTAACGGTTATGTGATTTTTAATCATCATCCATCGAAATTGAAAAAGGTGCACAAGGCGTTCCTTGGTGAAACACCATTTTCCATTGCCCGTTAGTTTGCCGCCAAAGCGACATACGCAATGAATAATTAAACTCAGCGCGAGCAGAGCGCCTATAAGCTGCTTGATAACTAAGTTGCACTACATCATCGCTCAGCATTCGGCCCTTAAAATGCTGATTATAAAACTGTGGCACAACCTCGGTAGGTAAACGAGTTAGTACTTGGTATTTATTAAATGTAGTGCCATTGGCAGCAATTTCGATAAATTCATCATCGAGTAAAGCATCTAATGCGCGCTCAGATTGGCGAACTTCTGGGTCTAGTAACTGGCGCTCAGCGTCAATCAAATGATTAAACAACGACACTTTTATTTTGCTGCTCATAACCTTCCCTATTGTTTATAAACTTGCCCAGCTTTCATAACAAATTGTACGTTTTTAAGTACGTCGATATTTTTAAGCGGTGAGCCATTCACACTGATAATATCTGCTTGTTTACCAACACTCAAGTCGCCAATGAGTGCGCTTTGCCCCAGCAGTTTAGCTGCATGTATGGTTGCTGATTTAATAGCTTGGGCTTCGCTCATACCATTGTTTACCATTAAACTAAATTCGTTAGCATTAAGCCCATGACGCGACACCCCAGAGTCTGTTCCAAAAGCTATATTAACCTTGTTTTTCAGTGCAAGTTTAAACGAAGCCTGCATTTTTGGAGTCACTTCACGCACTTTGTCGGCTATTGCCGGTGGCATATTTGGGTTTGTAAGCACCTCTTCACTGACCGTTGCCCCCGCTAAAAGCGTCGGTACTAAATAAGCCCCGTTTTTTTAAATAACTTTATTGCCTCTTTATCTAAATAAGAGCCATGCTCAATAGAATCCACACCGGCTTTTAAGGCCGCTTTTATACCTTGTGTACCGTGTGCATGGGCTGTAACTTTACGCCCTAAGTGGTGAGCCGTATCAACTATTGCAACCAGCTCTGCATCTGTAAGTTGTTGGTTAACACCAGCAGCGGTATTACTTAGTACTCCACCCGTGGCAGTAATTTTAATTACATCAGCACCACTTTTAATTACCTCGCGTACCGCACGGCTACAATCATCCGCGCCATTACAAATACCAATCCCGCCTGTAACCGCATCTGTAATATCTTTTCGATATCCGTGCATATCTGCGTGTCCACCGGTAGGCGATATTGTATTACCCGCTGCAAAAATGCGAGGGCCGTTAATATCATTTCGCTCAATAGCGCGTTTTAGCGGAAATATTACTTTGTGATCGCTACCTAAATCTCGCACTGATGTAAAACCCGCATCGAGCGTACGTTGTAAATATTTAATTGAGCGCAAAGCATAATCCGCATCGTATTCTGTTGCCCAACGGTGAGGATTTGCTTTAGCATCTCGCTCAAACGTAACGTGAACATGCATATCAATAAGACCAGGCATTACAAATTGATTTTTAAGATTGATAATATCGGCATCAGGTAGGTTAAGTTCTGCTTTTGTGAGGTAGCCGTTTTTAATGGCTGTTATTGTATTATCTGTTATGACTAACGTTTGCTCTGTTTTTACTTTTTGATCCTCGGATGCAAGTAAACTGCCCGCATAAATAATTTTATGCTGTTGAGCAAAAGCCCCATTTGCTATTAATGCCAGCGTTATTGCAGTGAATGTTGTTATTAGTGTTGTTTTCATACTTGCTCCTTTTTTATACTAGCATTACCTTAAATAACCTGTAATTGCGAATATTTACGATACAAAGCATGCTATAAACTAGTCTTGAAAGCCGTTTTTTGGTATAACTCCCCCATAATTAACACATGTCAGACCACCTTAAGAGAACATACTATGCCTTACGCACATATCACTGGTTGGGGTAAATGCATTCCACCAGCAAGCATTAGCAACGATGAAATTAGTGAAATAGTTGATACCACCGACGAGTGGATAACCACGCGTACAGGCATTAAATCTCGCCGAGTGAGCCATGTAAGTACCGCCGAGCTGGCAACTGTTGCTGCTAAGCATGCTATTGCGTGCGCAGGCGTTGATCCTAAAGATATTGATTTAGTGATATTAGCAACCTGTACACCTTCTACTGTTGTGGCAAATACCGCCTCACAAGTGCAAAAAAATATTGGTGCAACAGGCGCTGCCGCAATGGATACAAACGCTGCATGCTCGGGCTTTTTATATGCGTTGCAAGCTGCAACAGCACAAATTCAAGCGGGTATGATTAAAAAAGCAGTCGTCATTGCCGCTGAGCGTATGACCTGGTACGTAAACTGGGCACGTCGCGACAGCGCTGTTTTATTTGGCGATGGCGCAGGTGCAGTAGTACTTGAAGCGGCAGATACCCCAGCTGGTCTACTTGGTACCAAAACCGGTTGTGACAGCGAAGACCGCGATATTTTACACATCACCAACTTTGGTAGCGATTTAAATAAGTATGAGCCAATTGGTCCATCTGATTTATTATTTGAAGGTCGTGAAATTTTTAAACGTGCTGTAAAAGGTATGAGTGAAGCTTGCGACGACGTACTGAAACAGGCCAACTTAAGCCTTGACGACATTAATGTACTCGTTCCACACCAAGCTAACTTACGTATTATTCAGGCTATTCAGCATCGCTTAAAAGTACCTGACGAAAAAGTAATGGTTAACATTGGTGAGTATGGTAATACCTCTGCTGCGACTATTGCTATTGCGTTATGTGAAGCCGTTGAGCAAGGGTTAATTAAACCGCATTCAAACATTATGTCTGCAGCATTTGGTGCAGGCCTTACATGGGCTGCAAGTTACATAAAATGGGGCGAACGTGTAACGCCTATTAGTGTAAGCGATGCTGCTTTACCGCCGTGTGATAAAACTGGTTTAGAGCTAGTAGCACCAGCAGTTAAAGCATGTAAAGAAGCCGAGCAAAGCTAACGCAGCATATAATAAGCCACATTTAAAACGCACTTATTTAAGTGCGTTTTTGCTTTTAAGGAATTAAATTTGAAACTTTTAGGTATTCACCACGCCGCGATTATTTGTAGTGACTATGCACGTTCTAAACACTTCTATAGCAATGTACTTAAACTTAACGTTATTAATGAGCACTTTAGAGCTGATCGTAATTCATGTAAATTAGATTTAGCCATGCCCGATGGTAGCCAAATAGAGCTATTTTCGTTTGATGGTTCGCCCGAAAGACCCAGCTATCCCGAAGCAAAAGGCTTAAGACATTTAGCTTTTAAGGTAGCGGATGTACAGATTGCAAAAACGTATTTAGAGTCGTGCGATGTAAACGTTGAGGATATTAGAGTGGATGAAATAACCGGCAAAAAGTTTACCTTTTTTGCCGATCCAGATAACTTGCCACTTGAGCTTTATGAGGTTTAAAACTCATAAGCTCAAGTTCTTACTATTGAATCAAAAACTTATTTATTAAAACGATTTTGTAAGTAGTTAAATACAGCACGAATACCTAATGCTTCACCACCCGTTGGACGACCTGGTAATGCACGTAAGTTCCACGCCATTACATCAAAATGTACCCACGGTGTTGTTGGTTCAACAAATTCTTTTAAGTAAAGCGCTGCAGTAATAGCACCACCAAACGGTGTGCTTGCACAGTTTGCCATATCGGCTACATCACTTTTTAGTAAGTTTTTATATTGCTCAAACAACGGAAGTTGCCAAACAGGATCATGGACACTTAAACCTGCATCAATAATACCGTTTGCTACATCGCGCTCTGTTGAGAAAAAGCCCGGAAGCTCCGTGCCTAACGCAACACGACATGCACCCGTGAGAGTAGCAAAATCAATAATTAGCTCAGGGTTATCGTTTTGTGCTTCGCTTAGTGCATCACATAATACTAAACGGCCTTCAGCGTCGGTATTATCAATTTCGACCATAATGCCTTTGCGTGTTTTAACAACATCGCCAGGGCGAAATGCATTTCGCGATACTGCATTTTCAACAGCGGGTACAAGTACACGTAATCTAATTGGTAAGTTAGCTGCCATAATAAGCTGCGCTAGTGCAATTACATGCGCGGCGCCGCCCATGTCTTTTTTCATGTTACGCATGCCAGAGCTTGGTTTTAAATCAAGTCCGCCTGAGTCAAAACATACGCCCTTACCGACTAGTGTAATTAATGGAGCATCTGTTGCACCCCATTTTAAATCAAGTAAACGCGGTTTATTTTCGCTTGCACGACCCACCATATGAATAGTCGGGTAGTTTTGCTCTAGTAACTCATCGCCAACCCACTGTGAAAATTCGCCATTGTAAGTTGCAGCTAAATCTTCCATTACTTGCGATAAATGTTGCGGCATCATATCAACCGCTGGAGTATTAACTAAATCACGTGCAAGTGTAATGGCATCAGCTTGTTGGCTAATGCGTTCATATAACGCTTTATCGCTAATGGCTAATTGCGCTTTTGCTGTTGGTTTTTCTTTATATTCACTAAATTCGTAACCACCAAGTACAAACCCTAAAGCAACCTGCTCTACAAAAGCGCTGCCGCCTTGAATTTGATAAGTACCTGTAGGAAGTGTATTTGCTAAATTACCCGCAGCCCAAAAGTCATCGCTACTTTGCATTAAACAAAATACCTGGCTTAACTCGCCAGTGTTAGCATCGGGAATAAGGGCTAGCCCTTGCTTTTCAAAGCCCGTGTTATTTAACCAGTTTTGTATAAATGCAGGTTGCTGAGTTTGCCAGTCAGATAATTCGTTTTTTAAAATAAAAGATAAAGGAATACCAGAAGATGTATGACGTAGTAATGCACTCATTAAATAGCTCGTATAATATGAAAATGGTACTTAAGAGCATATCAATAAGTACACTTAAAAGGTATCGCTAATTTAACGGTTTGTAAGATTACTTTTTAGTCTGTTTTTTTTGAGTTTCTTTTTGATTTTCTTGATTAATTTCTGCGTCGAGCTCTTTAATTGATTTGTTCATGTTAAAGGAGCTAGGTAGTACATCTACCCCAACTAAACTTCCTAATTTAACCACTAAGGGAATAGTGATAGGTGCAAATGGTAATACAGCAAATACACCCAAGCCAAGGCCCTTTAAAATATCGACAAATTGTTCGTTGGCACGCTTTAACTCAGCTTGATTTGTTTGTCCTTGCGTATAGCGCCTATAAATAGAAAGCATTTCTTTTGTTTCTTGTTTTTCTTGGGCGAGTGCGATTTTAAGCGCCACCATAGCACGGCGAAAACGCAGCTGTTGGCGTTTTTTACTAATTTTAACTACCCGCCAAGGTGCACGGTGAATAACTTTATATAATCGCATAACATGCATTTTCACACAGGCATCCATGTTCACAAAGAATAATTTACTTGATTCGCCTCATCTACTATTATTTGCACCAAACTAGTGCCGAATTAATTTATTTCCATGTTCAAAGAAAATACTAAAAATATTTTAAAACCTGAAAAACCAAAATCTGATGAATGTTGTGGCGGAGGCTCTTGCTGCCCGTGCGTATGGGATACATACAAAGAAAAGCTTAAAAAATGGCAGCTAACACAACCCCAAATAGATACAGTTAATTAACAAAGCCGACAGTTTAACAACCTAAAAAATGCATTAACTCCCCTTAAAAACACCATATTGCACTTAATTAGTCCATTTAACTTCTTATAACGCACCACTCTAGCTGCTTTTAGTTAATTTAAACTTTTGTTATTTAATAGTTAATTAATAATTGCTCTCGTTGTTTTTTATGTATAGTCTGTAATTAGGACTTCACTAGATGTGAGCTAAAACTCTAAGGGGTCAAGTAATTAAACTTCCTCCTAACATCCACTGTATTCCAGTCCAAAAATATAAAATAAGTAATACCTACAAAGTCTTACTAAACAAAAATTATTCTAACTGGGGAAAATTAGAATGAAATTAAAAAACAACGTACTAAATCAGGCAATTAAGTTTGCGCTAGCGACCACTACCGCTGGTTTATTCATCTCAAGCTCTGCTATTGCTGCAGATGAAGAACAAGCAAAAGCTAAAGTTAATAAAAATGTTGAAAAAATTGCTGTAGTAGGTACGCGTTCAGCTCCACGTTCAATTGGTGATTCACCGGTTCCTATCGATATTATTGGTGGTGAAGAGCTTGAAAAGTCAGGTAATACTGACATGCTTGAGCTTTTAAAAGGTGCAGTGCCATCTTTCAATGTTCACCAAAACCCTATTAGTGATGCAGCATCACTTGTTCGCCCAGCAAACTTACGTGGCTTACCATCAGACAGCACATTGGTTCTTTTAAACGGCAAACGTCGTCACCGTGCTTCTGTAATCGCATTTTTAGGTGGTGGTATTAATGATGGTGCACAAGGTGCTGATATCTCAGTTATCCCTAGTATTGCAATCAAGCAAGTAGAAGTACTTCGTGATGGTGCTGCAGCTCAGTATGGTTCTGATGCAATTGCAGGTGTAATGAACTTCCAACTTAAAGACGCGTCAGAAGGCGGTAAATTAGAAGTTCGCCACGGCCAGTTCTACGAAGGTGATGGCGATACAACTCAAGTATCGGGTAACATTGGTTTACCGTTTACCGACAACGGTTTTGCTAACTTAAGCTTTCAATACAAAACAGCTGATGCAACTAGTCGCTCTGTACAGCGTCCTGATGCTGCTGGACTTGCAGCAGCTGGTGTTCAAGACGTATCTCCTTTAGCTCAAGTTTGGGGCGCACCAGAAGTCGATGATGATATTTCAATTTTTGGTAATGTTGGATTAGAGCTAACAAACGATTCTGAATTTTACATGTTTGGTAACTACTCTGAGCGCGATGTACGAGGTGGCTTCTATTATCGTAACCCTACATCTCGCCCAGGTGTATATGGTGGTAACATTCGCGATGTTAATGGTATAAATATGCGCCGCCCTGGTGATGACAACCCAGTTGGACAAACTGCTTGGGATGCTGCTACACCTACTGTTTTAGTTGGTTCTTTAGACGGTTATGACGCTCAATTAGATTGTCCAGTAGTAGAAATTCAAGCTAACGGTGCACCAGATCAATCTGCAATAGATTCACTAACTTCTGCTAACTGTTTTGCATTTAATGAAACACTGCCTGGCGGTTTTACACCTAACTTTGGTGGTAACATTACCGATACTTCTTTAACAATTGGTACTAAAGGCATGTTCACTGGTGGCTTCTTAAAAGATGCATTTTATGACATTAGTGGTACGGTTGGCTTTAATGAATCTCGCTACTTTATTTACGATACAGTTAATGCGTCATTAGGCTTAGACTCACCACGCGACTTTAGTCCAGGTAAATACTCGCAACTAGAGAAAAACTTCAATTTAGATATTTCTAAAGGATTTGATTTTGATTTAGCATACGATGTAAATATTGCCGGTGGTTTAGAGTGGCATGAAGAAACATTTACAGTAACATCTGGTGATGTAGCGTCATTTACTGCAGGTGAGTTTACTGAGCAAGGTTTTGGTATAGGTTCTAATGGTTTCCCTGGTTTTAAACCATCTGACGCGGGTGAATACACTCGCCGTAACTACGCTGCATTTGTTGATATTGAAGCCCCATTTACTGAAGATTTTTTAATGGGCTTAGCTTTACGTTTTGAAGATTACGACAGCTTTGGCACAACAACAAACTATAAAGTTATGGCGCAGTACCATGTAACGGAAGATTTAAACGTGCGCGGCTCTATTAGTACAGGCTTTCGTGCACCAACGGTTGGTCAAGCTAATGTAAGTAACGTACAAACAAGCTTAGACAATGGTGTATTACAAGATTCAGCACTACTTCCACCAACAAACCCAATTGCGGTACAATTAGGTGGTACAGAGCTTGAGCCAGAAGAATCTCAAAGCTACACGTTTGGCGCTGTATACACTATTGGTGATTTATTTTTAACACTTGATTACTACAATATCCAAGTAGAAGATCGTATTAGCCAATCAGATAAGATTAATTTAAGTCAAAGCGATAAAGATACACTTGAAGCAGCGGGCGTACCTAATGTACAGAGTCTTGCACAAGTAAGCTTTTTCACGAATGACTTTGATACAACAACACAAGGTATCGATTTAGTTGCAAACTATACAGCTGAATTAATGGGCGGTAGCTCTACTTTTAGCCTTGCTTACAACTGGAATGATACTGAAGTAACTCAATTTAGTGATATTACCGGTGCATTTAAAGTTAAGCGTTTAGAAGAAGACTTACCTAATCACCGTGCTACTTTCACATTGTCTCAACAGTGGGAATCTATCTCTGCATTTGCTCGTGCAAATTACTACGGCGAATACCAAGGCGTTCACGTAGATTACGATGCAACAGCAAAAACTGCTGACGCAGCTGTAACTATTGATGCTGAAATTACTTACTTCATGAATGAGTCAATTAGCTTCTCGGTTGGTGCTCAAAACTTATTTGATCAGGATGCTGAAAAACTTGATTTTGCTGAAGCAGCTGGCGCACCAAATAACAACTGGGGCGGTAAGTATTACGAAACATCTCCGTTCGGTATTAATGGTGGCTTTTACTACGCTAAAGCAACATACACGTTCTAATATTTTTACATAAAGAAGTGGAGGCGAAATGTTAAGACATTTCGCCTTTTTTATTTTATAGTAAATAAAAATAATAATGAACAATACCAATTGCATTGAATAAGTGTTCTATTATAGCGCCCAGAAAATAGCGTAATAACAAGGCGAAAACTATGATATATAGTTGCTCTATATGAATAATTTTTAACGCAGTGAGTACGCTATTTAATGCGATAGAATGATTATTTTTTTAATAAAATTGGTATAACTATGCTACTCAAAAAAGCTAATCAGTTACTACAACAAAACATGCTCAAAGAAGCTGAGTTTCACTATAAGACACTATTAAAAAGCAACCCTGAAAATGGTGAGGCTTTATTTGGCTTAGGCAGAATTGCCTTACGACTAGAACGTTACGACGCTGCTGTATACCTACTCCAAAAAGCGTGTGAGCGCATGCCTCATATGCTTGAGCCACTGCATGCACTAGCCGATGCGTTTAATGGTGTCAACTCACCAAAAGATGCACTTACTGTGCTTGAATATGCAAAAAGTCTAGCAAATAATAACCCTGAACCTCATTACTACTTAGCTCAGCACTATTTAACACATGGCAATTTAAATAAAGCGCATACCACATTTGCACACGCATTGAGTATGGGGATTTACCCCGTAACTGCTTATATTTTATTTGAGTTAGTTCAATTAGGCCGCTTTGACAAAGAACACAACTACATAAGTAATCTGCATCATTTATTAATGCAAACAGATAATTTACGACTCAAAATGGTGTGTTATTACGCACTCGCTAAAAGTTACGATAAACTTGAAGACATTGAACAAGCATTTACTTACTTTGTACTAGCAAATAAACTACAACGAAAATTAAGTAACTTTAATACTCAAGAGCTTGAACCTTTTTACAGCGAAATAATTAAACACAATACCAATGCCTTTATGCAAAAACGTGATAAAAGTTTTACAACTAATATTACGCCTGTCTTTATTATTGGCATGCCTCGAAGTGGCTCTACCCTTGTGGAGCAAATGTTGGCAAGCCATAGTCAGTTTTCGAGCCTAGGAGAGAGTACGAGTATTAGTAATGACGCAGTTGCTTTTATCGAACAAAAAACGGGAGTTACTTACCCGCAATGTTTAGCACATTTAACGCCGGGTTTAATCAAAAAAGCCCGCGAAATGTATATCACAACATTAAAAACAGCATCGCCCATCAGCCCTTTTATAATAAATAAACTACCAAGTAACTACCTATCTCTTGGACTTATTTATGTCCTTTTTCCAAATGCCAAATTTATAAACTTAAGTCGTGACTTTAATGCCACCGCATTTTCTATCTTCACTAATTACTTTGCTGAAAACGAGCCTTATTTTTGCTCACTACCTGAGTTTAAGCTTTATCATAAGTTGTATGAAAAACTGATGAGCCATTGGCATTCCTTTAAAGAGATGCCAATTTATGATGTCAATTACGAAGCATTAATAAACAACCCAAAAGGTCAGCTAACTACATTACTTAACTTTTTAGGTTGTCAATATGAAGATGGTTGTTTAGCATTTCATAAGCGTACATCAGCTGTTACTACGCTTAGTAAGCATGCCATTCGAAAGCCTGTTAATAATTCAGCACTTACAAAATGGGAACGCTATAGAGCGCCTTTGCTTAAATTGCTTGATGAGAACTAGTTAACAGAATGTACTTCAAACCAATTAAGTAAATCTTTAAATTGATCATCGCGGGCACTCGGATGGGTAAGCATATTAATATGGTCGTAATCAAAATTATGCCCGTGTTTACGACCGTAAATTCGCATTTGTTGAATGCCTGGCCCCGATTCGTCCATAAATTTTTGAATATCGATTGGCTGCGCTAATGCTTTATCTTTTACCGCAGCAATATGAAGTGTTGGCGGTAAATACAGGCTGTTTAGCGCTTTTGCATAATCAAAATTATCATCAGAATCTATCCATGGCTTCTTTTTAGCCCATTGCATACTTTGATAATGCGACTTTTGAGTTTCATTATCGCTTCCCCACTTATAACCTTTAGCATTTAAATAGCCATGCTTTTTAGCAAGTAAAGGTGCCATAAAATACCAAATTAAATTGGCTTGTAATAATTTTTGAGGATGATTATTAAATAAAGAACGCTTAGAGCCAAAATACACACACGCTTTTACATCATTAATATATTCTGGAAAGCGTGCAAATACACTGTTCATCAATACCCCGCCCCAAGAGTGAGCAACCCAGTAGTCAGGCTTTTTACCTTCAATCAACTCTATTTGCTTAATAAAGGCTGGGATATCTTCTAAAATGGCCTCGGTTTGCCCGTATTTAGCGTCACTTGAAATAACCGGTTTACTATCACCTCGGCCACGTAAATCAGCCACATAACATCTATACCCATGCTCAGCCAAAAAAGGGGCAAGTCCTTTATTGGAGTGCGTGTAAAAAATTTTACCGTTTTCTACAGCTCCATGCATAAAAAATACGACAGGCCCTTGCTGATTTTCATCACTGATACGGCGTAAATGAAGTGTTTGTTGATCAGCTAAATTGATAATTATTGATTGCTGAGAAATTGCCACAGTTATTCCTTTTTATTATTTTCAACTCATCCTACCAGTAATATTAAATATACCAAAGGAAATGTCTGCACTTTACTCATCAGCATTTGTTACACTTACGTCATTATATCTGTTGTTAAAATGAAGCCATGAAAGAAAATAAAACACGTTCAAAATTACACCCTCGCAACCTACATAAAAATGGGTACGACTTCGATTTATTAACAACAGAGCACCCTGCTCTACTGCCATTTGTTATAACCACACCTGCAGGGACTAAAAGCATTGATTTTAGTGATAACAAAGCCGTTAAAACACTTAATCAAGCTCTTTTAAAAGCGCATTATAATATTGATTTTTGGGATATACCCGAGCATAACTTGTGCCCGCCTATACCTGGGCGTGTTGACTATATTCACTACTTGGCCGACCTATTAAGTGATGATAATCAACAACAAATACCTCTAGGTAGGCAAATTAAAGTGCTTGATATTGGCACTGGCGCTAACTTGGTTTATCCACTTACGGGTACAAGTGAATATAAGTGGCATTTTACAGGGACTGATATTGACGCAGCCTCAGTAAAAATAGCAAAGCAAATTGCGCAGTTTAATGGTTTAAAAATAACCCTAAAACAACAAAAAAACGCATCACATATTTTTAAAGGCGTTATTAATCAAAAAGATCTATACCATTTAACGCTCTGTAACCCGCCGTTTCATGCAAGTGAAGAAGAGGCAAGTAAAGGCAGTGAACGTAAATGGAAAAACTTAGGAAAAACACCCAGTAGCACGCTTAACTTTGGTGGTCATAATAATGAATTATGGTGCGAAGGCGGTGAAGTACAGTTTATCTCTAATATGATTAAAGAAAGCGAAGACTTTGCAGAACAAGTACTGTGGTTTACGTCGTTAGTCTCTAAAAAAGACAATATTGCAGCGCTTGAAGAAGTGTTAAAAGCTCACCCAATAGCCGAGTATAAAATAGTTGATATGGCACAGGGTCAAAAAATTAGCCGCTTTATTGCATGGAGCTATTTTGATAAAGAAACTCGTGAACAAATATGTAGCGAGCTTGATTAAGCTATAAAAGGAAAAGCAAACCATGATAGATTTTCGCTCTGATACGGTTACAAAACCAACAAAAACAATGCGCGATATTATGTACAACGCACCGGTTGGTGACGATGTATATGGTGATGATGAAAGCGTTAACCAGTTAGAAATCTATGCGTGTAAGCGTTTTAACTTCGAAGCCGCACTTTATTGTAGCTCAGGTACACAAGCCAACTTACTTGCGTTAATGGCGCATTGTGAGCGTGGTGACGAATACATATGTGGCCAAAATGCTCACAATTATAAGTTTGAAGGTGGTGGCGCAGCTGTTTTAGGCTCTATTCAACCACAACCTATCGAAAACGATGCTGATGGCAGTATCCCTTTTAATAAAATAGCGGCGGCTATAAAACCAGACGATTGCCATTTTGCAAAAACGCGATTGCTCAGCTTAGAAAATACCATTGGCGGAAAAGTACTCCCGCTTGAGTACTTAGCCCAAGCTCGCGACTTTGTTGATATGCATAATTTAGCACTGCACTTAGATGGCGCACGTGCGTTTAATGCCGCTGTTGAGCTAAATATTGATATCACTGAAATCACAAAGCACTTTGATTCAGTTTCTATTTGTTTATCAAAAGGTTTGGGGGGGCCCGTAGGCTCTTTATTATTAGGCTCACCAGCACTTATTAATAAAGCAAGACGATGGAGAAAAGTACTTGGTGGCGGTATGCGCCAAGCCGGAATGCTTGCAGCCGCTGGGCAGTTTGCACTTGAGCACAATGTAGAGCGCTTAAAAGACGATCATGAAAATGCACGTTATTTGGCTCAAAAGCTAAGTGAAATAAGTGGCTTTACTGTCGATATGACTAACACCACTAATATGGTTTACGCAACTTACGCTGGTAATATAAGCATTGAAGAGGTTGCTAAAGCCCTTAAACAACAAGGTATATTATTTAGCCCAAGCAAGCAGCTTAGGCTAGTAACGCATTTAGATATAACCCGCGAAGGTATTGATATATTTTTAAATGCTTTGTCGGCCCATATTTAACGCGGCTTTATAATGTTTGCGGCATACCGAGACATATCGGTCATTGCCGCCAATTTCTACTTGGTTACCATCGGCTATTGCTTCACCATTTTCATCGGTACGCAGTACATGGTTTGCTTTACGTCCGCAGTGGCATACAGTTTTAAGCTCAATTAACTTATCAGCCCACGCTAGCAAATATTGCGAGCCTATAAATAGCTCGCCTCTAAAGTCGTTACGCAAACCATAACACAATACCGGTATACCTAATTCATCAACTACATCGGTTAATTGCATTACTTGTTCTTTTGATAAAAATTGGCATTCATCAACCAATACACAATGGCGTTTTTTATCATTATTGAGTGATTGAATAAGATCAAAAACATCTTTACTAGCATCAAAAACATGCGCATCTGCTTGTAAGCCAATACGAGATGATACTTTACCCACACCTTGCCTATCATCAATGGCTGCGGTGAGGATCACAGGTTCCATACCACGCTCTTTATAGTTAAATGCCGATTGTAATAACGTGGTTGATTTACCTGCATTCATTGCAGAGTAGTAGAAATATAATTGAGCCATTGCTGTGCCATTTTATAAAAAGTGCGCTTATGCTACCTTAATATTAAATTAATACCAATTCACATTAGCCCTTCATGTTTTAATAACCACCGTTTTCTATCCAAGCCTCCCGCATAACCCGTTAACTTTGCGTTAGCACCAATGATCCGATGACACGGAACAATAATACTAATCGGGTTTTTACCATTCGCAGCGCCTACCGCTCTCACTGCTTTGGGGTTGTTGAGTTGGTTAGCAATATAGCCATATGTTTGCGACTCCCCAAAAGGAACTGTTAATAACGCCTGCCATACACTTTGTTGAAATACTGTCCCGTTTGTATCAAGTGGTACCTCAAAAGTAATGCGTTTTTTTGCAAAGTACTCATTCAATTGCGCAGCGCAAATAAGCACCGCTTTATTTGTAACTTGCTCAAATGGCGTATGAGGGTGCTCAACTGGTGGATAAAACCCAACATAACTCACACCTTTGTCAGTCGCTTGAATAATTATGTCGTCTATAGGGCTCGAAATTGATGTTTGAATGATCATTATAATTGCTGCCAAAGTTGAAACGTTAGGTAAGAGCGAAAAGGAGCGCAATTAGCAGGTACGAAAGGGTTTGCCGCCGCTTGAGCTTTTTTAACACCTAAGTCGCCATCAAGTAATATATCGGGTTGGCTTTGTCCTCGCAGCTTTGCATAGTTTACCGTCCAAGGGCCAATTCCTTTTAAACTAAGCCATTCGTCTAAATCATCATTTTGAGGGTTTAACGCACAAAATTGCGCTAAGTTATGCAGCGCATTTTTACGCGCCTGTGGCATTTTAAAAAATGTAAAATCACTATTAGCAACAATTTTAGCCGTAGGAAAATAAATGGCATCGCCCTTTTTTTCGCCTAATTCATCAACTAACTTTGTTACTAAATTATGCGCCGCAGTAACACTTACTTGTTGCCCAAGTACCGCCCTTATACCGGCTTCAAAGCTTGACCAAATTCCTGGAAGCCTGAGCCCCTCGCACACTGTAAATGCATTGTTTGTATTAGCGCTTAAATGCGTTTCAATCAAATTAATATCGGCATCCAAATCAAGTACACGACGTATATTATTTATTACTGGTTGCAGATGACGCGTATTATCTATGTCAATAGACACCCTAAAGTGGTTTTTACTCGCTATAAATTCAGCGGTAAAGCTTCCTTTATATTCCTCACTTGCAAAAGTACGCCCGTAACTCGTTTGCGTTATCCACTCCATTGGTTTTATCAAACGCCTTTGTAAAAAACACTGCAAAGCAGGCCAATTATAAGGCGGCCTAAATGGTAAAGTTAATGTGAGTGTTGACGTTGGTTTTTTATCGCCACTGCGTAGCTTCGAGGGGGCTATATTTAACTGCTGTAAAAATGCATCATTAAAGCGCCTAATGCTTTTAAAGCCAGCGGAAAAAGCTATTTCTGTCATTGGTAGGTTTGTTTCTTGAATCAGTTTTTTAGCAAAATGGCATTGATTGAATAACCTATATTGTGTAATAGACACACCAAAATATTGTTTAAATAAACGTCTTAAATAGCGACTACTAATACCTAAACGACCTGCTAATTTTTCGCAGTCATGTTCATCATTTTGATCTATTAATTGTTTTGCTCTCAACGCGGTAGTTTTTGTCCCCTGCCACGCTGCACTGCCAGGTGCACTATCAGGTCTACATCGAATACATGGCCTAAAACCATCTTGCGCTGCATTGTGCGCAAACTGATAATAAGCCACATTCTTTTCATGAGCCGTTGGTGCCGGACAAATTGGTCGGCAATATATTCCAGTGCTTTTAACCGCTACATAAAAAAGACCATCAAAACGAGGGTCTCGACTTTGACGTGCTTTTTGCCAATGTAAAAATTTCATAAACGGCTCTACAAACTAATTTAATAGAGCCTAGCTTATAGAAAATAAACTGTATTACTAGCCATATTCGGCACTTAACCAATAGCAGCTAAATAGCGATTTTGTACTTCAGCCCAATTAACCACATTATAAAAAGCAGCAATATATTCAGGGCGTCTATTTTGATATTTTAAATAATACGCATGCTCCCACACATCAAGGCCTAATATAGGTGTATTACCTTCCATTAAGGGACTATCTTGATTAGTACTGCTTTGTATAACTAATGACCCATCAGGTGCCACACATAGCCATGCCCAACCACTGCCAAATTGACTCACAGCCGCTGCAGTAAACTTTTCCTTAAATTGATTAAAACCACCAAGCTGCTCATTAATTGCTTGTGCCATAATATCACTTGGCTCTCCTCCTCCGTGGGGACTCATGACTGACCAGAATAAGCTATGATTTAAATGCCCACCAACATGCTCCTGCACTGCTTGTTTTAAATCATTTGGTAAGCCATTAATCTCTCTCAATAACTTTTCGGCATCTAAATCAGCAAACGGTGTATTCGCTAAAGCAGCATTAGCTTTATTGATATAGGTTTGATGATGTAAAGTATGATGAATATGCATTGTTTTACCATCAATATGAGGCTCAAGCGCATCGTACTCATAGTTAAGTGCAGGCAAAGTAAAAGCCATAAATACTCCTTTTTCTTTTAAATTAGTGCAGTTGATTGTTTGTAGTACTCTCTGAGCATAAGCAAAAATTTACTTGCTCAATAAGTTCGGGTAAAGAGGGGTAACGACGTGCAAATGACACAAGCTCAGCTGATGTTTTAAGATAATGATGCTTACTTACCTTTTGTACATCGTAATGAGTGTGCTTAATAAGTGGAGATAATGATAAGTGAACTTCACATAACCATTTACATGCATTTTCAGGTTGCTGCATTGCAATATAGGTATCAGCTAAATTATGGGAGGCAACAACAAGTGCAGGAATACAATGTTCAATAGCATAAATGACATTAGTATTAATTTGCGCACATAAGAATTGTTGTAATAGATGGCCAGCGAGTGTTTTAGCTAATAAGTACTTGTCACGCGCTTCAAGTAATGCACCTTGCTCAAAGGCATAATTGCCTTGCATGATGTTTGACTGCCAAGGGCTCAATGCTTGCTCAAGATAAAGTAAATCAGGTTGCTGCTGTTTTTGACCTAAGATCATAAAATCATCTATGCGTTTATTTAATATGCTATTAACTTACACACCACAAAACGCAAATGCAAATGATTTCCATTATCTATTTTGCAAAATTAATTAATTCATCTCCTGCTAATCGGTAAATAATCCATTCATTTTGCGCTTTAGCACCCATGCTGTCGTAAAAATCAATGGCCGGTTTATTCCAATCTAAAACCACCCATTCAAACCGACCACAGTTATTGCTAATCGCTTTGTTAGCTAAGTGTTTCATAATTACTTTTCCTGCGCCTTTCCCACGGCTATCTGGACTTACGTATAAATCCTCGAGATATAAGCCATTCTTACCTAACCATGTAGAGTAGTTATAAAAATAAACAGCAAAGCCTATTGGCTCATCGCCATCCAAACAAATAATACTATGTGCTGTCGCCCCTTCACTAAATAATGTATCTAATATGGCTTGTTCATTTGTTTTTACTGCGTCTGGTTCTTTTTCATAAATGGCTAACTCGTTTATAAAATGTAAAATCGTTTTTGAATCACTTGGTCGCGCATCACGAATTTCAATTATTTCACTCATATACTTTATACCTCAAATATATTGTTCTAATTTATCTTTTAAAAAATCCAATTGTATTGGCTTGCTTAAATAATCATCCATTCCGGCAGCAAAACACCTTTGCTTATCTGCATCCATCGCATTTGCCGTTAATGCTATTATTTTAATATCTTTGTGTTTGTCGCCCGCTAAGCCATTTCTAATAGCTTTTGTGGCATCAAAGCCGTCCATCACTGGCATTTGGCAATCCATTAACACAGCTTTAAAATAACCTTGCCCATGAGTATTTAAAATATCAATAGCGAGCTGTCCATTTTCAGCAAGCGTAATATTACAATTAAGTTTTTTAAGCATTAATGTGGATACTTGCTGATTAATTGGATTATCTTCTACAAGTAATATTTGAATAGGTTCACCTAATTTTTCTTTTTTCAAAGATGAGATATAACCGGATGTAACCAACGGTAATGCTTCATCATGCTCATTATTTGTAATTACCGACAACG
This sequence comes from Pseudoalteromonas sp. Bsw20308, assembly GCF_000310105.2. Classification (NCBI taxonomy): domain Bacteria; kingdom Pseudomonadati; phylum Pseudomonadota; class Gammaproteobacteria; order Alteromonadales; family Pseudoalteromonadaceae; genus Pseudoalteromonas; species Pseudoalteromonas sp. Bsw20308. Next base: position 328,874 of record NZ_CP013139.1, on the reverse strand, counting down.
CTGAAATCAGATCCGCCGTTGTAACAGGTTTAGGGAAATAAGCTTGAAATCCAATGCTTGAATAACGCTGAGCACCTTCCATACCAGCAATACTCGTCATCATAACAAGGGGCATGTTTTTAAAGTCATCGTTTGCTTTTAAAGCCTTGCAAAGTCCAATCCCGTCCATGCCAGGCATTTGCATATCAAGCACTGCAATATCATACATTTTTAGATTACTACTGATCCGGCTTTCACACATTGCAAGTGCATCATATGCATCGCATGCAAGCGCTACATGGGCGCCCCAATGCTCTAGCTGCTGGGATATAACAATTCTATTAGTCTCATTATCATCAACAACTAAGACAGATAAACCTTTTATATTTAGCTTTTGTATATAACGTTCTTTTTGCTCACTTTGGGTGACTTGTATAGTCACAGTAAATTCACTGCCTTGGCCTGCTTCACTTTTAAGTGAAATTTCCCCGCCCATCAGCTCACACAGCTGTTTACAAATAGCTAAACCGAGTCCAGTGCCACCATATTCTCGCGTTGTTGAAGCATCTACCTGAGAAAAAGGTGAAAATAATTGATGCTGTTTTTGCTCATTAATACCAATACCTGAATCTTTTACTTTTATTTGTAGCACTAAGCCTTGTTCTACTTTATCTATTTGAGCACTAACGACAACTTCACCTTTACTGGTGAATTTGACTGCATTACTCAATAAATTAGTAAGAATTTGACGGATACGACCTGGATCGCCACACAATTGTGAAGGCTCTAAAGCGACTAAGTCTAAGATAATTTCAATGCCTTTATCTTGAGCTGTAAAAGCTTGCGCAGCTGCAACTTCACCAATTAAATCACCCGCATTAAAATTAATACTTTCGAGCTCTATTTTACCCGCTTCAGCTTTAGAGAAGTCCAAAATATCATTAATAACCCCCAGCAATGAGTGAGCACTTGTTTTAGCAATCCCTACTTTTGTTTCAATTGGTTTCGATAAGTTTTCAAGCTCAATAAGCTCTAGCATGCCAAGTACACCATTCATCGGCGTTCTAATTTCATGGCTCATCGTCGCTAAAAATTGACTTTTAGCAACCGCAGCATCTTCAGCCTTAACGAGGGCAACACTAAGCTCTTCTGCTATTTTTTTACGGCGTTGCGATATAAGCGTACTTCCGACTAAGGTTGCTAATGAACGTAAATAAGTTTCTTCGTTTTGAGTCCAATAATGGTGTTCATCCACTTTTTCAGCACTCAAAATCCCCAAATTCCCGTCACCCGAAGAAATTACAACATCAATTAACGATTTAATATTTAGCGGCTTGGTGTAGTCATCAATAAACTCAGCTGTTGCAGGGTGCATATTTACATTATCAACCGCAATTAAGTTATGCTTGTAAATAGCAGAAAAATACGCAGGAAAGTCTTTAACTTTTAGCTCATCTTCCGTGCGAACCAGTCCCTCGCCTTTAGTATGTAAACTATGACGCACCATAGCATCACCAGCCTCATTAAAAATCCATAACGAAGCACGCTCTACATTCAATACCTCACACATTGATTTAACAACTAGTTTGTTCACTTCGCTTACATCACTACTTTGTACTTCAGGCGCAATGGTTAATTGAGCAAGATTTTTGTTATATCTGTTTGCTTTTTCACTTTCGATCTCTAAACGTTTATGAGCATCAATACTTTGAAATGAGCCAAATATACGTATGCATTCACCATTTTTAAATTCAGCTTGACCCATAGACTTAACCCACCTTTCTTTACCTTGATGGGTTAAAATTATCAGCTCAACACTCCAGCTTTCACCTAAAGTAACTGCATTTTCAAATAGCTTAGAGATTTTATCGCGATGTTCTCCCAGCTTGTAAAAATCTATTGCGGTCGCTAAATCGGGTTCATATTCATCAGGTACACCATGAATAACTTTAACTTCATCTGACCAATAAAGAGTATGGGCTTTTAAATCTATTTCCCACGCGCCAATTTGTCCCTGCTTACTCATTGATTCAAGTAAACTTTGCTGACGTTTTATTTTCAACTGTATATTGTAGCGCTCAGTAATATCCAATATAAAGCCATCAAGGTACAGAACAGTACCGTCAGAGTCATAGATTGCCTTACCCTTTTCATTAACCCATCGAACATAACCATTTTTTGCTATAATTCGGTATTCAATTGACCACGTACTATGCTCTTTAATAGATTGGTTAATTGATTTTTTAATATGATCAATATCTTCTTCATGAAGAAGATCAAAGAAACGCTTATTTTTATTATTAATAAAATCATCTGCGGCATAACCAGTGATATCTTTAGTTTGATCACTTAAATAAAGCATCGTCCATATTTCATCTGACTCGCAGCGATAAATAATACCGGGAATATTTTCAACAAGAGACGCAAACTGATCACGGCTGCTTTGTAGTTCAGACTCCGTTGTTTTTCTTTGAGTAATATCTACATGCGTCCCAATCATTCGTTTAGGTGAGCCGTCGCTATTCCATTCAACTACTTTAGCTGTATCAAGTACCCAGACCCAATGCCCTAACTTATGCTTCATCCGAGCTTCGCTAACATAAAAATCACTGCCGCCAGCTAAGTAGGTTTTTAATTTTAATTCTGATTCAACTAAATCTTCTGGGTGTGCATATTTATACCAAGTATCTATGCTGCAAGGTTCTATTTCACTAAGTGTATAACCAATGATTTCAGCCCAACGTTTATTAAACGTAACTTTGCTTGTACCTACGTACCAATCCCAAATACCAACAGCGGTACTATTGATAACAAGTTCAAGTTGTGTTTTATGCTGTTCTAATTCAAATTCCTGTAACTTAAGTGGAGTAATATCAGTGCGAATTGCTATATAGCTTTGTGGTTTACCTTCATCATCTAAAAATGGCGCTATAGTGGTGTCCATCCAATATAAGCTACCGTCCTTTGATCTGTTACAAATTTGCCCATTCCAAACTTCACCACGCTTAAGCGTTGCATACATTTCTTCAAAAAAAGCATGTGAATGCGTGCCTGAATTTAATAACCGGTGATTTTGACCTATAAGCTCATATTCTTCATAACCACTTATTGCACAAAATTTTCCGTTCACAAAAACTATTGTTCCGTGTAAGTCAGTAACAGCAACAATTGCATGCTTATCAAGCGCTGATTTTTGCTCTGCTAATTGCTTAAGTGCAATTTGCAATGCAGCTCGTTGTTCTTGCAAAGTACTTTGCTGTTCTTGATTTACTTTTACAAGCTCATGCAGATCTTTTGAAAGCTGATTAAACTCAATACTGTCGTTTAAAATAGGGATTTTTACATGTTTCCCTCTAGTTATACTTTCAACAATATTAGTTAAACGAATTAACGGGCGAGATAATCTACGACCAAACCACCAAGACGAACATAAAATAAGCAGCAAAGATCCAGCATTAGTTAAAATAGCAAGCCGCTTATAATAGAGACTGCCTTGTAATGCTGCTTCAGCTGGTTTGGAAACTAATAGCTGCCAACCTTGCTGGCCTAAAAAATCAAGTTCATTAATGTATGCATAAAATATTTTTCATTGTTATTAGCATAACTAAACACTTGTTTTGGTGCAGAGCTGTTTTGATTTAAAAGCGGTGGGGTAGCAACGGAAGCCCTTGTTTGCTTTTCGATTTTGCTATTGTGCAGTATAAAGAATGCAACACTCGTATTTTTTGCCTGTATTTTGCTTAAGTTGTTTAGCAGTCCCTGTAAGTTTACATCGGCTAGTAATACACTTTTTAGTTTATTTTGATCGTCAAATATAGGTAACGACACTATATGATGCGCATGTCCTTCAACCACCATAGAATGAAATAATGCTTTATCTGTTTTATTTTGTGCTATGAATAATTTAGTGAGTTCTGATTCTTGAATTTGATTAAATAAGGAAAGTTCTATTTTTGCTTTGTTAGACAACACATCAATGATTTCAATATGATTTATAAAATCATATTGTCTGACAAAATCATTTATTAAAGCGTGTTCCTTGGTTGGACTTATACTTAATTGCGACTTTAATAAATACAGATCATTAACTTGGTCTAAAAACCAAATTTCAGCAAATTGCTTTCCAATATTGCTGAGTTCATTTAGTTCGCTATGCGCATTTTGCTTAAGCGTATTATTTACATGCTGAAAACTAAACCACGTTAACAAGCATAACGGCCCTAATGCTATAATTATAAAGGTAATAATTAATTTACTTCGAACAGATTGTCCTTTAACTGTTAATACTCCAAAGTTTAAACCCTTATCCATGCTTATTGCCTAATAGCTTATAATCATTTTATAGTGACTATATTAATGCATTAAATATATAAAGACGCAAGTTTTGAGCTATAAACGCCTTAAAAAATCGGTGTTTAGCGTTATAACGTCTAATTAGCATTACAATAAAAAACATGCCAATAGGATTAATTTTTTGACTCCTTTGTCACTCTTGTAGCTGTTTTAAACTCCCCATGATATAAGCATTATTCAATAAAAGTGTTTTGAGAGCATTATGGCGCACGATCACTCACATAGTCATGTAGACGAAAACCAAAGCAATAAACAGCTCGCCGTTGCTGTTATCATTAACGTATTACTAACCGTAACCCAAGTTATTGGCGGGGTATTTTCGGGTAGCTTATCGCTTATAGCTGACGCACTTCACAATTTAAGCGATGCTGGGGCAATATTTATAGCGCTCATTGCACGTAAAATCGGTAATAAACCAGCTGACGTAACTCATCATTTTGGCTATAAGCGCGCTGAAATCCTCGCTACTCTTTTTAATAGCACTACATTAATTATAATTGGCCTATATTTAATTTTTGAAGCCATTTCTAGCTATTTAAATCCGCAGCCTATTAATGGTTGGATAGTTGTCTGGGTGGCAGCAATAGCATTAGTTATTGATTTAGCAACAGCGTATTTAACCTACCGAGCTGGTGCAAATCACAGCATAAACATAAAAGCGGCTTTTATTCACAACATCTCAGATGCAATGGCCTCTATTGTTGTTATTATTGCTGGCACTTTAATTATTTTATACCAGTGGTATATCGTTGATTTAATTGCCACAGTGCTTATTTCTGTGTATGTAATTTATCATGGTATTTTATTATTAAAGCAAAGCGGCAAAATTTTAATGCAAGCAGCCCCTAATAACATTGATACACACGCAATATCACATGCTATTAGTAATGAATTTAATATCGAATCGGTAGTCAGCATTAAGCTTTGGCAACTAGATGATAAAGAAAATTATTGTGAGCTTGTTATTAGCACTCAACAAACAATTGATTTACCCGCAGTAAAAGGCTTCTTACACGACAATTTTAACATCGAAAATTGCATAATAGAAACCAGACCTATTGCAAATAAAAGCGCAGCATAATAGCGATAATAAGCTAAACAAATACATAACTATTTAATTGAAAACATCTCGTATTATCATTTACAATATTGCTACTAACTTATAATGAGATACTGTTTTTGAAACTTTGGTTACGTAGAATTCATTTAGGCCTTGCCCTCATTAGCGGACTATTTTTATTAATAGTGAGCTTAACCGGTGCTGTTATGATTTATGCAAAAGACATACAGCACTTCATTCAGCCAGATAAATGGCAAGTTATTCCGCAGCCTCGTACATTAAACAATCAAAAATTGATAGAAAGCGTGCAAACGCAAACACAACAAAAAATTGTTTTTTTTATGCCCGAGCAAAATAAAGCATTAGCTTGGCAATTTAGATTGGCTAACAAGCACTACGTGAGTGTCAATCCTTATTCTGGAAAAATAATTCATAGCTATCAAACAACAGACACAATTTATGGCTTTGCTTTAGGCTTACATCGCTGGTTATTATTTGAAGATAGTGATGGTAAAAAACCATTTAAAAATTGGATGTCAGTGTGTGCATTATTACTTTTAATCAATGTACTACTCGGCTTTTACCTATGGATAAAACCAAAAAACAGAATTAAGCGTTTAGCTATTAAGCCTAAAGCCAAATTTAGAGTGCTAATGTATCAATTACATACCGTACTTGGTGTTTACTTTTTTATACCGCTTGTACTTATTGCCTTTACTGGTATGGCATTTAATTGGAAAACACAAACTCAATCAGTATTAGAATTTGTAACGTTTAATAAAGTAGAACAAAGGCCCAAAGCGCCAAAAATAATAGCGCCTTCTCAAGCTGATATAAACTATAACGAAGCAATTAAAAATGCTGGGGATGTATTCCCTGATGGTCGATTATTTAGAATTTACTTACCTAAAAAAGCAGACGATGCCATTGCGCTCAGAATTCAAAACCCTGGTGAAAGCCATGCTTATAGTTGGGTATGGGTAAATCCATTTACAGGCAAAGTATTAAACTCATTTGACGCAAGTAAAGCCAACTTTACGACGCAAGCATGGAACTTTAAGTATAAATTTCACATTGGGGATTTTGCAGGCCCCATAGTGCAATTTATATGGTTATTGATTGCCCTTTCACTCGCATTTTTTATTGTAAGCGGTGTGTATTTTTGGTTAAAACGCCACAAACGAAAATAAATCTCATTAACACTTGCGTGATTAGTTGATAATAATTACCATTGCGAAAATTATTATCAACTAAGAGCTCTCCCATGTTAAAAACTTCGCTTTGCCTTATTGCTGTTGCAGTAAGTACTAACACGCTAGCAGATGAAAATAATAAAAATGAATACGCTTCTGAACAATTAGAACATGTCATTGTATCTGGCAGTCGTATCTCAGAAAGTATTGACGAAGTACCTGCCTCTATTACCGTTATTAATCAACAACAAATACAGCAGCATTTAAAAGTAAGCTCAGAACTGGGGAGTTTACTTGCACAAATGGTTCCAGGGCTTGCCCCAGATACAGGCAGCTCAAGTAATTCAGGACAAACGCTACGTGGCCGTGCGCCTTTAATAATGATTGATGGTGTACCGCAATCAACCCCTCTTCGTAACGGCTCTTTAGGCATAAAAACACTTGATGCAAGTGCCATAGCGCGCATTGAAGTTATAAAAGGCGCGACTTCTATTTATGGTAATGGTGCTTCAGGTGGCATTATTAACTACATAACAAAACAGGCTCGCAGTGATGGTAAGCCTGAAGGTGAAATAAGTATTTCAAGCCGCTTTAGCGCTGTTAAATTAGCAGAAAGTGGCGGCGGTAGAATATCGGCAGCAGTAAACGGCAAGATCGATAAATTAAGCTACCTGTTAACGGCAAGCTATGAAGAAAACGGCGTGCAACGCGATGCACAGGGCGATATTTTAGGCTTACAATACGGTTTATCAGACTCTGAAACTCAAAATTACTTTACTAAACTAAGTTACGATTTTGACGACGAAAAGCAATTGCAGTTTAGCTATAACTTTTACAGCTCACAGCAAAAAACTGACTTAGGTGATATTACTGGCGATGGCAATATAGGGGAAAAAACACACGCTATTCACGTACCTAAAGAACTACAAAAGCAAGGTAAGCCGCAAGGACCCGATGGCAACGTTAATATTACTCTAAAATATGTTGACTACGCGTTGTTTGAAAATACACAAATGACCCTCGATCTTTATAAACAAGATATAGAAAACGTATTCTTTTTCTCCACTAACCTAGCTAACCTCGATGAAGGCTATACCGGTGGTCAGTCCGTTATTAAATCAGAAAAGCAAGGTGCAAGGGCTACATTTAATAGCCAGTTTGATTTTGAGAACGTAGCAGCCACCCTAATCTACGGCATTGATGCCTTAAACGATAAAACATCACAACCTTTGGTGGATGGCCGTGTGTGGGTACCAGAAATGGACATGGAAAGTGTTGCTGGTTTTTTACAAACAAAATGGGTAATAAACGACGATATTATTGTAAAAGCAGGTGTAAGAAACGAAAGTATTGATTTGAGCGTAAGTGATTACCAAACATTAAAACTGTGTAGAACCCCTTCGCAATGCTCAGTCCCATTAAATGTGCGTGGTGATACCATAAACTATGACGCTACAACGTATAATGCAGGCATAAAATACAATTTAACAGATGCATTCAGCCCATTTTTTAGTTATTCACAGGGATCTGATATTTCTGATATTGGGCGCTTACTTCGCGCTGCAACCGTTGACGATATTGCACTTATTCAGACACAAGCATCTATAATTGACAACTACGAAATTGGTTTTACTTCACAGTTTGAAAACGTTCGTTTTGAATTTGCACTGTACAGAAGTACTTCAGAGCTTGGCACCAGTAATGAATTTAACGAAGTAACGGGTGTTTACGAACCCGTACGCGCACCGCAAGAAATATGGGGTTACGAAGGTTTAGTTAATTATACTATTAATCAAGATCTTAAATTAAGTGCTACATACAGCTACGTAGAAGGAAAAAATACTGAAGCGGATGAATATTTAGGGGCAAAACAAATCAGCCCACCTAAAGCCACTGCTAATTTAACATGGCAAACTAACGAAAAGTTATCACTTGCAATGAGTTTTTTATATGTAGGTGACAGAAAGCGCTTTGATAAAAATGCGCAAGGCCAATACTCTGGCGATCAGGGCCCTGTGAGTAGCTACAACACATTTAACTTAAGTGGCCAGTACAACGTTAACGCCAGGTGGAGTGGCTATTTTGGTATCGAAAACCTGTTCAATAGCGATTACTACCCTGCCCGCGCACAATCTTACACTTACGGCGGCTATAACATCAAAGGATTAGGCACAACGGCTACCCTCGGTGCTAAATACCAGTTTTAATTAGCAATAGACTCAATAAATAGGCATCATCAGCATGCCTATTTATTTAAAAAAATAATATAAAAAGCAGTATCTCAACTTATTGTCTATAAATACCTCTAGTAATCATTCTCAGATACTAATACAAATAAAAAACTGTCCATAAACCAAGCAATAACGCAAACTTAAATAAGAATCAAAACCAATAGTAACACAATGATTTTTATAGAGAAAACTTGCAATTCATTCAATTTATACTACACTGCTTACAATTGAAATAGTTAAGGCGATTTATCATGAAAGGTAATCAAAAAGTAATCGATGCGTTTAATACATTGTTAGCTAACGAATTAGCAGCAATCGATCAGTATTTTATACACTCGCGCATGTATGACGACTGGGGTTTAAACAAGCTATACGAACGCCTTAACCATGAAATGGAAGAAGAAAAAGATCACGCAGATTGGCTTATTAAGCGCATCTTGTTTTTAGAAGGTGTACCAAATATGACTAAGCGCCGTGACTTACTTATCGGTAGCGATGTAAAAAGTATGATGCAAAACGATTTAACACTAGAGCTTGAAGTAGTAGCGTGTGTTAAAGACGTAATCGCAATATGTGAAGAACAGCAAGATTACCAATCACGTAGCATTTTAGAAAAGCTGTTATTTGATACCGAAGAAGATCATGTTTACTGGTTAGAGCAACAACTTGGTCTAATTGATAAAATTGGTTCTGAAAATTATCATCAAGCACAAATGGCTTAGTAGGAGCATATTATGAAAGGCGATAAAGACGTTATTGCGGCGCTAAATAAAGTACTCGCTAATGAGCTTGTTGGTATTAACCAATATTTTTTACATGCACGCATGTTTAAAGACTTTGGCTTCACTCAACTAGACAAAGCAGATTACAAAGTATCTATCCAAAAAATGAAAAACGCCGATCGATTAATTGAACGTATTTTGTTTTTAGAAGGCTTACCAAATCTTCAAGACTTAGGCCGATTACGTATTGGTGAAAACAGCGAAGAAATGATTGCTGCTAACATGAGCTTTGAACTCGATACGATTGATGAATTACGAAGCGCAGTTAAACTGGCTGAAAGTAAAAAAGATTATATTACCCGTGAAGCCCTTGATCACATTTTAAATGAACAAGAAGAGCAAATTGATTGGTTAGAAACCCAACAGTTACTTATTAAAAATACGGGCATTAAAAACTATTTACAGTCTCAACTGTAAACAATAATTCAGCCACAAAAAAAGCAGCTAAAAAGCTGCTTTTTTTATATCTAAATTTTATACGTAATTAAGCAACTTGATCCGTTACATCCGCAATCTGAATAAGTCTGCGATTAAGGATCTTTTTAGTACAACCACAACACTTACCGCATTGGCTGCCCACTTTAAGCTCTTTAGTTAATTCACGCATGGTCGTTGCACCATCGTCAATTGTTTGCTCAATTTTTTTATCTGTCACACCGTGACATAGACAAATATACATGAATACAAACCACTCTCAATTACATTTAGTATGTGCATATTAATCTAAACGAAAATAGTTATCAATTATTTTATTGGCTAAAATGTATCTTTTTTCAGCTTATGTGGCCAGCGCCACTTAAATTGAGAATTCGCGGCAGCTTGAGAATTGTTTTAATTTTACGCAAGGTGTGGCACACAGATTGAGATTTATTAGAGTCGACTTTAAATTTAAGTAAGGTTAGGTTTAGGTAAATATTTGAATGGTTGAAAATTAATGACATTAAGGCTTCAGAAGCCTTAATGTATAAGTACGGAATTTATGGGAAGGTGATTTCCGGTTTGTGCCATGAGCAGACATTGGTAACACTCATATAAGCGGCGATTTACTGCTCTTGTGAATTGTTCGTCTTAATGTTTTTGTTATGTGCGTATATATCAAGCGCCGCTTCACTTGCTGAGGTTATAGCTGCCACGCCACGCAAGGTGATGTCTACATCTAATTCTATGTACGAACCTAAATTAGTCGTAAACGCTGCGAAGCTGTCCTTTAACTCAAAGAGATAAATCTTTTGAAACGCTTTGCAACTCGAAATATTTTTCATTTTTGAAGATATGCATTCTTTGCTTAACTCAACCGCCGACTCATATTTTACTACCATTTTTTCTAATTGCGCTTTGTCGTCAATATTTTCAGCGAACGAGTAAAAACTAGCGAAATAAAAAACTATAATTACTAACTTTAAAATTCTAAACATAATATTCCTTTTCGAACATAACGAGACTGTAGAATAACTCCAACAACCAAATTAATTTAAAACGAGCGCCTAAAATCAACGCTAAGCGTTTTTAAAGCATTAGGTAATTCATTTGGAACCCATAAAACAGGCTGTTTTTCTTAAAAATAAGTAATTCTACAGCCTCAACGAGCCTGTAGATTAACTCGTTTTTAAATTTGTTTTTATTGATAAACAAACCATAGCTGAGTTCCTATTTTTGTTCAATCGATTACTGTGTTTTTCATAGAATATAAAAAGAGTTTGATGTTGTTTTAATAGGTGTTTTGGAAGGAATTACGGGGGGTTGAGTTGCTTTATTTTATGTTAAAAGGGCTTAACTATCTTAATGCATCGTGTTTTTCAGCTTTTCTATATTATGAACATAGCTCAGCTTTTTGCGTGATTCATTATTTATAAAAATGCACTCTTCATACTGCTTTTGTTGGCTTTTTTCGTAATAATTAGGATGGGTGTCATCCTAATTGTCACATTTTGGAAGGAGTTGCGGGTGTTTCAGTGGCTTTATTTTGGCTTAAAAGGGGCTGCCTCTCTTAATGCATCGTGTTTTGCAGCTTTTCTATATTATGAACAAGGCAATACAGTTGCCATTGGGCGTTCACTTTCGCTTGGCTCCGTAAGGTCAATTTATTCATGCCTGTGTTCACTGTAATATTCCGCTTTTTATTTAAAGGAAAGCAGGTTCAATACAGCCGAATTGTTTGCCATTCTTTAATAAACAGCTGTCGCCGTCCGATTGGGCTCTCTATTTTCACTTTCACCTTATTAAAATAGTTCAGCTTTTTGCGTGATTCATTATTTATAATAATGCACTCTTCATGCTATTTTTGTTGGCTTTTTTCGTAATAATTAGGATGGGTGCCATCCTAATCTTCCACAGTTCCACGAACAGGCGCTAAAGAAATTTAAAGCAAATGTAAGAGAACTCACCAGCCGCAACTGGGGATCTCAATGACCCTACATATTCATAAACTTACGCAGTATTTACGTGGCTGGGGACACTATTACCTAATAGCCAACGCTTATCAGCTAAAGGTGGATTTAGATCATTGGATCCGCCGTAGGATAAGAATGTGCTACTGGCGGCAATGGCGTAAACCACGCACGAAAGTACGCAGTTTAATAAAACTGGGTGTTAGCGAACGACTCGCCATAGCCTGTGGTATCACCAGTAAAGGGCCTTGTCGGAGCTCAAAAACAAAAGGAATTAACATTGCGCTAGGCAATGACTATTTAGCATCACAAGGTTTAGTGTCATTGAGAGATATTTGGATCGGTATTCATTACTGGAGATGAACCGCCCATTGCGGACCCGCATGATGGGTGGTGTGGGGGCTGGAGGTTAGAGACCTCCGGCTACCCGATTAGGCATATATATCTACTACCTCAGTTGGTATTTCTAAACGAATATCGATACGAACTAAATCCCCAGCCGCTGTGTTTTTGAGAGTAGGCGCTTCATCAAATGATTTACATTGAGGAAAAACTACTAAAGATAGGAATGGCTCTTTACGAACAGTATGGTACATCAGAGTTTCACCCATTTCATTGGCCGTCCATTGATTTGGACCACTTAATATTTTTCCTATGGCGTGAAAGACAACCCGAATAGATGAACCGTTATCAGTATCTCCGAATTTATATAGATCAGTGGGATGCCTTATCTCGATACCTATTCTAGTTAACTGCTCCCGCAAATCTTTAGGTAGCAACTCTGTAAATCCGCATTTCCAGATAAAACACCATTCGCAATTGCAATCATGGGCAGGCAAACCCTTTTGATTCTGTATTTCTCGGGTAGCCTCTAGGTGAGTAGCTAGCTTCCACTCTGAAATTGGTATTGTGGGTCGCTGTTTCTTCATGAGTGTCTAACGAGCCTGTAGATTAACTCGTTTTTTATTTGTTTTTATTGATGCATTAACCATAGCCGAGTTCCTATTTTGATTCAATTAATTACTTCAATTTTACGTAAAATATAAAAAGAGGATTTGCTGTTATTTTAACTGGTTTTACAAGGAATTACGGGGGTTTTAGAAGTTTATTTTAGGGGATCAAACTAAAGCCGACAGTCACTCTAATTGAACAAGTAAATGCACGGTTATTCTCATTTAATCCATTAAATAAGTCATTAGCCCTATTAAACCTAAATTACACACATGAAATGGCTGCATGATTCAGTTTTAACTTTTTATTGAGTAGTTTAAGTTTTATGCGAGTAGTTTTTCGCAGTTACTGATATTCGCTCGCCGTTTTCGGTTAAAAATTTTACAGTAACTTGCTTATTATGACAGCCTGTCTACTACATCATGAAATACTCGCGAAAGTTTAGGATGGGCGTCTTTGTTACTTTCACTTATGTCATTAAATGTTAATTTTTTTGTCACCAATCTTAAGTAAGTTACTAGGTATTATCATTTTACTAACAATTAGGTTGGTAAATAATATAGGATTACAGTGATGAAAAATTTATTTTTGAAAGTAGTTTTAAGTCTTATTTTGGCGATATCATTTTCAAGTCAAGCCAAAGTATTTACTTGCAGTGGTATTATTACAGACGTATTTTCAACGTTTGATACTTTTGAAGTTCGTTATGAACGAGCTTCTGGATTTGAGCTTGAACCTGTTACTGTATACCCAGAACAGGCATATCTATTAGCACCGGTATTAGTGGCAATAGCTGAAGGAAAAAATGGCAGTGAATATACTTTAATTATAGAGAATAGAGACGGTAATGATAGCCGTTGCCATGATGGTGAAAGTGAGAATGCATTAATTGGTTTATCAAAGATTAACTAATAAGACGTTGTAGCCTTTTAGTCATATTGTTACGACTGAGTGACTTAATAGATTATATCCTGACCTACTAAAATTCAATTTCAGAACTAAGCTAAGAAACTAAGACGTTGAATATAATTTATTTTCGGCTTAATGAGATACATATTTTATGTGGGTTGGGTGTACTACCTTTATGTCAGTTCTGGTCCATGGCTTAGTTTTTAAGCGGCATAAAGATAAGTAGTAATACCAATCCGCAATAATACTTAATCAATTTTAGGGATTAAATTTAACGCTAACCGCGTTAAAATTTTCTGATATAGAACAACTAAATAACGAAATTTTTGCCTTGTTATCGACACGATTTTCTAAAAATAAACTAGACAGCCACTCTAATTGCGCAAACAAAACGATGGCAATTAAATTTAATTTTTAAGTTAATAATTTACTCTTTATTGCCGGGTTATTTTCATTTCATCCATTAGATAATAGTGAACGAATAGGTCGCAGGTTAAAAACAATCGATTTAAAATAATAGGATTTTCTCCTAAAAAGGGTAATTACACAGTTTAAGTGCCTAAGCGTAAATATAGCGCCCTGAGATTACTCACTTTATTAACTTTCATTTGTTACTTTTTATTTTTTGCACTAAAAAATCCACAGCCGCTTTTACCTTTGGTACTAAGTAGCGTTGTTTTTGATATAACAAGTACACGGCCATTTCGGCGCTTTGCGTTATGGTAAGTTCATGTTCAAACGTAAGCTCTTGCAATTTTCCTGACTCTAGATATGAAGCTAACGCCCATCGGGTAGACATTAAAATACCTTCACCGTTGCACGCCTTTTTTGCAAGCCAAGGTCCATTGTTTGAAATAGCGACAGCAGGCCCTGAAACATCATGCCATTGACCATTCATATTGCACAACCAAGGCGTTGGCCCTAATGGAGCTTTAAAATAAAGACCCTTATGATGCTGCAACTCCATCGCGTTCATCGGCACCCCGTATTTTTCTAAATAACGGGGTGAAGCGACGGGAATGAATCCATTGTCCATAAGCCTTATTGCAAGTACTCGCTCATTTGGGGCGTAACCGCCACGAATAGCAATATCAACATCATCACGTCCAAGTGTTGATAACTCATCACTTAAACTAACATCTAATATAATTTCTGGGTACAGCTGGCTGAACTCATCAAGTAAAGGAAGTAGGATTTTTTCGCCAAAACCCACCATCGAACTGATGCGTAGACGTCCCATTGGGGTAGTTTGGTAACTACGAACAGTTTCATTGCTTTGCTCTAACTGATTTAGTATTTGCTGCATGTCGTTATAATAAATCTGGCCTACTTCAGTCAGCTTTACAATACGGGTCGATCGCTTTAAAAGCGTTGCACCTAAACTTTTTTCTAAATCTGCAACTCGCCTTGATAAAGAAGATGGCGGTACATTAAAAACTTTTGCAGCTTTAGTAAAACTTCCTGTTTCTACTACTTTATTAAAATATCGTATTGCCCGAAGTTGATCCAACTCTTCTCTCCATTAAGTAAATTTGCGAATGCCTTTATTATTGTCTTAAAGGCAAAAGTGATTCGCATTTTCTCTTATATATAACCAAATTAAAACAAGTAATAATGTATTTAGCTTAACAAATGAGGTTTTAATTTGCATTTTTGATGCAATTAAAAAGTACCTTCACATTAATAATGGGAACTGATTTATGATTACTTTGCACGGTTTCGCCGCGAGTAACTATTACAACTTAGTAAAACATGTACTTTTGTATAAAGAACTCTCATTTAAAGAACACCTAATTTATAGTGGTAACGATGACTTATTGGCCATCAGTCCGGTCGGTAAAGTCCCGGCTATTACTACATCTGAAGGACTTAATATTTCAGAGTCGAGTGTTATTTGCGACTTTATTGAAGAAACTTATCCTGAAAATGCGTTATACCCAGAAAATGCCGGAGAACGCGCTGTTGTTCGCCAAATAATGAAAGTAGCTGAACTTTATTTTGAATTGCCAAGTAGACGATTAATACCTTATGTATTTTCAGGCACTGAAGCCCCTGAATCACTAAAAGTTGAAGTACGCCAAGTATTAAGCCGTGGCGTTATTGCCTTAAGTCGATTATGTAAATTTTCTCCTTGTATTGCGGGTGAGCAATTTACAATGGCTGATATTTACGTTTATTACGTTAACACCATTGTCAGTGCTTTTGGCTCTAGCCAACTTGACTGGGATGTACTTGCACAAGTACCTAAAATGAAAGAGTGGAACGATTCGATGAGTCAATCTGCTATTGCCCAAAAAGTAGAAGCGGATCGACAGGCAAATATACCTGAGTTTATGCAAAAGATTAAAACTCAAATTCAAGCAGTGAATCCAAAGTAATATTTTACGCTAAGTGTAATCAAAAAATAACCAATACAATAAAGCGATTGGTTCAACGAACTTAATTATTGACAGGAGTGACCCAAATGACTGATACAAATATTCAACTTACTTCAACTATTAGTGAAAATGGTAAACTAACACTTGCTTTAAAAAACATCGAAATGCCGCAACCTGGCCCCGATGAGGTTGTTGTTCGTCTTGAAGCTGCTCCACTAAACCCTTCAGACTTAGGCGTTTTATTCAGCGCAGCTGATATGTCTACAGCGGTGCAATCAGGTACTGTGCAAAACCCTGTTATTACAGCTGATGTTCCGGCTCAATTCATGCCCTCACTTAAAACGCGAGTTGATAAAGCAACGCCAGTTGGAAATGAAGGTGCTGGGACTGTTGTTGCAGCTGGCTCATCGCCAGCAGCACAAGCATTAATAGGTAAAACCGTAGCTGTAATTGGTGGAGGAACTTATCGTCAATTTATATGTGCCAATGTGCAGAGCTGTTTAGAATTAAAAGAAGGGACTACAGCTAAAGAAGGTGCGTCATCTTTTGTTAACCCGCTTACCGCACTAGCAATGGTAGAAACCATGCGCGCGGAGGGTCATAAAGCCATTATTCATGCCGCTGCAGCTTCTAACCTAGGCCAAATGTTAAACCGTATTTGTATTGCCGATGGTATTGATTTAATAAATATTGTGCGTAAAGCAGAACAGGAAACACTATTACGTAACATGGGTGCAAAATATATTGTTAACTCAAGTAGCGACTCTTTTCTTTCGGACTTAACGGCGGCAATTATTGAAACGGGTGCAACGATTGCGTTTGACCCCATTGGCGGTGGTCAATTAACAAGTGATATTCTTAATTGTATGGAAATTGCTGCAGCTCGTGATATGAAAGAGCACACTATTTATGGCTCTGACACATTCAAGCAAGTTTATATTTATGGTGCATTAGATCGAGGCCCAATTACGCTAAACCGTAACTTTGGTTTTGCTTGGGCTGTAAATGGATTTTTATTATTTAATGCATTAGGTAAATTAGGAACTAATACAGTAATGGCGATGCGCGAACGTGTTGCAAATGAAATTACTACCACATTTGCAAGTCACTACACACATGAAGTGTCATTAGCTGAAGTATTGCATTTAAAATCAATTGCGGCTTACTCTAAACAAGCAACCGGTGAAAAATACTTAATTAAACCTCAGGCTTAAGTGAATTTTAAAGCTCACTATGGTTTAACTAATTGATTTTAAATATGTAAAAGCAGATGCTATTTATAGCGTCTGCTTTTTATTCATTTTTTAAAATAAAAGCAAACGCCATACTCTTCTTAATAT
Organism: Pseudoalteromonas sp. Bsw20308; assembly: GCF_000310105.2. Classification (NCBI taxonomy): domain Bacteria; kingdom Pseudomonadati; phylum Pseudomonadota; class Gammaproteobacteria; order Alteromonadales; family Pseudoalteromonadaceae; genus Pseudoalteromonas; species Pseudoalteromonas sp. Bsw20308. The sequence continues at coordinate 311,311 of NZ_CP013139.1, read as the reverse complement.
TTACCGAATAAAAAATTTATGGAATAATGCAATTTCTCTTGGGGGAGTAGCCTACTCAGTACTGTCAATTACAATAAACAACTAGTTAGTGAACTAGAGCACTTATATTTTAATTAATTGATAGACGAGTAAACTTATCAACATAATTGCACCTCACGTGCATGGTAGGTTTGTAATGTTGTAGCAGCATTATCGGCGAGACCTAGGTAGGCACTATCCTCATGGCGGGAGATAGTTGTTTGCCTTGGTTTAATATTCCCGCCTGTAAGTAATATTTATGGAAGTTTTTTTCACATCAACCGTCACAGTAGCCTTAGCTGAAATAGGCGATAAAACACAGCTTTTATCGTTAGTACTTGCCGTACGTTTTCACAATAAAATAGCACTTATTTTAGGTGTATTAGCCGCAACTATTATTAACCATGGCCTCAGTGCTTTGTTTGGAAATTGGCTGAGCAATAACTTTGCAACTCAGTACATGCCATGGATTGTTAATGCTAGTTTTATTGGCGTTGGCCTTTGGCTGCTTATTCCTGATAAGGATGAAGAAATTAGCCATAAGCACGATAAATATGGTGCTTTTTTTGTCGCGTGTATATTGTTTTTTATTGCCGAAGTTGGTGATAAAACACAAATAGCAACCATTCTATTAGGCGCGCAATACCAATCAATTTTGTGGGTTACTCTTGGCACTACACTGGGCATGTTAATAGCAAATGTACCTGTTATTTTTGCAGGTAATGCGCTTTTAAGCCAAGTGCCATTAAATACAGTGCGTGCAGTTTCGGCCAGTGTATTTGTTTTACTAGGGTTATATGGCTTTGCTACTATTTAACCTAAACTCCGGAGAATAAACCTATCTCAAGCAGCTATTTCCAACCTTAACTACATTTAATTTAAAACGAAAGCTCAATATTATTGAGCTTTCGTACTTTTATCTTAGAGGTACTTTGGTATTAAAACTGATATTTTGCAGATAAATATACGCGTCTTGGCTCACCAGGAAAATGCCCAGTACGGTCAATAAAGCCACTCGATGCATATTCTTTATCAAAGACGTTTTTAACTGATATTTGCCATGTCCAGTTTTCTACTTGCGTTTTCCAGGCCATGTTATAAATTGTATATGGTTTAACGTGTGCGCCATCAAGGCTTACTTGTTCGTCAACATAGTCAAGCCCTGCAGCTATTGATGAGTTGATGTTTGGTAAATCGTAGCGCGTCCATAAGCCAGCTGTATTTTGTGGGGCATTTGCAAATTTATCAGTGCCTTCTGCTTGCGCAGAAAAATCTTCACTTTGCTCATTAATACGCGTGTCGTTATACGCATAACTTGCGGTTACAACCCACTTGTCAGTTATATCACCCACTATCTCAAGCTCAAAACCATCACTTTGTACTTCACCTAGGGATTCAAGTTGATCAATTCCCGTGTCGTTTTGCAATAAGCTGGTTTGTAATATATTTTTACGAATAATCTGATACGTCGCAATATTAATGGCTAACGAGTCATCAAGTAACTTAGTACGTAAACCTAGCTCTGTAATATGGCTGTTTTCAGGCTCAAATGGTCCACCAACTTCTTGCGACTGGCTTGCTGCATCTTGCGGTAAAAAACCGGTGCCATATAAAGCATAAGGAAAAAAGGTATCGCTAATATTGTAGCTAGTACCTACCCTAAAAGTAACATCGCTATCAGAGAACTCAACGTTAGATACTTTATCCGTGTCTTCAAAATGATCGTAGCGCAAGCCTGCGGTTATATTCCATTTTTCAGTGATATCTACTTGGTCTTGTATATAAATACCTAACCTTTTTGAGTCTGTGCTTATAATTCGCGGTGTTATATTTTCTAAGTCGTAATTAGCCGCCGATGTTAAACCATATTGTGGATCAATCAGCGAGAGTCCAGGTACAGGGCCGCCTTTACTTTGTTGAGTCGCAGTGCGGTACACGGCATCAAATTTTGATGAGTACCAATCAGAGCCCACTAAAAACATATGTTCCATATTGGCTATGGTTGTTTCAGCAATTAAATTAGCGGTAATACTTAGCCCTTCATTCTCGCGCTTTTGATCTCTAAATTCGCGTTCACTCCAATCAACAACACCATCATTATCGGTATCAGACAAGCCACGTGGCTCATGATAGTTTTGTTGCTCTTCATTGGTAAAATAACGAGTCGTAACATCTAAGCTAAACACATCACTTAATTGGTTTTTATACGTTGCTTGGTATACGTCCGCAGACATTTTTTGATAGTCAGTTGCTTCATTATGATTCCAATCTCTACTTGCAATAAAATCACCATTTTCGTCAACAGGCACACCACGTAAACGTGCTCCTCCTAAATCTTGATCTATATTAGTATATTGCAGCACAAGATTAGACTCATTATTAAAATCAAAGCGATAGCCTAAATCTATAATGGTATTATCTTCTGACGTGTTATATCTAAACGGGTTTTGACTATCTTTGTAAATACCAATTCTGTAAGCTTGCGTTTGCTCATCATTCACGCTACCCGTTGATTCGAATGCGCCACTTATAAAGTCATCATTCCCGATTTCTAATTCAATGGCAGTATTAGCGTCATATTGTGGCTTTTTAGTCATATAGTTAATAATCCCACCAGGATTACCACTTCCATAAACTGCCCCACTGGGACCTTTTAACACAGCAACTTGTTCAATGTTAAATAACTGCGGAACAGCAAAGCCATTAAACGGATCACCTTTTACGCCATCATATAAAATTTCGTCTTGGCGAAATCCTCTAAAAGTAACACCCGAATAGCTAAAACCATTTACACCTGCGATATTACTGTATAAATCGGTAATTTGACGTGCAGCTTGGTCACTTATTAAAGCTTGTGGCAATATTTGAATTGATTGTGGTATTTTTTCTAGTGGAGTATTGGTGCGTGTGCCAAATGCTGACTCTGTTGGTCGATATAATGAAAAAGCGCGACCCGTTACTTCAATAGTCTCAATAGCGTTTTCAGCTTTGTTTATTGAATTAGGTGATGTTTGTTCTACTTCACTAGCGATTACGTTTGCAGAACTAAAAATAATAGATGTGATTGCAAGAGATAAAAGAGAAAATTTCATTAGAATTAAATAGGCAAAAATACGGTGTGGGCATGATAATGAAAATAAATCTCACTTGCAATAACGTAATTGCTTAACGAGGCGTGTTTATGATTCGTTATTTGTGCAATAACAGCCCTTTGTGTCAGTAATTAATAACTCAGAATTAAACCCTGAAGCCAAATTAGTAATGACTGTTTCAACAAAGCCACTCCCCTGTGAACACGCTAATCCTTCAGACAATGGCCCTGCATAAACAAATTGCCCGTGCTTATCTATAATGACAGCAGCAGGCGTAGCAGGTACAACTCGCTTCAATTGCTGCGTTAGTTGAACCTGCACAACACCAAGTCCTTTGCTTTTGGCAAAAGTAGTGAGTGAATTTATATGCGGCTTAGCCTGCGTAAAACAGCCACAACTTTCCTCAGTAACGAGTAGCAGCGACGCAGTATCTTTATTGTCCCACACAATCTGTTGTTTAAAGTCATTAAACCAACTTTTTTGCATAAATACTTTAGCGCTATCAAAAGTTTTTAACTGCCCTAATTGAAAATACACCAGCCCAGTTATAACAACACTAAACCACACAATGATAAGTATGGCATTCCAATAATTAACCTTATTTAAATTTGGCAATACTTTGCTCTAGCACGTCAATACTGACATGTATTAATTGTACTTTAGAGGTCAGTTGTTGAACTATTTTAGTGTCTTCATATTGATTTTTTCGCATATGATCAGTGCTCGTAGCTATTTGCGAGGTGTTTACTGCTTGTTCTGCAACAACCTGTGATACCGAATTTGTACTTGTAGATACCGCAGCAATTTGCTCGCTCATTGCAGAAATATTCTCTTTCATTGCAGTACTTATATGCGTTAAATCAACAACAAAATCAACACATTGGCTCATAGACTGGGTTGATGTTTTACTGTTATTAACTAAATCTTTTAATGTAAGGCTAATTTTGTCTGTCGTCGCTTTACTGTTATTCGCAAGTGATCTAACCTCATCAGCAACCACAGCAAAGCCACGGCCGTGCTCACCCGCTCTCGCAGCCTCAATTGCCGCATTTAATGCTAATAAATTAGTCTGTTCAGCAATACCTGATATTTCATTAAGAAGACTTGAAATAACATCCCCAGCGGCAACTAAATGATTAATTTGCTCTTCAGTATGATTTAAAAGAGTTAGTAGTTCTCTACTCTTACTGTCAGTTTGTAGCACTTCATGCAAGGCATCACTTGCGGCTTGGGTGATGTTATCTACTTGATGTTTTAAAATCTCACTTTCTTGCTCTACAAGTTTAAAGCCATGCGCAACTTGGGCACCCGAACTGGCAATATCATCAGTTTGTTGTGTTCGTTGCTGTGCCCCGTCAGCTAATTGAGCCTGTACTTGAATCAACTCTTGAGAGTTACCTTGTAAAGAGTCAGATTGTGTCTGCACTTCTTTAATTACATCAGATAAATAGTCGAGCAACGTATTAAAACCTAAAACAGCTTCACTTTCAGTAGCGTCAGCCCGTAAAGAAAGCTTAATGTGAGCAGGGTCTTGCATTATTTGCTCTGTTGCATAGCTTAGCGATAAACCAGCTCTACGCTCTCGTCGTAATGTTATTGCGATATACCCAGCTACGATTACTTCAACTATTGCATACCCGGCATGGATAAGTACCGTTGTAAAAGCAAGTCTGTCAGGGTCGAATACATACACACCTGTATTTTGAGTTTGTAAGTAATAAAAAGAAAAGTGATGGACAGCGACAAATAAAATTGCAGTTATAAATACACGCCATTGTACAAATACGATTAGCATGGGCATTAAAATAAATATTTCAAAATGCACTTCAATCAGACCAAACGTTTGTTGTATATGCAAAAAAGAAAACATCATAGTTGCTGCTGCAACAATATGTGGTGTTATTTGACTATTTACATTTGTGTTGAGTAACCAAATAGGTAACAAACAAAGTGGCAAACCTACAACAAAAGCTTGCATCAACGTATCAAAATATAAGCCTAAAACTATTGATTCAATAAATAGCAGACTAAATATAATTGTAAATAACCTAGAAACATTAGACATAAAAACCTTACTACTTTTGATTTATCAGTTAAGCCTGATTCATACGTAGTTAAACGCCAATAAGTTCATTGGAATCAGGAAAATTTGGTGAATTTATTTATCCGCTTTATTTTTAATTTAAAGCAGGGTCTATTCATTATTTTATTATAGACAAAACTTCTTTAAATGTTGTCGTTGCTGAATTTTTTACCCATTGAAAAATAACAGTTTCAGCACACGAAATTATAGCACCCGCTTGTTGTAATTGATCAATAGCAATTTGCTTATGCTTTTCATTTCTAGAACCAACGGCATCTGCAATCACAATTACGTCAAACCCGCTTTGTAAAAGATCTAAACAAGTTTGCAATACACAAACATGTGCTTCAGTACCAACAACAATTATCTGAGGCCGAGCAAACTGCTTCATACTCGCCAGAAAACCAGGTTCGGCACAGGCACTAAAATGTGTTTTATCGAAATACGTTGCTTTTGGTAAAAGGGCTTTTATTTCATCTTGTGTGCCACCTAAGCCTTTTTTATACTGCTCTGTAATTAAAACGGGTATACCATATATAAGGCTCGTTTGAGCCAGCTGTAAAGTACAGCTCAAGATTGTAGGAAAACACTCTATCGCAGGTGCCAACTTGCTTTGCAAATCAATCACTAAAAGCACACTTTGTGAAGCATCAATATTGAATACCCTACTCATATTTACCTCATGGGTTTATAACACCAGTATTTAAAAGTTAACTTAATTCAATCACCAAAAAATGTTTGACTCATGTATCTTTCATACGAGTCAAAATTTAAATTTATGCTATATTACAATACTATCCTACTTATTATGGGGCGAGTTTATAAGTGTATTGGAGTAAGTTTTTTTTCCTCACCATCACTGTTTGTTTTCTTTGCATAGGAAGTGTATCAGCTTCGCAAAATTATGCTCAACAGCTACAACGCATCTCAACTGATGAAGGCTTATCACAAAGTTATGCACTGCAATCGATTCAAGATGATATTGGTTACATCTGGATTGCCACGGCACAAGGACTAAACAGATATGATGGTTATCAAATAAAAACCTTTGATGGGGGTTTCGACCTAGACCAAGACTACATTAATAAACTGTTTAAAACCCAAGACGGTCAAATAATTGTTTCTACCGATGTATCTGGCGCATACATGATTAACCCGCTGACCCTAAAAACAGAAAAAATTTATTCGGGTCAACTAGATAAAAAACAAACAGATTTCTCTCCTATATCTAGTATCACACAATTAGAAAATACATTTTATTTTGCGATAAACGAAAAAATATTTAGCTTTAATAATGATCAAAAAAAATTAGATTTAAAAATAGCTCTAAAAAATAAAAATTATTACATCAGAGCTCTCAAAATTTACGACAATACACTCTATATAGGTACAGATAATGGACTTTTTACGTATAATTTAAAAACACAAAGTCTGGCGCCATTGACAATTCACCAACCTAAAAAAACAACAGTCGACAACAATGACATCAAGTTTTTAACAATTGATGATGACTTAGGGCTGTTAATTGGCACTGTGGAAGGAATGTATCGCATTGCATTTAACACCACTAAACAGATTGATCCTACCCAGATTACCACTCTTATTGCTGATTATAATATTTGGGATTATGCGAACACTGTATATGGTGAGTTTATTGCAACTGAAAGTGGTTTGTTTCAATATCACAGAGACACAACCCAATTAGAATTCATTTTAAGCTTTGATAAAAGCAAATTTAACATCACCGAAAATACAATAAACAATTTAATGCTTGATAGATCAGGTGTACTTTGGCTCGCGTCTCGAACACAAGGCGTACTTACATGGGCAACTCAGACCCGTAGATTTAAGCAAATTACCTTACCTAAAAACAATACCATAAATAAAATTTATCAAGATAAAAATCACATTCTTTGGTTAGGCACCAACGATGGTCTAACTCGCTACAACTTAACAACAAAAGACAGTAAAACATACTTGCAATCAACTGACTCTAAAGCGGTTTATGGTGAATATTCCGTATACGACATTTTTCCTTCTCAGCTTGATGATAAGTACCTCTGGTTAGTGCGGTTTAATGGACTGGATCTATTTGATAAAAGCACCGGCAAAATTATCGAAAAAAGAAACCAGAAAAAAAGTGGCGTGAATGGTGAGAATTTATATGGATTTACCCCTTTCAGCTCCGATGTTTTTACCTATATGTCTAGTGAAAACTTTTATATCTATAATGGAAAAACAGGAGAAAGCAGAGTAATCAATGGATTGAAAGACAAAGTAAACCCTCTAAAGGCTTATACATTTCACCAACCATTGAAATCGCATCCTAAAGAGCTGCTATTGAGCACTGCAAAAAGACTATATCGCTATAATGAGAAAACGCAAAAGCTCACCACTATTTTTCAATCGAACAGCACTAAAGATAATGTTTTTCATACAGTAGAAAATATTTACCTTGATGAAGCTCGTGATACTTTGTGGCTAGCTACCACTCAGGAAGGGCTAATTGGTGTAAACCCAAGTACGTATCAAAGAAAACATTATATAGGCTTAAAAAACACACTGAGAACTGATTCTATCTATTCGTTGCTTGCAGATGATCACAACGGATTTTTATGGGTTAGCAGTAATAATGGTTTATATCAGCTCAATTTAGATACGCTTAATACTAATACTTACACAATAGAAGATGGTTTAAGTACAAATGAATTTGAGCCAATTTCAGCCGTTAGACTGCAAGATAATCAGCTCGCATTTGGCAGTAACTCTGGACTACAGGTATTTGATCCATCTGATTTTATCACTACCAGTTCAAAGAGTAGCCTTGCAATTACTGATATAGGCCTATTTTCAAAAAGCCTAAGTTATTATCCAAATGAATACACTAACAAGCCATTAATGCTTAGCCATAAAGATATGGGCCTGATGATTAGCTTTTCTATCTTTGATTATCAAAACAAAGACAAAGTACGTTATAAAGTCACTTTATCAGGACCAACCTTACTTACCTATGATGATTTAAAAGTAAATAAAGTCTTTTTTACTAAATTACAACCCGGCGATTACTCTCTCACTGTATCGGCATACACCAGAGATGGAGTTAATATAAGCATACCAAAAACACTCAACTTTAATGTAGCGTATGCCCCTTGGCAATCACCTATTGCCTATACTGCCTACTTATTCGGCATTATCATCATTTTATCTTTACTTTTTTGGCAGTATCGCAGTCGCCAAATTGTGATTGGAAAAGCTCACAGAGCGACGATCGATTCGCAAAAGCAAACTGAGCTTGCGCTTAAAAATAATAAAAGTGGTGTATGGAACTATTACTTTAAGGATAACTCAGTAAACACACAACGTGGAAAAGAGCTAGGTTATTTAGACTTACCTAAACGTGTTCAACTAGATGATTTTTTAGCCTTGATACATCCAGATGATCGCCGACGAATTGAGAGTCAATTACTTTCATATGCTCAGCAAAACGATACGGTAAGCTTGCAAAATAATTGGCAAGCTACATATAGATTACGCCATAAAACAGGTCATTGGTTATGGTATCAAGACCTTGGCCAGATTGTGTATAAACCACAATCCTCTGAGCCTTTGTATATTTCAGGTATTTATACAAACATTACAGAGCAACGAGCCAATGAACAACAAGCGGCTATTCTTGGTCAGGTTTTTAGTCAAATAACCGATTGGCTATTGATCCTTGATGATCAACTTATGCCTTTTTCAGCCAATAATAGCTTTATTAATACATTTTCAAACAAAAAATCTATTGCCGAATTAAACCCTAAACTTTTCATTAAAGCGATAGGTAAAGCCAAGTGTAAAGAATATTCAGCAATATTAAAGGCGTTAAAGCCAACACAAAATTGGCGTACAGATGCCTATATCAACACCGCAATAAACAATGAGCATCCTATACATATAAGCGTTACAGCAGTAGCAAAAGACACCAATGACGTAAGCTACTACGTTGTCGTTATCTCTGATTTAACCGAACAGAAAAATGCAGAAAACGAGCTTCGCTATCTAGCAAATTTTGATCCCCTAACACGCTTACCAAACCGTAGCTTAATGCATCAAAAAATAGAAAAAGCGATTAATCATGCAGACAAAAGCAATAAGCAATGTGCACTACTATTTATCGATCTTGATAAATTTAAACCCGTAAATGACTCATTTGGGCATGCCGTGGGCGATAAGCTACTTTGTAATATTACACAACGCGTAACAAATATACTGAGTAACAAAGCAATACTTGGCCGCCAAAGTGGTGATGAATTTTTAGTACTGATAAAGCACGTAGATTCACTAAAGTCGCTTACTGAGACAGTAAAAGAAATTAGCCGCGAATTGGCAAGCAAAGTCATTATTGAGGATTTCTCTATCAATATATCTGCCAGTATTGGTGTTGCTCTTTATCCATTCGATGCTATAAATGCAGATCTACTGATCCGAAATGCTGATGTTGCAATGATGCATGCAAAGCAAGCTGGCAGAAATGGATTTAAATTTTTTAGTGAAGAAATGAATGAAGAAATAAAACAAAAGCTTATTCTTGAAAATGATTTAAAAGATGCCGTAAAAGACAATCGGTTTTTTAATCATTACCAACCTATAGTTGATATAAAAACAAAAACTATAAATGGTGTAGAGCTACTGATGCGCTGGGATAATAAAGGTCAATTAGTGTCACCCGCTGTATTTATCCCTATCGCAGAAGAAACAGGATTAATAGAAAAACTTACAGAGCAAGCAATGAAACGAGCACTTATTGAGCTTGCTCCAATTCTGAGCAATAACCCATTGTTTTATATTTCTTTAAATTTATCACCTAAACATATTTTAAAAGCGAATATAACTGATCGGCTACTCTATATATTAGCAAAATCACAAATATCACCAAGGCAGATCAGACTTGAAATTACAGAAAGTATCTTACTTGAAGACAAATTTAAAGCAGCTAAACAATTACAAAACTTAAAAGCAGCTGGTTTCAAATTACTGCTTGATGACTTCGGCACGGGTTACTCGTCATTAACGTACTTAAGTCAGTTCCCTATAGATGTAATTAAGATTGATCAAAGTTTTGTTAATAGTATTGGCATTGATAAAGACGACGAATCTATTATTAAAACGATATATTCGTTAGCTGAAAACTTAGAGCTTTATTGCATTGCCGAAGGTGTTGAAACACGAGAGCAAATGATATTTTTAGCAAATATAGGTTGCCATGTACTACAAGGGTATTACTTTGCAAAGCCAATGAGCGCCAAAGAGTTACGAAAAAATAGTTGTTTTGAAGAAATTTTGGGGTTGATTTAATGTTACTAATTCGTATGCAAATAAAATCACGCCCAGCATGTTCATAAATTAATGAACATGCGTATGCTCAGCATGGCTCTCTATTTGCAACACACTACTTTTAACATTGAATTTGTCTGACAGCACTTGCTCTACTTTTAAGCGACACGCTTCGTCGTGTTTTTCAATAGTGCAGTGCTGTTTAAGTACAACATGGGCACCAACTACGATCCCTCTGTACTTACGAGTAACAGTGACATTATGCACATCATGCACGTGCTCCATACGCGTTATTTCGTTTTCAATATCAATTGCTTTTGGTAACTGCGTTTTATTTAAACGTAAACCTTTAATACAACTAATAATTACTTTAATACCAGTAAATAAAACAAACGACGCAATCAACATGCTAGATAGAATGTCAATTACATCCCAGCCAGTAAAATAAATAAGCACACCAGCAACAAAAGTCGATACAGTAGAAATTAAATCAAAAAATGAGTGTAGGAATACGGCATAGATATTAATACTTGCTTTGCGTCCTTTGTATAAAACCCAAGCAGCGGCACCATGAAACAAAAACCCGATCCCCGCAATTACCGACATTAAATAACTATTAATAGCAAGCTCATGCCCCTCACTATGATGCATGAACCGTTCACCGCCTTCATACAAAATAATTAAGCTAATAGCTAAATACAAAACACCATTTACAAGTCCACCTAATAACTCAGCCCGTTGATGTCCATCATTATAGGTTTTAGCAAAATGAATCGCTAAGCTAGACGCAATTAAAGCAATAAAAAGTGAGCTATTATGGACAAATAAATGACCCGCATCAGCAAGTACCGCAAGTGAATTTGAATAATAAGCCCCGATGACTTGAATAACCATAAATGAGCACGTGATAGCCAGGGCAATCAGTAGCCTACGGCGTGAAGCTTGGTGTGTAGTGATCTCTGTCATGAAGTGCTTGAATTACCTATACTTAAAATGCAAGTAAGCCATTAAAAGGCTCAACTGGAAGGAGTAATGATATACAGTATCAATTGTAATACTTTACGCACTTAAACGCACTAAAAAGTTAAGTAAATAGATATAAAAATTTTGTCTCGTTATGGGGTGGTTTTCTCATTGTTAAATAGCCCTATATTTAAGTAAATTAATATACACCTATTGAGTTACATCCAATATAAAACTGAAAATAGAATATTTTTGTGAAAGTAAACTTTCCGTTTCGTGCAGTAAAAATTAATAAAATTAAAATGCCAGCACTTTCAAAAAATGCTATATCACCCCCCTTCTCTAGTGCCTATTTTTGTGGTTAAAACGCCTTAGTAGTGATAATCTACACACGCTGAAATTATAAACAATACAACTGCTCAGCGTTTAATTATTATAAGGAATGTTTAAATGGATCCAGTCACACAAATTCTCGATATGGTTTTTACTGTTGAGGCTTTTTTACTTGTTTTTGTTATCGTGCTTTTAAAAAGTAGCGTTAAATTTGTACCACAAAATCGCGCTTGGTTAATCGAACGTTTTGGTAAGTACCAATCAACTAAAGAAGCTGGCCTTAACTTTATTATTCCATTTATAGATAGAATATCGGCTGATCGTAGCTTAAAAGAACAAGCTCAAGATGTACCATCGCAGTCAGCTATCACTAAAGATAACATCTCACTTATCGTTGATGGCGTACTGTACTTTAGAGTGCTAGACCCTTACAAAGCAACGTATGGCGTTGACGACTATACGTTTGCGGTTGTACAACTTTCGCAAACAACCATGCGTTCAGAATTAGGTAAAATGGAGCTTGATAAAACATTTGAAGAGCGTGATTTACTTAATACAAACATTGTTGCAGCTATAAATCAGGCATCTGAGCCTTGGGGTATTCAAGTACTTCGCTACGAAATTAAAGATATTGTGCCGCCTAACTCTATTATGGAAGCGATGGAAGCACAAATGAAAGCTGAGCGTGTTAAACGAGCTCAAATTTTAGAGTCAGAAGGTGATCGCCAAGCAAATATCAACGTTGCTGAAGGTAAAAAACAAGCACAAGTACTTGCTGCTGAAGCCGACAAAGCCGAGCAAATTTTACGCGCTGAAGGTGAAGCAACAGCTATTACTACGGTTGCAGAAGCACAAGCAAATGCACTTATTAAAATAGGTGAAGCCGCAGATACAGAGCAAGGCCAAAAAGCAATTCAGTTAGACTTAGCAACTAAAGCAATCGCTGCTAAAGAAGCCATTGCTCGTGAGTCATCAATTGTATTACTGCCAGACAACGCGACAGATGCAAGTTCAATGGTTGCCCAAGGTATGGCAATCATTAATAGCTTAAATAAAAAGCATCAGGGTTAATAACTAAATAAAGAGGTTTGTATGGATTTTATTACGCAAAATTTACCGCAAACACTTATGGTACTTGGTATTGTTGCTTTAATAATAGAAGTAGCAGTACTTGGCCTTTCTACATTTATTTTATTGTTTTTTGGATTATCGTTATTCCTTACCGGATTATTAATGAGTTTTGGTATTTTACCTGACTCATTAACCATAGCCCTTTGGAGTAACGCAGTTGTAACCGCAGGCTTGGCGGTTGTACTTTGGAAACCATTAAAACAAATGCAAAATCGCGTAGATAAAAAACAGGTAAATAGTGATTTTGCTGAACTTACTTTTGTACTTGCTAGCGATGTAACAGAACAAGGTTTAACTACACATCAATACTCAGGTATTAGCTGGAAACTCAAAAGTGAGCAACAAATAAGCGCCGGTACTGAAGTCTTAGTAACCAAAAAAGAAGTGGGTGTTATGTGGGTTAAGCCTAAAAGCTAATCATCACTTTAAAACAAGCACTGTGTATAATAAATTACAGTAAAACGGGCGGCTCAAACTGCCCGTTTTTTATGCCTGAGATTTGAAATACAGCGCCTTGCTCACTAACAGTATTATTAACCGCCTCATCAAACGCCGATGTCACAAGTAACAACTCAGCATTTTTACCACCGAATGCAGCGCATGTCGGTTTTATTGCACAAAGCTTTATCGTTTTAATTAACGCACCGTCTGGGGATAAACACATAACACACCCCATTCCCCACACAGCTAGCCACAAATTGCCTAATTTGTCGGTTACGCAGCCATCGGGGTCAACATCCATATTATTAAATTGATAAAAAACACGTGGCTCAGCGCAAGGTTCGCCAGTTTGCTCATCCAAATCTAATACATAAATACAGCTCGTTAAAGAGTCGCAGTAATAACCGCGTAAACGTGGCTTATCAAAGCACAACCCATTTGGGATACTCAAGCCATTTACAACGGCTTTAAGCTGGCGTTTATAATAACGGTATATTTTACCATCCCCTTTTTTAGCATTTACATCCATTGTACTTAACCAAAAGCCACCCCATGGATCAGCACGGCCGTCGTTTGAACGCCTATTTAGCTGTGTATTTTCAATATTAAGAATAAGATGTCGAGTAGTTGAATTAATATGATATTTATATAAGCCAGTACTTGTACAGAGCAGCAAGTGCTGCTCATCAATCCAAGCGATTGCACTGAGCGTATCGGGCATATTAACTGTTTTTAGTTGGCTTTCACTGTGTATGTTTTTGCTTAAAAGTAATTTTTTATTTATGTCGACCCAAAAAAAAGTATTCAGCACAGGATGCCAAAGTGGACTTTCTGCAAGCTGATACTGTGTGCTTTCAAAAATGGTTACGCTAGGATCAAACATAAGTAATTATTCTTTATTATTAACAAAGCCTTGTAATATTAAACCTTACCAGAAAACAGTGAATTTCGCGATGTGTACCAGGCTTTAATTTATCAACACCATTAGTAATTTTTAGACTGAGTTGATAACATCAAATTTCATAAAAGGATTGACCATGAACAACAATAATAAAAATACACTCGTCGTTGAAGGCGGTGCAATGCGTGGTATATTTGCCGCAGGTGTACTTGATGAGTTTTTAAAACAACAATACCAACCGTTTGAACGCTATTTTGGTGTATCAGCTGGCGCAACGAATATAGCCGCATTTTTATGTAAGCAACCAATGCGAAATTATAAAGTGATTACCGACTACTCGTGCCGACCTGAATTTATCAATTTAGCGCGTTTTATTAAAGGTGGTCATTTATTTGATTTAGACTGGCTCTGGCAAGAAACAATTCGCGAAATACGCCTCCATACGGAAGTATTTGATCAAACTCCACACGAGTTTTATATTGTATCTACGGCAATCGAATCGGGCAAAGCGCACTATTTAAAAGCCACCAGCACCGATATGGTACATCAATTAAAAGCATCGTGCGCTATACCCATCGCATATCGTGACTACCCTATTATTAATGGCATAGCGATGACCGACGGCGGGGTTGCTGATTCAATTCCGGTAATAAAAGCTTACGAAATGGGCGCACGTGAAATCACCGTTATTTTGTCTCAATGTTTGGGCTATCGTAAAAAACCAAGTAAAGCACCTTGGCTTACTAAAAAAATGTATAAAGACTACCCCGCATTAATTCAAACTACGTTAGGTAGATCTGATTTTTATAATAAGTCTATCGATTTTATTATGAATCCACCAAATGACTGCAAAATCAATATTATTGCACCACCTGCTAACTTTAAAGTTGGGCGTACCACTAAAAAGTTTGAAATACTTAATAGTGGTTACAACATGGGGATTGATGCTGCTAAGGCCTTTTTAGCTGAATAACTGCGGTGCTTTACCCGCAATAACTGCAGTTAGTAAACCAGCTAACATGGCCCCGACAACGGTGCATATTGCACCGCCTAAAATACCGTAAATACTCATAAAACATATCAGCGCTAAACCAAATAACAGCGTACTTAAAAATGTTTTAGTCACTATTGTTAGTGTATTTTTTCGTATGTTGAGCATCATTAGTAGCAAACTCACCATTGCAATTGTAATTAGTAGCTCGTTCATGCGGGTTGTACCTCGGCTTGTAATTTTTGTGTGTTTTTTATTTTTAAGGCAGCAAAAATACACGCGATACCCACCACCATAAAGCTTATATCTACTACCGCAACAAACGTACTATTAAGGTTAATAACATTGCTCACGCCAAATATAATATTGAGCGGCAGCACCAACGCAAGCGAAGCGCCGCATAGCAAAAGAGTCAGCTTAAAATAGTTTTTATAACCTACAGGCAATACACTTAAGAGTAACCATGCCAACCACGTATAAAAAAACACGGGTCCAAAAAAGCTATTTTGCGCCACACCAATAACGGTATAATTAAGTACAACTTGTAAAGGAAATAACACAAAGCTTGCTAATACCAAACCTCCACAACTGCCAATAATAAAACGATTCCATCGTGCATATGCCTGCATACTCAGCGACGGGCTACTGCCACGTGTACGCTTTGCCAGCCACATCATCATCCCTGAAATAGGTAAAAGCGCGGTACTTAAGCCAAGCAATACCCAAAGTAATTTTACAAACACCCCTGCAAAGTTCCCAAAGTGCAGCGGAAACATCAACTCAATTACTTGTATTGATACACCCGAAATATCACCAAAACTACTCATCGACTGCACAAACTCACCATTACCACGATAATGCAGTAACTGAGAAGCAACAGCCTCGCCACCTAACAAACGCAAATACACCTGCGCATTCGCATCGTTATGCGCCATTATTGTGACATCCCTAATTACTGCTTCAGGGTAACGGCTATGAGCATGCTCTAAAATAGTGTCTATTTTTGTAGGTTGCTTAATATGGCTAACTACCGGCTCAGGAATGGCGGTAAACGTTTCTATTAACTTATCTTGATCGCCACCAAAGCTCACAAACGCAGCTGCTGGTAGTAAAATAATGGTCGCGAGCCCTAAAAATGATCCTGTAAAACCAATCACAATATTAAATACGCTGCCCCAAATACCTATAACTTTGTGAGCATCACTGACTGCAATATCTAACCCTTTATTTCGTCTAAACGTAAAAAGCTCTTTTATCAATTTACGATGAATAAACAAGCCTGTAACCGCACTTACTAAAAGCGTTAGGCCTAAAAACCCAGTGAGTATTAACCCAATTGGTCGCCCTAAATGCAAGTCTGCATGAAACTCGCCTATATAAGTTGGCGCATCCGTTTTTTTATTAGCGTAAAATTCTTTACTAGGCCCATAGTAAGTATTTTCCAGCGCCAATGTATTGGGATGAAATTGAAATACTCTGGCCACCTCTTGGTCGTAATTTTCATCACCATGGTGAGATTCAAATACCAACGTTAATAAATGAAAGTTATGTCCACTTGGCAAAAACACATGAATGTTTTCGCCAAATTCACTAGGTACTTGTTTATGGTATTCGTTTACTAGTCGATTAATTTGCGCGCTGGCAACGTGTTGGCTAGATTGTAGCTCTGGATTTGCCCATATTTTTAACTCAGGTCGCGACAGCACTGCTAATGCCCCACTAAATGCAACAATAAACAGCAGTACCGCAGTAATAATTCCTACCCAGCTATGTAATAAAAATAGCTTTTTTAAAGTAATCGACTTCATCCCTGCCCCTGCGTTAACGCCCAAAAACTCAATAAACCATGTGATACACACAGTACAATCATCACAACAAAAGGTTGCCATACCTTTTGCGCCAAATACGCATAAATAAACAACGCAGTCCAAATAACAGGAAAAAGTAAAATAGGCAGTAATATTTGTTCATTCATTTGAAACGGTAAGTAGGTTGTCATACCCGGAATTATTATTACCGCAGTAATTAGTGCTAATACACACGCAATTAAGTGTCTTCGCCGTGTGGCTGTAAACGTTTTTTTATTATCCATTCTTCGCTCATTAAATTTGCCTAAACATATACAAAACCGCACATGCAAATGATAACAATTGCCATTATATTGTGTATTTATTACTTAATGCAATTTATTAAACAAATTAAGCCGCTTTTATACTAAAAACACGGTTGGTTTTTCTTATTAGCTTTTATGCTATGCAGTGCAATTTAGGTACGCAGTAATGCCCCTTTTCAGTGAAGCCGAGTTTGATTTTTTCGTTTTCTCTTGGCTTACCTGTATTAGCTACTCCCTCAGGCTACGAGTTGCTTAAACATTAGATGGCGTAACAGCCCTTTTAAAGCCTTTTATAGTCACTTATTTTTCTATTAAACTATTCATACGGTTTCTAGAAAATTTCACTTTTGTTAGTTTTGGTCTTTACCGAATCGTATTTGGTGGTATTTTATTAACTAACCTGAATTCTGGTTAAGAGATTTAAAAACACTATAAATAATAACGATATTTAAGTCTGTTTCTCTCTAGCTAGAAATTTTTGGTGAAAACAAGGCGAATTTACGCGTCAATAGCTGGTCTATTGCAAGGAAATTCAACGCAATTAGCGCTAAAAATAGCTGCTTGAGATAGATTTATTATCCAGAACTCAGGTTAGCTATAACCTACACATAAGAGAACATTATGAGCGAAAAAATAAACGAAGAAGCACTCCACGCACTTAAAATAGCCTTTACTTACATGCCTAAAGCGATTGAAGTGACAAAGTATGAATATGGCGAGCGCTACCAAAGTGTGCTTGATCACATTGAAGCTGTACGCGAAACATTGCTTATTAACGATGTTGATCCTGAAGAAGTAGGCGGCGATATCAACCCTGAGTACACACCCAATTCAACTTATTAATATAATGATTTGATAATTAAAAGATTTATAAATAATCTTTTGTGCTCAAATTCAGTAAAAAATATTGAACAAGTACTACAAATAAAAGCTGAATAACGCTATCTTTAGTTAAGCTGCTTTACTAGCTAGTTCCATATCAAGATATTAATTAGATTCTAAAAAATTAAGGGATGTTTTCTATTGAATTTTCTTAGACGTTTTCACGATATAGTATCGGATCAAGACCTTAATTTTGACGATAAAACCCACCAGCTTCTAGAGTTCGGACTCGAGGTTTTTAACCTCGATTTAGCAATCATTAGCCGTGTTGAAAATAACTGTTATTCAGTGTTACATGCCATAACCCCTAATAACGAATTAAAAATAGGCACTCAATTTGATCTGGATGGCACCTACTGCGTACACACACTTGAGGCAGGTTCCGCACTTGCATTTCATAAAGTATCACAGAGCATAATTGCAGATCACCCATGCTATATTAATTTTCAGTTAGAATCGTACATTGGTGCACCTATAAAAGTAGGTAACAATGTATACGGTACTGTTAACTTCTCTTCTGCAACTGAATCACCAGTATTTTCAGACGACGCCTACGACTACATTGAGTTGTTTGCACAATGGTTAGGGGCTGAATTTGCTCGCAGCATCACAAGAGAAGAACTCACTAAAAACAGTAATAGTTTATTGAAACTAGAAAGTGTAGCTAATATAGGCACGTGGGAAGTAGACTTAACTAATAATAATATTTATTGGAGTCAACAAACTAAACGCATCCATCAAGTTGACGAAAATTATCAACCAAAAATAGACTCTGCGCTTGAGTTTTATAAAGAAGGTCAAAGCAGAGATAGTATAACAAAAGCAGTCGAACTTGCCGTACAATCAGGTGAAAAGTGGCATTTAGAACTGGAGATAATCACAGCTAAAAAGCAACATATTTGGGTGTCAACTTTTGGCGAAGCTGAGTTTGATGACGGTATTTGTGTAAGACTTTTTGGCACATTTCAAGATGTGACAGAGTCAGTCACCCTCAGAGAAGAACTTAAAAATAAAAAGGCCGAAGCGGAACGATTACTTGACGATAGAAGCATGTTACTTGCAAAAATAAGTCATGAACTAAGAACACCGCTCAACGGTATAACAGGCATGCTAACCACATTAATAGATGAACAAAACGAAGAAAAACGGTCTGAAAAAATAAAAGTTGCATTACGCAGTGCCGATATTCTTCTGAGCATCATCAATGAAGTACTCGATTTTTCTAAAATCAATCATGGTGAATTGAAACTCGAACCAACCGATTTCTTACTTAAAACAATTTTCACTGATCTTACTTCCTTGTACACCCCATTGTTTACAAATACTAATGTGGACTTAAAAGTTAGCAATAATATACCCGACCATTGCTGGGCTTATTCAGATAATACAAGATTAAGTCAAATAGTCTCTAACCTATTAAGTAATGCTTTAAAATTCACCGAGCAAGGGTCGGTAAAATTGCAAACATCAATAACTAAAGCGAGTAATCAATTCACTTTAAATATTGAAGTGCATGACACTGGCAGAGGCATGACAAGTGGGTTTTTAAAGTCATTATTTTCGCCTTTCACTCAAGAAATTGACGCCAAAAACAGCAAAGGTGGAACAGGACTTGGCTTAGCAATAGTTAAAGAGCTTGTAGAATATATGGGCGGTACAATAAAAGTAGAGAGTGAAATAAATAAAGGCACTCATTTTTTACTGAGTATTCCAATTAAACCGGGCAAAGAACAAATACATCACTCAAGTAACATATCGCAAGTTAATCTTTATGCTTGCAAGCTTTCTGTTTTAGTTGTTGATGATAACGATATAAATAGATTAGTACTTGATGCATCATTAAATAAGTTTAGTGTGAGACCCGACTTTGCAGTTGATGGGCAAGACGCCATATTAAAGTGTCAGCAAAAACACTACGATCTTATTTTTATGGATTGTATTATGCCAATACTCGATGGCTTTGAGGCAACAAAACAACTGCGTTCAAAAAACATTTGCAGACATGACTCAACCTATATTGTTGCCTTAACAGCTAATACATCAGCGCAAGATAAGCTAGCATGCAAACAAGCTGGTATGGATATGTTTATCTCAAAACCGTTTAAAATGCACTCATTAGAAATTGCGATTGCATCGGCTGCTGAGCGGCTGAAACTCAAACATTAATAAGAAAATATAATTGTATAAGGAATTCAACAATGAAAAATATATTTAGAACCGTACTGTTCGCTATATTAGCTATAGTGCTATTCAAAGGTTTTTCAACTCAACAATGGCCGCCATTAATTATTGCCATTGTGGGGATCAGTATTTTACTACTCTCAACTTTTGTTACAAAGGCTAAATCTACTAGAGGCTCGTCAATTTATGTAAGCGGTGGCACGTCTCATACGGATAGCAATTGCGGCGGTGGTGATTCTGGTGGTGGCTGCGATTAAATCGCATGTTAATTTTTAAGTATAAAAAAGCCGCCTTTGGAGAAGGGCGGCTTGGGTGAACAAACAGCTAAGGGTGAACGCTGTTATATCAAGAGAGATTTCTGGTTAACTACGCAGCACTTTGATCTTGCTCAGTTTCATCGCTGTGGCGAATTAAATAATCAAATGCACCTAAACTTGCTGTTGCACCGCTGCCCATTGCAATAATAATTTGCTTAAACGGAGTATTGGTTGCATCCCCCGCGCCATAAATGCCTGGTAATGACGTTGCGCCTTTAGCATCAATCAGTATTTCACCAAATTTACTTAATTCAAGGTCGCTGTCTTTTAACCACTCGGTATTTGGTATTAAGCCTATTTGTACAAATATACCAGCAAGTTCAAGCTCTTTGCTCTCCCCTGTCACTCTATCTGTGTACATTAAGCCAGTTACTTTTTTACCATCACCAAGTACTTCGGTTGTTTGTGCACTTTTGATAATAGTAATATTTGCCATACTTTTAGCTTTACGAATAAGCACTTCGTCAGCTCGTAATGTGTCTGCAAATTCAAGTACCGTAACGCTTTGCACAATATTAGCTAAATCGATTGCCGCTTCTATACCTGAATTACCACCGCCAATTACAGCAACAGGTTTGCCTTTAAACAAAGGGCCGTCGCAATGCGGGCAATATGCCACACCGTGGCCGCGATATTCTTGCTCACCTGGTACGTTCATTTCGCGCCAGCGTGCGCCAGTGGCAAGTACGAGCGATTTAGCTTTAAGTATTGCGCCATTTTCTAGTGTAATTTCGTAACCATTGTTATAACCAAGTGCCGATGCACGCTGATTGTGCATTACATCTACATCGTATTCTTTAACGTGCTCTTCAAGCTGAGCAACTAATTTTGGCCCTTCAGTCGCCTTAATCGAAATAAAGTTTTCTATTGCTAATGTATCGGCAACTTGTCCACCAAATCTATCAGCCACAATGCCTGTATTTAACCCTTTTCGCGCTGAGTAAATTGCAGCCGATGCACCCGCAGGCCCACCACCGATGACAAGTACATCAAATTTATCTTTTTCGCTTAGCGCTGCGGCTTGTTTAGCAGCCCCTTTGCTATCTACTTTATTGAGTATGTCAGTAAGGCTTAATGCACCTTGGCTAAATGGTTCGCCATTTAAATATACAGCCGGTACAGCTAAAATATTTCGCTCTTCTACTTCATCTTGAAATAATGCGCCATCAATCATGGTGGCTTTAATATTACTGTTTGTCGCAGCCATAGTGTTAAGTGCTTGCACTACTTGCGGGCACGTTTGGCAACTTAAACTTATGTATACTTCAAAGTTTAGCTCTTGAGTAAGCGATTGTATTTGCTCAATGTCTTCGCTTTTAGCTTTACTTGCGTGTCCGCCAGTATGCAAAAGTGCTAACACTAAACTTGTGAATTCGTGACCCATAGGTACGCCTGCAAACGAAATATGAGTGTTTTTAATAGGTGAATGTACAACCATTGATGGGCGACGAGCGCTTGTATCAGGATTGTTTATTACCGTAAATTTATCGCTTAGTGAGGCTAAATCGTTTGCTAAGCTTTCTACTTCTGCTGATTTTTTGCTGTCATCCAAGGCAATAAGCAGCTCAACAGGTTGAGTAAGCGATTCGAAATGGCTTTTTAATTGATTTTTTATGTTGTTATCTAACATGACTTAACCCTTTTAGGAAAATTTAAACAGCAGGCCTCCCATGCCAAATAATGCATGTGCTTAAACAAATATATTGATATAGGAGGCATCAACAAGCGTACGTTTGTTGATTTAAGGGCAGTAACCTGCCCTTACTTGATTGGAAAATCAGGTACTTAGATTTTACCAACTAGGTCTAGTGAAGGTGCAAGTGTGTCTTCACCTGGCTGCCAAGATGCAGGGCAAACTTCACCGTCGTGAGTTGCAATGTATTGTGCAGCTTGTACTTTACGAACAAGTTCTTTAGCGCTACGGCCAATACCTAAATCGTGAGTTTCGATAATTTTAATTTCGCCCTCTGGGTTCATTACAAATGTACCGCGAAGTGCTAAGCCTTCTTCTTCAATCATTACGCCAAAGCTGCGTGTAATACGTCCTGTTGGGTCGCCAATCATTGGGTAAGTAATTTTACCAATTGTGTCTGACGTGTCGTGCCATGCTTTATGAGTAAAATGAGTGTCAGTAGATACTGAGTAAACCTCTACGCCCATTTCTTGAAGTTGTGAGTAATGATCTGCCACATCACCAAGTTCAGTAGGACATACAAATGTAAAATCAGCTGGGTAAAAGAAGAAGATTGACCATTTACCTAGAACATCTTTTTCAGACAATTCTACAAAGTCACCGTTGTGGTAAGCGGTTGCATTGAATGGTTGTAATTTAGTATTTATTAATGAAGTGCTCATGGTATTTCCTCAACTAGGTTTAATGTATTTAAAAAGTAATCAACGCTTCGTTTAAAACGACCTTCTGCGTTGGCTTGATTAATACAATAAGGGTAATGGATAATTAAATAAAATTGATTGTTTAGATTAAACCAATCGATTTTTAAGATTGAACTAGATTGTGTCTTTTTCCGTAAAGGTAAACGGGCTCTAATTTTTGGACCAGAATACTGTTACAATACCCGCGCTTTTAATTATATAAACACAGGGCATACTGTTATGGAAAAGTTTATCAATCACATTCAATTAGGTTACTTAGGCTTAATCCCATTTTTAGGCTGTGTAGGTTGGCCTCTTGTGTTTGGTAGTAATAGTATTAATTTAGAGTTTTTTACTTTTTACAGCATTGCAATATTAGCATTTATGGCTGGTAACTTATGGCGTGCAGGTGAGCAACGCTACAGCGATGCAGTAAAAGCTGTACTACCTGTTATACCAGTACCATTTTTAGCATTTTTACCTGTTGAGTGGGCGCTTGGTTGGTTAGCTATAAGTTTTTGGCTAGTACTACTTTTTGAAAAAGCGACTGCACAATGGCAAACCTACCACAAGGATTACCAAAAAATGCGTGTAGTACTCACCTCTGTTGTGTTTGTTTGTCATATCCTTATTATCGGTATGAGTATTTATCCTAAATAGCAGCTGTAAACTTAAATATTGTTCGGTAATAAGGTAATATCCGCGCACTGCTATTTGAGGACACACCATGATTGACCAACTACGCCAACAACTCGATGAACTAGGCGAAAACTACGTAGAGAAAAACGCTGCATTTAAAATCAAAGTGATCCCTTTTTTTTGCGCTATTCGCATTAAAAAAGATCATAAAAGCGAAGGTCGTTTGAGCTTTTATTCAAGTCAATTACTCGAAATATTTTTAGTCGTCTTATTTTTGCTATTCGGTTTAACACTTTACGATACAGATGCAGGATTTACTCATGGCCCTATTCATATTGCCTTTGCTGTTTTAATTACTTTTAATCTTATTATTAAACAAATCGCAATCGAAGGGTTAAAAACCAGACTTGCGTTTCATCGTTTACTAGCAAAAGACTCACAAACAAATAGCAATATAAATAATACTGCTACAAACATAAACGCTAAATAAAATATGTACTTAAATCCTCAATGGCGAATACTCACTGTAGGCGATGGCGATTTATCGTTTTCGAATGCTATTTACACTCACCTATCGCCAAAAGCTTTAGTTGCATCTACTTTCGATGACCAGACCACAATTGAGCAAAAGTACCAGCACAATGCACTTAGCAATTTAAAAGCGCACAACGTTGAAGTACTCAATGGTTTTGACGTAACAAACCCTGCGTGTTGGCAAGCTCTAAGTGAAAGCAAGCACAGCTTTGATGTGGTTATTTTTCAGTTTCCACTCATACCTGCGTTTGTTGGCCGTGAAGCGTTTGAAAACAACACGCGCCAAACCAGCATGAATGTACTTAACCGCGCTTTACTGCACCAGTTTATTAAATACGCTAACGAATACGCGCTTAATAAAAATGGTCCAATGCTGTGCTACATCACCTCAAAGGATGTAAAACCCTATCGCGAATGGAATATTGAAGGCAGTTTAAATACTCATCTAAACATTGAGTATTGTGGGCAAATGCCTTTTGATATTAGCCGCTTTGAAGGTTATAAAATTCGTAATGTTGACCGCGATAAACACGTCAAAGACACCAGCGGTATAACTTACGTTTTCAGCCCAAAAAGTATCGATAAACATACTAGCGAATTAAGCTCACGTCTCACAAAGCCTGCATACTTAACACCAAACAATTGCCCGCTTTGTCGCGTTGGTCCCTATATGGCAAATGAAGATGAAACTAAGCATATAAATGCTAAAAAACATAAGCAAATGCTGCACCTTGAAAGCGATTGGCAACAATGGCTAAATGATTTTTATAGCTCGTTAATCTCTAAGTGATGATTTAATTAAATCAGCCGCTTTTTCTGCAATAGCAATAACGGGTGCATTAGTATTACCAGTAATAATGCTAGGCATAATAGACGCATCAACCACGCGTAAATTACTCATCCCATGAACCCTTAAGCTTGTATCTACCACAGCCATCGAGTCTTGTCCCATTTTACATGTACCAACTGGGTGGTATTCGGTATCTGCTGTTTGACGAATGAATGCAATAAGTTGCTCATCGTTATTTATATCAAGCGGATACACCATTTTTCCGCGTATGCTATCAAAGGCTTTGCTTTGCATAATAGCGAGTGTTTTTTTAAGGCCTGCAAGCATTGCTGCTAAGTCATCTGGATGGCTTAAGTAATTAGGGTCGATAAGCGGTGCACTACGCGGATTGTTATCAGCTAACGTAATCGTGCCTCGGCTTTTAGGGCGCATAATACTGCTGTGTATACTGTAACCATGCCCAGTGTGTAATTTACGACTATGATCGTCCACCAGCCCAATAACAAATTCTAATTGCACATCTGGCGCTGGCGAGTCTTCAAATAATTTAATAAACGCGTGCGACTCTGCAAAATTACTGGTTAAACGCCCTTGTCGTTTGCAAAACCAATCTACACAACCTTTTAAAATATGTCCTATACCTAACGGGCTCATCCCAAACGTGCCTTTATTGTATTTGGCTTTAAATAATGGCACCACGGTTAAATGATCTTGTAAATTATTACCGACTCCCTCAAGCGGCACAGCAACGTCAATATTATGCGCTTTTAAGTGATTTTTTGGCCCAATGCCTGAAAGCATCAATATTTGCGGAGAGTTAATAGCACCTGCGCTTAATATTACTTCTTTACGTGCGAGCAAATTAATAACCTGATTATTGCGCTCTATTTGCACGCCTTTCGCTGTGTTATTTTTTATATTTATTTTATTAACATGGCTATTGGTTAATACAGTTAAATTTGGGCGGTTTAAATACGGTGTTAAATATGCCTTTGCTGCACTACAACGCTCGCCATTGTGCTGCGTTACTTGCGATAAACGTGCACCGCTTTGTTCTTCGCCATTTATATCGGTACTTAAATTAACGCCCTGCTCAGCACAGGCATTTAAAAAGTATTGATTGACATGGCTTGGGCTATTTAGCTCTTGTATATGCAGTGGGCCTTTTGTACCGTGAAGATCATTATTTATAAACGTTTTATTATTTTCAGCTTTAATAAAATATGGGAGTAAACTCTCAAAATCCCAACCAGTATTGCCATTAGCCGCCCATTGGTCGTAATCGTATTTATTACCTCGAATATAAACCATTGCATTAGTCGAGCTTGACCCACCCAATACTTTGCCTCTAGGTACAAACCCGCAACGATTATTCAGCGCTTTTTGCACTACTGTATTGTAATGCCAACTATTAATACCATAAGGCACACTCGCCGCAATTCCCGCTGGCATTTGAACAAATGCGCTGTTATCACTTTTTCCTGCTTCAATTAAGCACACGCTTACATTTTTATCCTCTGACAAGCGCGATGCAATAACGCAACCGCCACTGCCAGCTCCAATAACAATGTAGTCAAATGCGGTGTTGTTCATGGTGTACCTTAATTAAAATTTAAACGGCTTTAATGGCAATAGTGCATAGAAAAACCCAGCAAAACTTGATATTTTTAGACACCGTTTATTTGAGGTTAACTATGAGCAGCCTAATTAGAGCTACGTCACTACAAGGTATAGATACCCTAATTAGAGAGTTTGGCGGCGATCCGTATATGATCATGCGAAGTAATAATATTAATATTGACTTTGAATGTCTGGAAAACCAATATTTGCCTTATCGTGCCTACGCCGAGGTATTAGAATACTGCGCCTGTAAATTTAATTGCCTCAGCTTTGGCCTTCAGCTTGCATGCAGGCAAAATTTTGATATTTTAGGACACGTTGCAATAGCAGCCAAAAACGGCACTAACTTAGGTGATGCGCTCAATTGGGTTGTTAAATACTTGCATTTACATAGCCCTGCACTGAGTTTAACGTCGCACCCTTTAGAGGATGAAAAAAGCTTATTTCTCTCATTCGAAATTAGCCTAAAACCCTTACCTAACATTAGCCAAGCGATTGAGCTTACCATTGGTTTAGCACTCGCTATTATAAAAAAGCTGAGCAATAACCGCTGTAAACCAATGAATGTATTTTTGCCACAAAGATTAAGTGCTAACGCTCGCGCTTATAACGCTTATTTTGGCTGTGACGTTATAGAACACCGTAATAGCGCCGGCATTGTAATAGTGAAAAGCGACTTGGCACTTAAGCTTGAACAATCAGAGCTAAATAAGGTACAAGCTGCGCTGAGTTTTTTAGCCAAAAATGCAGAGCACACGCAATCATTACCCAACCAAGTCAGTGCGTTAATAAGGCCAATGTTGCCTATTTATCAATGCAGTAACCAAACTATTTCTGCTGCGCTGGGTATGCACCCTCGCACCCTACACCGAGAACTTGCAAAACATAATACGAGCTTTGTAAAACTAAAAGATGCCACTCGCCGCGCTTTAGCTGCTCATTACTTAGCGCAGAACCAATATACAATATCAACTATATCTGAGCTTTTAGGGTATCAGGAGCAAGCAACATTATGTGCTAATGTTAAACGCTGGTTTGGGTGTTCTCCTCGTACATACAGGGCTAAAAAAGTGATAGACTAAACGCTCTTATATTTTCTAAGGAGCGGGTATGAACTTTGTTATTGTTGGCACCAATTTTATTAGCGACACATTGTTAGCCGCTGCAAATACATTAAACGATTTTAATTTGTACGCAGTGTGTTCGCGTGCAGTATCAAGCGGCGAAGCGTTTTTAGCCAAACACCCACAAAATGCCCAAGCTAAAATTTTCACCTCAATCGAGCAAGTTTGCCAAGATCACAATGTCGATGCTGTCTACATAGCCGCCCCTAACAGCTTACACAAACAATATGCCGTTATGTGCCTAGAAGCGGGTAAACATGTCCTTGGCGAAAAACCATCAGCAGCCAATTCTAAAGAGCTTGCAAGCATTATAGCTACAGCAAAAAAGCATCAGCGCCTTTACATGGAAGCCATGATGACCACTCACTTGCCTAACTTTGCACGGCTGCAACAGGCAATGGTAAAAATTGGCACACCACGTAAATACATTGGGCAATATAGTCAATATTCATCTCGCTACGATAAGTACAAAAATGGCGAACGGCCAAATACATTTTTACCTGAGTTTGCTAATGGTGCACTGGTTGACTTAGGTATCTATCCGCTTTATTTACTCATTGCACTTTGGGGCGCACCAAAAAGCGTGAGTGCCAGTGGCGTATTACTTGATACAGGTGTAGATGGTGCGGGCGATGTATTACTAAATTACGCAGATAAACAAGCTGTTATTAGTTACTCCAAAATATCGCAAGGCGACAACATAACCGAAATACAAGGCGAACTTGGCCGTATTCGTATCGAAGCCGTATCACAACTTAAAAAAATAGAGTTTATTGCTAACAATGGAGAGCGTGAGTTAGTGTCTATCGCATTTGACGAGCACTTTATGAAATTTGAAGTTGAGCATTTTATGCAAATGGTTAGTCAAAAAAAGTTACAATCGGGCATTAACACACATCAATTAGCACGTAATGTGATGGCAGTACTTGACGAGGCCCGTAAACAATTAGGGGTTATTTACCCAAACGACACGGTATCCTAAAGATCTAAAAATAAATGTGGGCGTTAACCAACGACAATTAACGCCCACAGTAATTTATTTTGTAATATGACTTAGCTACCAATATTACCTAAGCCAGAGCGACCCCCTTCCATGGGCAATCAATTTGGCTTAAATTACTTTTTACAATTGCTGCTAATGGCACATGCACTTTGAATATGTAAATTATTTATTTCAAAAAAGTACGATGCAAAACTATCACAGCAAAACCTACCAATCAAGATTACCAATTATTTATTTTAAATTAAATTGGTAATACATGTAAAAATTACCAATAATGTACTATGATTTTAGTTATAATATGACTTTGCAATTTTGACATAGTGGTTAACTTTACGGTAACCTTTGGTCTTAACATTTGGTCTACGCTTTAAGTTTTACAAGATCTAGCGCGTACAGTCCTTAAGGTATATAAAGGTAAAATATGGGAAATCGTCGCTTATTTTGGCGCATCGTTGATAAGGTTGAGTCTTTAATAAACCAAGGTGAATTTTCTGCTGGCATGCGTTTGCCGCCAGAAAGAGAACTAGCAGAGATGTTCGACGTTAGCCGCCCTACAATTAGAGAAGCTATTATCGCATTAGAAGTGCGCGGTCGTGTTGAAGTAAAAACGGGTTCCGGTGTTTACGTAGTAGAAAGCCTCGACGCACCAATTAAATCCCAAGAAATCAGTGCTTTTGAACTAACTCAAGCCCGTGCACTCATCGAAGGTGAAATTGCAGCTTTAGCAGCGTTAAGTATTACAGAACAAGAACTTGAAAAACTAAACAAGACGCTTGAAGCCATGCAAGAAGGCTTATATGTTGAGCAAGCAGACAGAGAATTTCATGAAATAATAGCACGTGCAACGCGCAACAAAGCGCTTGAATTTGCCGTCGCTAATTTATGGGATTTACGCTTAACTAATGCACAAATTGTAACTGATTACAGTAGCGTATGTGCTAATAACAACGAATGCGTAATGGACGAACATACTGCTATTTATAATGCATTAAAGCAACATGATGCAAATGCTGCTCGTGCAGCAATGCATCAACATTTTAATCGACTCATTAACGCGTTATTTGATGCCGTTGAGTCGCGCGCTTTAGAAGAAGTGAAACGTAAAAATAGCGAAAAACGAGGCCTCTACTCTTTAGATGGCTTAGTAAAAAGCGCTCATTAATACAATGAAAAGCTAGCACTCGTCCTGATTGCTAGCTGTTTCTGCTCTTTAGTAATAAAAATACCACTTAAATTTAGAATAACCCTCCTTACTTTTAAACATAAAACCTTACGTATAAATATAAAAAAAGATACTATGCCTGCCATTCAACTGGTTATAATACCAATCTGCTTGTATAGGATCTATTTGACGATAAGAAAATCACGCTAGAACTAGGCAAAAATTTTTGTATCTAGTTGTTCTAAATGAAAGATTTATGCAGATTGGTATAATTAAGGAGTATTATGCAAGCATCTTCAAAAAGTTATTTACTGGCTATCGTGTGTGTACTGCTTGCCATGATGACCATTCAAACGGGCGCGTCGTTTGCAAAACAGCTTTTTCCGATTGTTGGCCCTGAAGGTACAACCGCCCTTAGGCTTGGTTTTTCTGCCTTTATACTTTGCTTAGTGTTTAAACCTTGGAAACACTTACCCACGTCGGGTAATCGTATTCCTATAATTGTGTATGGTTTAAGTTTAGGCGGCATGAACATTTTGTTTTATTACGCCATTGAACGCATTCCACTAGGCATAGGTGTAGCGCTTGAATTTACAGGCCCGCTTGCTGTTGCCTTGTTTTCCTCTCGCCGTAAACGTGATTTATTTTGGGTTGCGTGTGCTATTGCCGGTATTTTGCTTCTGCTTCCTGATATGAGCGGCCAAGACAGCCTTGATCCATTGGGTGTAGCGCTTGCGCTTGGTGCTGGTGCATGTTGGGCAGGTTATATATTATTTGGTAAAAAAACGGGCACACAAAGCTCTGGTGGAGCAACTGTCGCATTGGGTATGACCGTTGCCGCTATAGTGCTAGTACCTTACGGCGGCATTCTGCAAAGCGCCGCGTTTACGTGGGAAATTATCCCACTGGGTATTGGCATTGCTATTTTATCAAGCGCACTGCCTTACACACTTGAAATGGTTGCACTGCGTAACATGCCTTCACAAGGGTTTAGCGTAATGATGAGTTTAGAGCCTGCAATAGCCTCGCTCGCAGGGTTTATTATACTGGGTGAGTTACTTACTTTATGGCAGTGGCTCGCTATTTTACTTGTAATTATTGCATCTGTTGGTAGCTCTTTTTCAAACGCAAAAAAACAAACTACTTAATTAACTACCAAACTAACCTAAACAAGCTAAATAAAGTCACCTCGCAACATGGTGACTTTATTGTGTTGTATCCGGTAATTTTTTAACTCACAGCCTTACTCTGCTTTTTAGTTGTAACTAAATAGCCAATCAACGAAATAAGCGGCATGCCGGTAGCCACCAGTGCAATACCTGTCCATCCGCCCGCTTCATATAGTGGGCTGGCAATAAGCGAGCCTACTGCGCCACCTACAAATATACTCGTCATGTAAATAGCATTTAAACGCGCACGGCTTTGTGGCTCTAGTGCGTACACTGCACGTTGACCCAATACCATATTGGCCTGCACAGCAAAATCAATAAACACACCGGTTAATGCCAATACTATAATGCCGTAAGGTAACTCAAATAAGCTTGGTAAAAAGCACAGTGCTGCAATGAGTTTGGCAAATAACGATAACTGATGCGTATACCCTTTATCAGCCAAACGCCCAACAATGGGAGCTGCTACAGCACCTGCGGCGCCCACTAGTGCAAACAATGCTATTTCTGATTGGGATAAACCATACTCACGGGCAAGCACAACCGGTACGCTCGTCCAAAATAAGCTGAACGATGCAAACATTAACGCTTGAAAAAGTGAACGTTGGCGCAGCACTGGCTGGCTTATCATTAACTGTTTAAGCGATTTTAATAACTTAAAATACGTTGTTTTATGAGTTGGTTGCCTACTTGGAATAGCAAAATAAATTACGCCAGCAATAAACACCATACACCCTGCTGCAAAGTAAAATACAGCGCGCCAACCAAAGTGATCGGCTATTAAGCTCGATATAGGTCTTGCTAGTAAAATACCTAACAACAAACCCGCCATAATATTACCAAGAACCTGCCCGCGTTTTTCGTCAGACGATAAATGCGCAGCAAGCGGAATAAGCACCTGAACAGAAACCGAACTTATACCTATCATCAAACACAAAATAAGCATTACATTAGGTGAATCAGCAAGTGCCGTACCCACTAAACTCAAAAACGACACACCAAGAGTGACCAACATAAGCTTTTTATTTTCAACTAAATCAGCTAATGGTACTAAAAAAAACAACCCCAAAGCGTAGCCTATTTGTGTAAGCGATACGATAAGGCTAGCACTGCGTGAACTTAATCCAACTTCTGGGGCAAGTAACTCAATAATAGGTTGAGCGTAATAAATATTGGCAACAATAAGACCGCAACACAAAGCAATAATAGTAACGAGTGTATTGCTAAGTGGTTGCGCTGAAACGCCTGTTTGGGTCATGTGTGTCTCTACTTTATAAAAATAATAAAACCCAACCAGCAAGCGCGGGTTGGGTTTTTACAAAAAGCTTCGTTTTATTTTATTGGTGATGGCTGCCCATGTGGGCTTGAACGTAAATATTGTTTAGGTGCAGTTACTGTAGCGCCAAGCTCTGCAGCTGCATGCCACGGCCAGTGCGGGTTATATAAAATACCACGCGCTAGTGCTACGCCATCGGCTTGCTGCTCACTAATAATATCTTCTGCTTGTTGCGCCTGTGTAATTAAACCCACCGCTATAACAGGCATTTTAACCGCTTCTTTTATGGCTGTTGCAAACGGTACCTGAAAATTAGGTTTTACTGGTATTTGTTGATCTGGGCTTAGGCCCGCTGTACTTACATGAATAAAATCGCAACCTAGTTCATCAAGCGCTTTACTAAGCACTATCGATTGCTCTAAATCCCAGCCGCCTTTAACCCAATCGGTTGCCGAAATACGCACACCTACCGCTTTATTACTAGGAAATACCGCTCTTACCGCTTTAAACACATCAAGCAATAAGCGCATTCTGTTTTCTAGGCTGCCACCGTAGTTGTCATCGCGCTTGTTTGAAAGTGGCGACAAAAACTGATGTAACAGGTAACCGTGCGCACCATGAAGCTCGATTAAATCAAGGCCGAGTTCATCAGCGCGTTTAGCTGCACTTACAAAATCTTTAATTAGTGAATCTATGTCAGATTGGCTCATTGCTTTTGGCACTGGGCTGTTAGCGTCGTACGCAATTGCCGAAGGTGCGAGCGTTTGCCAGCCATTTACATCATCAGGTGCAATGGCATCACCACCGTCCCATGGTTTTTCAGTCGATGCTTTGCGCCCAGCATGCGCTAACTGAATACCAATAGGCATAGGGCTGTATTGCCTTACTGCTTTTAGGCTTTTGCCTAGTGCTTGTTGGGTTTCGTTATTCCAAAGCCCTAAATCGCCGTAACTAATACGCCCTTCTGGGTTTACTGCTGTTGCTTCTAAAATAAGTAACCCTGCACCACTTAAACTCAATTGGCCTAAATGAATAGTATGCCAATCGCTAGCAGCGCCATTATTGGCTGAATACTGGCACATAGGGGCAATAATAATACGGTTATCTAACGTTACTTGCCCAAGTGATAAAGGCGAAAATAGTTGGCTCATTGTTAATCCTTAAAAACACGCACAAAAAAGTGCGGACAAAACAAAAAAGAGAATACGAAGCGGCAATCAAATACGCTCACTCAATAATTTAAACTGTCACTAATAATGGCGACTTAACATTCTTAATGGGGATCAAAATACACTTTAATAGTGCTGATAAAAACATAAGTAATGGCGTTATGAAATATCAATTTTAATGTAATAATTTGTTTAACGAGCACGTCATAACACCATCTTTAAAATATGAATGACTATTTACCTTTAAACAAATGTGTGATTTTTAACCTAACTGTACCTAATAGCACTAAGCTATTGCTTATATTGCCTATTAGCTAAATAAAAACCCCACACATAAACCATATTTATTCTATAAAAGTGAATTAAAATTCAATTTAAATATTCCAAGCTACTTCACTCCCTGATAAACTGCTTAACTTAATTTACTAATGTAAAACATTTGAACCGGGGATCACTTTTTATGTTTAAACCAAGCTTGTTAACCTTGGCTATTTCGAGCGCTGTTTCTAGCGTATTTTTATTGCCTAATGCCGCACTTGCTCAAGAAGAAGTTGCAGCTAAAAACAAATCACTCGAAGTAATCGAAGTTACAGCAACAAGGCGCAGCGGCTCTGTGCAAAATGCACCGTTAAATATTACAGCCCTAGACGCTGATATAATGAAAGATCAAAATATCAATGAGCTTGCGGATGTAGCGCGCTGGGTACCTGGTTTAACAATTACCGATCAAGGTGGCCGCTCTGGCTCGCCTATTATTGTTCGTGGTTTAAATACTAATTCATCTGGTCCATCGTCAGATGGCGGCACCGTATCTACTTACATAAACGAAATTCCGGTTTCGGTAGATATGCGCCTAGTAGATATTGAGCGTGTTGAAGTATTAATTGGGCCACAAGGCACGCTTTATGGTGCTGGCACATTGGGCGGTGCAATCCGTTATATGCTTAAACAACCTGAGCTTGATTTTACATCGCTTGAAGTTTACGGCGACCTATTTCAAACAAAAGAAAGTGACTCTTTAGGTGGCGAAGGCGGCTTTATATTTAACCTTCCTATTATCGAAGATAAATTAGCAGTACGCGCCAGCTTAAACGTATATGAAGACCCAGGTTTTATCGATTACGGCTACGTAGTACGTGAATCTGGCGTATCGTTGCCAGATCCAGATTGGAGCGACAGCTCAGCAGTTAATAACAACCTTAAAAATGTGAAAGACGCCAACGGCGAAACCACCACTACGGGCCGTATTTCTGTTCGCTTTAAACCAAATGAATCGCTTGAAGGTACGCTTAACTACTTTTACCAATACCAAGACAGCGAAGGCCGCTCGATTGTTCATTACAACAGCCTTAATGCAAACAACGGTTTAAGCGACGTAATAGGTAAATACGAATCGGCTTATCGCTTTGAAGAGCCTCGCGAGAAAAAAGATCAATTACTAAGCCTCGAACTAAAAGCCGACCTAGGTTTTGCAGAGCTAGTATCGGCAACCGGTATTTCGAGCTTTGATGCCGACGGTCAACGCGACCAAACAGACTTACTTATTCGTCTTGATTATGGCTATGAAGAATTTCCTTCGTTTTCAACGTTTACCCGCGAGATTGAAGAAGAAGACACATTCACCCAAGAGCTGCGTTTAGTGTCGCAAGGCGACAGCGACTTTAACTGGATTGTGGGTGGCTTTTACAACAAAACAGAAACCGAAGCGTCAAGCCGAGAGTTTACGCCTGGGTTTGACCAATTCGCTATTGATAACTTTGGTGGCGAGCAGCTAAGACCTGACTCATTAGAA
The DNA here is from genome assembly GCF_000310105.2 of Pseudoalteromonas sp. Bsw20308. Classification (NCBI taxonomy): domain Bacteria; kingdom Pseudomonadati; phylum Pseudomonadota; class Gammaproteobacteria; order Alteromonadales; family Pseudoalteromonadaceae; genus Pseudoalteromonas; species Pseudoalteromonas sp. Bsw20308. Next base: position 275,898 of record NZ_CP013139.1, on the reverse strand, counting down.
TACTTAGAGCTTACAAAAAGCACCGTCACTGAGTCTGCACTATTTGGTGAAGTAGGTTACCAAGTTACCGAAAAATTAGATATTACCATTGGTGCACGTTTTTACGAATACGATGTAGAATCGCAAGCTGCTTTTGACTTTCCACTAGCAAATACATTATATGGTGGCGTAGATCCTGATGTAATCACTGTTGCATACGAAAAAGATAAAGCTGGCGATAACGGTAACTTATTTAAATTTAATGCTAAATACCAGTTTACTGATTCAGTAATGGGTTATGTAACGGTAAGTGAAGGCTTTAGAATTGGCGGCTCTAACGGTTTAGTGTCATGTGAGGAAGCTATTTCGGAGGATCAACAAAAAGGCTGTGGTCAACCTGACGAATTACTATTCGATGCTGATACAACAACTAACTACGAGCTAGGTTTTAAAAGTACATGGTTTAGGAGCCAACTACACTTTAATGCCGCGTTATTTAATATAGATTGGGATGATGCACAAATTACGGGCGCTACGGATATAGGCCAATTAACATATATTTCAAACGCAGGTAGCGCTAATGCAAAAGGGGTAGAAATTTCAACCCGCGCTATTTTATCTGACTCGTTTTCGGTTTACGCAACCTATGCTTATACAAAAGCAGAGCTAACATCAGATGCACCATTTTTGTTTAATGCCGACGGTACCGGTGGCGCAGAAGACGGCGACCGTTTGCCAGGTTCGCCTGAAAACCAATTTTCGATGGGTGTAAACTATCAAACAGACGTGTTTAACGACAAAACGCTTGATATTAACTACGGTTTAACTGCGCAAAGCGACGTGCTTTCAAGAGTAGGGCTTCGTGATAACGGCGAAACACTACCAGGTTACAGCTTAAGTAATATATCAGCTAAATTAACAGCTGATGCATGGTCAACTACCCTATATGTTGATAACCTATTCAACAAATACGCGGTTACATCCGTTCGTCGTTCAGATGCAGATATAACATCCGCTAATGGCGCCGACATACAACGTAACTACGGCCATTACATTAATCGCCCGCTTACGGTAGGTGTTAAATTTAACTACAAATTTGAAATATAATTTATAGTAATTTTTAAACAATGTTTTAAGGCTCAAATTTATTTGAGCCTTTTTATTTTCTTTCACAAAATAATTACCAAAAACCATGCAGCCAAATTTAAAGCAACTTCATCAAAGCGCAATACACTCCCTAAACCAAGGTAAAATAGAGCAAGCACACAAAGCCCTAGTGGAGTTAGTTACACTCAAACCAGACTTTGCTGATGGGTATTTTTTGCTAGCAATGGTTAATTTAACTGTTGGGCAAATACACAAAGCAATAAAGCTCATCGAAAAAGCCCTTACCCTTGGCCAAAGTATTGAATATACCGCGCAACTTGCTAAATGTTACGCACTTACTGGCGAATTACAAAAAGCAAAAAACACCGCACTATCGGTGCCATTAAAGCAAATAACTAAAGCACTTGATGCCGACACACTCGGCGTTGCACTTACTCAAGCAGGCATTCACGAACACGCACTTAACTACTTTGAGTGCGCTATTAAACTGGCTACAGCAGCTAACAAAGCTCAACCACCGTTTTATTATAACTACGGCGTAAGCGCTAAATTTTTAGGGCTATTTGATAAAGCCCAACACGCTTTTGAAAATGCCATAGCGCTTAACCCGCTGCACCATCAAAGTCATTTTGCATTAAGTGATTTAACTAAAGTAAGTAAGCAAAACAACCATATTGAACGCTTAAAAAACGTGTTTGAGCAAGTAACACACCCCGATGCAAAACTGCATATTGGCCATGCACTCGCAAAAGAGTATCAAGATCTTGGTGAATTTTCAGAGGCTTTTAACGCGTTAGAGCAAGGTAAATTAGCAAAACGTGCTGTACAACCGTTTGATCATAAAAGCTCAACTGAATTATTTGAACATATTAAACTCTTAAGTGAGCAGCACACACAAGCGCTAACGCAAGGTAACCCAACGGCCGAACCTATTTTTGTATTAGGCATGCCCCGCTCTGGCACCACATTAGTTGAGCGTATTTTATCGAGCCACAGCGACGTGCAATCAGCCGGTGAATTACAAGACTTTGGCCTAAGCGTTAAAAAGCTAAGCCAAACACAAACACCTCACGTGCTCGACACTCAAACGCTCAGTAAAGCCTACGAGCTTGATTTTAATCAGCTTGGGTCAACCTATTTAAACGCAACACGCGTAATAACAGGCAGCCATAAACACTTTATTGATAAGCTCCCGTTTAACTTTTTTTATATCGATTTAATAACCAAAGCACTGCCAAACGCCAAAATAATTTGTATGCTGCGCGATCCAATGGACACCTGTATTGGCAACTATCGCCAATTATTTACCATTAATAACCCCTACTACGCGTACTCGCTCGATTTACTCGACACTGCAAAATTTTACAGCCGTTTTTACAAACTAATGCAGCACTTTAGCGCCCTGCACAGCAATATAAAATTAGTAAAATACGAAGAATTAGTCGCACAGCCCGAGCAACAAATAAAAGAGTTAGTCAGCTTTTGTAATCTAGAGTGGCAAGAGCAATGTATAGATTTTCACTTAAACACCGCACCGGTTTCTACTGCAAGTAAAATGCAAGTACGCCAACCACTTAACAATAAAGCAATCGGCCGCTGGAAGGCGTTTAAGCCACATACTAATAAAGCAGTGGAGTACCTTTTAAAACAAGGTATTAGTATTGAGTAAACGCTTTATTTTACCGGTGAGAGACGCCAAATAAGAGGCTTTGTGTAAGTGTAGGTCGGATAAGCGAAGCGTCATCCGACACAGTAAAATACCTTGCCAATTATTTTCAACATTTTATGTTGTTGAGTGATTGGAGGGTGGCCATAAGCGGACCTTCATTATTCAGTCAATTCAAGAGGAATACATACAGGTACTGCCCCAGTATGAAACGTTCACTTTCGGGCAATTAAACCGTGTATTGATGTTTACACAACTCACATTTTTACCCAACCTGCTGGCCACTTTGTCCCGTCTAAAACCGCAGCGGGACAAGAGATACGCGCCAATTTTATTTGACTATTAACACTGGGCAATCAGCTTTATTGGCGATCGTTTCTGCAACGTTAACATTCAAAAAATGAGAAAGTCCGGTTCTCCCATGACTGGCAATTACCACCATGCCTATATCACCGCTATTAGTCTCATCTAAAATCTCATTAATGCCATCACCATGTCGAATAACCGTTTCAATCTTTAAATCAGTATTTAACTGACCTAATAACTCATGCATTTTACTCGCCGCAGCGTCTTCCATATTTTTAGCTAATTCTTGGGGAGTTATCGCAAGGATCATATAATTCTCATTATCTGAAGGCTGATCAACAATGTGTAAAATACGAATGCCTACTTGATACAAATTCGCCATTTCAATGGCATATTGCAAAGCATGTGATGCAGTATCAGAAAAATCCGTAGGCCATAAAATATTACCTGTTCGCATATTATTCTCCTTAAACCGGCGAAACTAGACAGCCACTTTAATTATACAAGCCAAACTGTGTCATAAAATTTATCTTTTAGGTTAAAAATTTACCTTTCCTACTGGATTACTTTCATTTCACCTATTAAATAAGTCATTAACTCAAACCGGCGAAACTAGACAGCCACTTTAATTATACAAGCCAAACTGTGTCATAAAATTTATCTTTTAGGTTAAAAATTTACCTTTCCTACTGGATTACTTTCATTTCACCTATTAAATAAGTCATTAACTCTATTAAACCTAAATCACACGCATAAAAATGGCTGCATGGTGCAGTTGTGATTTATTACTGAATAGTTTTACTGAGTAGCTTAAACTTTATGCAAGTAGCTTTTCGCAGTTACTGATATTCGCCCGTCGCTTTCTGTTTAAATTTTCACAGTAACTTGCTTGTGAACTTGGCCTGCCTACTGCACCATGAAATACACGCGTAAATTGTGTGGTGAGTTTTAACCAGTTTTCGGGGGATATATTCACTCTTTCGAGTAAGGGTAGGTGCGAACTTTCAATATAACCGCGTTTATCCTCTCGTATACAACGCCCTGTTAATTCAACAAGTTCAAGGTACGATTTAAGCTCAAACGGGAGTCCTTTTGGCATTATCTGACGTGGTATTCCTGCAAAACGCAGTAGTTGTTTTGGTTGTTTGCCTTCTTTTGCGTATGTTAGTCGTTGTTTAACGCTGGTGTGGTCTGATTCCTCAGGCGTTTTAGCCATTTTAGCTCTAATTGGGTTTAAATCGACATACGCCATACAAGCGGCAAGTGCTGCTTTATCTAATAATGCTTGAGACGTAAAGCGCCCCTCCCAAAAGCGGCCTGTGCAGTTATCTTCTTTATTTGCTCTGCGAGCAATGTTTTCATTTAACAACCGCATAAACCAGCTAATACTTGATAGGCGCTCGCGGTAGTCGTTTACTGTTTGATTGAAAAAGATAAGTTCGGCTTTACTTAGCTTTTCACCTTGTACATATTTTTGCGTAAGTACAGTGCCTTTACAGAGCTTATGCCAGCGAATGATAATCGCTTTATCGTTTAATCGATTCGCTTTTTTATCATCAACATACAGTACTAAGTGGGTGTGATTACTCATAACAGCGTAAGCACATACATCAATACAAAATACCTTCGCTAATTCAAGCAGCTTATCTTCAACCCAGCCTCGTCGATGCTCGTAAGATTGACCAGTAAAACGGTCTTCTCCACATAAAAATGCACGACGAACACAGCGTGAAATACAGTGGTAGTATTTTGTATCAACCAAACTTACTTGTCGTTTTCTTGCAATTGCCATAAGACAGCCTGCTTGTTTTTTACACTAAATAAAGCCTAGTACTTCTTTTCATAAAGTGCAAAATTTAGAGTGGGTGTCTGTTCTATTCATTCTCAGAGGCTAAAACTGTTGGCTAAATAGCGAGGCACGAGAAATAGCCAGCTGTTTTAGTCCTTTGCAGTGACTTGTTAGTTTTACTTTCGCTTTACTTCACTAAAACGCATAGCTTTGATATTACCTTGTGATTCAAGCTTACTAGTGTTTATCAAGTGATGAACCCTAAGTAATAACTTAACATCATTTAGATCTTTAAATTGATCGCGCAATTTTAAAGATTTGGCAATAACCATAGCTATTTTTTGCCACCTTTCACTCGTATGAGAATAAAGAGTATTATCAATTAACTCTAATTCATATTGGCTAAGCTGATTAAAGTAATTTAAGTCACTTTCTGTAAATTCGATTTCAACAGGTACTTCCATAGTTTTCTCATCTCGACTGTCACAACCTAAAAGAAAATACATTGTGATTAATATTGCTAAACTTGATTTCATCATCGTAAAACTAACGCCCATTTAATGGGCTGATAATTGTTTGCTAAAATGTGTAGCGTAGCGAAACCGAGCAAACTGTTAGCAGTCCCGCTTGAAATGCTTGTTATAACTCAATATTTACAGTGGCTGTATTACCCAATCATTGACCGGTTTTGACCAAGTATCTAGCTTGTTGACAATAACAACTCCTGAAGGTGATGCAATGGGATTAACTTTAAATGCGGTGGCTTTTTGATGATAAACTATTGGTTGGTCACCAATCATTGTCATTTGGGCACCGCCATAAGAATCACTATTGATTGATGCTGTAGTACCTAATTCCTTAGCAGAATGAATAAGAATATATTGAGCTTCTGGAGTTGTCTTTTTATCAACACTGAAATACATCCAAAAATGAGAATCGTCATATACTAAGTCTTGATGTTTATAACGCATATACTCCAAATTAGTCTGATTAATTATATTGAAGCTTGAATCTAAAATACTAACCATAGGTATAAATGCAAACTTATGATCTAGATAAAAGCTTTTAACGGAGTAAAACTGGATATTTTCTTTATCTTCGAGTTCTAATAACTGGTAAGTAGATTTGACTGAGCCAACTTGAATTAAGTCTTCATTTTCTTCCATAGTAACAGTCAAGGAGTCTTTCATTTTTGAGTGTTTAAGGGCATGTAACTCTGTGCAGCAGGCTTTATTTTTATAAATTTCATTTCTTAGTTCATATGGTCTTTCACTACCTACATTTTTGGGGATTTTGGTAGTTAATTGGCAACCACTGGAAAATAAAGTAAATATAATGATAAAAAATATTCTAGAGTTCATCACCGAACGTTTCCTTTGAGTTATAACGCCCGCATAAACTGCGGAGCATGTTGGACACTTTTTTGCGTCCTTTTCTTTTAAGCAAAAAATCGGACAATGTGAGACGTCAGATTTAATGCGCTTGTTATATTTTTTTTATTGCGTAACTTTCCGCTTTTTTATATGAAACTTGTAATTGCTTAGGAAGAAAACTTAACATTATATTTTTTAAAAAATCTACAGCAAGTTCACCACCCTTTATGTCACTAAATTCCCATGCATCATTTGCATTAGTGCTAGAAGCATAACGTATTATATCTTCAAGTAGGGAGCGTACCGAGCTAAACGCTTTATCCAATTTCATACGTTCAAGATTACAAACAATTGCACTATTTATATTTAAGTTATCACTCTCATTCGAAGGGCTAACATCCAACAGTAGCAATTCATTTTCACCGCTATATTTCCACTTTGTGGTATTTTCAAATGCTTCAATAGCTTCAACAAACGCATTGTCGCTGTAGCACCAGTCTGTGCCACCAATGCTAGTTACAACCTCTAAATCAGGATATTTATGCTCAGGCCAATATGCGCCGTAGCCACAACAAAATATATTAATGTGATGCTTTGAACGGTGATGTAAATAGCTTAAGGATGCAAGAATCTCTTTTTGGCAAAAGTCAGTCTTGGGATTGCAAAAAAGAATGGCTACAAGTGCATGCTTTTTAATTTTACTATTAATTTCTTGCATTGCCTTAGATGTTACAGGATCAACAGAATCGAAGCATACTCCTCTTATTGGTAAAGACTTGAGATTTTGATTTACTGAATCTACGATATCCTTAAAGCAAATTGCATCGATCATATATTGCTGACTCCTTAAAAATATAACGCCGCATTAAGCGGACTAAAGCAGTGGGTTATAATGTGTAGCGAAGCGAAACCTAACCCACTGTTTTAGTTCCGTTTTAAATGCCTTGTTATATTTGCTTAAACTCGAGGCTGTAGTAATCGATGTTTTTCTGAGCTTTCCAAATATCTAAGTACCCTACAGAGCAAGCAAAACTTCCTTGAACGTCAGTTTTAGTGAAGCTCGTTGTAAGCCCAAGTAAACAATTATTAATACAACTAGGGTTCAATCTCATTAAGTATATTGTCCTTGGATTTCTACTTAATTTTGCTAACTCCATTGCAACCGCTAGCCGTTCTGCAACTTCTGAAATTTCAAACAAATTAATAGTGCAAATACTCGATTCAGATTCAATATGCGAATATTGTGAATTGCTGACACGATCTCTAATTCGTTCATTTATGATTTGATTGATATTTTCAATTATCACTCTATCTGCTTGCTCAAGCCTTAACACAACCCTATGTTCTTGTTCATAAATCCACTCATCACTTTTCTGCATGAATACTTCATATAAGACTCGATCAGCACCTTCAGCTGAGATACTTGAATAATCATAATCAAATTTGTCATTTCTATAACGCAGCCCTTTTCTATAAGAAACTGGCTTAGGTATACTATCGAATGGGGAGAATTCTTCACCTAAAGAAAAGCTAATTGCAGATGTTTCTCTAAAAAGGTCTTTGAATATAGAACCAAGCTGTGGAAAGTAAGAAATACCAGCAACGATACCTCTATGTTCATTTGCATAATGAGCCCACATCAAAAGGTGTTCTTTATTTTCTGAAAGACTAATAACACCAATATTATGCATCCTCATTTCAATATACTCTGAGAAAGTAATATTTCCATATGTTGGATCTTGTGCCATTGGTTCATCAAAGTGCGATGCTAGTTCATCTAGGCTTTCACGACAGAAAGAAGCTTCAAACGGGTCATTAAGAACAACTGGTTGGGACAAACGAATGAATCCCTCGTGAAATATACCTCGAGGTTCATTCATGTATTTAAAAAGTTGTTTCAATATTGACTCCTACACCGCAAATATAACATCTTTATCAAAGGACACTTTCCCTATTTTAGCGCGAAAACGTCCTTATTTTGTGAACTTATATTAATAGCAAATAGTGTAAGTTATTACCAGCTATAAATATTATGCTTGCTGTAGGTTATTTCGCTATGTAAAAAAGGGAAAGTTTCCTCTTATTCTTACTAAGTTAATAACGACTCACCTGAATGACCGCTTATAGCTCTAAGCCGACTAATGGATACATGCAATTTGCAGATACTCAATACTTTAAAAACCTTCGCTATATTACCAAGCTGAAAAGTAACTCCAACAGCACACTATTTTGCCATTATAGGAGCTTGTTATTCTGTTTTTAAGACCATACTTTTGATTGGGTAAGTATTACTAGCACAAATAGTATCTCAGTGATCCCGCCAATTACAAAATTGCCATTTAATACAATATACAACATGCCTATGGCAGCATAATTGCACTAATATTAGTTACAAATCGTTACTCGAATACACACTTAAAATAGGGAATTTATAATCAGCAAACGATACAGTTACCGATTGTGTTTCGTTGCCTTTAAAACCGAGTTTAAATTCCATTGGCATGAATCGGCTGCCATCAGCAAAAAGTGCAAGTAAGTGCTCCTCGCCTAATTCTCGATTGCCCGACGATAAGTTAGTTAGCGTTATAACAGCCCAGCGTTCGCCCTCTTCATTGCTCATTAATACATAATTAACGATTTTAAAATCCCCTTTTTTAGGGGTTATGTTGCTATCGTTTGCAAACGATAAGTGCATGCTATTTGGTACTGCACGGTCAACATTTAGCGCTTTAATAGAGTCGGCTTGGGTTGCCCACGAAAGCACTAATAAAATGATCACTAAGGCTTTATTCACTGTTAGTTCCTTTTTATTACCTAGTAAAATACCTAGTAAATTACGTAACAAATTACATAATAATAACTGTTTAAATTATATTCGCATTCCATACCTATTATGTAAACAAACAATCATCGCAATTTTACCCAGCGCTTTGGCTGCGCCGCTGCAGACTAAGCGCTCATTCAGTGTGCTTGCGCTACTTTAGGGTAATAACAAGTGATAAGAGTAAATAATTCAAAGCTAACTTAAAGTAAAAAGCGCGATTAAACAGGAGTATAAACGTATGGCAAGCACACATAAAAACTCAACAATGGATTTATCTGACCACAGTAACAGCATTCAAGTAAGAGGGGCGCGCGTTCACAACTTGAAAAATGTAGACGTTGATTTACCTCGTAACGCATTGGTTGTTTTTACAGGAATATCGGGCTCTGGAAAATCGTCGCTTGCGTTTGGAACGCTGTTTGCTGAGTCGCAGCACCGTTATCTTGATTCGGTATCGCCATACGCCCGTAGGTTAATAGATCAAGTTGATGAGCCCGATGTTGATTCTATTGAAGGGCTACCGCCTGCCGTTGCTTTGCAGCAGCAACGCGGCGCACCGTCGGTTCGCTCATCAGTTGGCAGCATAACACTTTAGTATTTATGCGACACGCAGTTTGTGTTGCATAATCGCTTGTTGGACTGAGGCGCTACCTGCTCGGTGTGTCAGAGTTGGTGTTGTTTATGCTATGGGAATTTGCTTTTTAGAGGCTCTAGCTAAATCAGCTAATTTAATAAGCTTACCTATTATAATTTAAGCTTTCCCTGCATTGCTCAGCGTTTATTATCTATTCATTAAACCGAATGTTTAACCGTTAAGCAAGGATATTTTTCGCTCGCACAGTCGCTATTAGCCTGAGCAATTAAGCAGGTTAACTTATTAATTTGATGCAGCAAGCAAGGCTGCTAACTCGTTCGCGCTATTTTATTTGTCGCCTCATCTAAATTCATCACACCAATAAATCGTAAGGTACCTGCCTTACAATGCTGGCAAGGCCAATGGGGTATTAATCGTTCTTGCTCTACCTTCGGCTTCACCGCTTTGCATGGGGTTGCTGATACTTGAGCCTTTATTAACCCTAACTTTCGCTTGCGACACGCATTAGCTAAAAATCCATAGTGGCGAATGCGCATAAACCCTTTGGGCAATACATGTTGTAAGTAGCGCCGTAAAAATTCATCACAACTCAGAGTCATGACTTTATCGCGGTTGTTATCTGCATAATCGCGGTATTTAAAGCTCACTGTTTCTTCAGTCGCTGACACTAATCGCGATTCTGACATCACGCCTTTTCGGGTATAACGAGCAAGGTAACTAACTAGCTTTTCACTGTACGTTAAACAGGCTTTGCTATAAACACACCATTTGGTTGGCATGTTTATCTTCGTAAATGAACTATCGCATTCATTTAACGCCGCCAGCATTTTACCTCTAAAGACTGTTGATAACGCTTTCACGGGGTATAAATAGCCTTTTTCTATTTCATGCCAGTGCGTTTTTTCAAGTGCACCTGCGGGTATCAAACAATGCAAGTGGATATGCTGACTTAAGTTTTGCCCCCACGTATGCAGTACGCTTGTCATACCTAACTGACCATGCCTCTTTCGTTTCGCGAATTTGTTCAGCGTTTGCCATGCGGCTTTAAATAAACACTGGTACAACGCGTTTGGGTTATAGTGCGCAATGACATTCAACTCATGGGGGAGCGTAAAAACAAGGTGGAAATACCGACACGGTAATAAATCCTCTTGCTGCCTTTGCACCCACTTAGCCGTAGCCATGCCTTGGCAACGCGGACAATGACGGTCTCGACAGCTACATCCAATCTTTTGTGACTCACCACAGTTATCACATTGCCATGCTTGGTAACCGAGCTGACCTGTTCTGCATGATTGAAGGTGCTGACAGACACGCAGTTGTTGATAGCTCATCGTATGATGCTGGCGATAATTCTCAAGATTCGAGTTTAAAATATCAGCGAGGTGTAAAGCGCTCATTGTTTACTCCAGCTCGCAAGCAAATCAATGCCGCCATGACCTAACTCTGGTAACCAATGTAAGTAACTTTGTGTGGTTTTAATATCACTGTGACCAAGCTGATGTTGCAGTTGATGAAGTGGCATACCTGATTCAAGTTGGTGTGTTGCATAAGCATGGCGTAAAGCATGTGGGTTACAGTGCTTTAAGCCACACGCTTGTGCATGTTTTCTCAATGCCTTTCTGAAGCTTGAGGGTGACATGGATTTATCCATTAACCATCGTGAATAAAACATCCAGCCTGTTGGGTGATACATTTTCCAATAGCAACGTAATTGATTTAGCACGCTATCTGATACAACAACATAGCGTGACTTATCTCCTTTACCCTGTTCAATTAAAATGGTTTTACGCTGTCCATCGATATCTTGCACTTTGATGCGCAGTAGTTCGCCAATACGCAAACCACATCCATAACACACCACTATCAATGTTTTTAAGCGCATATCCGTGCAACTTTCTATAAGTCGTCGAATATCATCACGCGATAAATAAGTAGGTGCCCGAGGTTTTGCTTTAGGCAAGGCTATGTCTAAGTTCAGTGGGCGGTGTAAAATATTCTTAAACAGAAACCAAATGCTGTTTATTTGTATTTTTTGACTCGCTCTGGAGAGCTTGCGAATGGCGGGATCTTTAAAAAAGATATTCAGCTCATCATCAGTAATTAAATCGAGTGGTTTATTAAAATAATGGCTGAGTTTAAGCAAATGCTCGCAGTAACTTTTACAGGTACTTTGTGAATAACCACGGTAGGCTATTTCAGTTTTGACTTGTTCAATGAGTGTATTCATGACTTACCTCCAAGTTATGGGATAACCCCAAGGTAAGTGTGGCTCAAATGGTCAGAATAGGATCTCCGCGTAGCGGCTTAGTTCAACAACTTTATCAGAGGACACTTTCCCTACTTTAGCGTGAAAACGTCCTTATTTTATGAACTTATATTAATAACAAATAGTGTAAGTTATTACCAGTTATAAATATTATGCTTAATGTAGCTTATTTAAACATGTAAAAAAGGGGAAAGTATCCTCTTATTATGACTAAGCTAACGCCCACTGAATGACTGCTGAGCACTCTAAGCCAACTAATAGCTACATGCAATTTGCAGATACTCAATACTCTAAAAAGCCTTTGCTATATTACCAAGCTGATGAGTAGCTCCAACAGCATACTATTTTTGCGATTACAAAATTGCCATTTAATACAATACAATACAATACACAGCATGCCTCTAAGGCAGCATAATTACACTAATATTAGTTACAAATCGTTACTCGAATACACACTTAAAATAGGGAATTTATAATCGGTAAACGATACAGTTACCGATTGTGTTTCGTTGCCTTTAAAACCGAGTTTAAATTCCATTGGCATGAATCGGCTGCCGTCAGCAAAAAGTGCAAGTAAGTGCTCCTCGCCTAATTCGCGATTGCCCGACGATAAGTTAGTTAGCGTGATAACAGCCCAGCGTTCACCCTCTTCATTGCTCATTAATACATAATTAACGATTTTAAAATCCCCTTTTTTAGGGGTTATGTTGCTATCGTTTGCAAACGATAAGTGCATGCTATTTGGTACTGCACGGTCAACATTTAGCGCGTTGATAGAGTCGGCTTGGGTTGCCCACGAAAGCACCAATAAAATAATCACTAAGACTTTATTCACTGTTAGTTCCTTTTTATTACCAAGTAACATACCTAGTAAATTACATAACAATAACTGTTTAAATTATATTCGCACTCCATACCTATTATGTAAACAAACAATCATCGCAATTTTATCCAGCGCTGTGGCTGCGCCACTACAGACTAAGCGCTCATTCAGTGTGCTTGCGCTACTTTGGGGTAATAACGAGTAATAAGAGTAAATAATTCAAAGCTAACTTAAAGTAAAAAACGCGATTAAACAGGAGTATAAACGTATGGCAAGCACACATAAAAACTCAACAACGGATTTATCTGATCCCAGTAACAGCATTCAAGTAAGAGGGGCGCGCGTTCACAACTTAAAAAATGTAGACGTTGATTTACCTCGTAACGCATTGGTTGTTTTTACAGGAATATCGGGCTCTGGAAAGTCGTCGCTTGCGTTTGGAACGCTGTTTGCTGAGTCGCAGCACCGCTATCTTGATTCGGTATCGCCGTACGCTCGAAGGTTGATAGATCAAGTTGATGAGCCCGATGTTGATTCTATTGAAGGGCTACCGCCTGCCGTTGCTTTGCAGCAGCAACGCGGCGCACCGTCGGTTCGTTCATCCGTTGGCAGCATAACAACTATTTCTAACGCGCTACGTATGCTTTACTCTCGTGCTGGCGATTACCCAGCTGGGCAGAGTATTTTATATGCCGATGCGTTTTCGCCAAATACGCCACAAGGTGCGTGCCCAGAATGCTCAGGAATAGGCCGAGTATTTGAAGTAACTGAAAAGCTACTTGTGCCAGACGATACAAAAACTATTCGCCAGCGCGCCATTGAAGCGTGGCCACCAGCATGGCAAGGTAAAAACCTAAGCCGTATACTTACCTCGCTTGGTTATGACATAGACACACCTTGGAACAAACTTTCTAAAAAAGCACGGGATTGGATTTTATTTACCGACGAAACACCTACTGTGCCGGTATACCCAGATTACACCTATGAGCAAACACAAAATGCGATAAAAAATAACGAAGATCCAAGCTACATGGGAACTTTTTCAAGCGCTAAACGCTTTGTTTTACAGTCTTTTGCTACTACCCAAAGCCCGCGTACAAAAAAGCGCGTATCGCAGTTTATGCAAATATCGCAGTGCCCTACTTGCCAAGGTAAAAAATTAAAACAAGCATCGTTAAGTGTTAAATTTGCAGGGCTCGATATTGGCGAGCTATCTCAACTTACATTAAACGAGCTTGCTAAAAAACTAAGTAACGCCGCCAATACCAAAGTAAATAAAAATACAAAAAATCCAGAGCAAGCTATTGTTACGCAGCGCATTGCCAGCGATATTCTCACCCGTATTGAAGCACTAACCATGCTTGGTTTAGGGTACTTGTCGCTTGAGCGCACAACGCCAACGCTCTCACCTGGTGAGTTACAACGATTGCGACTTGCCACACAAATTCGCTCTAAATTATTTGGGGTAGTTTATGTATTAGATGAACCATCAGCGGGTTTACACCCTGCCGATACTCAAGCACTTTTAAAAGCGCTCGACGAGTTAATAGCGGCTGGCAATTCTGTATTTGTTGTTGAACACGATGTTAGTGTTGTTAAGCATGCCGATTGGATTGTTGATGTAGGCCCTGATGCAGGAGTGCATGGTGGCGACATTATTTACAGCGGCCCTGTTGAAGGGTTAAGAAAAATAAAAAATTCGCACACCGGTCGCCACCTTTTTGCTAAAAACGCCAGTCAAGAGTCTACTCAAAACAGCGCACAAAAAAAGGATCAAAGGCAGCCTAAAGCGTGGCTAAAGTTGGCTAATATTGAGCGCAATAATCTTAAAAATCTCAATGCAGAATTTCCATTAGGTGTTATGACAACCGTTACTGGGGTTTCGGGATCTGGTAAATCAAGCCTAGTAAGCCAAGCCTTAGTAGAGCTTGTTTACGAAGCACTTGGGCAAAAAGTAATAACACAAGCGCCAACCGACGAAGCCGACTTACTCGAACAAGAACTGCAAACACACACCAGCGGAAAAATCATTGAAGGTATAAATAATATAAGCCGCCTGATTACCGTAAATCAAAAAGCGATTGGCCGTACCCCTCGTTCAAACTTAGCTACCTATACGGGTTTGTTTGATCATGTGCGTAAACTATTTGCTTCAACCCAAAAAGCAAAAGAGCGCCGTTACGATGCCGGTCGTTTTTCGTTTAATGTTGCTAAAGGTCGCTGTAAAAACTGTGAAGGCGTTGGCTTTGTGAGTATAGAGCTACTGTTTTTACCTAGCGTTTATTCACCTTGCCAAGTGTGTCATGGCAAACGTTATAACGAGCAAACACTTGAGGTTACATATCGTGATAAAAACATAAGCGATATCCTCAATTTAACGGTTGAAGCGGCGCATACCTTTTTTGAAAATGAGTCTGCAATACTGCGAGCACTCGATGCACTTATGCAAGTAGGTCTTGGGTATTTACGTTTAGGGCAACCTGCCACTGAGCTTTCTGGCGGTGAAGCGCAGCGTATTAAATTAGCCACCGAGCTGCAACGTGCCCAGCGCGGCAACACGCTTTATATTCTTGATGAGCCAACCACAGGCCTGCATCCATCGGATATATCAATGCTAATGTCGCAGTTAAATAAATTAGTTGATGCAGGCAATACCGTTATTATGGTTGAACACGATATGCAAGTAGCCCGAAATAGTGACTGGGTTATTGATGTAGGCCCTGGTGCTGGTGAAGAAGGCGGCTTAATTGTAGCGCAAGGTAAACCTACAGATGTAGCTCAATCTAAAATAAGCCGAACAGCACCTTTTTTGAATGGCGCAATTTAAAGAGCAGGTAAACACTAAATAACAAAAAAGAGCCATTGGCTCTTTTTTGTTATTAGCTTTTTAAAAAGCGTTCTATTTTAGGTTTTACCGTAACCGACATTATCATCATTATAGTTAAACCTATTGGTAATGCGGCTAATAACCCTTCAGCCCATCCAGTTACAAATACACGCATATCTGCATAGCCAATATTATTAGTAGCGGTAACAAACGCCATCACCGACTCCATGATCAGCGCCATAAAAACACTAATCACTAAATTACGTTTTAGCTCGCTACTAGTAGGCAATAACTTATTAACTAGCTTATGCATTAAGGTCATCATTACAAAACCAACAGGCGCCATTACAAGTACTGCACTTATAAATGAAGTAAACCAGTCTGCATAAAAATGCTCTGTAACACCCACATTCATATAAGTCATAATGCCAGTTAGAGTACCGCCGATTAGAGTGATAATACTTACCATAACCAGTATTTTATAAATTACAGGTGTTTTTTTAGGCTCAACCATTACTGGATTTGCTGATACGGGTGTACTCATTTTTGGGCATGCCTTACACGTCAAATAGATGATAAAGTCAACCATATCAAATTAATTGATAATATCAACCTTTTAGTTTTAAATGCTTTGGATCGGGAGTACGTAGCTTTTTTACCAATGGGTGGTTCAATATTTTTAGTTGAGTTAATACCAATTGTGCGACTTCGCGTGCACCAAGCTGATTTAAATGCGTATCATCTGTTACCCCAAATGGGTAGTTAGGGTGTAAATTTGCACCAATGTGCATAAAACGAAGTGCAGAACCTTTATCACCCAAAGATTGAAAATAAGCCGTGGTTACCTTTTCCATATCTATAAAATCAACACCTGTTTCTTGTGCAACCTGACGGACTTTATCAGCGTATATAGGATGTGTCTCTTTTAAAATACCCATTTTGTTAAAGTAACGACGCGTAATTGGAGTGAGTAAAATAGCATGTGCTTTTTTAGCATTAATATCATTAATGAAATGAGTAAGATTATCTGCAAACTGATCCGGTGAGGTATACCTATCTATTTTTTTCTTGGATTCATCATTGTGGCCAAACTGAATAAACACGTAGTCACCAACTTGAATATTATCTATTATTTTTTTCCATAGCCCTTCAGTTTTGAATGTACGCGTGCTGCGACCATTTTTAGCTAAGTTGACCACAGAAACTGATTCATTAAAAAAAATGCTGAATGGCATACCCCACCCTGTTTCAGGATAGTCTTTAACATCTTTAATAGACATGGTTGAATCCCCAGCCATATATATATGTGTTGTACCTTGTTTACTCATTGCAAAAAAACTACTCAATATTAGTATTGAGCCTACTATTTTTTTTATCATTATTATCTCCTGCTTACGAAATAAGCTATAACGCTTGGCTAATTGACTGATTTAATTCAAAGGCTTTTATTAAAAATAACACAATTGCCACCGGTGGCAAATAAAATAATATATAGTCAATATATTATTCAGTTGTGTTTAGAGAGTGTTGAACTTTTTGGATTGATATTTGTTCAACTTAGGGGCGATCAAATCGCTTTGCTCGGTTTTTTGCCTAGTGGGCTAAGTAAAAACCGAGCAAAGTTTCCGCATCCGCCTTGTCTAAACGGCTGCAAATTTAACCTCGAAAGATAAACAAACCCTAGTCTATCTCAGATAATTAAATGTTAAATTATGTGAACCAAATATTAATTTTATTGTTTTTATTATTTGACAGTCGCTATTTTTAGGTATAGTTTTCATCGCGTGCCACCGGTAGCAATTTATATCGTTCATTCATTGGCATTTTAAATTAAATTACTTAAACATATATTTTTCAGTCATTTATGTTAAATATAGCAAACACATGGCAAAACACCGACACGGCCATGTAATTTATAACAATAAAACACAACTGGGATCGCAATGGCAGCAATTACACACAACTTTAAACTAAACACACTCATGACCTATCTTATTTTAGGTGGCGTAATTACTAGCAATGCTTTTGCAGCTGAGCAATCACAGCAAAAGGCCAGTGACGACAGCGATGACATAGAAATCATTCAAGTTAAAGGTTATCGCGGTAGCATTAACGCAGCTCTTATGGCAAAACGTGAAGCTGTTGGCACACGCGAAACCATTATTGCAGAAGACATTGGTAAATTCCCCGATTTAAATGTAGCAGACTCTCTTGCTCGTGTACCCGGAATTTCAATTGAAGAAGATGCCGGCGAAGGTCGTCAAATCACGATTCGTGGTTTAGGTTCTCGCTTTGTTAAAACAACTATTAACGGTATGGAATCAGCATCTGCTGGTGCTGCAACAGATGCTGCTGGCGGTTCAAATACTTCTCGTGCATTTGATTATAATGTATTTGCATCTGAGCTTTTTACTCAAATTGATGTCGATAAAACAGTTTCTGCCGAAATGGAAGATGGCGGTATTTCAGGTAATGTTAATTTACAAACGGCGCGTCCATTTCAGTATGATGGTTTTAAAGGTTCTTACAACGTAAACGCCCGCTACAACGACATTTCTGAGGATGTATCCCCTCGCATTTCATTTATGCTGAGCAATAACTGGGATAACAAATTTGGAGTGTTAGCATCGGTTGCTTACAGCGATGGAACAGTACAAAGCGAAGGATCATCAAGTGTGCGCTGGACCGTCAATAACCCAAAATACCAAGATGATGGTTTACCTGTAACGCAAGGCGGCACTAACTATTTAACGGCTTCGCCTAAAACACTATTACAAGAAAATGGTAACTATACTGATGATAATTTAGATGGCTTATATTTACCGCGTATCCCTCGCTATTCTATTTTTTCTAAGCAGCAAAAACGTTTAGGTGCAACGGTTGCTTTTCAATACGCTCCCACCGACAACCTGTCTATGAATTTAGACATATTACATGCAGCCCTTGATACAACACTGGATGAATATCAATACTCTGTATTATTACGTGACCAAAAAGACATTGTTCCAGAAAACATCCATATAGATGATAACAATACAATTGTAGCGGGAGCCTATTCTAATGCAATTATTCGCTCTGAAGCTCGTCAAGATAAGGCTGAGTCTGACTTTGACCAAATAAGTTTTTCTGGTGATTGGTATATTAACGATCGCCTCCAAATGAACTTTTTAGTTGGTATGGGTAAATCTGATTTAGACGTTCCTTACTCTAGAACATTTGCACTCGATAGCGCAGGTTCGACTGTTGCTTATAGTTACGATAGTAATATTGACCCTTTGGAGTTAATAAATAATCCAGGTGGAGTAGCAATAGGCAGTGGTGAGTTAAATTCGACCATGCCTTCATTTGCATTTGCTGCTGGCCAAGCCCCTGGCGCCATATTTACACGTGCCGATTTAGAAAATTCAATGGTAGATGGTAACAACTACGCCGCAGCTCTAACACGTAACCGCGCTCAAACAATCGAGAGTGAAAATAGTACAGTTAAAATCGATTTTAGCTACGAGATAAATGACCAATACACAGTTAAATTTGGTGTAGGTCAACGTTCGTTTGAAACAGAGCAGCATGATTATCGATCTTCGTGGAAAGACCTTAATATTGAAACAAATAAAACCAGTGGAAAAAGTGCTGAAACACGCGTTATGGATTTAGATAATTCACAAATAAATGGCTTATTATTTTCAACTACGTTAGATAAACAAGGTGTCAAATTTGGTAATGATGCTTCAGTACCTGCCACATCAACACTAAACGATGGCACATGGTTAACGCCTGATTACAATGCAATGATGGCTGCATTTTCAGGTCGTGATTTTTTCGAAGCTAAAGAAGAATATAAACGCACATATTATATTAAAGAAGAAGTAACAACAGCGTATGCTCAACTTAACTTTAGGCACGACATTTTTGATAATGAACTGCGCGGTAATATAGGTTTACGTTATGTTGATAATAAAAATACCAGTCGCATCGTTAATTTAGATCACATCTATAAAGATGGTTACACAGCAGGTCGCGGCGACGGTGCAAATTTTGATAACGGCTACAGTTGGCGCGAATCAGTAAGTAAAGGTGACGAATGGTTGCCATCGTTAAATATTGCTTACGATATCACTGAAGATCTAGTTGGTCGCTTTAGTTATTCACATGCGATAACTCGCCCTAAATTGTCTGATTTACGCTCATCGATTAGTGTTAATGTCCCTGATGAAAACGATCCTACAGCATCAATTAAACGTGGCGCGGGGCCCTCTTTACAACCCTACAAATCGAAACAATATGATGTAGGCCTAGAATGGTATTTTGCAGAAGAGTCGCTTATTGCAACTTCATTATTTTATAAAGATATTACTGGCTTAACTAAGGACAGTAGTGATGAGGTATTAACGCAAGATGAGTTGGATCGACTCGGGATTGATATTGGTGATATGGATCCAAGTACTATAACTTGGCAAGTATCTCAACTCGTTAATACGGATGCCGAGGGTATGTGGGGGGCTGAATTTATCTATCAGCAACCTTTTACATTTTTACCTGCACCATTTAATAATTTAGGTCTGCAATCAAACTATACCTACATTGATTATTCTCGCGATGTTGAAGACCCTTTTTATGGTACTGAGCTAAATTTGGTAGAAGAAGAAACGTCTAAAAATTCGTACAACATTACACTTTATTATGAAGAAGAAAGCTGGTCGGCACGTTTTTCTTATAACTACCGCAGTGGGTATAACAAACAGTACCTCAATGAATATAAGGATGAATCTACTTTTGTACGTGGTTATGATGCAAAAGCTAAACTTAACTTTTCTGCTCGCTATGAGTTGAGCGAATCGATGAGTGTGTCGTTTGAAGCAGTTAATTTAACGGACGAAAAACAAGAACAATGGAATGATATTTATACCCAGCGTCCTTATGAGAGCTTATCCTCTGGTCGTCAATTTTTAGTAGGCTTGCGCGGATCATTCTAACAATGATCTTACCTAAAATAGCCGGTAACTTTGTTACCGGTTATTTTATATCAAAAAGCTATAGTGATTTTAATTATCACAAAAACAAATTGCCACCGGTGGCAATGGCTGATAAAGTTAATTTATAATAACTAACTCAATAATATTTAATCGTGTTAGTTAAGCGTACCAACAGCACTACTAATAATAAATAAGGTGCCACACTGTAGGATACATACATGGATAATACACGTAGATTTTTTATAAAGGCAGTTGCATCTAGTACATTACTTGGAGGAGCGTTAGTTGGATGTAAATCAGCCCCCCTTGTCGATATGCTAAGCAGCCCTGTAAAAGGTGATGACTGGAAAATGGCAGATGCGATTAAATCATCCATTAAAGTCCCCTCGTTCCCAGATAAAACATTTAATATTATTGATTTTGGCGCTAACGGCAATAATAAAACTAACAATACTGTCGCAATTAATAATGCAATCAAATCCTGTAACGCCCAAGGAGGGGGACAGGTAATTATTCCTCAAGGTCAATTTATAACAGGCGCAATTCACCTACTTTCTAATGTTAATTTACATCTAGAGGAAGGCGCTATACTCAGTTTTAGTACAAGCCCTGAAGACTATCTTCCAGCTGTATTTACCCGCTGGGAAGGCCTGGAAATGATGGGTTATTCACCGCTTATTTATGCTTTCGAGCAAGAAAATATTGCTATAACAGGCAAAGGGATTCTTGAAGGTAATGCAAATAATACCACCTGGTGGCCATGGAAAGGTAAACACAAAGAGGCTCACTGGGAGCTTTTAACTGACAATAATGGCCAGATAATTGAGCAAAAAACAGCTCGAGATAAGTTAATGCGAGATGCTGAGCAACATATCCCCGTTGAGCAGCGCATTTATGCTGATGGCGCTTATTTACGCCCTCCTTTTATACAACCTTATCGCTGTAATAATGTACTTATTGAAGGTATCACAATTAAAAACTCGCCATTTTGGCTAGTAAACCCTGTACTTTGTAATAGTGTTACGGTTTGCGATGTCACTTTTTCAAGCCATGGACCTAATTCTGATGGCTGCGACCCTGAAAGCTGTAATCACGTCCATATCAAAAATTGTGTATTTGATACCGGAGATGACTGCATTGCAATTAAATCAGGAAGAAACGCTGATGGACGCAGAGTAAATACAGCCTCACAAAATATTGTCATTGAAAACTGCCATATGAAAGAAGGTCATGGCGGCGTCGTAATAGGCAGTGAAATTTCTGGCGGTGTGAATAATGTTTTTGTACAAAATTGTACTATGGATAGCCCCCATTTAGAGCGTGCTATTAGAATCAAGACCAACTCAGTTCGAGGTGGTTTAATTGAACACATCCGTATTCGTAACATTGAAGTTGGTACCGTTAAAAATGCGATTGTAATTAACTTTTACTATGAAGAAGGCGATGCGGGACAATTTGATCCCATTGTCCGCGATATAAAAATAGACAACTTACATTGTAAAAATGTACTCAGTAAAGCCCTTTATCTTAATGGCTTTGCCCGTGATCCAATTAAAGATATTACGCTAACAAACAGCCACTTTGACCAAGTCGGTGATGAATCAATCGTTAACCATGTGACTAATTTTACAATTGATAATGTCACACTAAACAAACAACCAATGTCATTAGCTAAAATAACCCAGTAAAAGGTAGTAAATGAATGAGCAATAAACCGTTTTCCGCATTAATGGCATCACAACCTATTTTACCAATCATTCAAGCTAATGATGAACAACAAGGTATTGATATAGCAAACGCAATGTACGAGTCAGGGATTCATCTTGTTGAAGTTGTATTAAGAACAGAGCAATCGATTAATGCCTTAAAAGCTATAAAACACGCAATACCAAACCTTATTGTTGGTGCAGGAACGGTGACGAGTACACATATTTTGGACAAGGCACTTAACGCAGGTGCTGATTATATTGTTACTCCTGCCGTCTCTTCTAAATTACTGGATGCGCTTTCTAGCTGTGAAGTTCCATGCTTACCTGGTGTATCAAATACTTCTGACATATTACTTGCAACAGAGTTTGGTTTTAATGAACAAAAATTATTCCCCGCTTCTCTTGCTGGAGGCCAGCCTTTTTTAAAAGCAGTATCGAGCGTATTTAAAGATGTTCGCTTTTGTCCAACAGGTGGAATAAATCAAGATAATTATCAAGAATATTTAGCTCTGAGTAATGTTTTTGCCGTAGGTGGTACATGGGTAGCCAATCCTCAATGGGTGATAAATAAACAGTGGCAACTTATTACACAGGCATGTTCACACGTACTCGAAGCTAAATAATTTAAGTTTATAAAATTTGCCACCGGTGGCTAAATAGGTAAAAGAAATGAATGCAGGAATTTCCATGACGAAGAATATTGAACAATTAAAATTACACCCGGACCGTCTTTTCTCAAGTGATCCAAGCGTTATTAAGATTGCACGCCAACTGTATGAAAAAATAAAGGATTTACCAATTATTAGCCCACATGGGCATACGGATCCAAGTTGGTTTAACGAAAATAAGAACTTTGGCAACGCAACTGAACTCTTTATTAAACCTGATCACTATGTATTTAGAATGCTGTACAGCCAAGGTATTGACCTTACCACGCTAGGGATCCCCGAGCATGGCCTTGAAGGTGATATGGAACGCTCGAGAAATGCGGATCCAAAAAAAGCGTGGCAAATTTTTGCTGACAATTATCACCTATTTGCTGGCACACCAAGTGGTTACTGGTTAGATGCGGTATTTAGTGATGTATTTAACTTTACAGAAAAACTTTGCTCTGTAAATGCACAAGACTACTATGAAAAAATAACGGCGGCCTTAGCAACAGAAGCATTTAAGCCACAAGCACTGATGGACAGATTCAACATTGAACTAATTGCAACAACTGAAGGTGCTTTGGATACACTCGCGCACCATAAAGCGATTGCTGGTACATCGATGGAAAAACGTGTTATTACCTCGTTTAGACCAGATGATGTTGTTGATGCAAGCCGAGAAGACTTTATTGAAAATATAAAAAAACTAGGTGAACTAACCAGCCAAAATACTGCTACATGGCAAGGTTATCTAAGTGCAATTCAAACTCGCCGTGATTACTTTAAACAAGAAGGCAGAGCAACAGCAACTGATCATGGTCACCCTAGTGCACTAACTGCTGATTTAAGTTTAAATGAATGTGAAGCCCTTTTTGAAAAATGCCGTACAGGTCAAGCAACAGAACAAGAACAAGATCTTTTTCGCGCTCAAATGCTAACTGAACTGGCTGGAATGAGTATAAAAGATGGCCTAGTGATGCAAATTCATCCGGGGGCACACCGAAATCATAACTTACCAATATTTAATCAATTTGGCCGAGATAAAGGCGCAGATATACCAAGTCAAACCGAGTATGTTAATGCACTTAAACCGCTGTTAAGTAAATACGGAAATAACCCAAATCTAAAGATTATTCTATTTACCCTTGATGAAACAACTTACAGTCGTGAACTTGCGCCGCTCGCAGGCCACTACCCTAGTTTAAAACTAGGCCCAGCATGGTGGTTCCATGATAGCCCCGCAGGTATGTTAAGATTTCGTCAGCAAGCAACTGAAACTGCTGGATTTTATAACACGGTGGGCTTTAATGATGATACGCGAGCATTTTTATCAATTCCTGCACGTCATGATGTAGCACGCAGAGTAGATTGCCGATATTTAGCCGAGCTGGTAACAAATCATCAAATTAATGAAGAAACAGCTCACACGTTAGCTTATCAATTAACCTATGGGTTAGTTAAAAAAGCATATAAATTAGATTAGCTTATTTAATTAACAGCCAAGTACTTTTTGCTTGGCTGTTATTATTGGGAGAAGATTATGACAATAAACGCCCCTTTAAAACAGTTTGCACTCACATCCGGTGCTATTATTTTTGCAAGTTTGTTTCTATCGGCTTGCCAGCAAAAAGAAAGCACTGCAGCATTACCAACACTTAAAAAAGCGCCCCCTTTAGCACAAATAGAAATCAGTAACCCCTCTGATTTTGCACGTCCTGATGAGCCTATCTACGTGAGCTACTACGATTTAGGCCTCACATCAAAAGAAGCACTCAGCGTTTTCAGTGCTGATGTGAAACTTCCAAGTCAAGCAGTTGATATTGACTACGATGGCACTGTTGATGGACTTTACTTTGTTGTTGATTTAAATAACAGCACACCTGTCAGTATTACTATTGAAAATACACCTGTTAGTGTTAAACCTGTCGATAAAGTAAAACGAGTACAGGCAGATCTTGCCCATAAAGTTGCTGGGCAATGGCATCCACATAGTCGCCCCCCTAAACACCAAATAAATACAGGTAAAAAAGAATACGTTGGAGGTCATTTTGAAAATGTTAAATCACTTACACCGCCAGATTACTATACGGACCATTCAAATTGGATACGCTATGAAGGACCCGGTATTGAATCAGACAAAGTAGGCTATCGCTTTTATTTAGATTGGCGAAATGGCTTTGATATTTTCGGTAAATTAACACCAGAACCCGTGTTACACCAAGTTGGCTTAGATGGATATGAATCTTATCATCACAAAGCACGTTGGGGGATGGATATCCTTAAAGTAGGAAGCTCTCTCGGTGCAGGCGGCTTTGGTGTAATGAATACAAAAAACCAGCTTGAGCACGTCGCCAATGTAAAAACACGGACAGCACGCATTGTCGAAAATGGCGATTTACGCGCGAGTGTACAGCTAGATTATAACGACTGGAAAAGCTCATATAATCAACAAAATCTTGTTGCTGATATTAGTATGCATGCAGGTTCACGCCTAGCAAATGTAGCACTAAAGCTAAGTAAAGATTTACCGAATATGGCTACAGGCATTGTTAAACATGAAAATACTGTGTTCATACAAGGTGATTTAAGCAACTTAAGTAACTATGGCTATAGCTATATTGCTAGTTGGGGTAAACAAAGCTTAGATAAATCACCACTTGGTATGGCTATTTTTTTCAAAAAAGGCGATCTAAAAAAAGTAACCGAAGATAAAAACAACTATCTCGCGATACTTGAGCCTAAAGGGGATAAATCTCAGCAACGTGTTAATTACTATTTTGCTTCAGTGTGGCAACCAGAAAGCGGCATAAATAGTAAAGATGCTTTTATTGATTATTTAAACAAGGAAGCCGAAAAATTAACACAAAAACCACGTTTACGAATTAAAACGCGTTTATCAGCAGCTCAATTCAAAGCACCACTTGATGCAAAAAGTGCTTTAAAGTGGACACAGGCATTAGCTGACACCGAGCTTTCTCATAAAGTACTTGGTTATCACTATATGGGCTGGGATGTAAACCGTAAACGCTTACCAAAATTTGAATACGATATCATTGGTATTCAGCCTTACGCATATAATCAGTTAGCTCTATTGACCGGAAAAAAACAGTACAGCGAAGTCATTGAAAAAGTAACCGCGAGCTTCATTTCTGATCAAGGTAAAATTTATGCGTATAAGAAAAGTAACTTCAATATTGATAACATCCCCCCCGGCCAAAACTTAATTAGCTTATATGAGCGTACTGGTGAGGCTAAATACCGTGTAGCTATTGAAACACTTAGAGAACAATTGCACGATCAACCACGCACCTCTGCTGGTGCTTTTTGGCATAAAAAGAAATACCAAGGTCAAGTATGGTTAGATGGTGTTTACATGGGTATGCCATTTTTAGCTCATTATGCAAAAAAATTCGAGCTTGGTCATAAACAGCAAGAAACGCTTAATGAAGTAGTCAACGAATTTAAACTTACTCGCGAATTTTTACGCGACTCAAATACAGGGCTTTACTACCATGCATGGGATGAGCTAAAAGCACAAAGTTGGGCTGATAAAAACACAGGATTGTCGCAAGAATTTTGGGCTCGCGGCATGGGCTGGTTAGCCATGGCTGTTGTTGATGTACTGGATTATATTCCGACAGAAAATATCGAGCAGCGTGATTTTTTAGTCACAATGATTGGTGAGATTGCCGTTAGCCTTAAAAGTGTTCAAGATCAAAACACCGGAACATGGTGGCAAATACTTAACAAACCTGCGCAGCGCGGTAATTACCGCGAGTCGTCAGCCACAGCAATGTTTATTTACTTTTATGCCAAAGCAATCAATAAAGGCTACTTAGCTAAAGAATATACTGCTTTAGTAAAATCAGCTTATAAAGGTTTACTCAGTGAATTTACCCTTGTTCATAAAGATGGAACTGTTTCTATGCTAAATCAATGCTACGTAGCAGGGTTAGGTTTTGGTCGTGATGGAAGCTATGACTATTACATGAGCGAACCTATTAGCCGTAACGATCCCAAAGGTGTTGCACCATACATTTTGGCTGGTATCGAAATGGTTAAGCTACTAGGTATAGATAACTCAGTAAAGTAAGTCATTCTTCAAAATAAGGTTGCGTTACTATGCATTTACCATTTAGTTCAGCTGTATTTTCAGTGCTTATCTGTATTTTTTGTTGTGTTTTTACTTTGAAAGCCGAGCCATTACCAAATGAAAATTTATGGTCTATCAGAATGGCTGAATCAGAGATGCAGCGAAACCCACAGGCGTATACCCTCGATTGGCGCAAAGCGCCACGTTGGGATTACACACACGGCCTTGAGCTACTCGCATTCTCTCGGCTTTATCAAAATACAAAAGACAAACGCTACTTTGATTATATACGTGAGTATGTTGATAGCTTAATTAATGAAGATGGCACCATTAAAAGCTATCAACAGAGTAAATATAATATTGATATGCTCAACGCCGGTAAATTATTGTTTTTTATGTATGATGAGACTAAAAACAATAAATATCGCTTAGCAATCGATACTCTTTACAAGCAGCTAGAACATCATCCTCGTACTAAAGAAGGTGGGTTTTGGCATAAAAAGCGTTATACCTCCCAAATGTGGCTCGATGGGCTTTATATGGGTGCGCCCTTTTATGCACAATATATACGCCGCTATGGCAGCGAAACGCAATTCGACGATGTAATCAAACAGTTTGAATTAATAGAAAAATACATTTATCGCAGTGATACTAAACTACCTGTACATGGGTGGGATGAATCTAAACAACAGGCATGGGCAAATCCTAAAACGGGACAATCGCCTAATCATTGGTCTCGTTCTATTGGTTGGTATGCCATGGCAATGGTCGATGTACTTGACCAACTCCCGAACAATTACAATAAAAAAACGTGGCTAAACACACGCTTTAAGGCGCTAATTGATGCCGCTCTTATTTACCAAGATAGTTCTGGCACCTGGTTTCAAGTAACTGATAAAGCAAGTATTAAAGGCAACTACCTAGAATCATCAGGCAGCGCTATGTTAACTTATGCTATGGCTCAAGGTGTTATGAACGGCTACCTTCCTGCGGACTACTTGTTACATGCACAGCGAAGCTACAACGGTTTAATTAAACAATTTATTTTAGTCGATGCAACGAACCAACGTATTTCTTTTACTCAGACATGTGCCGTAGCAGGCCTTGGTGGTACACCCTATCGCGATGGTAGCTTTGGGTATTATATAAGTGAGGATATTCGAGCCAATGATCCTAAAGGCGTAGGGCCATTTATTTTAGCTAGCCTTGCTTTGATGCGTTAAGGCCTAATAATGCGACCAATAAATATAATAATACTGTTAAAATTTTTTGTATATTACCTCGTTACTTTTTCATTTTCAGCCAAATCAATTGCCCCACCAGACGCGGCCTATGTAACAGATAATACTGATATTAAGCGCGTTAGTTTAAATACCGACGATTATACAAATCCTATATTACACGCCGATTATTCCGATCCTGATGTTGTTGCTGTCAATGGCCACTACTACATGACCGCGTCTAGCTTTAATTCAGCCCCAGGATTGCCAATACTTCATTCAACCGATTTAGTTAATTGGTCTTTAATTAATTACGCACTAACAGAACAGATCCCCGTAACGCATTACCAAAAAGTGCAACATGGTAATGGTGTTTGGGCACCAAATATACGTTATCACAATAACTTGTTTTGGATATTTTACCCAGATCCTGATTTTGGTATTTATGTTACCACAACAGCCAATCCAGCAAAAAAATGGAGCAAACCGCGCTTAATTTTATCAGGAAAAGGACTCATCGATCCAACACCTCTGTGGGATGATAACGGTAAAAGTTACTTATTACATGCTTGGGCAAAGAGTCGTTCAGGCTTTAATAATGTTTTAAGTTTGAGGGAAATGACAAGCGATGCATCATCGGTAAGCAGCCTATTTACTCATATCATTGATGGCAAAAATTTCCCTGGATATAGGACGATTGAAGGACCCAAATTTTATAAGCGTAATGGCTATTATTATATATTTGCCCCAGCAGGTGGCGTTGATTTAGGTTGGCAATCGGTGTTTCGTAGTAAAAATATAGCCGGTCCTTACCAAGCTAAAATAGTTATGAATCAAGGTAATTCTATTATTAATGGCCCGCATCAGGGTGCTTGGATACATACTGACTTTGATGAAGATTGGTTTATCCACTTTCAGTCAAAAAAAGCGTATGGCCGTATCGTACATTTACAACCAATGCAGTGGAAAAATGATTGGCCTATCATCGGCAAAGACGAAGACGGTGATGAAATAGGTGAGCCTGTTTTACGCTATAAAAAACCAGTGCATAGCGATACAGTGACGATTAAATCACTTAAAGCAAGTGATGATTTTACTGCTGAACAACTGGCTCTACAATGGCAATGGAATGCAAATTCTGATGTACGTTGGTATTCGCTAACTAAAAAGCTTGGTGTTTTGCGCTTATATCAGCAGAAAAAAATAGCCGAAAGCAATGACAGCTTGTGGTTAACACCTTCCCTATTACTACAAAAATTACCCACAAATACCTTTACTCTAACCACTAAACTTACGTTACCTAAATTGCCATTAAAAGGCCAAGCAGGACTTGTTTTATTTGGTGAGAACTATGCATGGATCGGTATTACTTATGATAAAGAAACGCAAACTAATCAACTGGTTTACGCACAATGTATAAATGCACGTAAAGGCTGTAATGAACACTTAAAAGAACCTCAACCTTTCTCTGGTAATAATGTTGAGTTACGTATGACAATGCAACCTACTGGCGATGCTATTTTTAGTTATCGCACTAATAGCACAGATCCTTTTCGAATTATTGGTGAACATTTTAGTGCTACAAAGGGACGCTGGGTAGGAGCAAAAGTGGGTTTATTTCATGTTGCATCTAAGCCAAACGCAACGCAATTTATAGATGTTGATTATTTTCGTTTCACACCAATAGAGCAAAATTAAAAATGCGTAATAGCAACAGATTAATTCATTGTATTATACTCATTCTAAGTACCTTTCTTGTAGTATCATCCGCATATGGAAAAGAGTACACGTTGCAAAATAGGTATAAAAAATTAATAAAGGATTACCCACAAATACAGTTACCCTCACAAACAATACCCCGCGAAATCTTGTCCTATCAGGATGTTGTTTATAAAAAAGTTACCGACCATGTATTAGCAATGTCTATTTATCGCCCCAAAAATTCAACCGCTTCCTTACCACTTGTTGTCATGATTCATGGTGGGGGCTGGCAATCAGGAACACCTGAACTATTAAAAACATTAGCATTTTCTATTGCAGCACAAGGGTTTGTGGTTGCAGTGCCTGCATATAGATTATCAACAGAGGCGCAATATCCTGCTGCAATTAATGATTTAGCCACTGCGCTGAACTGGCTTACAACTCATAAAGCACAATATAATATAGATACATCAAAACTAGCGCTAATTGGCAGCTCTGCAGGAGGGCAAATGGCGGCCTTACTGGCCTACAGTCAAGGGCAATTAAAAGAAACTAATAACCCACTTATAAAAGCTAACGTATTAATAAATATTGATGGATTGAGCGATTTTACAACACCTATAGCCCTACGCTATGAAAATGACCCAAGTAAAAAAATAACATCTGCGAGTGCTTGGCTCGGTTCGCGATATGAGGATAACCCCCAACGTTGGCATAATGCGTCACCAATTAACTATATTAACGCAAGCTCACCCGCGACTTTATTTATCAATAGTAGTGCTAAGCGTTTTTATGCAGGCAGAGAAAAAGCCATTCAAAAGTTAAATTTTCTGGGTATAACCACTGAAGTTTATCAATTTAAGGATGCTCCTCATTGTTTTTGGCTATTTCAACCGTGGCAAACAGACACAATAAAAGCAATGACGTTATTTTTAAAAAAACAGCTATAACGGGTATTTTATACCAACCGGCTTATATATGGGGGGTCTATTTAACGATAAGAAAATTGCACTATAACTAGGCAAAAATTTTATATCTAATTGTTCTAAATAAAAAATTTTTAACAACGTTATAGAGTGATTTAATTCATTAAATTGTTCAAGTATTTATGCCGTTTGGTATTATTCGCTACATTGCCCTGTCGACTCTCGCTTAACTAAAGTGGGCGTAACCGTTTTTTGAAGTGGTAACTTTTCTTTTGTTGCACGTGACTTATTTATTAACTTTTGTACTGCTAAACATGCCATATTATAAACAGGTCGACGAATCGTCGTTAACGAAGGAATAATGCGCGACGCTAAAATATTATCATCAAATCCTGCAACTGAAAGCTCATCGGGTACTTTGATATTTAAGTTACTTGCAACGCGTAATGCCGCTGCGGCCATTTCATCATTATTAGCTACAATAGCTGTTGGTCTATTAGGCGTGTCTAACAGTGTTTGTGCGCACATTAAGCCACTTTCGTAATTATTTTTCCCTTCCACAATACGACTGTCTGGTAGTTGCACATTGTAAACCTGTAACTCAGCCAAAAAACCGGCTAAACGCTCAGTAGATGAACGAAAATGTTGCGGCCCAGAAATAAAACCAATATCGGTATGACCAAGTTCAACTAAATGGCTTGCCATATCACGCATGGCTGCACGCTCATCCGAGACAACTATATTGTCTGCATCATCTAAATCAACAGAGGCAAGGCGTACATAAGGACATTGTGCTTCACGAAGAGCCGCCGCAAGTGCTTTATTTTCAGATACTGGTGGTAGGATAATCACGCCATCTAATTTTGAGCGTGAAATAAAACGTAAGCAATCATCAATAAAGTCCTCATGCTTTGACGACCCGGGGTGAACAACTAGCTCATAACCCAGTTCGGCGCACACACTTAAAGCACCGCGTTGTACTTGGTCAATATAAAGCGCATCAGGGTTATCATAAATTAGTCCTAATAAATAAGAACGACTAGATGCGAGTCCACGAGCCTGCTTATCTGGTGAAAAGCCTGTTTCTTTAATTATTTCCAGTACCCGCTCACGCGTTGCCTCACCTACTGCTGGTGAGCAGTTAATTACGCGAGAAACAGTACGTTTTGAAACACCTGAAAGCCGTGCTACATCATTGATCGTTACTGACATTATAAGTTCCTGAACAAGGGTAATCTTCAATTTTACCAGCTACTTGATGTCTGTAAAGAAACCATTGCAGTGATTAGTCTTTCAAGGCAAAAATGAACCCAAAAATAAATTATTTTGTAAGACAATAGTTATAACAGCGGTTGGCTTTTACGCAAAATAAATTCGACCAACCGCTTTTTGTATAGCCTATTGTAGTAGATTCAACGCTGTTAGCGTGAAAATTACGGCTTAAAACAAGTTTATTATCCCAAGTTCAGATTATGTTACTCAATAAGACCAAATAAGCGAGGTAAAAACTCACTCACAGCAGGTACGTAGGTAACCAGCATTAAAACTAAAAACATAACGATATATAACGGGATCATTGGCTTAATAATTTTATGAAGAGACGTTTTAGCCACTGCACAACTTACAAAAAGTACACTTCCTACTGGTGGCGACACCAACCCTATGGATAAATTTAGTACAATCATAATACCAAATTGTATAGGCGACATACCAAACTGTTCAGCCACAGGCAAAAATATTGGCGTAAAAATAAGCACCGCAGGAGTCATATCGATAAATGCTCCCACTAGAATTAAAATCAAGTTTATGAGTAATAATATAATAATTGGGTTATCACTGAGTGTTAAAAAGAAATCACTGACAATTTGCGGAATATGGGTAAACGATAGCAGCCAAGACATTGCAGAAGAAGCACCTATGATGAGCATTACAATCGCGGTTGTTTCACATGCTTTTAGTAATATTCCAGGTAACGCGGCTAAACTAATTTCCTTATAAACAATAACAGATAATATTAACGCATAAATTACCGCGATTGCCCCCGCTTCAGTTGCAGTAAATACCCCTCCAATAATACCGCCTATTACAATAAAAATAAGCAGCAAACTAGGAAAGGCAGCCAACACTTTTTCAATAACAATTTTCAACGGTAGGCGTGCTGTTACAGGGTATTTATTTTTAATAGAATACACCGCACAAACAGTCATTAATGCAAGTCCAACTAATATACCTGGAAGGTAGCCTGCTATAAATAATGCCGCAATTGAAACACCACCACTGGCGATTGCATAAATAATTAAAATATTACTGGGTGGAATTAGCATGCCCGTCGTGGATGCCGTCGCGGTGACAGCAGCCGCAAAGTTTTCACTGTAACCATGTTTTTTCATCTCTGGTACCATAAAACTACCAATCGCTGAGGTTGCAGCTACAGCAGAACCTGATATTGCACCAAATAGCATACACGACAAAACATTTACCAACGCTAAGCCACCAGGTAAAAACCCTATTAATGCCATCGCACATTCGATTAACCGCTTGGCGATCCCTCCTTGGCCCATGATAAGCCCAGAGAGAATAAAAAATGGAATAGCAAGTAAAGCAAAACTATCTAATCCGCC
Source organism: Pseudoalteromonas sp. Bsw20308 (assembly GCF_000310105.2). NCBI lineage: Bacteria > Pseudomonadati > Pseudomonadota > Gammaproteobacteria > Alteromonadales > Pseudoalteromonadaceae > Pseudoalteromonas > Pseudoalteromonas sp. Bsw20308. The sequence continues at coordinate 242,447 of NZ_CP013139.1, read as the reverse complement.
AGCTAGCTGTTGGGCGATAGTCGTCGCCGCCGGCGTAAAATCCATATGCATTAATAAGGCGAGTAAAGTAGCTAAACCAATGCATATTGAAATAGGGACATTAATAAGTAGTAATGCAAAAAAAGTAACGACGAGAATTATTGCTGTAAAATCCATTACACCTCCTCCTTCTGTCTAGTAGCGGCTAATTGAAGTAAATTATCTAAGCAATTAATCGCAATAAGTACCCCGCTTAATGGCAACACTAAATAAACAAATCCCATATTAATGCCTAAAGCTGCTGATGTTTGCTTCAAATCAAAGCTTAATAGCATCAATAAAGCGCCCCCATAAATTAATAGACTGCTGGCTGTTATTAGCGCTATTAATTCTATAAAAATAGCGCATTTGTGCTTTAGTCTCGGTTTCATTTTTTCATAAAACAGATCAAGCCCTAAATGTGCACGTGTTCGATAAGCGTAGGCTGCACCTAATACGCCAATCCAAATAAGCAAAAAGCGCGCTAATTCTTCGGTATATGAACTTGGCGAACGCATTATAAATCTCGAAAAAACCTGCCAGCAAACCACTGCAACAATGGCAACCATAGCCATAATCAAAATACGCTCAATTAGGTGATTTAAAAGTGTGTTAAATTTACGCATCATCTCTCACTACATTGCTTTAATTTTTGTTATTACTTTTGCAACAGGAGTGTTGTCAAAAGACGCATGAAACTCAACGACTTGATCGCGAAATGCTTTTTTATCTGGATAGGTTACTTCAACACCCGCTTCAATTACTTTTGCAAGGGCGTCATCAGAAGCGGTTTGCCATAACGAACGCTGGTACTTTACTGAATCAGCCATTGCTTGGCTTAGCCATTGCTGTTGCTGAGTATTTAACGAATTCCACACACTTTGGCTGGCTATAATCACATCAGGTACAAATGTGTGCTCATCTAATGAATAATATTTTGCTATTTCATAATGGCGAGATAAGTAATAACTAGGTGGGTTATTCTCTGCACCATCAACAACACCTTGTTGCAAAGCTGCATAGAGTTCACCCCATGCAATAGGCGCAGCTGCACCACCAAGGGCTTGGACAGTGGCAACCGCAGTTGGACTATTCAGTACTCTTATTTTTTCACCCACTAAGTCATCAGGTGTGTTGATTGGTTTATTCGTTGTATAAAAACTACGGCTACCCGCATCGTAATAACCCAGCCCTTTAAGTTTTGCAGTTGCAACCTTATCGAGTAAATTTTGGCCTGTTTCGCTATTGAGTACTCGCCAAAAATGTTCACTATCTCTGAATAAGTAAGGGATACCAAATACTTTCATTTCAGGTACAAACCCTTCAAGAGGACTGGCTGATACTTTGGTTATAGCAAGGCTGCCTATTTGTAATAGTTCAATTAACTCTCGTTCAGAACCAAGTTGGCCACCTGGGTAAATTACTATCTCCATACTCCCCTTTGAATAGTAATCTAGCCGCGTTGCCATATATTCCATCGCCTTGTGAACCACATGACGAGTATCAAGTGTATGCGCTAATGTTAAACGTATGGTTTTTTTATCATCGCTACAACTGGTGAGTAGCCCGATCGATAAAACCAAAAAAACGACATTGAGAAGATTCTTATGCATTATTATATTTCTTCTTATCAGTGTGTGAATAAGCGATTGTACGAACTACATTACCTCAGTTCATGCGGCTGATATTTATCCATATCATCATAATCTAGATTTTCGCCAGCCATCCCCCAGATAAAACTGTAGTTTTGAGTACCCGACCCAGAATGAATAGACCACGCAGGTGAAACAACGGCCTGTTCATTATGTATCCATAAATGGCGCGTTTCTGTGGGTTCTCCCATAAAATGGCACACAGCTTGTTGCTCTGGTATTTCAAAATAAAAATACACTTCATTACGTCGATCATGTTGATGAGCAGGCATTGTATTCCATACACTACCAGGCTTTAGCTCAGTCAAACCCATTTGTAATTGGCAAGTTTTTACAACTGTATTAATCAGCATTTGGTTTATATCACGCTCGTTAGACGTTTCTAAAGCGCCTAAATGCAAGACGTTTGCATCATTACGGGTAACTCGTTTATTTGGGTATTTATGGTGTGCTGGCGCCGAATTTAAATAAAACTTAGCTGGATTTGTGTTATCACAGCTTTTAAACGTCACATTTTTTGATTCTTTGCCTATATACAAAGCATCTTTGTAGTTAAGTTCAAACGTCTCATTGTCTGCAGTTACCGTACCTCGGCCGCCTACATTGATAATGCCCAATTCACGTCCATTCAAAAAATGAGCTGCTTTAAGGTTATCTACTGTCTCTAGCGTTAAAGCTCCTGCTGTTGGAACCGCACTACCTACCATAAAACGTTCGTAATGCGTGTACAGCCAATAAATTTTGTCTACTTGCATAAGCTTATCAACCAAAAACTCATCTCTGAGCTGCTGTGTATCGTAGCCTTTCACTTCATTTGGACCAACGGCGTAACGTGACTCAATTTCTGTACTCATAGTTTGCTACCTAAAATAAAGTTATCGTGCTAACCAGCCGCCATCAACAGCTAAAATATGTCCATTAACATAATCGCTAGCAGCTGATGATAAAAAGATGGCGGTTCCAATTAAATCCTCAGCTTCACCCCAACGCCCTGCTGGTATACGTTTTTCGATCTCACTGTTTCGAGTAGGATCATCTTGTAAAGCTTGTGTGTTATCGGTTTTAAAGTAACCGGGAGCAATTGCATTTGTTTGAATATTATATTGCGCCCATTCATTCGCTAATGCTTTAGTAACGCCTGCAATAGCATGTTTACTTGCTGTGTAAGCAGGTACTGTCATGCCACCACTATATGAAAGCATTGACGCAATATTGATAATTTTCCCTTGCCCTTTTCTAATCATTGCAGGTGCAAGTACCTGAGCAAGTAAAAAACTAGCATCAACATTTACTTTCATTACGTTTTGCCACTGCTCGTACGGATAATCTACGGCTGGACTTCGAAAAATAGTGCCACCTACATTAATTAAAATATCAACAGTCCCAGCATACTCTAATGCACGCTCCGCAAGCGAAATTACAGCATCTTCGCGGCTTAAATCAGCAGATAATTCAATCACTTGCCCTGACTCATTGTTAATCATCTGGCACGTGTTTTTGCAACCATTCTCTTTGCTACTGCTACATATAATATTTGCACCTGCTTGAGCTAAACCCAAGGCTATTTGCTGCCCTAATCCACGGCTGGCCCCAGTTACTAAGGCCGTCTTTCCCTTTAAATCGAATAAATGCATGCTCATTGCCAATTCCTATCGTTAATCTCTATATTTATATAATGTAAATAAAATAATTTGAGTTGTTAAAAGCCATTCTTCGCTACCGGTGGCAGTTTGTCAAATTTAATTTGCCACCGGTGGCATTTATAAGTAGTATGAAATCAACAACAGGCCAATCGATACTCAAAATGGGTTATATTATGCAAACATTGAATAGAAAAAACTTTAATAAAAACAAATACCCAACAAAAATAATGCAATTTGGTGAAGGTAACTTTTTACGCGCTTTTGTCGATTGGCAAATAGATAAATTAAACCAAACGAGTGATCTAAGTGCAGGCATTGCAATTATTCGCCCAATTGATTACGACACATTACCGCTGCTAAATACACAAGATGGTTTGTACACCACTATTATTCGTGGCTTAAATGAGCAAGGTGAAACCGTAAGTGAAGAGCGTATTATTGGTTGCGTTAATGAAGAGATCCCTATTTATAAAAACCTTGAGCGTTTTTTAGAGCTTGCTACAAATTCTGATTTGAAAATCATTTTTTCAAATACAACTGAAGCAGGCATAGAGTACATTGATTCAGACAAGCTAGAGGATAAACCTGCAAAAGCATTCCCAGCAAAGCTAACACAATGGTTATTTCATCGATTTAATCACTTTACTGGCTCAGCAGAAAGTGGCATGGTCATTATTCCGTGCGAACTTATTGATTACAATGGCGAAAAGCTCAAAGAAATCGTTTTAAAGTACGCAAAAAATTGGCAATTACCAGAAGAGTTTACCCAATGGTTAAATGTACATAACCATTTTTGCTCAAGCCTAGTTGACCGTATTGTGACAGGCTTTCCACGAGACGAACATCAACAACTGCAAGAGTCACTCGGTTATTTAGACAACTTTATGGTCACTGCCGAGTATTTTCACTTATTTGTTATTCAAGGACCAAAACATCTCGCTGAGTTATTGTGTTTGAAAGACAGTGACGTAAATATAAAAATTGTCGACGATATTTCACCTTACAAACAACGCAAAGTGGCTATTTTAAATGGAGCACATACAGCGTTAGTGCCGCTGGCATATATGGCAAATATTGACTCGGTTGGTGATGCCCTTAGTGCTCAATTATTTGAACGATATTTAACTCAACTCATTGCTGATGAGATTATTCCGACCCTTGATTTACCCGCAGATGAGCTAAAGAAGTTTGCCAGCGATGTACTTAACCGCTTTAGAAACCCCTATATTTGCCATCTACTATTGTCTATTTCACTAAACAGTATGACTAAATTTAAGACACGCCTGCTACCTCAGCTATTTAAATATGTGGAATTAAACCAAAAGGTTCCTGAGTTAATTGCGATGGCAATGGCTGGACAAATTTTATTTTACCGTGGTGTACGTAATGATGAGTCTATAGCTCTCAGTGATAGCGAACAATGGTTAGCGTTTTTTAAAGACAACTGGCTGGAGTATGGCCTTGGTAGCTTAAGTATTGATCAATTGGTTGAAAAGTTCCTAGCCTGTGATTGGCACTGGGAAACAAATTTAAATGATATTTCAGGCCTTAAACAAAGCATCGTAGGTTATCTACAGAGTATGTTGAACACCAGTGTAGCAGCCACCATTGAAAGTAAATTAGGTCAATAAAATGAAACCATTAATCAAATTACACCCAACCGATGATGTAGCAATTGCCATGCGCAATATTGGAGCAGGCGAAACATTACCGGTTGATGGCATCGACATTTTAGTAACTCAAGATGTAGACAAAGGCCATAAAGTAGCTTTGCGTGACATAGAAAAAGACGAAAAAGTTATAAAATATGGTGCTCCAATTGGCTTTGCTTTAGCTAATATACCAAAAGGTACGTGGGTTCATACACACTGTGTTAAAACCACCCTAAACGATGAGCTTGAATATCAATACACCCCTGAGTTTATTGACCAAGCAGCAGCAACTCCATCACCCGATGTTAATATTTATCGTCGTAAAAATGGCGAAATTGGTATACGCAACGAGATTTGGCTTATCCCTACTGTTGGCTGTGTAAACGGTATGATTGCACAAATGAAAAAAGAGTTTATGCAACGAAACCCTGATCTTGGCATTGACGGAATTCATGTTTTTCCTCATCAATTTGGCTGCTCACAGCTCGGTGATGATTTAGAAACAACCCGTATTCTTTTACAAAACATGGTATTGCACCCTAACGCAGGCGGTGCGTTGGTTGTTGGCTTGGGGTGTGAAAACAACCAATTAAATGTGTTTAAAGAAGGGCTTGGGGATTTTGATGAAAACCGCGTTAAATTTTTAATCACACAACAAGCTGATGACGAAATTGAAGATGGTGTCGCTCTTCTCGAAGAAATTTATAGTCGAATAAAGCACGACAAACGCGAACCTGGAAAATTAAGTGAAGTTAAATTTGGTTTAGAGTGTGGTGGCAGTGATGGCCTATCAGGCATAACAGCTAACCCTATGCTAGGTGTGTTTTCAGATTATTTAATAGCCCAAGGCGGTACAACCGTGTTAACCGAAGTACCAGAAATGTTTGGTGCCGAAACGCTATTGATGTCGCGTTGTAAAGACGAAGCAACCTTTCATAAGTTAGTTGAAATGGTTAACAACTTTAAAGGTTATTACAAAGCACATAATCAACCCATCTACGAAAATCCGTCACCTGGAAATAAAAAAGGCGGAATAACCACATTGGAAGATAAATCACTAGGGTGTACACAAAAAGCTGGCAGCAGCAAAGTACAAGCCGTCTTACACTACGGTGAACGTTTGAACGTACCCGGTTTAAACTTACTAGATGCACCTGGCAATGACCCAATTGCAACAAGTGCTTTAGGTGCTTCTGGTTGCCACATTGTACTATTTACCACTGGTCGTGGCACCCCTTATGGCGGCTTTGTTCCTACGCTTAAAATTGCCACTAATTCAGAGCTAGCTAAGAAAAAAACACGCTGGATAGATTTTGATGCTGGTGTGCTCATCAACGATGTAAGTATGGAGCAAGTGCATGGTGAGTTTGTTGACTTGCTTGTTGAGATAGTCAACGGAAAACAAACCTGTAATGAAAAGAATGATATTCGTGAAGTCGCTATCTGGAAAAAAGGAGTCACGCTTTAAATGTCTATCAAAAAAATAGCAATTATTGGCGAGTGTATGGTTGAGCTATCGGGTCAATTATTTTCTTCTATGCAACAAAACTATGGCGGTGACACAATGAATACCGCTATTTATTTGAAAAAGCTCGCAGGTCAAAGTGTTGACGTAAATTATGTTACTTGCATGGGTGCCGACACTTTGAGCACCGCGATGATAAAGCAGTGGCAAAAACATCAATTAAATACTGATTTTGTACTTACCGCACCTGATAAACAGGTTGGTTTGTATATGATCCAAAACGATGTTCAAGGAGAGCGCTCTTTTCAATATTGGCGAAGCGACTCAGCAGCAAAATATTTGGTAACACATCCTGATTTTAACCATATTGTCGCGCTTCTTAGTCATTTTGATGCTATTTATCTATCAGGGATATCACTCGCTATTTTATCAGTTAAAGATTGCAATACCCTGCTTGAAATTCTGACAAAGCTTGCTCATCAAGGTGTCGATATTATTTATGACAGTAATCACCGCCCGGCTCTTTGGGCAAGTGATGAACACTGTAAAAAAACCAACAAAGTCATGTATGCGCTTGCTAATTTATCATTGCTCACTTTTGATGATGAAGTACAAATTTGGGCCGATAATAATATTGCCGCTTGCCATTCTCGTTTACACAAAGCCGGCGCTCAGCATGTGCTCATAAAAACAGGTGCTGATGGTTGTCAGTACAGTAATAAAAACACCTCAGAGCCCCGCTACTTTAAAACCAACAAAGTCGATAATGTTACTGATACAACAGCGGCTGGGGATTCATTTAATGCGGGGTTTCTAGCATACTGGCTACACGGTAATTCAATAGAGGACTGTGCCAAAGCTGGTAACTTATTAGCCGGACAGGTTATTCAACACCGAGGGGCGATTGTAGGTATTGATACTGATTCAATAAAAACGTCAATAATAGGTCGTTAATGATGAAGTTTACTTTTTTCGTTATTTGTCTATTGGTTAGTTGCAACATCTACTCAAAAACACCGGCCATTGGAAGTGAGCCCAGTACTATTTTGTATGTGGATAAGCATAACCCTAAATATTTCAGCTCTATTCAACAAGCTATTGATGCGAGTACTCACTTTAAACGCGTTATTATTTTAATAAGTGCTGGCGAATATAACGAAAAGCTATTTATAACTCGCAATAACTTAAGTTTAGTTGGTCAGTCGCAAAGTAATACGCGAATTACTTTTCCTGAGCTTAGAAATAACTGGCGAAAAAATCACGACAGTGATTGGGGGGCGGCGGTTGTAAATATTAACGGTAGCGATATAAATATCGTCAACTTACAAATCACTAATCACTACGGCCGAGAACACAACACTAACGAGCACCAGTTTGCGGTTCGTAGTTTTGAAAACGCCACCCGCATCACCTTGCATCAATGTAACATTAGTTCCGACGGGGCCGATACTCTGAGTTTGTGGAATAAAAAAGATGGATTATATTACCATTCATATTGCTCATTTACTGGCGCAACCGATATGGTGTGTCCTCGTGGTACCGCGTTAATTGAGCATTCTAAATTCTTCAACATAAAGCAAAGTGCCACTCTTTGGCATGATGGCGAACTCAATGTAAATCAAAAGCTCGTTGTAAATGACAGTGAATTTGATGGTGTAAAAGGTTTTTGGTTAGGTCGACATCATTATGATGCACAGTTTTATTTAATTAATAACCAGTTCTCTAGCCACATGGCTGACAAACCAATATTCAAAAAAACCTACCCTGATAAAAGCCGTAATAAGGCAAACAAATTTGGCGCTCGGTATTTTTTTGCGAATAATCAAAACATTAATAGTTATTCATGGGCGCGTAATAATTTTCAGCCCACTAACACTTATTTAGCCCAACAAACTGTCGAACAGTGGGTATTTGGTGATAAATGGCAACCAAATGCCGTACTTCATAATTTAGCACAACAAATAAATAAAACTGCTTTTGCTACTGATAGCTTTAGCTTATAAACATAACAATTTTAGGGTGCATACTTTGGATACAATCAATAAGAAAATTAAATATTTAAGTTTAAGTGTATTTGTTTTATTAGTGGGCGTATTCACCTCTCACGGGTATGCACTCGACTCAAATTTAGCCTTTAAAAATGCCGATGGATACGGGAAATACACGCAAGGGGGGCATGGCGGCAAAATCTATATTGTTAACTCACTGGAAGATAATCCTAAAAACCCAGCAAAGGGAACACTTAGACACGCCTTAAAGCGTAAATACAAGCGCACAGTGGTATTTAATATCTCCGGTGTTATTCATTTAAAAGAACCCATTATTGTAAAAAGTGGCTTTTTAACTATTGCAGGACAAACCTCTCCAGGTGGCATTACCGTTGCGGGTGCGCCAGTTCAAGTTTCGGATGCTGATCATATCATTATTCGCTATATGCGTTTTCGCCTTGGTACATTTAAATTAGCTGAAGATTCGATGTCTGTGCGCAATAGCCGAGATATAATAATTGATCACTGCTCATTTAGCTGGTCAGTCGATGAAACTGCTAGCTTTTATAATAACCAACGATTCACGCTGCAAAATTCAATTGTAGCTGCGAGCCTTAATCATTCAATCCATCCCAAAGGGCGTCATGGCTATGGTGGAATTTGGGGGGGAAATAAAGCCAGTTTTATTAATAATGTCATCGCTCATCATAATAGCCGCACACCACGATTAAATGGTTCACGCTTAAAACCCCCTTACGATGAACAGTTTGAATTTGTTGAATTTTCCAACAATATCATTTTTAACTGGGGCAGCAATAATGTTTATGGTAGCGAGAATGGCCGCTTTAACTTAATAAACAACATTTACAAACCGGGACCCGCAAGTAAAGCAATACAATTTGTTGATTTATGGTACTCGCCAAATATAACGAAGTCTCAAGCTTATATATCTGGTAACTATTTTGAGGGAGATGAGGAAATAACTGCCGATAACCGACTGGGTGTAAACTATCGCACTAGCAAAGATGCAAAACGTAAAAATATATCAATGGATGATAAACGACTCAGTCGAGTTAAGTTAGAGCCAATCAATGGTGCTGCAAACAGTGCGACAATAAATAGTACTCAAAAAACCTATAGCACACTTATAAAGGAAAAAAACGTAGGGGCTAATTTTAATGCCAATGGCATGTTTTTAGATAATATTGATACACAAGTGTTAAACCAAGTAGATGGAAGTACGCCTATTAACGGCAAAGGTTTAATAAACAGTGAACTAGAAATGATTAAAAGCTGGGAAGAATATGAACGACAATTTCTAGGATTCCCTGACATAATTGATAAAAATAAAGATGGTATAAATGATCGTTGGGCAGCTAAAAACCCAACTAACCAACATAATATAAACGCTTATATAAATTCGATTACGGAGTAATCATTCTTCACTTTTATTATATGAAGGCCGGCTGGTGAATAAAGTCATCCGGCCTTTGAATAGGTCAAACTTAGAGATGACAAATATGCTCCTTCGCTAAGCGATTACCCTAGCGCTAACCAGATACCTACAGCAGCCATTAAGCTGCCAGCAATACGGTTCATCCATTTTATATTATCGCCACGGCTTAAAAATAAACGCAGGCTTTTACCGCCTGTTGCGTAAGCTAACATACATACAAATTCGCTCACCATTATTACACTTAACAATACTAAAAGCTGAGGAGCTACAGCATGCTCAACACTTATAAATGGCGGCAGTAGTGAAATCATAAACGCCCAGCCCTTAGGATTTGCAATTGCAGTTACAAAACCTTGGGTAAATAACGACTGCCTACTTACATCACTTGGCTTTGAGGTATCGACCGACATTTTTCCTTTGGCTCGCCACATGTTAACGCCAATATAAATTAAATACGCGCCGCCTACCCACTTTAAAATAGCGAACGCATCTGGGTAATTTAGCATTACGCTTGCAACGCCCAATACCGCAGCTATAGCAACACTTGCGACACCTAATAGCTCGCCTATCATCATCCATAATGTGCGGCGCACGCCAATGCTCATACCCAAAGTCATAGCGAGCGTCATACACATACCAGGGGTGATAGACACAAAAAAGAACGTAGGAATAAAAACCGCAAGCGCTGCTACATCAATCATTAATTTACTCTCATATTAAAAGCAAAAACGCGGCTATAAGTAGCCGCGCTGTTACTTACTCATGTTTATTACTATTTCCCAGCACTTACCATTGGTTCAGTAATGACCTCTACTGGCTTTGCTGTATCATTTAACAAATACTTATCTAACCACTGTTCTTGTTCCCACAATACATGCAATAAGCTTTTACGCGCACGGTAACCATGTGCTTCATAAGGGAGCATTACTAAGCGAGCATCTTTACCTAAACCTTTTAGGGCTGCGTACATGCGCTCACTTTGCATTGGGAAGGTTCCTGAATTAGGATCTTCTTGGCCGTGGATCATTAGCATTGGCTCGTTAATTTTTTCAGCATGGAAAAACGGCGACATATTAGCGTACACACTTTGTGCTTGCCAAAAATCACGCTCTTCTCCTTGAAAACCAAACGGCGTTAATGTGCGGTTATACGCGCCACTGCGGGCAATACCGGTTTTAAATAAATCGCTATGAGCCAATAAGTTAGCAACCATAAATGCACCATACGAGTGCCCTGCTATGGCAATTTTATCTTTATCGGCAATGCCTTTTTTAACCAATACATCAACAGCTGCTTGCGCACTTGATACTAACTGCTTTCTAAAGTTATCGTTTGGCTCGCTGCCATCAATACCCACTATTGGCATTTTAGGGTCGTCAAACACGGCAATCCCTTTGGCAAGGTAAGGCATTGGGCCCCAATAACCAATGTAGGTAAATGCATAAGGCGATTCGCGTACTTGCGATGCAACCGCTTTATCTTTGTATTCAAGTGGGTAAGCCCACATAAGTACCGGTAACGGGCCTTGTGTTTTGTCATACCCTGGTGGCAAATAAAGCGTGCCAGAAAGCTCAACCCCGTCGTCGCGCTTATAACGTAATTGCTCTTTAGTTACCCCTTTAAATGCAGGGTACGGGTGCTCAAATGTTGTTAGTTGCGTTAGCGTGTCGTTATCTAAATCGCGTATAAAAAAGTTAGGTTGCTCTGTTTTAGATTCACGAATAGTAATAAATCGCTCACCTTCGTCGTCAAGCAGTGCGCGTACGCGCTCGTAGTATGGCGCTTGTGATTGCCATAAACGCTTACTGCTATTTGTTTTAACATCGTACCTATCTAAAAACGGCACATTACCTTGCTCTGAAGCACCATTACCGCGCAGGTAAATATAACGCCCGCCTACAATCTTAATAACGTTAGCACCTAAATCGTTGTGCTCGTAAATTGCATTACCTGGATCTTTATACGCATCGTTATAACTACGCTCTGAAAATAAAACGCGGTTTCTGTCGGCATTTCGTGGTTGTACGATGTAAGTACGTACTTGGCGATCACTAAAGCGCCAATCTGTCAGCATTGCAATGTTCTCGTTGCTCCACTCCATTCCCCCGTAACGGCGCTCTACTTTGGCAAACAATTTAGGCTCGCGTTTAAATGGTGCACGTAAGCTGTAAAGATAATCGTGGTGCTCAACGTCGGTTTTCATGTCGCCGCCATCTTGCGCCTGCGCCCAAATAACTTCAGCGCCTTGATCGGCTCGCCATTCAAAATCACGGCGGCCAGTGCGAACACTGTCGTAACCTTGCGGAATATTATCGGCAAGAGGTTGCTTTGCAAGTTCGGCTAAAACATAACCGCGCATGCCCCATATTTGCCAAGTGCTTGCAAAACGGCTGTACGGTACTTGATACGAAAATGGCTGGCTAATACCTGCAACCAATATATTTGTCGAATCAGGTGATATCGAAAACGCTTTAAATAAAGAAGGACGTCCAATTGCTTGGGCATTACCATCAAGTGTTATGTAAGCCAGCTGACCTAAGCCATAAAATTTAAACTGCGCTTCATCAAATGGGCTTGTTAATAGATTTTGATAAGTGCGGGCGGGCGCTTTTTCACCAGTGCTTTGTTGAATAACAGGCACTACATTTTGACTGTCGTTTTGCAAAGCAGGTTTACCAACATTTACCGCCAAGTTTGCCACTATGGCGCTACTGTCAGGTAACCATTCGTAGGGAGTTGCTGTTATTACTGAATTGAGTGCTGCACTTGAAAGCTCTTTTGCTTGTTTTGTTTCAACATTGTAAAGCCATAAATTTGCTTGGCTAGGTTGCTCAACTATAAACGCTAAATACTTGCTGTTAGACGACCACTGAGGAGAGCGAATAATACCGCGTGGTAAATTATTAATACTAATCACTGTACCAGTGCGAACATGTTTAAGTTCAACAGCGCTAAACTTAGCGCTCACACGAGAACGCGAAAAATTAGCTGGGTTCAATTTAATCCCTGCAAGCTTAAGCTCTTCTTTTGCAAGCTCATCAAGTGTTACCACTCGTTTGCGTTCAAATAATGCAAGCCACTGACCATCGCTCGACAAGTAACTAGTGGGGGCTAATTTAGCATCAACCAAAGCTGCAAGCTCTGGTGAGGGCATTTTATACCCTTGTTCTGCATAACTTGCTGGCAATAATGCAACACAACAAATAAAGGCAACTAACAGCCTAAAAGCGTTCATGTTTTTATCCTTTTGTTATTTTTTACTTTTATAAACGTATATAAACACGTTTTGCTTTGTTCATAAAGCATTAAGCTCGTTTAAAGTATTCCAATAGATGACTTAATAGTGTTATTTAAGCTACACTATTGCGCTATTTATTCACTATTTCGGCACTTTAAGTACAATGCAGAACAGAGCTAAATCAGTCACTATTTTTGATGTTGCAGATCTTGCTGGTGTATCAAAGTCAACCGTATCCTTGGTGCTTACTCAAAGCGATAAAGTCGGCAAAAAAAGTAAACAAAAAGTACTAAAAGCCATTGACGAACTAGGCTACATTTACAATCGCGATGCAGCAGCTATGCGCTCAAGGCGCTCTAACTTAGTCGCTATTGTAATAAACGATTTAACTAATCCGTATATGGCGCAACTCGCGACTAACCTTGAGCGTATTTTAAACGAAAATAACTTACAAGCCATGATAGTAAGTAGTAATAATAATCTTGAGCTGCAAACAAACGCGGTTAAAAACTTAAAAGAATACAACGCCGCCGCATTTATTATTTGCCCTGTTGCTAATACTTGTGCCAAATGGCTCGATACTCTCAGCGCACAGCAAAAAGTAATGACCTTAATGCGAGAAGTTCCCTTTAGCGCAGCGCCATGCGTACTTCCCGATTATAAAAAAGCCAGCCACGTAGCCAGCATGCATTTGCTTGCACAAGGCGTTACACATATTGCATTTATAGGAAGCGAGCTATCGCTAAGCGACTCTCAAGCACTTCAAAGTGGCTTTAATACTGCTTGCTCACAGCACGGCGTTACGCCTTTGGTAGCCATATCATGCAGTCAAAACCAAGCGCTTAGTGCTAAAAATGCATTTATTGAAGCTTACGCAAAACACCCTCAGTTAAGCGCCCTTGTATGCGAAAATGATATAATTGCACAAGGTGTTTTTACTGCAATACAGACGCTTAACATACCAACCAATAACAATATAAAAATAGCGAGCTGCTACCACTTACCTTATTATAGCGTTATGCCTTACAGCTTAAGCACCGTTGTAATTAACACACATGACATTGCTAAACGTTGTCACCTAGTACTCAAAGAATTGCTACAAAACACAGCTCCGCCAGTAAAAACACTGGTAAATGTAAACTCACTAATTAGAGATTCTAGCCAATGAAAAAAGTGCTGGTAATTGGTTTCGTATGGCCAGAACCAAATTCATCTGCTGCGGGAACGCACATGATGTCGTTATTAAATACTTTTAGAGCGCAAAACTGGGACGTTGAATTTGCAACGCCCGCGCAGCGCACAGAGCACATGGTAAACCTTGACGCTTTTGGCATAACCAGCCAAAGCATTGCACTAAACTGCGATAGCTTTGACGAATACGTTAAAGCCTATAACCCAGATATAGTCATGTTTGACCGCTTTATGATGGAAGAACAATTTGGCTGGCGCGTCGATAAACATTGCCCTCATGCGATTAAAATTTTAGATACCGAAGATTTACAATGTCTGCGTAACGCTCGTCACGAAGCGTTTAAAGGTGAGCGTGAGTTTACAATCAGCGATTTACACTCAGACATAGCAAAACGCGAAATTGCCGCTATTTTACGCTGCGATTTAAACTTAATTATTTCAAGTTATGAAATGCGTTTACTAAGCAGCGTATTTAAAATAGAGCCAAGCTTATTGCACCATTTACCATTTATGGTCGATTTAAGCTCATTACCTGCAAGTACAAAAACGTTTGAGCAGCGCCAACATTTTATGACCATAGGCAATTTTAGGCACGCGCCAAACTGGGATGCCGTGTTGCACTTACAAAAGATATGGCCACTTATTCGCAAGCAACTACCAAAAGCAGAACTTCATATTTATGGCTCTTACCCACCACCAAAAGCCACGGCGCTAAATAACCCTAAAACAGGGTTTTTAATAAAAGGCTGGGCCGATAATGCGTTTGATGTAATGCAAAGCGCACGTGTATGTTTAGCGCCACTTCGTTTTGGTGCTGGCATTAAAGGTAAATTGCTTGAAGCCATGATTATGCAAACACCCAGCGTTACCACCAATATTGGTGCTGAGGGCATGCATAATGATTTACCATGGCCTGGTAAAATAGCCAACACCGCCGACGATTTTGCCAATGCAGCTGTTGAAATGTACACCAATCAAAGTGACTTTGAACAAGCGCAGCAAGATGGCAATACACTCCTTAATACGCTCTACGATAAAGCACAATTGAGCACGGTGTTAATTAAAAAAATCGATTCAATAAGTAGCGATTTAAAGGCTCATCGCGAAAAAAACTTTACAGGCCAAATGCTCAAACATCATACAATGCGCAGCACTCAATACATGTCGCAATGGATAGCTGAAAAAAATAAAAAATTAGATTAAAAATGACTAGACACACACCAATTAGTGTTTAAAATCGCGCCCATCAAACGTGGGCAGTTTTAGCTGTATTGTCTATATTTTTAGCTTAGTTATCGCAATATTTGGTCCAAAAAGATTTGAAAACTGCAACCTTTACAGAAAAACGCAAATTTATCGTTAAATTGGGTAAAATGCTTCACAAGTATGGTACGCCTGCTTACCGCCTAGAAGCCCACCTAATGGAAGTGGCTACCTATTTAGGACTTAAATCGTCGTTTGTTATGTCGCCAACTTCGGTAACGTTTGTTATTTGGACTGATGGCCACGAAGACGAGTACACCCATGTTGCTCGTGTAGACCCTGGCGATCACGATTTAGGCTCACTTGCCGATACCGACGACCTTGTAAACCAAATGCTTGACGACAAGTTAACTTTACAAGAAGTTGACGCCCAGTTAGATGCTATTTACGACATGCCAAACCCATACAATAAACTTGTTACGGGCGTTGCCTTTGCAACTTCTGGTGGTGCGTTTGCCATGTTAATGGGTACTAGCTGGACTGATGTTATTTGGTCATCGCTACTTACTTTGGTTGTTTATGTGTTTGTACTTTGGTCTGGACGCTCAAAACGCGTAGCTCATATGCTTGAGCCATTGGTAGCCATAATATCGGCAATACTTGCATGTGCAGTAAGCGTGTACATAACGCCCGAAATAAACATACGCTTGGTGGTACTTTCGGCCATTATTGTGTTTATACCCGGTTTAGCACTTGCGCTTGGCTTAGCAGAGCTTGCAGCACGGCATTTAGTGTCGGGTACAGCAAGAGTCATGGACTCGTTTATGCTGTTATTTAAACTCTATTTTGGCGGTTTTATTGGTATAGGTATTGGCTTTGCACTCTTTGGGCAAGCTGACTTTGTACAACCTGATCCTCTACCAAAGTGGACAGCATGGCTGGCTATATTTTTACTTTGTAGCAGCCTAATCGTTATTTTTAGAACCAAACTTAAACACGCAGTTTGGTCTATTGCATCAGGATTTATAGCGTACGGCACAAGTATTGGCTCAGCTATGTATCTTGATTACACGTTAGGTACGTTTGTGGGTGCTTTATCGGTGGGTATATTTAGTAACTTGTTTAACCGTGTTGCTAATGCGCCGGCCTCTATTGTAGCCATGCAAGGCTTAATTGTATTAGTACCAGGTAGCAAAACCTATATTGGCTTAAACTCACTCATTGAAGGCCAAGACTTTATATATGCAGAGCATATAGGCCAGCAAACGTTTTTAATATTTATGTCGCTTGTTGCAGGACTAATATTTGCAAACGTCGCCCTACCGCCTAAAAAGAGTTTGTAAGTGATACTGAGCACTCGCTTTACTTTAATTGAGTAAAGCGAGTGAAACGTTAAGCTAAAAACAACCGCCAAGTAGCAATTGAGGCCAATACTAAGTGTTTTAGCTCATTACATTGCACTTGAGTCAAACTCAAAAACCTCATAGTGATTCCAACGTAAAAACAGTTCACCGCTTTCTAAATAACCTGAACTCTGGATAATAAATCTATCTCAAGCAGCTATTTTCAGCGCTAACTGCGTTGAATTTACTTGCAATAGGCCAGCTATTGACGCGTAAATTCGCCTTGTTTTCACTAAAAATCTCTGGCTAGAGAAAATAAATTTAAATATCACTATGATTCAATATTTTAGTAAATCTCTTAACCAGAGTTCAGGTTAAATACAGATTTATGTCATCACTTGATGGATAGCAAAAATCATCCCAGTGATCACAAAAAACTATCCAAGGTAGGGCTAATGCTGTTTCTTGATCCCAGCAAATTGTTACTGTTTGCGAATCATTTACTAAGCCCTTTAACCATTGGCGTGTTAACTCACTCCCTTGTGTGGAGTCGAATCTTTTTGCTCCAACCGGAAAGTTAATGGGTGTGGCGGCAATTAATGCTCTTGCTTGATCTTCACTCAATGGATTGAGTTTATTTAATGTAGCTTTAGAAAAATCACCATGGGATGAGCTAATCCAGCGCCATGCTAAAGAAAAGTCTTCAATTTTAATCAACGCTCTATACCTACTTTTATAAACACGTAATTGACCTCATAGGTTATTACTATTACCTACTCTATACAAACCTCATGCTATTTTACTTTTAGTTCAACAAGTTAAAAGAAAGCACTATGGTTTATTAATATTTAAGAAAGTATGTCCGACGTTTTTTACATTACGTGAAAGGCATACCTTTGCAATAAGCACATAATAGAGGACATTATTGCTTCATACTTCCCTATTGAGCCAAAATACTCAATAGGGAAGTAACTTAACTAACGTAACCAATTAGTTTTACCCAGTTCGACAACTTCATCGCCTTTTCCATTTATTAACGCCTTCATCATGTAAACACTAAAGCCTTTTGCTTGCTCTAATTTGATTTGCGGCGGCATTGAAAGCTCTTGTTTTGCAGTATCGACTTCTAAAACAACAGGCCCTGAGTGGTCCATCATTTCGTTCATTGCCGATGATAATTTTTCAGGGTCGTCCACATGAATCCCTTTTAAGCCACAGGCTTGTGCAATGTTAGCAAAGCTTGGGTTTTCTAAATCGGTATCGCTTGATAAAAACCCACTGGCTTTCATTTCCATAGCCACAAAACTAAGTGAGCGATTATTATAAACAACAATCTTTATTGGTAAATTAAGCTGCTTAAGTGAGATTAAATCCCCCATTAACATCGAAAAGCCACCATCACCACACATTGCAATGACTTGGCGATCTCTATCTACAGATTGAACCCCCATTGCCTGCGACATAGCATTTGCCATAGAGCCATGATTAAACGATCCTATTAAGCGGCGTTTTCCATTCATTGATAAATAACGCGCAGCCCACACTGTTGGCGTACCTACATCGCAAGTAAAAACAGCATCGTCAGCCGCTTGCTCGTTGAGTAAACGTGTTAGGTATTGCGGGTGAATTAAATTTTGCGAGGTTTTGCCACTGGCAAGTTCATCAAGATCTTGTCGAGACTCTTTGTAATTTTTAACACATTTTTGTAAGTGCGAACTTGTCCGTTCACCTTTAATATAATCAAGTAATGTGGCCACTGAATTTTTTGTATCCCCTAGCACGCCACAGTCAATTTGTACGTGTCGCCCGAGTGACGCAGCCTGATTATCAATTTGTAATATGGTGGTATTTTCGGGATAAAAAGCACGATAAGGAAAACTAGTACCAATCATAAGTAACGTATCGGCTTCTTGCATTGCATGATAGCCCGATGCAAAGCCAATAAATCCGGTCATACCAACATTGTAAGGATTATCGTATTCAATAAACTCTTTACCACGCATAGCATGCACAATTGGCGCTTGTAATTTGCCGGCTAGCGCAACAATTTCGTCGTGGGCATCCTTACAGCCAGCACCACACAATAAGGTTACTTTTTTACTTTTATTAAGATGAGTCGCCATTGCTTCAATATCAGATAAAGCGGGGGTATACGTTGCTGGTTTTGGCACGTTCCATTTTGGCTTAATAGCTTTAGGCATATCTTTTAATGCAATGTCGCCAGGTAGCACAAGTACACTCACGCCTTTGTTTAGTATTGCTTGTCGCATTGCGGTTTCTAGCAGGTACGTCATTTGCTCAGGGCTCGACACCATTTCACAATACACACTGCATTCTTTAAATAATTCTTGCGGATGGGTTTCTTGAAAATAACTACTGCCAATTTCAGATGAAGGAATGTGTGCGGCAATAGCTAATACCGGTACATTATTACGCTGACAATCAAATAAGCCGTTAATTAAATGAAGATTACCTGGCCCGCAAGAACCCGCACACACCGCAAGATCCCCTGATAAATGCGCTTCGCCACCTGCTGCAAATGCGGCAACTTCTTCATGTCGCGTTCCTAGCCATTCAATTGTGCCCATTCTTCGCAGACTTTCACTAATGCCATTAAGTGAATCGCCAGTTACTCCCCAAATACGTTTTACGCCAGCTTGATCAAGAGTTTTAGTGATAAAACTTGCGATATTTTGACTCATAATATAGAACTCCTAAATATTCAGTTATTCTGTAAATTGATTTTTCGTCTCTGATCTATCAGGTAAGTCATCGTTTCGAAATGCGCTCAATTATTGAGAATCGATAAGCTTAAATATTTTGATAATGATAGATATATTACTACTGATACTTTACTAACAAACGCCTAGGTTTGCTGCGCCCCCATACTGATACATAAAACATGAATGTCCGCTTTAAAGTGTTTATGAATATGCGGGTGCGAGATTTTTAGTTGCTTAACTATGAATATGTTATTATGCGCTCAATTATTTTACTGAATGCTTTTCTCTTACTTCTATGTCAAATTCTGCTTCGTGCTTTACATTATTTTCTCAAAATATTGATGCTCTCGCGCTTCCTGAAAAGTTTACTTTCCCTTTTTATTACGAGCCGCAAGCATTAGCTGTAGCAGCCACTAAACAATTACAGCAACAACTTGAAACGTTAACGCATTTAAAAGCAGAAAATGCAGGTAAAATGTTTGGAGTTTTAGTGGTGCAAAATGCTAAGCAACAATTAGGCTTTTTAAGTGCTTATTCGGGACAAATTGAAGGTGATAAAGGTAATATTAGCTTTGTGCCGCCTGTTTCTAGCATGCAACTTCAAGACGATACCTATTTGGCTCAAAGTAAAATAATTAACGATATTAATGCTCAAATTGAGCAGTTAGAAAATAGCGAACAACTGCTTGAAGTTAATAGCAAACTTGATGATGCAACACAGAGCTACCAGCAAGCGCTATTAGCTCAACAGGCGGTAATGCAAGCCGGTCGTCAGCAACGAAAAATACAACGTACCGAAGGTGAATTAGAACTTAGCGAAAGTGATTTTGAGCAGTTAAAAAATAAGCTTGCAGGGCAAAGCATCGTAGAAAAAAAGCAACTACTGGCACTTAAAGCCTATTGGCAAAATATAATCGAGTCACTGCAGCAAACACACATCAATATTTCTGATGAAATTGCTCATTTAAAAAAACGCCGTAAAACGCTTTCTAAAAGCTTACAAAAAAAGCTATTTGCACAGTACCAATTTTTAAATG
Source organism: Pseudoalteromonas sp. Bsw20308 (assembly GCF_000310105.2). NCBI lineage: Bacteria > Pseudomonadati > Pseudomonadota > Gammaproteobacteria > Alteromonadales > Pseudoalteromonadaceae > Pseudoalteromonas > Pseudoalteromonas sp. Bsw20308. Next base: position 221,838 of record NZ_CP013139.1, on the reverse strand, counting down.
CAAATGGTGAAACTACAGATTTAAATGCTATTTTTGCAGCATTACCTGAGCACACTCCTCCTTCGGGTGCTGGCGATTGTGCTGCGCCTAAATTATTACAATACGCCTATAAACATGACTTAAAGCCACTTGCTATGGCTGAATTTTGGTGGGGAGCAACGCCTAAATCAGCAATTAGGCAGCATAAAAATTACTACCCTTCTTGTTACAGTAAATGCCAACCAATACTTGGGCATATGTTAAAGGGTTTAGATGTTGAAGATAACCCGCTACTTATCAACCCAGCCAAGGGTAAAGATTTAAGTATTGTTTATAAAGATGACGACTTACTTGTGGTAAATAAGCCCGCTGAGTTTTTATCGGTACCTGGCGTTAATATTGATGACTCAGTTTATATGCGAATCAAAACGCAGTTTCCAGAGGCATCAGGCCCACTAATTGTACACAGATTAGATATGTCGACTTCTGGGTTATTGATGATTGCACTTAATAAACGCGTGCACAAAGCACTGCAAAAGCAGTTTATTGAACGCACCATAGATAAACGTTATGTCGCATTAGTTAATGGTAACGTGGCTGAGGATAGCGGAGTAATTGATTTACCCTTAGTGCTCGACTTTGATGATAAACCGCGCCAAATGGTGTGTTACACACACGGTAAGCCATCACTTACTACCTGGCAGGTTTTAGAGCGTAATAACAATATTACCCGATTACAGTTATACCCTAAAACAGGGCGAACTCATCAATTAAGAGTGCATTGTGCGCACAGCTTAGGTTTAAACATGCCAATTATAGGCGACACACATTACGGACAAAAAGCCGATAGATTACATTTACATGCAGAATACTTAGCATTTACTCACCCAATTACGCTTAAACGATTAGAGTTTGAAGTAGCTGCTGATTTTTAATAAATGCATATGGCCACAACTGCTATATTATACAAATTATGGTTTTTATTAGTTAAATTGAAATCGTTTATGATTAAGTTTTTTCAAAAAAAAATATAAAAATAGATTCAAGAAATAGCTTAACAAACAATGTAAACAAAATTATTTCACTGATAAAAATAAGTCATCAAAGGGTTAAAATGACTAGCAATATACAAATAAACATTTTAGATAATACTTTATGGGCAAAGTGTATTGCTCTAGTCTCGTTTTTACTTTTGTGTAATTTTGCCTCAGCTAACGATGAGCCATATCCGCAAAATTACCAAGCGGCTCAAGCTCTCATTAATAACATAAAACTAAATGAAATAGACTATCTTCAAAATGAAGACAAACTCGCTCAGGCGTTTAAAATAAGCAAAGAGCAAAATTGGGAAAAACTTCATCTAGAAGCGGCCGCTTTGTATGCGGAGCTACTTTTTAGACAAGAAAAATACGAGGCGTTAAACACACACTTGTCTTATTACTTAAAGAACAAAGAGTTACCAAATCAAAAAAGTGTTCATTTATTATTTCTCGAATCACAACTGAAGTCTTTAGCGAGAAAGCCAAACCCAGCTCCAGCACTAATACTAGCCACGAAATTAGAAGAGAGCTTGCAACAGTATTCGGCTAAAGAAAAAATCATTATTTTACGAGCACTTGCTTACTATTACACCGATACAGATGCACTGAAAAAAACCCTAAATGTTGCACTGGAGGGGCTAGAATTAGCATTAAAAGATGACGACTCAGCATCTCAAGGATACTTTTTTAGAAAAATAGCCGATGCATACAATTATCTAAATGAAAAAGACAAAGCCGTATATTATGCAAAGAAAGCGGTTGAAGCATATGAAAAAACGCAAGATGGGCTTTTTACTGCAAAAGCATATTGGAGTTTAAGTAATGTATTGCTTGAGATAGAAAAACCTAAAGATGCCTTAATATATCTAAACAAAGCATTATTTTATTTTAAAAAAGTTAATGCGCAAAAAGGCCTAACCTTTGCCCAATACTCAATTGCCAGTATTGAGTACTTACAAGCAAACTACGACAGAGCCTTAACTTTAACTAAAGAAAACATTGAGCTCGCTCGTTCTGCAGGTATTTACGACATGCAACTTGCATCGCTCATTTTGTTAGCTGACATATATATAAAACTAGATTTACTTGATCAAGCAAATGAAGCAAACGATGAGGTATTTTTAAAATTAGATAAATTCAGCCGCAGCATTTATAAAGCCGAGTTTCTAAGTAAACGCTATGAGTTAAAGCGACACCTTAACTATACTGACGAGGCTTTTGAAGCAATTGAACAAAAGCTCCTTTATACAAAAAAACACTACGAAGCAACCAGTGAAAATAATATAAAAACACTGCAGGTCAAGTTTGAAGTAAAAGAACAAGAAGAAAAAATACAACAACTAGAATACGCAAAAGACATTAGTGAACTGCAAGCAAAAGAAGAGTACCAAAAAAAAATAATTTGGCGACTTAGCGCTGCTATTGCGTTTATTTTAGTTATTGTTTCATTCTTTTTATTTTACAAACAGTCTCGACAACGTCAAAAATATCACGATATTTCATTAACAGATTATCTAACAAATAGCCCTAATCGTAGAGGAATAATGCGCGCAGCAGAAGCAAAGCTTGATGAAGGTAAAATGACGATAGCAATTGTTGACTTAGACTACTTTAAAAAAGTTAACGACCAATTTGGTCACGATGCTGGAGATTTAGTTCTTATTGCCTTTGCAAAAGCTGTAAAAGAAACACTAAGTGGTGATCATCAGTTTGGCCGCTACGGCGGCGAAGAATGGTTGTTTGCACTAAATTCAGTTGACGAACTAGCTATTCGAAATATATTTGACCAGCTCGCCACTAGGTTTACCGAGCATTGTAGTAATATAAAAGACCTTCCTAGTGATACAAAAATCACTTTTAGTGTGGGAGCCTCTGTAAGTAGCCCTTTAAAAAGCACACTGGATGTTCTTATTAAGCATGCAGATAAATTACTTTATAAAGCAAAAGAAAACGGAAGAAACCAAGTCGTTGTTGATTAAATAAACACAGCTAGAAGTACTTGCTCAGTTTATTGACTAAAGTCCATCTAAAACCATCTGTTTAATTTTATGTGCTTTTACAAAATGATCTAATTTATGGGTGTGTATCCACCAAGTAGCGGCCTCCATAAGTAGCTCTGGGTCGTCGTTTTTATTGGCAAAAAATGCATAAAAAGAAAGCCCCACATTTTCGCCTTTAGCTGCTATTTTTTTATCGCATACGGTAATTATTTTTGCTCTTAGTTCTTCTCTCATACATACCTTATTTAATTATATTTTTACTATTAAAATACGCCATTTAAAACGCTAACGATTAGCTGTAAAAGGCTTCTATCAACCAAGCCATGATTCTCAAGCTCTTTATTAGGCGTATTTACTTTTGCAGCTTTGCATTCATTATCTAATGTCTCATTTTTACGTGTATCGGTTTCGTATGCAATATCTGCTTGTTCCATACATTTTGCCGAGCCTGCGTAAGGCTTCGCCGTACAAGCGCTTAGTAATAATAAAAGTGAAATTGCTATCAACAATTGCTTCATAACCAATCCTATTTTTACGCAACTTATTTACTTTAAATCACAGCTGCAAGTTAGCCTATTTACTTTTTTACCAACATTACAAAAAATTCAAAAAAGAACGTACCGATGGCATCAAAAAAAGTGTCGTTTTTTTCATCCTTTTTAATTTGTGCGCTAATGCATTGATTATAAACCTGTGAGCTTGTTTGAGCACCATTCCGATCAAACGTTTCAGCTTTTTCAATGCATAAGTTAGGGTCAGAACGCGAGGCAGTACTACATGCACTCAGTAGAGCGCACAGCAATAATGCGGCGATGGGGGTTTTTATGTTCATCCTTAAACTATCCTATTAAGTTAACGTGCTACCTGCATTTATACCGATTGATGTTATATGTGGGAGTAACATATAGGTTGTACCTAAATAACGCTGCTACTTTATCACTGCAATAAAATAAACAACCAGTAAATATTTGTAAGGTTCTGTAGGGATTTATACTCACTTTTATAATTGAACTACGCAAAAACCTGAAATTATTGCATTCATGCAAATGTAAAATTTACAGTGATAGCAGCCTAATAATAAAAAAATTAAAATATATTCATTAAAATACAATAACTTAATATTTGGCATTTCGTTTGCTAGTTAGTGTTATAAGCAAATAAATTGTAAAAGGACTAATTATGAATATTTTTGAAGCACTACGTCACGATCACGACAAACAACGAAAATTGGTAGATGCGCTTATTCAAACACACGGCGACACAGAGCAGCGCCACAAGTTAATGGATGAGCTAAAAACAGAATTAGAAGATCACGCAAAATTTGAAGAACGTTACTTTTATAACCCACTTATGTTTGATGACTTAACTCATGAAAAAGCACGCCACAGCGTAGCTGAACATCACGAAATTGATGAATTAATTGAACAACTCGAAGATACAGAAATGAGCTCGTCTGCATGGTTAGTTACAGCTAAAAAGCTGCACCATTTGGTACATCATCATTTAAGTGAAGAAGAACACGAAGTGTTTCAATTAGCGGGGAAAGCACTTAACGAAGGGCAAAAAGAGAGCCTTGCTGAGCAATATAACGATGCTATGTACTAGTTGCATAACATATAAATCGACTTCCACACACTCCCTGTGTACTTATTGGTTATAAGCCATATGGCTTATAACCATTTTTTCTTTTACTACTTCACAGTAAATTTCACGTCTTGGTCGCGTAATAAGTAAAGTGCAAAACACGCAGCCCACATTGGCCATGCAGTGAAGAATAATAAGTTGTTGAAGCCATCAATGTATTGGTTATAAGATGAAAGCGTAGACAAACCATGCATCACAAAAATCACACCATAAGTAATGCGTTTTTTAATACCCGCTAAAAATGCCAATACTAATACAAGTTGCAGAGCACCGATAACATAAGCAACCATGTCTGATGAACCGCTGATCCCATAAAAGTGCTCGAAAATACGTGCGCTATGGCCTGGATTTACGAATTTATCGAATGTCCACATGATCATTACAATAAAAACGCCCAAACGAAGCGATAAAAGAGACCACTGCAGACGATTTTGTACGTCTGAACTCATTGAACCTGTCATAAAATTCCCTCAAAAATGTATAAATAAACCTTGAAGTAATCAAGACCGTATTAGTTAGTTTTTATTTCAACACAGCGTAATTATTTTTGCTTATTTTACTTTTAGAAAATAAAGCGTGGATTATTTGAAATATGCAGATTTATTATATGGAAGTTAATACATAATAAAAGGTTAACTACCCAAAAGTAGACTACAATAAAAAAGCCGATTAAAAGCAATAATTTACAGGGAATATCATACAATTGCTCTATTGATGTTTCATCCACTAATGAAACAACATTACTTAATTACAGCCCCTAAAAAGCAACTGTTTTTATAATGTTCTATAAACAAAAAGAATCGAAGTTTTACTGAAAGTTATTTTTAAACCTTTCGGTCTTTATCGACATCAACATATAACCGTAGAGAGAAAACGTTTGAAACACGCATACTTGGCTTTATCCTTAGCCGCCATATTAAATACACCACTTAACTCATTTGCAGCTGAAGAATTAAAAATAACAAAAAATGATGTAATAGAGCACATTGAAGTGGCGGGCCAAATTACTAAATCTCTAGGCCTTTCAGTTAAAGATACCACTGTAGATGGCCCGTTTGGTGATAACTTAGCACTACAAGATATAGCCCGCTCGGTAACACCAATTTCAAGTGAGTTAATAGAGCAACTTAATATTACTACGCTACAAGATGTATTAGCAGTAAGCCCTAATACCTATTCAGCGAGTGGCTTTGGTGCACCAAGTTTGCCAACAATTCGCGGACAATTGGGTGAGCTTTTTCAAGATGGTACACGCCGCCAAGCTGGCAATAATGGTTTTGGGGTGCCGTTATCGTTCAACGCAGTAGAACAAATTGATGTTGTAAAAGGCGCACCGCCGGTTCTATTTGGCTCAAGTCAACGTAACGGCGGCTTTGTGAATCTACATTCTAAAAAAGCATCTACCGATGAAAGCAAAGGCAAAGCAAGTTTATCCGCAGGCCGGTGGGATCAATACCGCGTTTTGGTCGATTACAGCGCACCGATTGTAAAAGACAAAGTTGGCTTTAGAGTAAGCGCTGAGCACATAGATAACGGCAGTTACTATGATTTTTCAGGTACTAAAAGTGACAGCCTATTTGCTGCCCTTCGGGTATTACCTGATGACAAGAGCAGCTGGGATCTTAACTTTGAGTTGTACCAAGTTGAATTTACCGATAACGCAGGTATTAACCGCCCAACACAAGCACTCATAGATCATGGCTTATACATTACTGGCCAAGGCGTACAAGCAAATGGCAGTACAATACCAGCGGCTGGTTCTATTGTTTCACCTACTGGGCAAGTAAAAATAGACCGTAGTACGGTACTTACCGATCCTGATAATCAAAACGAAGCCACTACTTACTTATTACACAGCATTTATAAGCGTGAACTTTCCAGTAATGCATCAATAAAAAATATTACGTATTTTCAGCACTTACAACGCGAAGAAATTGCACAAAACAGCTTTGTTGAAATTATAGACGGTGCCGATACCGCGCAAAATCGTACCGAATTGACTTACCAATGGAGCAATGAACAGCAAACAATTTTTGCATTTGATGTGCGCTATAATCGCGTATTAGGCTATAGCCAATTTACTACCGAAGCCGACTTGCCTATTGATTTAACTGGCCCAATTTCAAATCGCCGCATTCCTTTAACTGATGCACAGCAAGCGCGTTTAATTGAAATTAGCCCAGGTGTATTTGTATCCCCTGGTGGTCAGTACGATATTAATAACGATGGCAGCGGCGACTTTAACTTATCAGACACTACCGATTCGCGCTCATGGCAAACGGGTTTTGCTATTCAGCAAGATTCTGATTGGACAGATAAGTTTCATACAAGCGTAGGTTATCGTGTTGATTATTATGATGTAGATGCGCACGACCCAATCGCACCACAAGGTCAAGTTGCAGCAAGTGATAGCATTAATGACACGCTGCAATCGGGTCAAGTTAGCTTTAACTACCGATTAAATGGTGATTACACCACTTACGGTGCAGCAAGTTATAACGAAGCTACATCAAACAGCATGGCTGGCGGTACATCACTGGGTGGCGACAACACAATCAGTGCACAAAATTTTGCTACCGAAAACACCCTTGTTGAGTTTGGTTTAAAATACGCACCAACCGACAGCGATTGGTACGCCGATGGTGCTTTGTTTAGCCAACGTCGTAGTTTACGTAACCGCGATGGAAGCAATACCGGTATTCGTACACAAGGGTTTGAAGGCCAAGTGTTTTACGATGCCTACCCTTATTGGTTAAGTGCCGGCTACAGTTATATTGATGCACGTTACGACAATTCTGCAAGCAGTCAAGATTCAGCACAAGTAGCAGATGCATTTGACAACTCTCGTCCAGATATTATCGCAGGCACCGGTGTTGGTGCGCCAAGCTTTACACCATTTGCACGCTCTAATCGCCAAGTTCAAGGTATTCCTGAGCAATCGTTCAGTTTTAACGGAAATTATTCAATTAATTCGAAATGGCAAACGGGTTTTTCAGGTCTATATACAAAGAGTTACCCATTGGACTTTTTAGCGACGGTAAAAATTCGTGATCAGTACACATTAAACGTAAATACTAGCTATGCTTTTACGCCTAGTACCAAGTTACGATTAGATGTGAACAACGTCACTAATCAAAAAAACTGGCGCCCAGTATTTGAAGGCGGTTACTTTGGTGCAACTTTAGCTTTTCCTGAGTTGCCAATAAACGCCAAGTTAACCCTTACGCATAGTTTTTAAGAGAGAGAACATGATTAAAAAAATATTTCTATTATTGATTGCAGCGGCCGCCGTCGGCCTGTTCTTTCATTTTGACTTACACCAATTACTTACGCTTGATGGCTTAAAAGGGTCAATGGATCAGTTTAGCGATTACAAAGAGCAGTCACCGTTGTTGGTTATTGGTGGGTTCTTTTTACTATACGTAGTTGTAACAGCTCTCTCGTTACCGGGCGCCGCTATTTTAACACTTGCCGCAGGTGCATTGTTTGGCTTGGTAGAGGGTTTATTAGTTGCATCTTTTGCCTCAACTATTGGCGCAACACTTGCCTTTTTAGTATCGCGTTACTTACTACGCGACACTATTAAACAACGTTTTCCTGAGCGCTTAGCCGCAATTGATGCAGGCGTTGAAAAAGAAGGTGGATTTTACTTATTTACTCTTCGTTTAGTGCCGGTGTTTCCGTTCTTTTTAATAAACCTACTAATGGGTGTTACCTCAATAAAGTCATGGACTTATTACTGGGTAAGCCAAGCAGGTATGCTAGCCGGTACGTTTGTATTTGTTAATGCAGGTACGCAACTGGCGCAAATAGAGAGCTTATCTGGAATTTTATCATTCAACTTAATCTTATCATTCGCTTTATTGGGTATTTTTCCATTCATTGCTAAAGGAATCTTAAACGTGTTTAAAAAACGTCGCGTATACAAAAACTACACTAAACCTAAAAAATTCGACCGTAACATGATTGTTATTGGTGCAGGCGCTGGTGGTTTAGTAACAAGTTATATTGCTGCTGCGGTTAAAGCAAAAGTAACCCTTATTGAAGCGGGCGAAATGGGCGGCGATTGTTTAAACTACGGTTGTGTTCCAAGTAAAGCAGTCATTAAAAGCGCTAAAATTGCAGAGCAAATTCGCCACGGTGAAAACTATGGCTTAGAAAACATAACTCCACAGTTTTCGTTCAAAAAAGTAATGGCACGTGTACATAAAGTAATTGCAGATGTAGCACCACACGACAGTGTTGAGCGCTACACCAATCTAGGCGTAGATGTAGTAAAAGGTTACGGTAAATTAATCGACCCATGGACTGTAGAAATTAAACTTAACGATGGCGGCACGCAAACACTCACCGCTCGTACTATTGTTATTGCCACTGGCGCACGCCCGTTTGTACCGCCACTACCTGGTATTGAAGAAACAGGCTATGTAACAAGCGATACATTGTGGAATAAATTTGCAGAGCTAGACGAAGCACCTAAAAAACTTGTAGTACTTGGTGGTGGTCCAATTGGTAGCGAATTAGCACAAAGCTTTGCACGTTTAGGTTCAAGCGTTACGCAAATTGAAATGGCGGAGCGCATCATGATCAAAGAAGATCTTGAAGTGTCTACTTTTGCTCACGAAGCGTTAACCGAAAGTGGCGTTAATATTTTAACATCGCACCAAGCACTTCGCTGTGAAGCTCGCGATGGTAAAAAGTATATTGTTGTTAAACATAACGACAAAGAAATAGATATTGAATACGACGAGCTATTATGTGCCGTTGGTAGAAGTGCACGCCTTAAAGGTTATGGCCTTGAAGAGCTAGGCATTGAAACAAACCGTACAGTAGTAACTAACGAATACCTAGAAACACTGTACCCTAATATTTTTGCAGCAGGCGATATTGTAGGTCCATACCAATTTACACATGTGGCAGCCCATCAGGGTTGGTACGCTGCGGTAAATGGCTTATTTGGTCACCTTAAAAAGTTTAAAGTAGATTACCGTGTTATTCCGTGGACTACGTTTATTGACCCAGAAGTAGCACGTGTTGGCTTAAACGAGCAAGACGCAATAGACAAAGGCATAGATTACGAAATCACTCGTTTTGAATTTGAAGAGCTAGACCGTGCAATTACCGATAGCGCCACTAAAGGCTTTATTAAAGTAATTACACCCAAAGGCAAAGATAAAATATTGGGTGTTACTGTAGTATCTGAACACGCTGGCGATTTAATTGCTGAGTTTGTACTGGCAATGAAACACGGCTTAGGTCTTAACAAAATACTCGGTACTATACACAGCTACCCTACTTGGGCTGAAGGTAATAAATACGCAGCAGGTGAGTGGAAACGCGCTCATGCACCTGAAAAAGTGCTTAACTTGCTTGAAAAATACCACACTTGGCGTCGAGGTTAATTATGTTTAAAACACCTCTAAAAGCATTGCTACTTGGTTCGGCTTTAGTTGTAACATCGTTTGCAACGTCATTTTCGGCTCAAGCCCAAAACATGCACGATAGCTGGAATACATTGTTAAATAAGCATGTTGTCGCTATTAACCATAATCACAGTACTGAGGTTGATTACGCTGCCATAAAACGTGAGCATGCACAGCTAAAAATGTATTTAGATTCGTTAACGGCTGTAACGCAAAGCGAATTTGACGCATGGGAAAAACCTAAGCAACTCGCTTTTTTAATCAATGCATATAACGCATGGACTGTTGAACTTATATTGACTAAGTATCCAGATCTTAAATCAATCAAAGAGTTAGGGAGTTTTTTTAGCTCACCGTGGAGTAAAGAGTTCATTCCTTTACTTGGCAAAACTCGCAGCCTTGATGATATAGAGCACGGTTTAATACGTGGCAGCGGGAAATACAACGACCCACGCATTCACTTTGCAGTAAATTGCGCGAGTATTGGTTGCCCTGCACTTCGAGAAGAAGCGTATACAGCCACTGATTTAGAGAGCCAATTGCAAGAGCAAACGGTGCGCTTTTTATCAGATATGACACGTAATATGGCCCAAGAAAATACGCTAAGCCTCTCTTCAATATTTAAGTGGTACGGCGATGACTTTGAAAAAGGCTTTCGAGGTGCAAACACGCTACAGCAGTTTTTCTTGCAATACAGCGATGCACTTAAACTGATACCAGCTCAGCAAAAAGCACTTAAAAATGATGACATGGAAGTTAAATTTTTAGACTACAACTGGGATTTAAATGTTCGCCATTAAGTTTTGGCAAACACAGGCGCGATACAGCTTTTGCTGTGTCGCGTTTTACGTTTGTACAATCGCAAATTCAGCTGTTTTTTCGAGCACTGTGTTTGCTAATACCGTTATTACTGCAAATAATAAAAGTGATTTGGTAATACACACACAGCAGCAATCTCGATGGCAACAAGTTCAAGCACTTAGTAGTAATCAAGATGTATACTTTTATGCATGGGGCGGCGACGCACAAATAAATGCTTATATTCAATGGGCAGCCCAGCAAGTTAAAACTAAGTACAACATTAACTTAGTGCATGTAAAACTAAGCGACACCAGCGAAGCGGTAAGCCGTGTACTCGCCGAAAAATCAGCAAACAACAACAGCCAAGGCAGCGTAGATTTAATGTGGATCAACGGGGCTAACTTTGCCACCATGAGTGAGCACTCTCTGCTTTTAAAGCAATGGGCGAGTAAACTCCCCTACTTTGCATTAACCGATGCTGCTAATAACCCTGCTGTAACCTTTGATTTTGGTTTACCTACCAATGGGATGGAAGCGCCATGGGGGCAAGCGTCACTTACGTTTTATTACGACAGCATTGCAATAAATGGTAAGGCAAACAATAAATTGCCGACGACATTAAACGAATTATTAAACTGGAGCGCACAAAACCCTGGTCGCTTTAGTTACCCAAAGCCACCTGACTTTTTAGGTATGAGCTTTTTAAAATACGCCTTAGTTGTACTGCATCAGCAAAGCAGCGAAAATATTAAAGCGCAGCTAAACCAACCAGCTACAACTAAAAATACAACACAAGTGTTAAACCCACTGTGGGACTTTTTAGATAAACTACACCCAACGCTTTGGCGTGGTGGCACTCATTTTATGCAAAGTGGTGCTCAAATGCGCCGCCTTGTGGACGATACAGAGCTGAGTTTAGCCTTTACTTTTTCAGCACCTGAAGTACCCGCAGCTGTAAAACGCTATGATTTACCAAACAGCATTCGCAGCTATGCAATGAGTGATGGCAGTTTAAGTAATACCCATTTTGTGGCAATACCTTACAATGCAAGCCACCAGCAAAGTGCGCAATTAGTGGCTAATTTTTTACTCAGCCCTGAAGCGCAAGCTGAAAAGCAAAAAGCGCATATATGGGGCGATAAAAGCGTACTTATTCAATCAACGTTAACGCCTGAACAACAAGCCTTATTTAAAACAGCTAAACCGCATCCAAGTGCACTGCCTTTAAACAGTATTAAACGCACATTGAGCGAACCTCATCCAAGCTGGGTAAACGCCATTATGCAAGGTTGGCAAACCCGTTATGGAGTAAGCCAATGAGCGTTATTTCAAAAAGTGTACCGATTAATACCAAAGCAACAACGCAGTGCAGCACCGATATGTTTACGCGCATTGTAAAATTTAGCCCGCGATTTTTACTCGCTTTACTTATACTACCCGTACTTGGTGGCTTAATTAGCGTATTGCTGCCTGCCTTTGGTTATGCGCCCGTACTTGAGCAAACAACGTTTAGCTTGCAAGGTTTTAATGCCCTTTGGCAAACACCTGGCCTTACTCAAATGGTTACCTTAAGCGTTGCAACGGGCTTAATAAGTACTCTGCTTGCATTTATCATTACCTTAATGATTTTAGCTGCGTTTTTTAATAGCCCGTGGCTTAACCGAATTCAGCGTTTATTGAGCCCTATATTAGTGATACCTCATGCCGCCGCGGCTATTGCAGTAGGGTTTTTAATTGCCCCTTCAGGTATGATTTCACGCTTAGCGTCGCCTTGGTTAAGCGGCTGGGAACTTGCGCCAAACGGCATGTTTCCGCATGATTCGTTCGGTATTAGTATTATTTTAGGCTTAACACTAAAAGAGCTTCCCTTTTTATTACTAATGGCACTGGGCGTACTTGCTCAACCTGAGCTTGGCAAAAAATTACGCCAACAACATAAGGTTGCGCTTAACTTGGGTTATTGCCCAATGACCGCCTTTTTTAAAGTAATACTGCCAAGCCTTTATCCGCTACTGCGTTTGCCGCTTTTAGCAGTGCTTGCCTATGCAAGCGCAAGTGTAGAAATGCCACTCATTTTAGGCCCAAATACACCACCTACGTTGGCCGTTGCAATAATGCATTGGTTTAACGATGTTGATTTAAACCTGCGTATTAAAGCCTCAGCGGGCGCTTTATTACAACTGGCTGTTACAGGTGGGTTATTAGCCCTTTGGCTTGGCGCAGAAAAGGCCGTAAAAGTGCTATTTAGCGACTCCCTCACTAATGGAGTGCGCGAATACGGCGGATTTTATTGGCAAAAAATAACGGTCGTACTCACCACATTAGTAATTAGCTTTATACTGTTGTCACTTATTGGTCTAGTTATGTGGTCGGTTGCAGGTTTTTGGCGTTTTCCAGATGCAATGCCTGAGCAATTTACGCTACTGCATTTTAAAAGTGCGCTAATGCAAATGGGCAGCCCGCTTTTTAATACGCTAGCAATCGGTTTAGTAACCACACTATTTGCCATTATTCTTACTCTATTGTGTTTAGAATCAGAGCAGTTGAGTGACAAACCTATTTCTCGTTTTACCAGTTTAATTATTTACTTACCGTTATTAGTACCCAGTATTGCCTTTTTGTTTGGGCTAGTATGGATACAACAATTGGTAAATAACCAAGCCGCATTTTTTAATGTGGTACTTACGCATTTACTGTTTGTGTTGCCTTATGTGTTTTTGTCACTTGCGAGCAGTTATAGGCGCTTAGATCCTCGTTTTGCTCATGTTGCAGCAAGCCTAGGCGCAGCGCCATGCAAGGTGTTTTTTAAAGTAAAACTACCTCAGTTGTTTGCCCCTATTTTAATTGCAGCCGCACTGGGCTTAGCAATTAGTTTTGGACAATACCTCCCCACGCTTTTAGCTGGCGGCGGGCGCATAGCCACAATAACAACCGAAGCTGTTACGCTTGCCAATGGCGCAAGCAGACGCACCAGTGCCGTGTACGCTATTATGCAAATGGCGTTGCCACTTATTGGATTTATACTGGCATGGGGTTTACCTAAATATTTTTTCAAAAGTGCACGTGTTTAAAGTACGCAAGTTTAAAAGTGCACATATTTAAAGCCCCATGTTTAACACTATCAATCAGGGTTAAGGTTTTTTAATGCAGTCATCGTTACAGATTAAAAATTGTCAGCTTTATCGCCAAAATGAGCTGCTACTTAGCTTAAACGAGCAAGTTAATGGCGGTGAAATTCTGACTATTATGGGCCCATCAGGCAGTGGTAAATCAAGCTTATTAAATTGGCTTACGGGTACTTTACCAAGTAGCTTTAAGGCCAATGGAGAGGTATGGCTTAATGGTCAAAATATCGATAACACCCCTCCACACTTACGCCATATTGGAGTGCTTTATCAAGACGCTTTATTGTTTTCGCATTTAACTGTTGCTGGTAACATTGCCTTTGCAATGCCTAAAGGTAATAAAAAACAACGCCTTGAAAAAATAGCACACGCACTTGAGCAAGTCGGTCTTAAAGACATGGGTAATCGACACCCCGATAACTTATCGGGCGGGCAACAAGCCCGTGTTGCATTATTACGTATGCTGCTGAGCGAGCCTAAAGCCATTTTACTCGACGAACCCTTTAGCAAACTCGACACCCAACTGCGTATTGATACACGCGAACTCGTGTTTAGCCAAATACGCGATCATAAGCTACCTGCAATTATGGTAACTCATGACCATAGCGACGCCGACGCTGCAAATGGCAAACTCATTACTTTAAATAGCGCACTTTAATTCGTGGCTTTAATACGCATAAGGCAACAAACATGCTAGACAAATTTATCACCCCTGTAATTAAGCCACTTTTAACACCTGTGGTTATGCTTATGCATAAACGCGGCATAACCGCCGATCAGCTCACTGTGGTAGGCTTTTTAGTAGGCTTATTAGCCGTGCCATTACTGGCGTTTGAAATGTGGTACGGCGCATTAGTTGCTATTGCTTTAAATCGCATTTTAGATGGACTTGATGGCGCATTAGCACGCTATGCAAACCAAAGTTCAAGCGCAGGTGGCTTTTTAGATATCACACTCGACTTTTTATTTTACGCGGCTATTCCGCTTGGCTTTATTTTGGCAAACCCTGAGCAAAACGCAATAGCGGGATCGTTATTACTTGCCACTTTTATTGGTACGGGCTCAAGCTTTTTAGCTTTTGCGATTGCCGCCGAAAAATTTAAACTCGAAAAACCGCAATTTAAATACAAAAGCTTTTACTACTTAAACGGCTTAACCGAAGGCACTGAAACAATAGCGCTATTTATTGCATTTTGTATTTGGCCGCAGCACTTTGCAGTTATGGCGAGCATTTTTGCTATTGCGTGTGGCATAACTATTTTTACCCGTATACATGGCGGTTATCACACGCTTAAGCAACAAGAAGCCGATGCTAACAAAGCAGCTGAAAACGTGCCTAGCAGTGCAAATTCTGAGGTAATAAATGACTAATGAAGTATGGTGGCGACTCGGCTGCTTTTTTAGTATTTTAATTATAATGATGCTGCTTGAATCGCAAAAACCAGCACGCCAAGCACCTATTAAAAGCAGTACACGTTGGTTTGCTAATTTTGGGTTAGTGTTTGCTTCATCAGTTATTGCGCGCTTAGTTGTACCCATTGGGTTAACCGCTGTTGCACTTTACAATCAAGAGCACGGCATTGGCTTATTTAATCAAATAGCCCTACCAAGCAGTTTAATTATTATATTGAGCATACTTTTACTCGATATATTAATTTATTGGCAGCATAGATTATTTCATCAAGTGCCTATTTTATGGCGCTTGCACCGTGTACACCACGCCGATGCGCATGTTGATACAAGTACGGGCTTGCGCTTTCACCCTATCGAAATTGTACTGAGCATACTTATAAAACTCATTGCAGTAACTGCTCTTGGCGTACCTGCCATTGCGGTACTTATATTTGAAATAGCACTTAATGGTTTAGCATTATTTAACCATGCAAATATACGCCTACCTAATGCCATTGAAAAACCACTGCGCTTAATACTAATGACGCAAATATTGCATCGAATTCACCATAGCCAAGTGGTTAGTGAAACTAACTCAAACTATGGTTTTAGTGTAATTTGGTGGGATAAATTATTTGGTAGCTACAAAGATAAAGCAAAAAAAGCCGACGCAGATATAAATATTGGCTTAAAAGAATACCCAAGCCAAAAGCAAAATGCCTCATTGTGGGGTTTATTGATCATGCCATTTAAAAATAAGTGAGCTCTACTTAATAATCAACAAATAAACGATTGCACCCTACAATCGAATTAAAATGACTTTACTAAACATATTATTGAATAAAAAGGCAAATAATGGCAACACTCATATTTTATTAGGGCTATAAAATATTAAAATTCAACCTTCTAAAACGAACGTAATAAAGTGTAATAATTATTATTGCTAAATAGAACTACTCTTATCGAACCTGATGTATTGAGCAACGATTGCTCACTTTGGTACTTAGAACTTTAATTTATTATATTGGAGATAAGAGCTATGAGTACAATTACTTGGAATGACGGACGTTCTATTCAACTTACAGGTGGCGATACAGCGCAGTGCGAAAACCTAAAGGCAGGACAGCTTTACGCTGTATTTTTATATAATGCTTCAGGGGAAGACCAAAATATCCCAGTGACCGTAAATATAGGTAACGGCCACCCCCCTAAGACTGTCAATGTCCCAGGAACAACAGGAAATAATGGTCTAGCGGCTTTAGCCCTTATTTCAGGAAACGATACACAAACCGCTAATGTGTCGATTGTGAGCCATCAAAGTGGTGCAAAAATTGATGCATGGATCGGTAGTGTTGGTATGCCAACCAATACATCAGGCATCGAAAACATGCAATTACCATTCAATGGTGAGCTGCAACAATTTAATAAACGCGCTAGATACTACGCAGTACCGGAGTCACGTTGGTATCAGTTGACGCTCAATAGTCCACAAACTCAATTTATCTCTGTTCAGTTTTCAGAGAACCATGCAAAAGTATTTATAAATAACCCTGTGGGCGACCCAAGTAATATAATCGTACCTACAGGTACTGTAGCTGAAGGTTCAAGCTATGAAGTTGTTAAACCACAAGGGCAACCACAAACGATCACTTACCAAGGCCAAGGTAATGGTCAGCAAAAAGTATGGATGAATGCTGATAGTCAGCAAAATTCGTCTGACTCAACCATAGTTGCTCAGTACATTTAAGTTAGCTTTAATGTAACAGGAGTCGATGAATAATATGAAATTTAAAACATCTTCTCCTGAACCATTACAAAGTAATCAAAAACTTAAAGCGCGAAGAACGTTTATTAAACTTTCCTTAAGCTTATTTACATCTACTCTCATTCCCTCTTTTTATAGCAAGGCAATAAGTAACCTAGAAAATTCAAATAGCTGGAGTATAGGAGAAAGAGTAGAGCTCTGTGAAGGACAAACTATAACCTGTACTTCTTTGTTTCCTAAACGTATTTACTGTGTACTTATATACAATATGTCCAAAAATGACAGAAACGTTTTCCTAGATGTAAATTGGAGTAATCAGCAAGCACCAAAAAAAATGACAATTCCAGGCTCAGAAAACAAACAAGGCGATGCATCACTAATTCTAGTTTCAGGTAACGATACATCGACAATTTCGCTGTCGATTACCAGTGGTAACGGTGGACAAATAGAGTGTTTTTTACTCAGTACAGCAATAGAATCTCCTAGCCCGAATCTACCTATTCGACATATTGTTACAGGCGGAAAACGATATATAGTTGAAAAATACCAACACTATCTTGGCCTTATTAATAGAGGTTGGTATCACCTAACATTAGAAAATAAAATTTCCCAGTCAGTTGTTTTACAAATTCAGCACCATCAGGTCATAATTTACATACTAAACCCTACTCAAACTCCACTATTTAATATCACCAGTGTAGGAAGTATTACTAAAAACAAAGACTACCTTATTCAACGCGCCGATTTTGAGGGCCAACCACAACGTATTGAAGTGCTTATTCAAGGGAATGAGGAAACAATAATGTGGGTTGGCGCTTCTAGCAAACAAGCTCTGAACAATACAACTTTAGCTCTGCAAGCGCTGTCTATAACAAGAGTATTGTCTAGGGAAGAGCCCAGTACAGTAAAAAGAAAAGCTTTGCAGTGTTATAGCGATAAAAACAAGGTTTATAGTGGGCCTTGGGTTAACCAACAATGATATTCATTAATCTCAGTTCAAGTTAATTAGATTTTTTGCATAGGCCTTACCGTAAACTAATTGTAAATAAATTAGACAAATAAGTTGACCAATTCGTCACTCCACAATATCATTTGTAAGCGCTTACAAAACACAACCTAAAATGTAAGCGCTTACAGCATGAAAAACAAAGCTCAAAAAACAATTAATCTGACAATAATCTGTTGAAACCGGGGTTCAGTTATGAACATTGAAACAACGCACATTACACGTTTACTTGCCGCTATCTCTTTAGTTACGTTAGCTGGCTGTGGTGGCGACTCTGCCACTAAATCAAATTTTGAAAATGTAGATGCCTCTGAGCCAGTATCAGATTGGCAAATGGTTTGGAGCGACGAGTTTGAAGGCTCAGCCATTGATACAAACAAATGGAACTATGAATTAAACTGCAATGGCGGTGGTAACAACGAGAAACAGTGTTACACCGACAGCGAGCAAAATGCATTTATTGCAGACGGTGTGTTAAACATTGTTGCCCTACCTGCTGAAGAAGGTGCAGAAAAACCTTACACTTCAGCGCGCTTAAATACGCGTTACAACGCTGACTTTACGTATGGTCGCTTTGAAGTGCGCGCCAAACTTCCATCAGGACAAGGTAGCTGGCCAGCATTTTGGATGCTGCCAACAGATGAAGTTTACGGCACTTGGCCTCGTTCTGGCGAAATAGATGTTTTAGAATCAGTAAACCTTAAAACACCGGATGAAGATGGCGGGATAGAGTCTAGTATCCACGGCACCCTTCATTACGGACGCGCGTGGCCAGATAACAGCTACACAGGGCAAGAATACAAATTCCCTGAAGATACTAATCCAGCAGATGATTTCCACACGTATGCTGTTGAATGGCAAGAAGGTGAAATTCGCTGGTACGTAGATGGCTACCTTTATGCAACTCAGCGTCAATCTGAGGTTTTATATAATTCCAAAAATGAGCCTGCGGGCTTAAAACATCGTGGTTGGTTTGCCGAATACTTTGAACAAGGTTCTGGCGAACTTACAACGCATTGGGATAGCGCACCATTTGATAAAGACTTTCACTTATTGCTAAACCTAGCAGTAGGCGGCGACTGGCCTGAAAACGTTAATGATTTAGGTGTAGACGCTAGCGCATTTGAAAACGGTCAAACCTTTGCTATTGATTACGTGCGTGTTTATCAATGTGCATCAGATCCTGATACAGGTAAAGGCTGTGAAACCGTGCGTCCAGGTTACGATAGCCTAGACGATGCCTTACTTGAGGGTGAGGCACCAGTTCCTATAGCTGGAGGAGTTACTCCATTAACCATATTTAGTGATTCTTTTAATATTAATTGGCCTGCATGGGATTGTTGCGGAGGTTCAACTCCTGCAATAGTAGCTGACGCTCAGCAAGGTAATACAGTTGAATTTAGTGTTGGTGAAAACCCAACTGTAAACGGTTTTATCTCAAGAGCAGCAAACATTTCTGATGAAGCAGGCGTAGTATCACCTTTCGATGCAACCCCCCTGTTAGCACAAGGGTATTTTCAATTTAAAATGAAAGTAACTAGCGCACCTGCTGATGCAAACTCTACATGGGTTGTTAAGCTTGAAAGCGCAGGTGACGTCCCTACCGCTGCCGAATTGCCTATTACCCAAAGCGTTGAAGGTATTACCCCTGTTGTAGGTCAATGGCAAACATACACCTTTAAATTAACCGATCTTGTTGCTGCAAACCTAGATATTAGCGCAATTGATGCGGTTATGATCTTTCCTGCTTGGGGCACTGGTAACGGCGCTGTATATAGAGTAGATGATGTAAAAATAACTCAAGATTTCCCAGAACTTGATGTGTTCTCTGATACCCAAAATCTTGATTGGCCAATGTGGGACTGCTGTAGCGGCTCTACGCCAGTGGAAGCAATGGATGATGAACAACATGGTATAACTGCAGAGTTTACAATAAACGATACGCCTACTGTAATGGGCTTTAATAGCCGTACATCTGTTGGCGGGAGCGGCGAAGCATTTGATGCAAGCGCTATCATAACTGTTGGTCAAATTACATTCGATATGAAAGTAACAAGTATGCCAAGCACACCCGATGCTCCATGGTTTTTCAAAGTTGAGTCAAACGAAGGTGATTCTGCTGTAGAGCTTGCACTTACTGAAAGTGTTGAAGGCATTGCCCCTATTTTAAACGAATGGCAAACATATACTTATACGCTTTCTGACTTATCGACTGCCGGTTTAGATGTAAGTTCGATAGATGTATTAATGATTTTTCCTAATTGGGGCCAAGGCGCTGGCGCAGTATACCGTGTTGATAATGTAAAAATTTCAAACCCATAATTTAGATTTCACTGACAAAAATTTAGGTGTTTATACCAATTGCATTAAACAAGAGACCTATTATAGCGCTAAGAAAATAGCACAATAACAAGGCGAAAATTGTGACAT
The DNA here is from genome assembly GCF_000310105.2 of Pseudoalteromonas sp. Bsw20308. NCBI lineage: Bacteria > Pseudomonadati > Pseudomonadota > Gammaproteobacteria > Alteromonadales > Pseudoalteromonadaceae > Pseudoalteromonas > Pseudoalteromonas sp. Bsw20308. The sequence continues at coordinate 201,233 of NZ_CP013139.1, read as the reverse complement.
ATAGTTGTTCTATATAAATAATTTTTAACGCAGTTAGTGAGTTATTTAATGCGATAGAATGATCATATTTTTAATAAAATTGGTATTACACAGCACCTTCACTCTTGAACAACATTTTATAAAGCAGAGCTATTATGAACACATTCAATTTTAAAAAGAGCCAACTTGCGGCTTCTGTGTCTCTCATCATTGCTGCGAGCACATTAAACACAGCTATTGCGGCAGAAGCACAAACCAGCGTTTCATCTGATGTAGAAGTTATTGAAGTAAAAGGTATTCGTGGTTCACTTATTCGTTCTATAGATATGAAACGCGACTCTTCAGGTATTGTAGATGCCATTTCGTCTGAAGAAATGGGTAAATTCCCAGATACCAACTTAGCAGAATCATTACAACGTATTACCGGCGTATCGGTGAGCCGTGCAAACGGTGAAGGTAGCCAAATTACAGTACGTGGTTTTGGTCCTGAGTTTAACTTAATAACCTTAAATGGCCGCCAAATGCCGGGCACAGGTTATACTCGTTCGTATAATCTTGAAAACATCGCCTCTGAAGGCGTAAGTGCCCTTGAAGTATTTAAAACAGCACGTGCAGACGTGCCAAGCGGTGGCTTAGGTGCAACAGTTAATATTTCTACTGCGCGCCCTTTTCAAAAGCCGGGTCAAAACTTTTCAGCTACCGTTAAAGCAAATCACGACTCGTCAAACGAAGCTGGCGATGACGTAACACCAGAGTTTTCTACTGTTTACAGCAATACTTTTGTAGATGACACTTTTGGTTTTGGTTTTTCATTTTCGCACCAAGAGCGTGACTTTCAAAAACAAAGTGCCAATATTCAAGGCTGGCAGGCAAACGTAGACTTACCTGAATTAGATAGCAGCAACGTCGTTGATAACCGCACAGACCCTGCAGGTAACTACTACTTCCCTAAAGACATGAATTACTCTATTGAAGATGTAGAACGTGAACGTACAAACGGACAAGTTACTTTTCAATACGCACCGGTAGATGGCTTTGTAGCAACACTTGATTACACTGCAAGTAAAGCTGTAACTGGCTCTCAAAGCATTGGTTGGGGTATTTGGAACGACTTTGGTAGCAATATTAATGGCTACGAGCTAGATGAAAATGGTACAGCTGTTTATGCTGATATTAGCGGTAACGATGCGTCATTCACAGCTAATAAAGGCACTTCAGAAGTAAAAGCACGCTCACTTGGTTTAAACCTAGATTGGGAAATTAGCGACACGTGGCACGTAGAGCTTGATTACCACGACTCTAAAAACGAAACTGATAACGGCGCCGACAATGGGCTGGGAAGTGCCGGCCAAGTAATTTTAGGTTCTGATCAGCTAGCTAATAAAATTTATGATTACCGCACGGGCGAAGTACCCAGTGCACAAGTTAATTGGTTAAATGGCACAAGTGAATTAACGCCTGGCGAAATTGATTCAAACTTTAGTCAGTTTACTCACTCACCGGGTGAATCAAACATTGAACAATTACAGCTACATACAACATGGTATAACGAAAGTTATGACATTGGTTTAGTTAAAGTAAAATTTGGTGCATCACGTACAGAACAAAACACCGGTGGTTACACCGCGTGGAGTGGTTTAGTAGGTGGTCCAGGCTTTAACCCATCGTATACAGAAATATTCCCAGATAGCATGTTTACCCGTCACGATACATCGGGCCTTTTAGATCAATTTGAAGGGGGCGGCAGCAACTTACAACCTGGTTACTACTATACCTACGATTTTGACGAAGCTGTTGCACGCCAAATTGCTTACTTAACGGCAGATGTAACAGGTGGCGATGCATATGCTGCTAATGCATACGCAGACGGAATAGATAGCGAAAGCTACGTAGAAGAAATCACTGATAGCTTTTATGTACAATCAAGCTGGGAATTTGACGTAAGTAACTACTACGTAAAAGTAAATGCAGGCCTACGCTATGAGCAAACAGACGTAACCAGTACTGTACGTCAACGCGTTGAAGATCAAGTTAATTGGATCAGCGCTTCTGAGTGGATCATGCAATACGCTGCTGGCGGCGATGATAACTTCTTAGAGCAACAAGGTGATTACGATGTTTTACTGCCTTCAATCGACGTAAGTGTTGATTTAACTGAGGACGTAGTAGCCCGCGTATCTTGGGGTAAAACAATGTCACGTGCACCATTAGGTAATTTAGCCGGTGGCCGCAGCTTAACAGGCAGCCCAAAACCAGGTTCTCGCACAGGTAGCCAAGGTAATACAAACTTATTGCCGTTTGAATCAACAAACCTTGATTTATCACTTGAGTATTACTACGCAGAAGGCAGCTACGCATCTGTTGGTTACTTTAAAAAAGACGTTGATAACTTTATTCAAACCACCATTACGCAAACTACTATTGATGGCTTGCACGATATTTTAAACGGCCCTCGTTACTTACAAGCCGTAAGCGATATTGAATCACGTGGTGAGCAAGCAACAACCGACGCTATTTTTGCACAAATGATTGCCAGCGGTTACGGCAATGCAAATGGCGTTATTGAACCAAACAGCGACGATCCGCTAATTACATGGAATATTAGCCAACCACAAAACACCGACAGTAAATCGGTAGATGGTTTTGAAGTAGCTGTTCAGCACTTAATTGGTGAAACCGGTTTTGGTGTTGGTGTTAACGCAACGTTTGTAGATGGCGACGTTGAATTTGATAGCGAAAGCCTTGATCAACAAGCACCGCTTACAGGCTTAAGTGACTCAGCTAACTTCCAAGGTTTTTACGAAAAAGACGGCCTATCAGTTAAAATTACTTATGCATGGCGCGACTCATACCTAATTGGTGTAGGCCAAGCGCAAGGTTCAGCTGATGCGCCTCCGCAATATGCTAAAGCGTATGGCCAATGGGATATGAGCGTTAACTACGATGTAAACGAAAACGTAACGGTATTTTTTGATGGCATAAACTTAAATAATGCCACCGAAGAAGGTTACGGACGTTACGAAGAGCAATTCTTATTTGCTAATCAATACGGTCCTCGTTACTCAATTGGTGCTCGTTACACGTTCTAACTAAATTTCCTTTAGTAAAAAATGCAAAAAACCGCTCACCGAGCGGTTTTTTATTGTCTAAAGTCATAATTTTTTAATAAGTGATACCAATCTGTTTATATATGGGGACTATTTAACGTTAAGAAAATTACGCTAGAGCTGGGCAAAAATTTTTGTACATAGTTGTTCTAAAGAAAAATTTAGACGACGCTATAGTGAAATTTAATTCACTAAATTGCTCAAAGATTCATGCCGGTTGGTATGATTACATATACATACCGCCCGATACCTCAAGTCGTTGGCCTGTCATCCAACGGTTTTCGTCCGCTAATAAGTTAGCAATCATAGGCCCTATATCGTCTGTTACACCAACTCTGCCCATTGCCGTTTGTGATGTAATAAACGCATTTACTTCATCGTTATCACGAACGACGCCATTACCAAAGTCGGTTTCAATTGCACCAGGGGCTACAACATTTACCGTAATATTTTTAGGTGCAAGTTCTTGAGCTAAATACCTTGTCATTACTTCTATTGCACCTTTGGTCATTGCATAAGTAATATGACCGGGTAATGAAAAACGCGTTAAACCACTTGATAAATTAATAATACGACCACCGTTTTTTATAAAGGGCAACAATGTTTGGGTAACAAAAAATACTCCCCTTAAGTTAATATTTATTAACGTATCAAAAGTTGATTCACTTGTGTCTGCAAAACTGCTAGTAAGCCCCACCCCTGCATTATTAATTAAGTAATCAAACTCACTTTGTTGCCAATGAGTCTGCAGGACATTTTGTAGTTGTTGTGCAAAATCCTCAAAGCCGAGCATATCACTTACATCTAATTGCAATGCAACCGCTTTAGAGCCTAGCTCCTGTACTTGCTTTACAACCTCTTTTGCTTCTTTTTCATGACGACGGTAAGTAAAAATACAATCGATATTTTGCTTTGCAAGGCAAAGCACCGTGCTTTTACCAAGCCCACGATTACCACCGGTGATCACTGCAATTCGTTTGTTCATTGTTATATCCTGTTGAAAATAAAAGCGGGGAGTTAAATAACTTCCAAGCCAGTATATTTTTTCAAGCAACAAAGATAAACAGGCTGAAAAGAGTTACACTGTTCAAAATAAACGAACAATAAACAGTGTTATGAAAGACCTAAACGCAATACGTATTTTTATTAAAGTAGCGCAACTCAGTAGTTTTTCTAAAGCAGCAACAAGCTTAAATCTTCCTAAGTCAAGTGTATCGCAAGCAGTAACCATGCTTGAAAGTACATTAAATACGCGTTTATTACACCGTACTACACGCACTGTAAATATGACTTCAGACGGTGAGCTATTTTATCAACGTGCACTAGGAATTATCAGCGACGCTGACGATTTAAAAAATTTATTTGTAAGTGAGGATAAAGGTTTAACAGGCCGAATACGTGTAGATATGCCACAAGCTGTTAGTCGAGATACCATCATTCCAAACTTAAGTTCGTTTTTAAAAATGCACCCAAATCTTGAAATAGAACTTGGCAGCTCCGATAGACGAGTAGATGTCATTAAAGAAGGATTTGATTGCGTAGTAAGAGTGGGCGAACTTACCGACTCATCGTTAATTGCACGACGTTTGGGCAGCTTTAAAGTTTTAAATTGCGTAAGCCGTTATTATGTAAAAAATCATGGTTTACCTAAAACTCTTAACGATTTAAAAAATCATTACATTGTTCGCTACAGTCAAACACTTGGTATCCCTGATCCGGGTTTCGAATATTTAGATAGCAATAATCAATTGCAATCAATAACGATGAAAAGCCAGCTTACTGTTAACTCCTCAGAGGCATATTTAAGCGCAGTACTGAGTGGTTTCGGGCTTATTCAATCACCTATTCACGGTATAAGTAAATACCTTGAATCTGGCGAACTTATACAAGTTTTGCCTCAATACGCGATGCCCGACCTACCAATCAATATTTTGTACCCAAATAGGAACCATCTACCCAAGCGCGTAAGTGCATTTATGCTTTGGCTTGAAGAACAATTGAGCGTCTTTACAAAGTAATAATCTGTGCGTTATTCATTTTGCGCTAAAGCATCGTTACTTAGCCACGATAGTTGGCAGCAAGAAGTAAAGGAAAACCCCATAATAGCATCATCAGAACATTAGCATTTAAGTGGATACGAATACTGTTTAGGTGTTTAAAAACACATACGCCCTACGATAAATCAACTTACTTAACTGTATTGAAAAGCAAGGGTTCACCACTATTAAAATTTGCGGTGGAAAGTGAGTTTTAGTGCTTGCTGTCCACCTCAAGGCATGTCCTTATATGAACCTTAAACTAAGCTTTTTCCCAGTACATTGTCCTTAAACATGCTAACAACTATTTTGACTGTCCTTTTACGTGAAAATAATCGAGGTATTAAAGAGACTACGTAATTAATCTTACCCGATACTGTATACATTCTATTTTTTTCGTAAGCCGCGAGCGCAGATTTAACTACCTTGCTTGCAGGAGCCAAGTTCATATTGGATGTATCAGCATTAGCATTTTCCATAAAACGAGACTCTGTAGTACCGGGGCACAAGGCCATGACGCGAATATTCTTATCTAATAATTCTCCGGTAAGAGCCTCTGAAAAACTTAATACAAAAGCTTTAGATGCACCATAAACAGTCTGGTATGGTAAAGGTTGAAAAGAACCAATAGATGCTACATTAATAATTCCGCCGCTATTTTTATTTACCATTGCAGGCAAACATAAATGAGTAAGTTCAACTAATGCATTAACATTTAACATCAACATTTTATGATAAGTTTCAAAACTCTCACCAGAAAACTCACAAAATTTTCCAAAACCAGCATTATTAATCAAATAATCAACTGACAAGCCTAAATCATTTATTTGTTCAAATAATTTTTTAGGGCCATTTAGTTCACTTAAATCGGCGGGAATAGTTTTAATCCAAATGTTCCTATGTTCACGCTCTAACTCTTGCGCTAAACTTATTAGATCGCTATGCGTTCTGGCTGTTAGGATTAAATTAGCTCCTTTGCTAGCGAGTTGTTTAGCAAACTCTTTCCCGATGCCTGAAGATGCGCCTGTAATTAATATATTTGTGTTTTCTAAATTCAGCTTTTTCACTATAAATCATCCTATGAGTTAATTATCAGTTAACTGTAAGCCTTTCCCTTGAGGGGAAGGTCAAGTGAATTCTTTAACTAAATCTATTTTAAATTGCTTCAAATTCTCATTTTTCAGCAAAATCTCGTCAATCTCTTGTTTTAAAAGTGATATTTTTTTATCTATAAGTAGGTGAATCAAATCAATAGGAAGTTTCTTTTCCTCCGTTTTTTGAGACACTATATCCTTGATTTCACCGAGGCTAAACCCAAGGGTTTTAGCACGACAAATCATACTTATAACCATAACATCATGATTACTATAAATACGGTAGCTACCTTTTCTATTTGGAAGCGTTATCAAACCAATTGACTCATAGTACCGAATAGCTTTTCGAGTTGCTCCAGTCAATTCAGAAACACGACCTATTAACATAGTAATCCTTATGAGTGATGGAATAGATAATCGTCTAATGCTTACATTTAACGGCTAAAGAACGTTGGCTGAAATGTGTGAAGCACGAACAATAGCCAGCTGTTATTAGCCCGTTTGAGAGTAAACTTGGTGAGCAGGCTTCAATGAGTTTTTCCATTGACCTAATCCTCTAAACACGGCCACCCCACAAATAAGAGGCTTTTGAGTATTGCGTCATCCCACCTTCCAAGACTCAATTTTTTATCCTTAAAATATACCGAGCCTGTAGATTAACCCGTTTTTTATTTGTTCTTTGATAAACAAACCATAGCTGAGTTCCTATTTTGATTCAATTAATTACTGTATTTTATAGAGAATATAACGTGGGAGTTTGGTGTTGTTTTAATTGCCGTTTTGGAAGGAATTACGGGGGATTGAGTGGCTTTTATTTAGGGTGAAAGGGCTTAACTCTAAATTTTAAGACAAACGTTTGTGGAATGGGCAGGATTATCTGTGCGCTATTCATTTTGGGCTAAAGCATCGTTACTTGGCCACTATAGTTGGCAGCAAGAAGCCAAAGGAAAACCTCATAATACCGTCATCAGGTCATTGGCATTTAAGTGGATACGAATCCTATTTAGGTACTGGAAAACACGTACGCTTTAAGACGAATCAACTTCCTTAACTTCATTGAAAAGTAAGGGTTCACCGCTGTTAAAATTTGCGGTGGAAAGTAAGCTTTAGCGCATGCTATCCACCTCAGGGCGAGTTCTTAGATTTCAAAGTGATGCAATATACGCCTCGGATTTTTTACGATAACTCTCTTCAAAAGCGATAATTGCAGCCACCACGCCAGAGCCTAATAAAACAAACATGGCTGATGGAAATATAGCTGTTGATAAAACAAACAATTGATTAATCCCAAATCCCGTTTTCATGAAGAAAGATGTGATAAAGGCAATAATTGATACGACAATAGCAATGAGCGCTAAAACAGTTGTAACCCTCGTGATTAGCAATAGCAAAGGTAAGTTTTGTGTAGATAAATTTTTATACGGCTTCATCGTAGATTCCTTTCATTGAAATATAACGAGCCTGAAGATTAACCCGTTTTCTATCTGTTTTTATTAATAAACAAACCATAACTGAGTTCCTATTTTGGTTCAATCTATTACTGTATTTTATGCAGAATATAAAGTGGGAGTTTGGTGTTGTTTTAATTAGTTTTTTGGAAGGAATTACGGTGGTTAAGTGCAAAATTTAAGGTGGGTGTCTTTGTTATTCTTATTCCATTTGTTATTTCGTAAGCGATATTGAATTACGTGGTGAGCAAGCAACAACCGATGCTATTTTTGCACAAATGATTGCCAGCGGTTACGGCAATGCAAATGGCGTTATTGAGCCAAACAGCGACGATCCGCTAATTACATGGAATATTAGCCAGCCACAAAACACCGACAGTAAATCGGTAGATGATTTTAAAGTTGCAGTACAGCACTTAATTGGTGAAACCGGTGTTGGTGTTAACGCGACGTTTGTAGATGGCGACGTTGAATTTGATAGCGAAAGCCTTGATCAACAAGCGCCGCTTACAGGCTTAAGTGACTCAGCTAACTTCCAAGGCTTTTACGAAAAAGACGGCCTATCAGTTAAAATTACTTATGCATGGCGCGACTCATACCTAATTGGTGTAGGCCAAGCACAAGGTTCAGCTGATGCGCCTCCGCAATATGCTAAAGCGTATGGCCAATGGGATATGAGCGTTAACTACGATGTAAACGAAAACGTAACTGTATTTTTTGATGGCATAAACTTAAACAATGCCACCGAAGAAGGCTACGGACGTTACGAAGAGCAGTTCTTATTTGCTAATCAATACGGTCCTCGTTACTCAATTGGTGCTCGTTACACGTTCTAAACTATTTCCTAGTTAGAAGGTTAAGCCGCTTGTTACAACAAGCGGCTTTTTTTATAGCGTTTTTATTTGCTCAAGCAACACATTGGTTGTCCAATCAAGGCCGTTATACGCCACATCGGGTTTGTAAAAATCCCCTGCCCCACGGGCTCTATTTACATATACTTTATTTGGCACAATAACTTTGCCTAAGCCTGAAGGTAAATCGGCTAAGCGTACCTCCATATACATAGAATCAGCGCTACTTGGTGCACCAAATAACGTTGTATTTTCAAAAAGCTTAAACTTATCAAGCGCATCTAAACAAGCACTCGCACATTGCGGCGGCACTATAACAAACACCTTGGTTTTAAAGTCACTCACTAAAGGCTTTTGTGGTATGTTATTTAGCGTATTAGTTTCTTGCTCTACATAAAATGGATCATCATTTTTAAGTGATAAAGCCATGCCAGTAGAGACGGTTTTGAGAGTTTTCAGTACTTCGGATTGATCTTTTACAACGTCCAATAAAGACTCTACATAGTCAGTATTATCTTTTGATGCTCTCCACCACACTTGCGTGTTTTGAGAAGTATTATTTGCTTTTTGCTCTACTACTTTTTGGCCCCATAATCCTTTTGCTATTTGTGAGCTCCAATAAGATGAGCCACCTTGGTTATGGCGCAAATCTAATACCACGGCTTTTGCAGTAAGTAACTTGCTACGTTGCTGTTGTATTTTTTCAAACACTTTATTGTAGGCAGTAGTTTGTTTATCGGTTGATGAAAAGCTAGGCATAGCAATCCAACCAATGTTTTTTTCAGGCCACGTTAAATCAATGGGGAGTTCATCACCGTTGTAGGCATTTTCTAAATGCTTGCTTGCTGACTTAGGCCTCACAGACCAATGTAATACGTGTGTATAGGTATCGCCATTGGCTTTAACAAATTCGCATTCTTTTAGAGGAGTTAAAAATGGATTGCCCTCGTCAATTAGTAACCGCCAACCTTGCTGCCACCAATGCCCAGGTTGTGCAACTTCACCATGAAACTTAAATATTCTCTCACGCATTAAGGTATCAGTGCTTTGCCCATCACATTGGCTTACAACGTCGCCTTTGCTAATATTGCTGGCTTCGCTGTAATACACTTTTAGCGCATCTCCTCGCCAAACAGCACTAAAGCCTGGCCAGCGGCGCGCGGGTCTATCTACGCTTGAAAACGCACCAGCATGACCATCTTGTAACACAGTGCTAAAGCGTGCAATTGCCGCAACATGCGCCTGCGGCCCGCTTGCTTGAGCCGACAATGTAAGTGCCTCAGTTTTTGCTTGTTTTAATAAATCAGGAAAAGTTGGGTTATTAACATCAAAGATACCAGGATGATTTTGTGCAGTAATACTATAAGCCGCGTTAATATCGCGCTCTGTTATGCTGCGCCACTGCTCAGGTGTAGTAGGTAGAATGGGTTCTTGTGCAGCATTTATAACTGGTGATAGTAATAAAGCGCAGAGCAATACATGATTGGTTATTTTTGTTTTTATAGTCATAAAAATCCGTTTAAATGTTGTGGTATATATAATTTAAGATGCGTGTTTTATTTAATACCGCTCAAAGGCGCACCATTTTAAAGTTTTCAATAGCTAAATTTTACTAGTTACCCACCTCACGGCGAGTTGTTATGTTTTGGCAACTTGAAACCTGCCGTGTTTAACCCAACCACAAAAAAATACAAAACTAACAACACCCTGAATTAAAATAATCCAGAACAAAGACTCCTCGAGGAAATCTGGATAGTTCAGGGTATGTATCAATGAGATTAAGCCGAACACACTACCAAAACTAAGAAAGCCTAGTATGGTCAAAGTAGAAAAGTAGCCAATATTCTTTCTAGACACTATGCCGTAAATGGCAACGGCTACTAAACAAAGATAAATCGCTGATGAAACTATAGTTAGACCATTTAGCTCCCCGTCTACAATTTGTTCCTGAGTCAGCTTAACTCCTCTCATTAGAAGAAGTAGTATTAACCAGCCAATAGTTAGATTTTTCATCATACTCTCTGTGAATATAACGAGCCTATAAATTAACTCGTTTTTTATTTTTTATTAATAAACAAACCATAGCTGAGTTCCTATTTTGGTTCAATCTATTGCTGTACTTTTACTCAGCATATAAAAAAGAGTTTAATGTTGTTTTAATTGGCATTTTGGAAGGGATTACGGGTGTTTGAGTGAAAAATTTAGAATGGGTGTCTTTGTTATTTTGTTATTAACCAGCCAATAGTTAGATTTTTCATCATACTCTCTGTGAACATAACGAGCCTATAAATTAACTCGTTGACGTGGTCAACTAAATTCAGTCACCCTAGTTAAGAAACCATATCTAATGTTTCGATTCGTTCTTCAAAGTCATTTGGGCTTTGATAATTTAAGTATGTAGTGGTCAACTAATTTTGGCCACAGTTTTAGAACCTTGATATCTAACCTCAGATTCATTTGGTGCTAAACCGGCATTATAATGATGCGGCCTAACATTGTTGTAATATCCATTTATGTAATCACTTACGCTATATTTAGCGTCTATAAAGTTTCCATATCCAATCTTTGGCATCCATTCCGTCTTAAAGCTTCTAAAAAATCGCTCCATTGGCGCATTATCCCAACAATTTCCACGTCTACTCATACTTTGTGTGATTTTATAGCGCCATAAACGTTGGCGATATTTTAAACTTGTATAATGGCTACCTTGGTCTGAATGGAACATGAGTCCTGTCGGTTTCCCTCTGCTTTCATATGCGAGTTCAAGCGCTTTTAGCGTTAAATTAGTATCTGGTGACAACGACATTGCCCAGCCAACCACTTTGCGTGCAAATAAATCAATAACCACGGCTAAATAAGCCCAGCGATTGCCTGTCCAAATATACGTCACATCACCGCACCACACGGTATCCGGCTCAACAACATCAAACTGTCTATCAAGCAGGTTTGGGATTTCAAGGTGTTCATTACCACCACGTTTATATGAATGTTGAGGTACTTGGCAGCTTTCGAGCTTTAATTTAACCATTAGCTTAGCTGCACGATAACGGCTCAATTCAAAATCATTGTTCGTTGCTATCGCTGCGATTGTCCGTGCCCCTGCTGAACCACCACTCATCGCATGTATTGCTTTTACTTCAGCCTCTAACCTTACTTGCTCAGGTGTCGGCGTTGTATCCCGTATGGCCCAGTACTTATAGCTGCTGCGATGCACATTGAATACGCGACATAGCACATTAATTGGATAACGCTCTCGTTGATTTAACTTCTCGATTAACGAGAATTGTTCAGGGAGTCGGACATCAAGAGAGCGGTAGCCTTTTTTAATATATCCTTTTCTAATTCAATGCGTTGGATTTGCTTTTTAAGTTCGCGGATTTCAATTTGTTCGGGCGTCATTGGTGACGCTGATGGTGACTGACCATTGCGTTCTAGCTTTAATTGAGTAACCCATTTACTTACGGTTGATTTACCCACCCCCATCGCTTTTGCTGCGTCTTCTTGCGTATAACCTTGGTCTACTACAAGCTGAGCCGTTTCTAATTTAATTGCCGCTGAATATGTTGCGCGTTTTAATTTCGTCATTTTTTCACCCAAATTTGTATGCTTATTAGCATAACATTTCTTTCTTAATGGGTGGCCAAAATCACTGTACCACTACAGTACGAATGTAAGCGACGACTGTTGTACCACATACAGATGTAATTCATTACATCCTGTTGAGCCTCATAACGCGTTGGGTAGTTTTTCCAATGCACGCGCTCTTGCTTCAAACTACCGAAGAAGCTTTCTGCAACAGCATTATCCCAGCAACAGCCTTTCTTACTCATGCTACCAATGAAGTCATTTGACTTGAGCAATTTACGATATTGGTGGCTTGCATATTGAACCCCTTGATCTGAATGGATAATTAACCCTGTTTTGGGTTGGCGTTGCCACATCGCCATAGTCAGTGCGTCACAGACAAGCTGCGCTTTCATTCGTGAGCCCATGCTCCAACCAACGACTTTGCGCGAATATAAATCAATCACTACCGCCAGATACAACCAACCTTCTGCAGTCCAAACATAAGTGATATCTTGTACCCAGGCTTGATCAGCTGCTTCAACGTTGAAGTTTTGCTCAAGTACATTGGGATAAATAGGCTTATTATGCTCACTATTCGTTGTCACTTTGTATCTCTTTTTATAACGCACCCAGACATTTGCCTCTTTCATTAGCTGTGCTGTTTTGTAACGACTCACCGGAAAACCGAGTGCATTTAAGACTTTCTGAATACGCCTTTCACCGTAAGTATTATCACTGAAGTGCGCTATGTCCTTGACACAATCAATCATTTCTTGATGTGTTGGATCCTCTGATTTAGTTGAGAATCGCTTTTGATAACTATAGTAATTGTTACTTTTTACACCCAGTATTCGCCACAGGCCAGGTCTTCTTGTATTGGGTTATGAACGAATATTTCACTTCGTTTCTTTGGCAAAGAAGACCGTCGCTTTTTTTAATATTTCACGCTCCATTTCTAGGCGTTTCACTTGCGCTTTTAGCTCTCTGATCTCTTCTTGCTCAGGGGTTAAATTACCGTTCCCTCTAAAAGCATGCCCATCATCATTTTCAGCTTCTTTTATCCAGCGACCAAGCATGTTGGGATTTACCCCTAAATTTCTAGAGGCTTCTGCTTGTGAGTAGTTTTGCTCAACAACTAATGCGATAGCATCAAGTTTAAATTCTTTGGAATACTTTTTACGTTTTGTCATTATCGATCTCCAGTTAAGTTGATTATCTCTTAACTGGGGTAGTCGAATCCATTAAACCACGTCACGTTTTTTATTTTTTATTAATAAACAAACCATAGCTGAGTTCCTATTTTGGTTCAATCTATTGCTGTACTTTTACTCAGCATATAAAAAAGAGTTTAATGTTGTTTTAATTGGTATTTTGGAAGGGATAGCTGGTGTCTGAGTGCAAAATTTAGGATGGGTGTCTTTGTTATTATTTTTGAGTGCAAAATTTAGGATGGGTGTCTTTGTTATTATTTTTGTCATTATTAAGGTGTGAGCAACGCTAGCACAAAACCTAACCTTACCACCGTAAACACAAAACCCAACGATGGAATGAAAAATGCCAAGCATTGGGAATCACTCTTAAATGCTTTGTTATGTATTTTTTTTGATGATTTCTCTTAACTGATCTGGGTGCATTGCTGGCTTTGTTCTATGAACCATAGCATGGCAATTTGGGCAAAGTGGACGAAGATCATTTATAGGGTCAACTTTGTACTCTTTCCCAACAAGAGCTATATCCAATACGTGATGAACATGGATAAATCCTGAACCTAGCTCAGCTCCGTACTTTTCAGAAAAGTCAAAATCACATGAGTTACACACGGCACCATAATATTCAATGCACTTTCGTCGAGCTTCAGGATTACGTTCGATTGCATTTACAGTAACTTGCTTTACCTTACCCTCTTTGTATTCAGGTTCGTTAGTCTCATCTGGATATAAAGAAATATTAACGTGGCTGGAAAGTAAATAAATACCACCAGTTCCATTAAACACTTTTGCTGATAACTTTTTGCCAATTTTAGTGGCAAATTTTTGTAGTTCATCAGAAGCTAATTTGTACTCTTCTGATGTCTCCTCTAGCTTGGAAAACCACTTATTTAAGACAGCTTGAGTCTCTCCGCCATTTCCTTTACCAACGTAGTTTGAAACTGTTGTATTTCTGTACCCGATGAATTTACTTGGAGCAAATAAGCTGAGCTCTGGGAAATAATACCAATGGAAGAACTGGGAAAAACGGTCATAAGCAATGCTATTCCCTTTAACTATGTAACTAAATTCTCGAGCATTTTCGATTACTTCAGCAGTAGACTCAACTAAGTTCATTTTTCACCTGATTTTGAGATTTTCGATAAATACATAAACGCCTCGTTAAGAGGCAAAAAATTGTTGGCCAAAATTAGCGACGAAGGAGCAAAAGCCTGAGAGTAAACTTGACACCCATCTTAATTTAAATAGGGAAATTTAGGATGGGTGTCGCTGTAATTGCTGCGAATCACCCTTAAACAGTTTGTTATATGCCGCTTTAAACTTACTATAAAGCAACTTCCATTTTAAAGTAAGAAACATCAGCTTTATAAAAACGCTCTCCGTATGGCTGCATACCGAAACGCTGATAGAAACTTAAAGCTGATTCCCTAGCATCACACCAAAAAAAATTTACAACCGTATTGTTAAGGGATTGAAGAATAAACTTTAGCATTTGAGAGCCAATGCCTTGCCCTTGATAATCAGTTTTAGTAGCAAACTTACGTAGGCGAGCTTTATGTGATTTTATGTATACGGAAGCAACACAAACAAGTTCGTCATTGATAAATGTACCAAAATGAATTGCATCAGGATCACCATCTACATGGCAATATTCAGGAGGCTTGTTTGGCCAAAGAATACTTTGTCGAAGCGGGATTGTTTGCTCCCAGGAAATATTGCGAATTTCCATATGATTTTGAAGAACCTCTATAGGCATATAACGAGCCTGTAGATTAACTCGTTTTTTATTTGTTTTTATTGATGAACAAACCATAACTGAGTTCCTATTTTGGTTCAATCTATTACTGTATTTTATGCAGAATATAGAGTGGGAGTTTGGTGTTGTTTTAATTAGTTTTTTGGAAGGGATTACGGTGTTTGAGTGGCTTTTATTTAGGATAAAAGGGCTTAACTCTAAATTTTAAGACAAACGTTTGTGGAATGGGCAGGATTATCTGTGCGCTATTCATTTTGGGCTAAAGCATCGTTACTTGGCCACTATAGTTGGCAGCAAGAAGTAAAGGAAAACCTCATAATAGCATCATCAGAACATTAGCATTTAAGTGGATACGAATCCTATTTAGGTGCTGGAAAACACATACGCCCTACGATAAATCAACTTACTTAACTGTATTGAAAAGCAAGGGTTCACCACTATTAAAATTTGCGGTGGAAAGTGAGTTTTAGTGCTTGCTGTCCACCTCCGGGCGTGTTGTTATGTGCCTAATACATCAAGGCGCAGCTTTTATACTTTTCGCCTACTTCAACAGTATGCTCGGATCTGATTTTAGAAAAAACAGCTAAAGAGTATGTTTCATGGACTTTATATACAGTTAAAGATTTCCCACTATTTTCGAATTCTTTTTCATGACAGAAATCCATACCGTTATATAATCCATTATTAGAGCCTAGATTGATATAAACAGACGTAAATGTCGTTGGGTAAACGGAAGTATTTTCTGTTTCTTCTTGGTCAATACCTAGAACTTCAATAGAAATACCGCCAGACATAATTTTATTAAACTGAAGAGTAGACAATGAGCTAATGTGATCTAACTCTTTTTGAAAATTAACATCATATTTATCACTGACTCTTTTTAGTTTTCTAAAAGGTTTTCTATCTAGATTTTTTGAACTACAAGCCAACTGAAGAGTATCTTTATATTTATACGCAAAGATTAAATAACGAGTACCTGCTTCACCAATAAGTCTGGAACAGTGTGATAATGAAGTTACTTCTATTTCTTTTCCTCGACTAGATTTCCAAGATTTCTCTACTTCAAAAGTATATTTTACAAAATCTTCTGGTTCTTCAAAAATCGTTTCTGTAAAACTTTTTGTTTTAAGCAATTTTCCAATAAATATTTCTTCGGCTTCATCCATGACCATTTCAGCGGAAGGAGGATGGCACTTACAAGCAAAAACCATTTGACTGATAAATAACAGTGAAAGGATTAAATATTTGAGCATGATACTCCTTGGCACATAACGAGCCTGTAGATTAACTCGTTTTTTATTTATTTTTATTGATGAATCAACCATAGCTGAGTTCCTATTTTGATTCAATTGATTACTGTATTTTTCATAGAATATAAAAGCTGGTTTGGTATTGTTTTAACTGGCGTTTTGGAAGGATTTACGGGTGTTTGAGTGGCTTTTATTTAGAGTAAAAGGGCTTTCCCTTCTTAATGCATCGTATTTTGCAGTTTTTCTATATTATGAACAAGGCAATACAGTTGCCATTGGGCGTTCACTTTCGCTTGGCTGTGTCATGCCTTTGTTGACGGTAATATTGCACTTTTAACCTAAAGAAAAGCCGGTTCAATACAGCAAAATCGCTTGCCATTCTTTAATAAACAGCTGTCGTCGCCCTATTGGGCAGTCTATTTTTACTTTCATTTTGTCTACATTGCTCAGCTTTTTGCGTAGGGTGGGTGTGTTGCTTATTGTGCTTTGTGATTTATTTATCATTGCGTTCATACGAAAGCTGGTAGCGATCATGAATTTAATGGTGGGAGATGGTGTCATCTGGAACCCTAAATTGGTTTAAAATTAGGTATTGACACCAAACTTACTTTTTAACTTATAACTCATCCCGCGAAAAATCAGTTATACTATCTCCGAACTGACTGATGGCTCTCTCCTTCAAAGGATTTAGTAACAAGCGCAGCTCAATCAAATCATTGCCTACATCAGCAATCTCATCTGAGTCATCTGACGTTTCACATATTTTTGCCATTTCTTGTTCAAGTGCTATGAGACCCTCTAGCACGTATTTTAGCTCTGATCCTGCAAGTTCAAGCTTGAACTGACTCATACAATCTTTCCTTCTTTCTTAAATACTCGAGATGCTTTTAGGGCCATTTCCTCAAGAAGTCCCTTGAACTTGTCAACCGGCATATTCCGAGTGGGCGAAATACAGTAATGGTGTGGCTTATCCTGAACCATCTTCAATCCATGAGGCGGCTGGGTATTCGGTGGAAACCTCCAAACCCAACCAGTCATTGGTGCATTGTTGATACCTTCTATATCGAAAACGCTGATCCCTTTTCCGTTTGCGATAATAACCTTAATTCCATTTACGGTTGTAACAGCAACATCACGAGCTCGAACATTCGATAGACGAGGACTTGAAGCATTTCCGAGGCGGAAAAGCTCTTCGGGTAGGATGTAAAATTCTTTTGGGTACATAATGATCTCCATATCGTTGACAAAAAGTTAGTTACTCTCTCTGAGGCCTTTATCGTTTTATAGACCGTAAAGTTTCATAAATTACGATGTATTTATCTTAGCCATCAAATAATCTTATGTAAACAACTAGCTAACTATGAATCAGCTTTTTATAAAACTCATATTATTAAATCACTTTTTTAACGCAGTTAATGAATTATTTAAAGCCCTGAAGTTTCAACATTTTAATTCAATTAGTATCCTATTTATGTATTACAACAAGCAGTAAGTGGTGCAATGGACCCCTTAAAATGAAAAAGCGCCGCAAATATGCAGCGCTTATTACTGAGTGATTGTTGTATTAAAATTTTTTAAAAGAAGCCAAGCGGATCTTCGCTGTAGCTCACTAATAAATTTTTAGTTTGCTGGTAGTGATCAAGTGCCAGTTTGTGTGTTTCGCGCCCTATTCCTGATTTTTTATAACCACCGAATGCAGCATGTGCTGGGTACATGTGATAGCAGTTGGTCCACACTCGCCCTGCTTCTATTTTACGACCCATACGATAAGCACGGTTCATGTTTCTGCTCCATACACCGGCGCCTAAACCAAACTCAGAGCTGTTGGCAAGCTCGAGTGCTTCGGCTTCATCTTTAAAGGTCGACATAGAAATAACAGGGCCAAAAATTTCTTCTTGGAACACACGCATGTCATTTGTGCCTTTAAGTAGCGTAGGTTGTATGTAGTAACCACCGTTTAAGTCATCACTTAGCTGCTCTACATTACCGCCAGTGAGTACTTCAGCGCCTTCCTTTTTGCCTATTTCAATGTAGCTCAGTATTTTATCAAATTGCGCTTTTGAAGCTTGCGCGCCCACCATTGTTTCACTGTCGAGCGGATTACCGCGCTTAATTTTTTGAGTACGCTCGAGTATTCGCTCAATAAACTGCTCGTAAATATCTTCTTGAATAAACAGCCTTGATGGGCACGTACACACCTCGCCTTGGTTAAAGTAAGCAAGCACGGCGCCTTCAATCGCTTTGGATAAAAACGCGTCGTCTTTTTCCATTACATCATTAAAAAATATATTAGGTGATTTACCACCGAGCTCGACCGTTGAGGGAATAATATTTTCAGCAGCGCATTTCAAAATATGTGAGCCCACAGGCGTTGAACCCGTAAATGCAATTTTAGCGATACGCTTGCTTGTTGCCAGTGCTTCACCTGCTTCTTTACCAAATCCATTTACAATATTAAGTACGCCTGCGGGGAGTAAATCGCCAATAATTTCCATTAACACTAAAATAGAAGCTGGGGTTTGCTCAGCCGGTTTTAAAATTACGCAGTTACCTGCAGCAAGTGCTGGCGCGAGTTTCCAGGCAGCCATTAAAATAGGGAAGTTCCACGGAATAATTTGTCCCACAACACCGAGTGGTTCGTGAAAATGATATGCAACGGTGGTTTCGTCTATTTCGCCTATTGTGCCGTCTTGCGATCGCAGGCACCCTGCAAAGTAGCGAAAGTGATCAGCCGCTAGCGGAATGTCAGCAGCGAGTGTTTCACGAATTGCTTTACCGTTATCCCATGTTTCGGCTACGGCAAGTAACTCTAGGTTTTGCTCAATTCGGTCGGCTATTTTTAGCAGTATGTTACTTCGGTCGCTCACCGACGTTGTGCCCCACTGCGCTCGCACTGCATGTGCTTTGTCGAGTGCCAGCTCTATGTCGTCTTTGTCTGAACGCGGTATCTGGCAAAATACCTTACCGTTTACTGGGCTTATATTATCAAAGTATTGGCCATTTACAGGCTTTACCCACTCTCCGCCAATGTAGTTTCCGTATTGTTGTTTAAAGTTTACGAGTGCGCCGTCGCTACCTGGATTTGCATATATCATGTGTGTGATCTCTTTATTGTTGTTAGCTAAAGGTCGAACATTTATATAAAACAAAATGCTTTATATTTAATCGACATTAAACTAACAAGTACCTAAAAACTTGATTAGCTGTCCACAAAAGTTGTCTGTGAGTCCAAACTAATAAAAACCTAAAGGATTGATATGCACACATCTCAGTTAAACAAAAAACGCCAACAACTTGATGTATTAATAGAAAATAAAGTCACATTCGCTGCAGATAGCAGTGAGTTGAGTATTTACGACACGTATCAAAGCGCGCAAAAGGTGGCACTGCACTCAAACGAGCTGCTGTTTTGCGCCATGCTTAGCGGCAAAAAGGTAATGCACGTAGAAAGCAGCCAATACCATAAAGCATTTTTACCACACGAGTCGTTTGTATTAGCGCCAGAGCAAGGTGTTTTAATTGATTTTCCACAGGCATCAATGCACGCCCCAACTACCTGTTTAGCCATTGAAATTAGCACCGACAAAATAACGAGCGTGGCTAATGCACTAAACATGCAGCAAAACTTTGCACACGATAGCTTGTTTGAATATGTACCGCAGTTAGTGCACACCCAACACAATATTCAAACGCAGCAATTATTAGAGCGTATGGTGCATTTATTTAGCGAACAAGGTGCCCAACGCCATTACTTGATTGACTTGTCGTTAAATGAATTGATCACCCGTTTATTACAACAACAAAGCCGTGAGTTATTACTGGCTAACTGCGATAAACCACACCTTAAAACAAACGTTAGTGATGCTCTGCTTTATATTGAAGAACATTTAAATGAAACGCTCGACATAAATACCTTATGCAAAATAGCCTGCATGAGCCGCAGTAAGTTTTATCAGCAATTTAAACTCACATTTGGTACTAGCCCAGCCCTTTGGCAACAACAGCTAAGACTAAAAAAAGCGCGCACTCAATTGCTACAAGGTCATGCAATTAGTAAAGTTTGTTTTGATGTTGGATTTAATAGTGCGAGTCATTTTAGCCGTTTATTTAAACAAACCTTTGGCATTGCCCCTAAAGAGTGCCGACATTAGCCCTAAAATCTCATTTTTTACTTTGCTAACTCGCTGAATATGTTAATTTATTAATACCCTGTTTAATGGCTAAGAGTAATTAATGAGCAAACCAATCCGCTGGACCCTAAAAAGTATCGCTAAAGAATTAGGCGTGTCTAATGCGACGGTTTCTAACGCGTTTAATCGCCCAGATCAACTCTCTGCCAAACGCCGTGAAGCCATACTTAATGCATGTAAAGAGCTTGGTTATTATGGCCCTAATAAGGCCGCGCAATCGTTGCGTAATGGCACATTTAATATTGTTGCTTTAGTGCTACCCGATAGTGTGGAATACATGGTATCTGACCCCGTTGCGAGCAGCTTTATGCGCGGTGTTACCTCGGTGCTTGAAAAAAACGGCATTAATGTTTTATTGTTTTCAGGTAATAGCGATAACCTTAACAACGTAGTCGACTTTGTAGATGGCTTTATTTGTTATGGCCGCCCTCGTAATAACGCGTTAGTTGAGCAGTTAAAAACAGTGTCTAAACATGTAGTGACTATTGATTTTGATATTGCTCGCAATGCCTCTGTAAATATTAATAACGAGCAAGCAAGTTACGAAATTGCTAAACACGTACTACATAATCAAAACGATAAAGTGGCTATATTAGGGCTTAGATTACTTGATGAAAACGTATTATGCCGCGTGTATGAGCATCACGAATTTGAAACCGGACAATCTATTTCGCATCAACGTTTACGTGGTTATCAACGCGCTTTAAACGAGGCAAATATTACGGTAGCTGACGATCGTATTTGGAACATTCCTGAAAGTAGCGAGCGTTTTGCAAGCATTGCTGCTAAGGAGGTTTTAAGTGCCTCCCCTCGCCCTAACGTTATTATTTGTATGAGTGATTTAATTGCCCTTGCCACAATGCGAGAAGCAATAAAACAAGGCATAAAAATAGGTGAAGAACTGCGTATTGTGGGCTTTGATGGTATTGATGAAGCAGCCCGGTTTGTACCTCGCCTCACCACTATTCATCAAAACAGCCAAGAAAAAGGCGTTATAGCCGCTGAATTATTTATTTCTAAAGAAGAAAAAACTCAGGAAGTCAGTTACGAATTAGAGATTGGTGCGAGTAGTTAGCTTACAAACCTTGTAATAGTTTTATGTGTTAAAAAGCCAAGCTACTTAAGCTTGGCTTTTGCTTTACATGACGTTTGTAAATTACTTTTATAATATTAAGCTAAAAATGAATTTAAGTTAATCGTTGTTTCTTCATCGCCGTTCACTTGTGTAATAAGTGCATGGCGTAATTTAAAATCAACAGTGAGTGAAATAGTTTGCTCATCTAGTTGCCACGATAAACAACACATACGGCCTTCACCTTGCGCACTAAACTCACCTGCAAATGCGGGGTGTGTATTGCGAATTTTAATTAATTCAATTAAACCTTTTACTACAGGCTTATTTAAGGCTTTGTCGATTATATTTGCATCTAAATATGGGCGGTTAATATCACGGCCAACATTTGTATTTGTCAGTAATTCCATGTCGTTTTCACAGGCAAATAAGCCGCCGTAATACACTTGTGGTACACCTGGAGCAAAAAATTGAATTGCACGCGACAATAAGTAATCAAAGTCTTTAGCGCCTAATGCGTTGTAGTACGTACAGTTAACTTGATATAAGTCGACATTACTCGCCGCAGCGCCCGTAGCTTGGCGGCTTTGATTGTTGCTGTTGGCGTGCATTGTTTCGACTAGGTTATCAATCTGCTGTGCATTTAATAGCCCTGGTTTGTCGCCCATTGGACCTGCGTCAATAATGCCAATACCGTCGTGTGTATCAAGTACAGTTAAGCAGTTACGTGGCGAAATTTGTAACCATTTGAGCAGTGCATCTACATCGTTGTTAAATAAGCTGTGTAAAATAAGCGGTGGTAACGCAAAGTCGTAAACCATATTGACGCGTTTTGCCACTTCTACCTGAGTTTGATAATGGCTATGTATTTCTGCAATGGTTTCCATGCCTAAATCGTTTGCCTGCTTAGATAAGTTATCTAGGTAGCCAAACGTTTCATCAAGCATAAAGCAGTTAGTGCCAGCTTGCTTAATCGCGTAACCCGCCGCATCTAAACGAATAATATTTACATTGTTAGCCGAAAATTTAGTAAGTACGTTATTTAAATACGCAACACCCGCTTCTACTTTTACATTTATATCGATTTGATTGTCGGTAAATGTGGTCCAAAAATCATACGTTTTACCATCGCCACACTTCATTGGGGTAAAGCAACTACCTGGACGCGGGCGGTAAATTGCTTTTTGCTCAGCTTCGCTCATACCATCGGGAAAAACATCTTCTTTGGTTAAAAACAAATCCCAAAATTCTGACTGCTTACCTTTCGCTAATACATCTTGAAACTGAAAAGACTGCGCCGATACATGGTTAACAATTAGGTCTGCCATTAAGTCGAGATCTTTGCCTAATACTTGTATGTCTTCCCAAGTGCCTATTCTAGAATCAACTTCACTATGATCAATAGGGTCAAAGCCAGCATCGCTGCCATCAATAGGGTTGTAAAATGGCAATAAGTGCACACCACCAAATACGCCTTTTAAAGGGCCGTTTAAAAGTGTGGTTAGCGCGCCTATATTTTGGCCAGTGATTCGATCAGCGTATGTGATCAATTGAACTTTATTCTTCATCATTGTGTGAATACCATGTTGAAACTTAATCGATTAAGATATATCTTTAACTAGCGAGTAAGAATTTACAAGTAATTTTTAAAAATTTTACATACAAAAATCGTGGCTCACATGATACTACAATAAGTAACTGATTGACTTACTGGGTGTTAACAGAGCATTTAACGAGGAAAAATACATGACAAAATCACACACACACGTAAGCAACGATCCGTTGCAACAAATACGTTGGCTTACATACATGATGTTTTTTATGTTTGCCATGACCTCTGACGCAGTAGGTATGATCATCCCTGAACTCATTACTGAGTTTGGGCTGAGTATGACCCAAGCCAGTGCATTTCATTACGCGCCTATGGCACTCATTGCCTTTAGTGGATTGTTTTTAGGCTTTTTAGCCGATAGCCTTGGGCGTAAAAAAACTATTATGCTAGGTTTATTAATATTTTCAGCGAGTTGTTTTTTATTCGCCTTTAGCACCAGCTTTGCATTCTTTTTAGTACTCCTTTGCTGTATAGGCTTAGCGATTGGTTTATTTAAAACTGGTGCACTTGCCTTACTTGGTGATATTTCACATAGTAACGAGGACCACACTAAAACAATGAATAAGGTTGAGGGTTTCTTTGGCATTGGTGCCATTGTAGGACCTGCGCTGGTTGGAATATTACTCGTGCAAAACGTAAGTTGGACATACCTGTATATTATTGCAGGAGTTATGTGTTTAGTCCTTGCTTTTTTAGCTTGGCGTGCCGACTACCCTAGCGTTGTTAAAACAACTGAAAAGCCAGCCTCTTTGGCAACCACCATGAAAATGATTAAAAACCCGTATGCCCTTGGTTTTTCGCTAGCTATCGCACTTTATGTAGCTACTGAAGTTGCTATATACGTATGGATGCCTACGCTTTTAAAAGACTACACTGGTTCTTGGCCACTCCTTGCAACCTATGCACTAACCATATTTTTTGTACTACGTGCAGCAGGTCGCTTTATCGCGGTATGGTTATTAAACCGTTATAGCTGGCAAGGTGTTATGGCTTATTTAAGCTTTGGCATTGCATTGTGCTATGTAGGTACGTTATTTGGAGGCGTTGATTGGGCTGTCGTGTTATTACCGCTTTCGGGTTTATTTATGTCAATGGTTTACCCAACTTTAAATTCCAAAGGTATATCGTGTTTTGCAGTGCAGCAACACGGTGCTGTAGCAGGCGTTATACTCTTTTTTACTGCTTTATCAGCTGCCTTAGCCCCATTGTTTATGGGTATGATCAGCGACTACTTTGGCCATGTACGCTATGGATTTTACTTAGCAACAGGCTTTGCAGTTATTCTGTTTTTAGCTATGTTATTTAATTATAGCCGTGACCCATCAGCAAGTGCTTTAACAGAAAGTAACCCAATTACAGAGTAAATTTGTATTTTAATACAATAAAAAACACTATAAAAAACAACAGATGGGTAAATAAATAACAAATTAATAATAAAATAATTTGCTTATTGTAAAATATTTGTTATTTTTACTTAATCGATTAAGTAAAAATAACAAACCCATCGGGCTCAACACAACGAGGCGTTCACATGACAACACACAATACACCTTTATATTTAATCAGTGCTTTAGCACTTGCCGTAAGCCAAGGCGTTCACGCACAAGAAACAGATCAAGCAAAACCAGAAGCGTCACAAAACAAAGGTCTTGAAACAATTGTTGTAACCGGCGTACCACGTCGAACAACAATCATGGCTTCTAGTGTATCAGTTAGTAGCGTATCACTTGAACAAGTTCAAGTGTCTACCCCTCGCTCAACAGCAGAAGCGTTTAGAATTATTCCGGGTATTCGTGCAGAATCTACCGGTGGTGAAGGTAATGCAAATATTGCTGTTCGTGGTTTACCTGTAGCATCAGGCGGTGCTAAATTTCTACAATTACAAGAAGATGGGTTACCTGTAATGCAATACGGTGACATCGCTTTTGGTAATTCTGATATTTTTATGCGATTAGATAATACGGTGCAAACAATTGAATCGATTCGTGGTGGCTCAGCATCTACTGCAGCAAGTAATGCACCTGGTGGCATTATTAACTTTATCTCTAAAAATGGCGAAAACGAATCTGGCAGTGTGTCTACAACACTAGGCTTAGATTACGACAGCGTTCGTACAGACTTTGAATACGGCACTTACTTAACCGATAGCGTGCGTTTTCATGTTGGTGGTTTTGTTCGACAAGGCGAAGGCCCGCGCGAAACAGGTTACACGTCTAATAAAGGTGGCCAAATTAAAGCTAACCTTACAAAAGATTTTGAAAATGGCTACGTTCGCCTTTATTACAAACACTTAGACGATAAGAGTGTTGGCTACCTTCCTATGCCAATGTACTCAAATGGTGACTCTATTGCTGGCTTTGATGCGCAGTCAGACACCCCTCACTCAGCGTTATTTACTAAAACAGTACGCTTAAATGGTGAAAACCAAATTAGCAGCGGCGATATCCGTGATGGTATGAATCCAAAGGTTGACTCTGTTGGTTTTGAAGCTGTATTTGATCTAGATAACGATTGGCGTATTGAAAACCGTTTCCGTAAGTCATCAATTAGCGGTAACTTTAATTCACCTTTCACAGAACAAGTCGATAGTGCAACATCAATAGCTGAAAGCATTGGTGGCGCAGGTGCAACCTTGAGTAACGCGAACACCGGTGAAGCGTTTAACGATGGTTTAGCAATGAAGATGGTGACATTTGATGTCACAATGAATGACTTCGGCTCTATAGTTAATGACTTTAAATTAACTAAATCGTTCGACGATGATACCAGCCTTACATTTGGTTACTATGCATCTACGCAAAACATTGCTATGTCGTGGTTATGGAACTCTTACGTAATGGAGCTCAAGGGTGACAATGCTCCATTATTAAATGTAACAGGTGCCGATGGCACTGAGTTATCTGAAAACGGTTTATACGCCTACAGTGCATTTGGTAACTGTTGTCAACGTGATTACGATACAGAATACGATACTCGCGCCCCTTACGTAGCATTTTCGACTAAGCTAGGTGATGTCAGTATTGATGCAAGTGCTCGCTACGATAGCGGTGAAGCTCGCGGAACATACGCAGGTGCAGTGACTTCAACAGTAGATATGAACCGCGACGGTGTGATCTCTGTGCCGGAACAAAATGTTGCTGGAATTGATACTGCAAACGCAAGTCCAGTAAACTATGACTGGAACTATTCGTCTTATTCAATTGGTGCTAATTACCAAATTGACCCAAGCCTTGCCACGTTTGCACGTATAAGTAAGGGCGGGCGAGCAAACGCCGACCGACTTTTATTTGGTAAAGTACGCGCTGACGGCTCTGTTGCAAAAGAAGACGCAGTTGATGAAGTGAACCAATTTGAGTTTGGTGTTAAAAAGCGCTTTGATTCATTATCAGTGTTTGCTACTGCGTTTTTTGCCGAAACTGAAGAGCAAAACTTTGAAGCAACATCACAAACATTTTTTGACCGTGAATACGAAGCAAAAGGGATCGAAATAGAATCTACTTACTTTATTGATGCATGGGATTTCCGTGGTAATTTAACCTGGACCGACGCAGAAATAGCCAAAGACGCACTTGCTCCTGAGGTAGTAGGTAATACACCGCGTCGTCAAGCTGATTTAATTTATTCATTAATGGCACGTTATAACTATGAGCAAGGCTCTGCTGGCCTTAGCTTTATTGGTACTACCGATGCATATGCACAAGATAATAACGACCTTAAACTTGACGGTTACACACAAGTAAATGGCTTTGTAAGTTATGACTTATCTGAAAACCTTAACATTGCCCTTAATGTAAATAACCTCTTCGATACAGTAGGTATTACAGAAGCAGAGGAAGGTTCAGTACCTGAAAACAATATTATCCGTGCTCGTGCTATTAATGGCCGTACAACATCTTTAACGCTTAAATACGCGTTTAACTAATAGAGTTCTAGTGTGTAAGCGCTGAAACGATTTTTTGTTTCAGCGCTTTATAACTAACTAAACTTATTAAACCTGAACTCTGGTTAAGATATTTACTAACGTATTGAATCATGGTGATATTTAAATTTATTTTCTCTAGCCAGATATTTTCTGTGAAAACAAGGCGAATTTACGCGTCAATAGCTAGCCTATTACAAATAAATTCAACGCAGTTAGCGCTGAAAATAGCTGCTCGAGATAGATTTATTATCCAGAGTTCAGGTTATTTAGTAATTCTCCCACTGACTTTAACCTAGCCTTGCTAGGTTTTTTAGGATTTACAATATGACCCAACTACTTAGCCTCGGCGAACTACTTATTGATATGCTGCCGCAAGACTCTCAAAACAGTGCTTATTTACCTATTGCAGGCGGCGCACCTGCTAATGTAGCCGTAGGCTATGCAAAGTTAGGTGGTAAAGCTGCTTTTTGTGGTGGTATGGGCGATGACTACTTTGCCAAGCAACTTGCTAAAGCACTTACACAATACAATGTAAGCACTGACTACTTATTTACAGTTATGGGCTCGCAAACTGCAATGGTAATAGTTAGCCTTGATGATACAGGCGAGCGCAGTTTTAATTTTTATCGCCAAAATACGGCCGATTTGCTTTTAACGAGTGATCACTTGGCGCAAATTCAATGGGAAAAACTAAGTACCCTACACTTTTGTTCAAACACGCTTACCAATAACGCAATTGCGCAAACTACATTTAGCGCTTTGCAGCTTGCTAAAAGTAACAATAAATTAGTAAGCTTTGATGTAAATTTACGCTACAGCTTATGGCAAAGCATAGATGATATTGAAGCAAATGTACGTGCTTGCTATGAGTATTGCGACATAGTTAAACTCTCTCGTGATGAACTAAACTTTTTAGCAGAACAAACAAAGCAGCTACCCGAGGATTATTTACAATCACTTTTAGATGTTGGTGTTAGCGTAGTATTTTTAACAGATGGTCCTGAGCCTGCGACAGTTTATCATAATGAGTTCACGCTAAGTGAATCGGCACCAATTATTACAGCTGTTGATACAACAAGCGCAGGCGATGCTTTTATTGCTGGTGTTTTATATTATCTAAACCATAACAATGAAGATGTATTACTTACTGCTAAAATAAATGATGAGAAAATAGTAAAACGCGCACTCAACTTTGGCCTAAAATGTGGCTCTAAAGCGTGTTTAGCTAAAGGGGCATTTCCGGCATTACCGGTGTTGGCTGATGTAATTTAATAGACCTAATGTTTTTTAAGTTCAAATATGCAGTAACGCGTAGTTACTGCATAGCATCAAACACCATTTTACTATCCACTATTTGTTCAAAGTGCGTTATTTTTTGATTTTTAAGCTGCCAAATATGCGCGACCCTAGCTTGCATTTTTTTACCCGTTTTAATATAAGTACCAGAATACGTGCCATACACTACAACAGTATCATCTTGGGATAAGTAGTTTTGTGGCGTAAACGTATAGTTATACCACTCGCTTGCAAGCTTTTGAAAAACATGTTCAGTAATATCATTCATACCATGGTAAGTACCAGCATAGGCAAAACCATCAGCCTCTTTCCAAGTAATAGTATCACTTGCATGAGCAACTAAATTTTGCCCATTCTCTTGTGATGTTGTGCCTTCATACGTACTTTTAATTATGTCTATGTTGCTCATTTTCACACACCCTTGCACTATAAAAAGGAAGCTCAATAAAGCTGTAATATAAACAGCTTTATTATTTAGAAGTTTCATCACACTATACTAGCGCAACTGATTGCTGTAAGTAGGTAACCCACTGCTCAGTTTTTCCATAATAATGGGCTATATCAGCTTTTTGCCACTTACCTGTGTCAAATTCAAATGCTGTACTAGGAAAACCTTGCCCATGAATATCGTGTAATAAGCCGCGGCTTTGTGCTATATGTTGATCTGTTGCATCGCCTTCTAGCGCATTAAAGTGGGTTTCAAATAAGGCCTTGTTTAAACCCAGCTCCAATGCAATATCAGTCAGTACATGCAGCTGCATAATGTTTTTACCCTGAGCATAATAAGCATGTTGAATACTATTAAGCATTTTCCCACCTGATATACCAAGCTCTTGCGCTGCCAATATAGCGGTAATAGCCGGAGCCGAGTTGAGTATAATATCGTTGGTTTTTAAAAGCCCATCAGTATAGTTACTACCAAATACCTGACCGGTTTTCTTCGCTATGACACTGTCGTTTTTAAGTGCAAATTCACGCCATGCAGGAGTCACAGGTTTGACATTATCACCTGTTAGCATGCCTCCACTGTGTACTTTTACAATTAAACCATCAATATTTTCAGCAGCGGTGATCAAGGGCACGCTGCCGTAAGTCCAACCACATAAAGGGTCAACAATTATATGTAACGTTGCGTTTTTCATTAAATATTTCCTATCTAAAAATCGCTTAACGCAAGGGCACTTAGTGCCATTGCATCTCACCCATAACCACTTTTGAGCCCAACTCTAAAATGCTTCTTGCACCTAAATCAGGGTAAGCTTGAGTCATGATCTCTACAAATTCAGTTGAGTTTTTTGCATTTTTTGCAGCGCTATCCGCTTTATTTAAGTACCCTTTCATGAATGACACACCAGAAAGGTCTTGTTTACTGCCCTGTAAAAAGTGACCTGGAATAACAGTCTGTGGTTTTAAATTCTCAATGTTATCTAATGTTGACTGCCAAGTTTGACGCTCTGCGGCAGTGCTCGAATCAGCCAACCACACATGCATTTGATCAAATACTACAACCCCACCCAGCACTGTTTTTATAGAAGGGATCCAAAGGTAAGTATGCTTTGGATCATGCTGTAAATTTTTAATAATAATTTCTTTCCCATCTATAGTTAGGGTATTTGATAGTATTACTTCTGGCAAAATAAGTTCTTTAGGTGCGTTGCTCTTTAAAATAGGCCCCCAATAATTTAACTTTCCTTGCATTGAGCGTTTAATATTCTCTACTGTTGATTTAGTCGCTAATAACTTTGCTTTTGGAAAAGCAGCTTTAATTACATCTAAACCAAAGTAAAAATCAGGGTCGCTGTGACTAATATAAACAGCTGTTAATGTTTTACCGCTCGCTTTTATTTTTTCAACCAATGCTTGTGCATCATTACGCTGAAATTGGGCATCCACTAATAACACTTCGTTATTACCACTTATAATGCTTGATGAGACAGCAAAAATACTTTTGTCTTGTGGGTTATATACATCCACAACTAATTCACTTTGCGCTAATACCGGTTGCATTAATGTGCTTGCTAATAAAGCTGTTGCTGCTAATACGTGTTTAACTTTTTTCATTCTCAGTAGCCTGTTTGTTATTTCGTTAAGATGAGGCTATTGTATGTTGCAATTTAAGAATTAAAAACTAGGCAGAATGCAACTATCTGTTGCATAAATCGAACATATAGGCAAAGTGAATGGATAGAATTATTGCAGCTGATGTATTTATAAAAATTGTAGAGCAGAAAAGTCTAGCCGGTGCTGCCCGTGCTTTAGATATGTCTAGATCTATGATTACACGGTATTTGAATCAAATGGAAAAGTGGGCAAATACCCAACTACTCCATAGGTCAACAAGAAAAATAACACTCACGGCAGAGGGTGAAAAAGTACTTAATCATAGCCGAGAGCTCATTGCCATCGCCCAAAATATTAGTGCGCCGATAGAAAGTAATAACAAATTAAACGGGCAAATTAGGTTGTCGTGCTCGCCTTTTTTAGCACATGATGTACTACCAGATATGTTGCAACAATTCTTACACGCTCATCCCGAAGTCAGTATTGATGTACAAATTAGTAATCACGTTACAAATTTGGTAGAAGAGCGAATAGATTTAGCAATTAGAATTACCAATGACTTAGATCCTAATATAATTGCTCGCCCACTTGGAAAATGCCATTCAGTATTATGTGCAAGCCCAGAATATTTAGAAAAAAACTCTAAGCCTATAACTACGGATGATTTGAGTCGCCATAACTGTTTAAACTATTCACGGTTTGAAAAAAGTATGTGGCATTTTTCACACCCTGAAAAACCCGTATCTGTAGCGATTGCTGGTAACTTCAGTGCTAATGATTCGAGCTTACTGTTAAAAGCTGCTCTTAATAATCAAGGAATAACTCTACAACCTAAGTTTGCTGCGCAGAAATATATAAATAATGGAAAGTTAATACATTTACTACCACACCTTAAACCACAAACTTTGAGCATATACGGTATTTACCGCTCCAGGAAACATCAGTCACTTGCACTTCGTTCATTTATTGATAGCTTAGTAACGTATTTTGATAAAATTGATACTTAACAATAAGCGAAAACTATTAAACGTTCGCTATAAGTTCTTTATTTAAGAGTTGAAATAGCGCTTTGTAAGCGCTATTTTTTGAAAGAAGGGATTTATTATTCGTCTAACCAATCTATTGCTGCGGTAGCATTTTCAAAGTATTGAACCTCACCCGATATAAACCAGTTACCTATTTTTGCCATTCGAGCTTGCCACTCTTTATTACCGTAAATAGCTACTTTTTTAAATTCTTTAGAGTGCTTAACACCTAATTTTAAGTCATCCCACGCTGCGCGTAATTCCCAACCTTCAAGTTCGCTACCATCTATTAAGGCGTTCACGACTGGGTGCTTAACTTCGCCAAGAGCTGAGTTTATCATTGGGGTAATTATCTTGTAATCGTCGTGAGTAAGCGTACCAACGGCTTTGAGTTTTAAAAAAAACTCTCTTCCTGCACGTTCAAGACCAATAGATAAACCATGTGTTGTGTGTACCATTACTGCTCTCCTTAAATAGGCTGAGTGGTAAAAGTACACCTTCTAAAATTAATTAGTCCTGAACTAGATCAATAAATAGTCTCAAATAAACGACTCAATTACGCATTTTGTACGCGAGATATCTGGTTTTCTACATCAGTTAAATGACCCGTTTTAAGCCATACTTTTGCACCATTACTTCCCGCTTTAACGTTAACGGAGCTATTGATAGGCACTCTTAACCAACTGTTTTTTACAAAAGTATCGGCTTGCTCATCAAATGAGCCTTCAAGTACTAGCAGCTCAGCTCCGCCTTTTGCGTTTATAACCATGCAGGCGTTGGGCTTAAAGTGCAGCAAGCTTACCTCTTCAAAGTCGTCTTTATATAAAGGGGTTACGGCAATATTTTTAAAACTAGGATGCACCGTACTTTGCATCAAGTTTGTTTGCAAACGCACGTGCGTTCGGTCATCTGGCTGAAACTGCCATAACTTTACAAATATAACGCAGCCATTTTCAGACCCCGGTTTGTGCTTTGATTGCGGTGGATTACGGATATAAGAACCTGCCGCAAAGTCACCATGCTCATCTTGAAATACCCCTTCAAGCACAACAAACTCTTCACCGCCTGTATGTACATGCGGCGAAAACTCACTGCCAGGTGCATAACGAACAATAGTCGTTGCGCGAGCAACTTCGTCGCCCACTCTATCGAGCACTCGCCTATCAACGCCCGCTATTGGCGATGCAACCCACGGGAGCGATTCGCTATGTACCACAACTCGTTTACTAAAATCGGCAGCTATTTTCATATTTGGCTCCTAAGCGTAACTTCACTTAAATTTTAAACTAATAACCTAATTAAGCTGCAACACTTGGGCGTTTTGCTACTTTTTCTTGCCATGCAACTAAATGGGTTAACTCATTCGGGATTGCTATTTGTGCAAATCCAGCAAATACCAGCCCAGCATACAAAGTAATATCAGCAATACTAAATTGTTCACCAGCAACAAACGCCGATTGCGCTAGTACATCATTAAAATAGCTAAACCCTTGGCGCGCTTTTTCGCCTTGTTTTTCACCCCAAGCCACATTTTGATATGTTTCAAGCTCAGGACCTAAGCCATCAGTTGCATGATGAAAGTAAGTTGCCACAGCGTCAAGCACCATAGATTCTGCACGCTTTTGCATCATGTTAATTACAGCACGCTCTTTTGCGGTTTCACCCATTAAAGATGGGCCTTCAAATGCGGTATCAATATACTCAGTAATAGCGGTACTTTCTGATATAAACGTGCCGTCATCTAGCTCTAATACGGGTACACCTGCTAATGGGTTTTTAGCTAAAAAGGCTTTTGTTCTGTGTTCACCATTTAATAAATCAACAGCTACAAACTCAACATTTGAAGTGGCATTTTTTTCAGCTAAAGCGATACGAACACGAAGTGGATTTGGAAAGTTTTCTACATCATAAATTTTCATAGCAATCTCTACCTTTATTGTTTAGAAGTGAATCAACGGCGCAAACTACCTACCGATAGGTAATTTATAATATTAAACTAAATTTAAGTCAACGTTTAAATTTTTCTGATTTATGGGATTTAACTTAATTCATAATAAAATTTGGGGGTTGCTTAAAAGTAAAAACACTTGTAAATAACTACCTACTGGTCGATAATTTTACTGTACCAATTGCATTAAATAAGTGATCTATTATTGCGCTAAGAATATAGCGCAATGAAAAAGACGAAAATTATGGCATGCAGTTGTTCTAAATGAATAATTTTTAACGCAGTTAGTAAGTTATTTAATGCGATAGAATGATCATGTTTTAATAAAATTGGTATTGCTACGGATAGGAAATATTAAAAATGAGTAAAAAAGAAGCTTTATTAAAAGCAGCTGAAAACAAGGTGCGCCTTGGCGGGTACAGTAATTTTAGTTTTAGAGAGCTCGCCAGCGAAGTCGGCATTAAAAGCGCCAGTGTGCACTATCACTTTCCAACTAAGGCCGATTTAGGTGCAGAGCTTGCTCATCAATATACTGATTCTTTTTTAGCTGCGTTAGGCGAGCCAAGCGAGCTTAAAGCAAGCGGTAAAAATCCTATTGATGTGTACATACAGCTTTTTAGAAGTGCATTAGTAACCGATAAAAAAATGTGTTTATGCGGGTTGCTAGGAGCCGAAAGCGATAGCCTTCCAGATAAAGTACGCCTTGAAGTAAAACGCTTTTTTAATCAAAACCTAACATGGCTTAGCGCTGCGCACTTAGCTAATGGTGAACTCAACCCTACTAAAGCGGCTATTCAAACAGTGAGCTTGCTTGAGGGCGCTATGATGATAAGCAAAACGCTCGACGATAATAGTTACTTTGAACTTGCAACTCAGTAATACCTAAATTTAGTACACAAAAAAAGCGAGCTATTGATAATCAATAGCTCGCTTTTTTAATGCTTTAAATAACTTATGTGATTATTAAACCGCTGTTGGTTTAACTTTATGCTTAGAGTGCACAATTGCTAAAACAATTAAACCTATCACAGCGACTGCT
Organism: Pseudoalteromonas sp. Bsw20308; assembly: GCF_000310105.2. Taxonomy (NCBI): domain Bacteria; kingdom Pseudomonadati; phylum Pseudomonadota; class Gammaproteobacteria; order Alteromonadales; family Pseudoalteromonadaceae; genus Pseudoalteromonas; species Pseudoalteromonas sp. Bsw20308. Next base: position 166,772 of record NZ_CP013139.1, on the reverse strand, counting down.
GCGCCAATAGGTTTACCTAAATCACTTGATAAGTTAAGACCAATTGCGGCAGTACCAATATAAGAAACAGTTACCGCTGTTGCTATAACAGCAGGAACACTGGCAATCCAATGGAATGTGCCACGATCAAACAAGTACTTAGTGGCAAGCCATAATACGCTTGTAGAAAGCAGCATGTTTGAAAATGCAAAGTAGCGCCAAATTAATGAGAAATCGAGCTTCGTCATAAAGTACGCAATTGTCAGTATAGGAACGGCCACTAGTAATCTGTTACGTATGCTTTGCGGAATATTAAACGCATCAACAACAGTTAAACGTAATGAGCGGAACGCTGTATCACCAGAAGTAATTGGGAATACGGCTACTGCAATAATTGCCATTATACCGCCAAATACACCTAAGTAACTGTTAGCTACATGGTTTACTACTAAGCCTGGACCACCTTGATCAAGCAATGCTTTTAAGCCTGCGTAACCCTCTGGGAACGCTGCAATACCAGCAAGTGCCCATACACAACCTACAATACCTTCACACATCATAGCGCCATAATAAACTGGACGTACGTATTTTTCGTTAGTTAAACAGCGCGCAATAATAGGCGCTTGAGTAGAGTGAAAACCACTAATAGCACCACAAGTAATTGTTATAAATAACAATGGCCATGTTGGTAATCCATCTGGGTTTGGCTCTAAAAAGTCATGTGCGTGATCAGCTTCAAAGTAAGCTAAAAAGTCACTTGGTACAGGTAAGTGCGGCGCATTAATAAGTAATGAAATAGCAATTGCCACTGTCATTACAATCATTAGCGCACCAAAAATTGGGTAAAACTTAGTAATGATTTTATCAATTGGTAGCAAGGTAGCTAAAAAGTAATACGCTAAAATAGCGAGTACCCAAAAGGTATTATTTGCCAGTATTGTACCTTCAAAAAAATCAAGGTTACTTAGCAAACCTGCAGGGCTCATAATAAATACTACACCTACAAAAAACAGTAGCATGGCAGTAAATACAAGCATAAAGCCTTTAAATACGACGTTGTAATAATGGCCTGCGATTTCTGGTAGGCTTTTACCGTCTTCTTTTATACTCATTACACCTGAGAAGAAGTCGTGTACAGCGCCACCTAAAACATTACCAAGTACAATCCATACTAGTGCAACTGGTCCGTATAAAGCACCTAAAATTGGGCCAAATATTGGACCTACGCCAGCAATGTTTAAAAACTGAATTAAAAATGCTCTTACAGGGTGAATAGCGACGTAATCAACACCTTCGCTAAAGCGTTTTTGTGGTGTGTCAGCAGTTGAATCCAAACCGGCTTGTTTTTCAACAAATGGGCTGTAAAACTTATAGCCCAGTATTAAAATAGTGAGGCAGATAAAAAAGATGATCATAAAGCACGTTTCTCTTTTTGTATTTGTATTATAGAGCGCATTGTGTGTCGCCCCGCCTTTTCAATCCGTGAATAATCGACGAACAATAACAAAGCTTCAACCCTCAAACAATAAGACGTTTAGCTAATACAATAATCGATATAAGCCACTATTTACGCAACCTGCACACTTAACGTTCCACATTGAATATTTATTACACGCGTCTTATTTTGGGCACAAAAAAAGCGGTTAAACTTTTACGTTATAACCGCTTTCACACACAATGTTTTTTAAAGTGGGTTCATAAACTCACTAATTTGTTGATGCGTTAAAGTAGGTGTTGCGCCAGAACTTTCGGCGACCATTGCTCCAACGGCACATGCAAAGTCAACGGCATATTGCGCGTCGTCGTTGCTACAAAGCTGATAAATTAACGAACCTAAAAACGAATCCCCTGCGCCAACAGTGTCAATTACGCTAATTAAATAACCTGAATTATAAAAATTATCGCCTTTGATTGTTAATAAAGCACCGTGGCTACCTTTGGTTACACATAAGTAATCGGTATTTGTTTGCTGTGCTATAAACGCTAAATTTTGTTCAAGCGAATGAAACTTACAACCCATCGCTTTTGCTATTTCGTATAGCTCTTCATCGTTTAACTTAATAAAGTCTGCTTTATTCATTAAATCTACAAGTGTTTCTAACTTGTAATGCGGCGCACGTAGATTTACGTCAAATACTTTAAAATTTGCTACATCAACGAGTTGATTTAACGTTGCTAAAGACGCTTCGCTTCGCCCAATTAGGCTGCCAAATACAAATACATCGCTACTTTTAACTTTACTAAGTAACTCATCGGTAAGCGCTATATTATCCCACGCAGTATCTGCCACTATTTCATAACTTGCAGAGCCACCACTGTCGAGTGTTACCTCAACCGTGCTAGTTTTTTTATCACTGTTAATAGCAATGTACTCGCAGCTTACGCCCTTGCTAGTAATTTCGCCTAGTAACTCAGCGCCTAACTCGTCGTTACCAACAGCGCTGATCATGTCGGCTTTAATGCCAAGTGAGTTAATACGCACACACATATTAAGTGGCGCGCCACCTAAGCGTTTACCTGAATCAAAACAATCCCACAGCACTTCGCCAAAACAGCTAACACTTACGTTTTCGCTTGATTTATGATTAATTAAAATGCTCATAATTAGTTACTCTTTTGCTCAAGTACGTTTTTCATAATGGCTTTAACTTTACTATTAGGTGCATACAGCGCAGCAATCGACTTTTTATATTCAGCAGTAAACGTTTCGTTATGCTCAAGCTTACCAAACAAGCTCGTTAACTTTAAAAATGCAATCGGGCTAGTTTGAGTCTCTTGCGCGTAAGAATTAAGCTCTTTGTGCATCGCATCTTGAATTTCAAGCTGCTCGCCGTTTTCACTTAAACCTTTATCGCTGTATAAACACCAAGTAGCAATAACAAGCGTTGCCAGTGATACATCTCGACCTTGTACTAGGTTTTCGTTAATTGTGGCAATTAAAAACTTAGGCAATTTAGCTGAGCTTTCACTACAGATACGCGCTAGGCTGTCTTTAATATTAGGATTAGCAAAGCGCTCTATTAACGTATCTTTGTAGCTTTCAAGGTCAATGCCTTCAAGTGGTTCAAGATTTGGGGTTACTTCTTTATCCATAAAAGCACGCAGGTATGTGGCAAATAATTCATCAGATACCGTTTCGTCAATAGTGCTATAGCCATGGATTGAACCTAATAAACCAAGTACAGAATGCCCTGCATTAAGTAAACGTATTTTCATAGTTTCATAAGGCGTTACATCAGTAACAAACTGAGCACCAACAACATCCCAATTTGGACGAGAGTCACTAAATGTGTCCTCTATTACCCATTGTGTAAAGGACTCACAGGTAATTGGCCACTCGTCGCTAACACCATATGCATCAACCACGTAATCAATATCACTCTTTTTAGATACCGGAGTAATACGGTCAACCATCGCATTTGGAAACGATACGTTTTGCTCAATCCACTCACTTAGGTCTTTGTCTTGTTCTGTAGCAAAGGCTAAAAGCATTTTGCGTGTTACGTTACCGTTGTGCTGAATGTTATCGCACGACTGCACTGTAAACGCGCCTAGACCTTGCTCTTTACGCAATTTTAACGCAGCAGTAATGTAGCCAAACGCTGTAATTGGGTCGTTTGGGTTATTAATGTCGTTAATAATATCTGGATTACTGGTGTCAAACTCGCCCGTTGCAGGGTTAAAGTTGTAACCGCCTTCGGTAATAGTAAGCGACACAATTTTAGTATCGCTGTGCGCTAGCTTATTAATTACCGCTTGTTTGTCCTCTGGAGCAAACAAAAAGTCGATCATTGAGCCAATTACTTTGTTATCTATTGTACCGTCTGGGTGTCTAACCGTAAGCGTGTAAAGGTAATCTTGCTGCTTTAAAATATCACGCAGACCACGGTTACCCTCTAAAAGGCCAACACCACATATACCCCATTGCTCAGAGCCCGGAGTTTTTAAAAGCTCGTTAACATACACTGCTTGGTGAGCACGATGAAAACCGCCCACACCAATATGTACAATACCGGCTTTAACTGCGCTACGGTCGTAGGTTGGTGTATCAACATGGCTTGGTAATTGAGCCAAGCTTTGTTGGTTTAGCCCTGTAACTAGAGCGTCAGTGTGTTGATGTTGCGTCATGGTGCGACCTTACTAAACAAAGATAAAATATAAATTACGATACTGTATTGAGTACTTTATGGCGTTTTAACGACCAGTACGCAGTAACAAAATAAATAACAGTACAAATAAAACAGGCTATTTCGAATTGCGATTTATTAGCGCTGTACATATTCATAGTTTCACTGAAAAACATCACTTGGCTGGCAAATATAAAAATAATAACCAATGAAACCGTAGAAACCGCGTTAAGTACTTTTGTAAATACAGAGCTGTCAATGATTGGCTTTGGAATGTCTTTAGCCTCAGCAGCTTGATATTCTTTAATATCACATTGCTCTTGCTCTTCTGCTTCAATCTCTTGTGTGTAATCGTCACCAGCGCCGTATTTTTTAGCTAAAAGCGTATAAATAACAATGGTGAAAATCCATGTAGGAATAAACAAGTAGTAAAACGACATTACATCAATTGCGTTTAAGCCAAAGCCGAACACAAGCGCTAACGCCCAAGATGCTATAGCCGGTACGCTGCGGGTAATATTTTTATATTTAGCCCAGTAACGTGTTAGGCCAATTTTAGGAAATAATACATGCTCAGCAAACACAATGCCGCCTACTGGTACAACTAATAAGCCTGCGTAGGTAAGTAGCGGAAGCATTTGAGAAAATACAAATGGGAAACACGCAATAATTACGGTTACAACACCTACAATAGCGGTGGTGCGTTCACGTGATTGATTAACAAATATAGATTGTGCTGCAAGGCCTGCACGGTAAAGGTTTGCGTTAGCTGTAGTCCAACCGGCAATAATTACAATAACAAAACCAGTCCAACCTAATGCATGGTATGCAACATCGCCCGGATCAAGTGATGAAATAGTTGTTTTAAGTAATACCGCAACACCTGCGCCCATAATACCGGCAGAGATCCACGCTAAGTAATGACCAAAAAACATGCCCACACCAGAAAACAAGCCATAGCTTTTGCGTTTAGCAAATCTAAAAATAGCCATGTCGATTAAACCAAAGTGAGTAATTGAGTTAGCAGCCCATGCAAAGCCAATCACTTCTAATAGGCCAATGCCTTTTTCACCATCGGCATTGGTGCCCGTCCATATGGAGGAGTCGCCTATGGTCATAAAGTCGCTAAAGCTAGTTAAAGAGGTAGAACCTAATACGTGATTTGAAAGCTCAGGGAATAACGCGAACGAACCTGCAATAAATATAACAAATAGCCACGGCGCGCACAGCTTTGAAAAGTCAGCAACCGTAGAAAAGCCATACATCGCAACAAACACAACAATAGAGCCAACAGCTAAAACAATGGCTACAAACCAAAAGCTATTTGGATACCAATCAAGTTGTGCAGGTATATCAAACAAAAACCGCACGGCGGTGGAGGATACCGTGATCATCGCGGCCGATATAACACTAAAAATAACCACGTTAGCCCAGTTATAGAGCTTGGTCATTGAGTTACCAGCAATTTTGTTTAAGTAGTTATATAAACTTAAGCGGGTTTCTACTGCAATGGGTGCAGTAATCAGCCACCAAGAACACATTGCTAACAGGTTACCTATTAATAAACCCAGTAGAATGTCGATGGTTGAAGCGCCTAATGCAACAAACGTTGCACCAATAACAAATTCAGTAGCCGCAACATGTTCGCCAGCATATAGCCCTGCAAAATGTTTCCAGCCGTGAAGCTTATTATTAGCAACAGGAAGTTGCTCTTCGTTTACATCTTTAAATGTTTGTGTGTGTGGACTCGTTGCCATGGTATTTCCTATTGTTAACAGCAAAATATTTGATACCAATCTGCATAACTATTTGAATAATTTAACGAGTTAAATTACCCCATAACGTCGTTAAAAATTTTATATTTAGAACAACTAGATATAAAAATTTTTGCCTAGTTACAGTGCAATTTTCTTATCGTTAAATAAACCCCATATTCAAGCAGATTGGTATAGTACCTAAATACTTTGCCTTTTATAATTTGGCTTATAAACACATGATGTTTTGCCATGTTTTGTTTTATTTTTAGTAAAGCAAAACCATCTACATTTATATTTTGCGTTTGCTTGCCTGTCAGTGTGTAAGGCGAGCAAATCACGTTTAAAACTTTGTTTATTTAAAAAGCCGCGTGTTTACTGCTTTTTAAGTGCAGGGTATGCACTAAAAAAATCTTGCCAATGCGTTAAATGATCAACATTTGGGTAAGCACTGTGCACATGATTAACAGAGCCTTGCATATGTTGCCCACCGCTGTAATGCAGTACTTGCATGTTAGCGTCAATTCCTGCATTTACACCTGCTTTACTGTCTTCAATTACTAAGCAATGCTCTGGCTTTACACCCATTTTTTTAGCTGCATGTAAAAATAAATCAGGTGCTGGTTTACCACGCTTAACTTCGCTGCTGGTAAAAACCGTATCGCTAAAGTACTTGCTTAAGCTCACTACGCTCAACGCTTTTGCGGTGCGTGCTGGGCTGCTGCTAGTAGCTATACAAATAGGCACAGCTAAATTGTTAAGTACGTCTTTTATACCGTCAGTCGTGGTTAGTCCGGTTTCAAATTCGTTTAACAGTGCCTCGCGGTAGTCACCTTCAAAGCTTTCAGGAAGAGTGACATTAAATTCATCCGCTATTTTTTGGCTTACTGTTTTAAAGTTGCAGCCTAAAAAGTGTTGCTGTACATAAGCGCGGTCAATCTCAACGCCTTTTTCAACAAGCATATTAATGAGTACGTGTGCGCTTAAAATTTCGCTATCAATAACAACGCCATCACAATCAAATATCACTAGCTCAATATTAGTATTCATCTTGTCACCTTATTAACACTGTTTGGTTTAGCTAATTTAAGTATAACGAGTTAAGCGCGATTAATATTGTGCAACTTTTTAGTGCAACTCAGCAATGAGCATAAGCCCACTGGTTGAGCATATTCCCTTTATTGCGCGAGTATGTCAACACACTGTAAGTATAAAACGCACCAACGTGGTGAAAATACCGCCAGATAAAACTAAACACCTTTGTATTTAATAAATTTTATAAAAGCATATTGCGACTAAGGTCGTAGTAAAAAAATTACATTAATGTAAAAAGTGTATCTGCAAATTCATTTCATCTATTTTACAAATCACATCAATCTAATTAATCAGTTTTACCGAAGTTAATAAAATTAATACTATCGTTAACAGATTAACAGCCTGCACCACTGCCGGCACTTTTAAATAGATGAGGTCGACAATGAATACTCAAATAAACAAAACAAAATTAACACTCACTGCACTGGCACTTGCAATAGCATTACCGGCAAGCGCAGCAACAACTCTTACTAAGGATAACGGCGCAGCTGTTGGCGACAACCAAAATTCAATTACTGCTGGCGAACGTGGCAGTGTATTACTAGAAGACGTGCAACTAATTCAAAAACTGCAACGCTTTGCACGTGAGCGTATTCCAGAGCGTGTTGTGCATGCTCGTGGTACTGGCGCACACGGTGTGTTTGTAGCATCAAAAGAGCTAGATGATTTAACAATTGCAGCACCGTTTGCACAAGCAGGTAAAGAAACAGACGTATTTGTTCGCTTTTCCTCAGTAATTCACTCAAAAGGCAGCCCAGAAACACTGCGCGATCCACGTGGCTTTGCAACTAAGTTTTACACAGACCAAGGTAACTGGGATTTAGTAGGTAATAATTTACCTGTGTTCTTTATTCGCGATGCAATCAAATTTCCAGACATGGTTCACTCTTTAAAACCATCTCCGGTTGATAACATTCAAGATCCTAATCGTTTTTTTGATTTTTTCTCGCATGAACCAGGTTCTACACAAATGCTAACGTGGGTTTACAGCGACTACGGTACACCAGCAAGTCTTCGTAAAATGGACGGTTGGGGTGTACATGCATACAAAATGATTAATAAATCGGGTGATGTTAAATACGTTAAGTTTCATTGGGTAAGCCAACAAGGTATTGATAACCTTGACTCAAAAGAAGTAGCTAAAGTGCAAAGCCAAGACTTCCAACACTTAACACGCGACCTATACAGCGAAATTGGTAAAGGTAACTTCCCTAAATGGGATCTATACATTAAAACGCTTGATCCGTCGCAGCTTGATGACTTTGATTACAACCCATTAGATGCAACAAAAATGTGGTTAGACATTAAAGAAACTAAAGTAGGAACAATGACCTTAAACCGCATGCCAACTAACTTCTTCCAATCTACGGAACAAGTAGCAATGGCACCGGCAAACATTATTCCAGGTATTGAGCCATCAGAAGACCGTTTATTACAAGGTCGTATGTTTTCTTACGCTGATACACAAATGTACCGCCTAGGTGCTAACCACCAGCAATTGCCAATTAACCGTGCAAAAGTTGAAGTGGTTAACTACAACCAAGACGGCGCAATGAATATTGGTAACACTACAAGCAATGTAAACTACCAGCCAAGCCAAGAAAACGTAGCTGAAAACCCAATTGCACGTAGAAGTAACACAGAGCTAAAAGGCTTTGTACAACAAGCCGCGATTAAAAAGCAGCAAAACTTCGCGCAAGCAGGTGTTATATACCGTGGTTTTAGCAAGCAAGAACGTACAAACCTAATTAATAACCTAGCAGGCGATTTAGGCAAAGTGCAAAACAGCAGTGTTAAGCACAAAATGCTTAGCCACTTTTACAAAGCTGATAGCGAGTACGGTACACGCTTAACTAAAGCTGTAAACGGCGATATTAAAATGGTTAAACAACTAGCCGCTAACTTGTAAGTAGCTAGTTAAAAGCAATTAGTCCCAACTAAATAGCTATTTAAACCACAACCATGAGGAAGGAATAAACCCCTTCCTCTTTTATAAGAGACAATTGTTATGCGTAATTTATTAATTATAGTCGCTCTACTACTGAGCTTTACCAGTAGCGTTTACGCTCAAAATACATCAGATACACAAACACCCAGTACGCAAGTTGAAAACCAACATTCTGCAAAAACTCAATACCAAAGCTTATTTGCTTATTACTTTGCCGCAGCACGCACAAACGACACAGCTGTAATAGAGCAATTTGTAGATGCCGGTATTCCTATCGACAGCTACAACAACAAAGGCTACACCGCGTTAATGATTGCCACTTATCACGGTAATAAAAACACGGTTAACACGCTTTTACACTTAGGCGCTAATGCCTGTTTAGAAGATAACCGTGGCAACACAGCGCTAATGGCCGCTATTTTTAGAGGTGAATTTAGTATCGCTAAAACGCTCGTATCACTTGATTGCGATAACGCGCATCAAAACAAAGCCGGTCAAACAGCCGAGCAGTTTGCACAAACATTTGGTCAACAAAAAGTTATAGAGTTACTAGCGCAGGTAAATAATGCAAAATAATCTGCACGCAACAAAAAGCCCTAAAATAATAGGGCTTATTTTTAATAAAATTAGTCTTATGTTGCAGACGCTATTTGAGGTTGTTTAGGCTTTTCTCGCGTTACAAAGTAGCAAATTAGCGAGCCCACTGTTACCAGTACAACCCCCTGCCAAAACGAAGCACTCAGCGTAATAGATAAATACAACGCCGAAATAATAGTAGAAAACACCGGTGTAAAGTACGAAAGCGTTCCCAAAAGCATTAAGTTACCGCCAATAATAGCTTGATTCCACAGTGCATAACCGCTCCCCACGACTACACCGGCTAATAGCAATGTTATGCTTGATCTGAGTGAAAACGTTAATGGCGCTTCATTACTAAAACCATATTGCGCCCACAAACTCATTGCCGTAACCGCAAAAAATAACGTAATGGCATTTTTACCATTACTCAGCTTTTGCGTTACTACGCAATAAATAGCCCATATAAACGCTGCAGCTAATGCCATTAAGTAAGTAGCAGGATTATCAGCAAAGTTAGTAACAAGCGTATCGAGTGACATTTTTTGATCGCCTGTAATACACCAGGCAACGCCTAAAAAAGCAATGATCATGCTTGGGTAAACCCAGAAACTTACTTTTTTACGACCAATAATAATAGAGAGCAGTATAGTCAGCGTGGGCCATAAATAATTAATAACCGCCATTTCCATTGCCTGATGACGGCTGTTTGCCATACCAATAGAAAGCGCCAAGCAAATTTCGTACGCTACAAATAATAAAGTACCTATTACCAAGTAACGTTTTGAAAACCCACTAAACTTGGGCACTCCCATAACCAAAATTAAAAATATCGCACTGACAGAATACATAGCCGCCGCACCACCAATTGGACTAAACAACTCAGAAATATCCCGTAGTAATGCAACTAAGCAACTCCACAGTAATATTGCAGCAACTCCATATAGTGTATATTTATTTTTGCTTATAAAGTCCATTTACCAACCTAAAAGTACTACTCGTAAATTTGAAACTAAACTAACAGTAATTATTTAATTAAACAATTAGGGTCTGTTGATCTTTCAAGGTTAAATTTGCAGCAGTCTGTTTGGTATTTAGGCAAGGCAGAGCCTATATAGTGTGGTTATTCCCCATAAATGGGCGATAACGTAGCATTAATGCCAAACAGGCGCTGCCCAAAGGGTTCTTCCTAGGGGCTACTTACTCTTTGTTGCTCGGTTTTTACTTAGCCCACTAGGTTACAAATCTCGCGCCGCGATTAAATAGCCCCTAGTTTGAACAAATTTTAATCCGCAAAGATCAACAGACCCTAAAGTTTATAGCTTAAACCTCTCGCCTGTTTTTAACATTTACCCTTTTTAGTAATTGACCTTTTGGTCAGTAAAGCTACAATCAATCAATACGTTAAACACGCAAACTTTATAATGACCACACAAATAAAGCCAAATAAAAAAGAAGTCACACGCGAGAAAAACCAAAAACTAATTTTAGATGCCGCCGAGCAATTGTTTTCGCAATTAGGTTACGACGGAGCAAGTATGAGCATGGTTGCTAAAGAAGCGCAGGTGCCAAAAGCTAATATTTTGTATTACTTTAAAAGTAAGGATGGTCTGTACGAGTCTGTGATTGACCGCATAATAGCTAATTGGAACTTAGGGCTTGATAACGTCACAATTAACGACGATCCAGCTACCGTGCTTTATAACTATATTAAAAGCAAAGTAATACTGGCCGTAAATCAGCCAATGCAATCTCGCTTATTTGCCAGTGAAATACTGCGCGGTGCACCCTATTTACAAAACTACTTTAGAACCAATACCCGCCCTTGGGTTAAACAAAAGGTTGATGTACTTCAAGCATGGATGGACGCAGATAAAATGGATAAGGTTGATCCCTACCATTTGCTCTTTACTATTTGGTCTACCACGCAATATTACGCCGACTTTCAGGCTGAGGTTTTACTCGTAATGAACAAATTAGAGTACGACGAAACCGATGTGGCACAAATTACGCAATCAATTGCCCACATAATTTTAAAAGGTATTGGTCTTAAAATACCTGAGCAAAGTGAGACTTAACCCATGACATCCTTTACTACACCCGATTTATTTGACGATCATCGCGATAACGTGCAAGTAGCAGACAGCGGCCTTTATCACTTTGGTAAAAAAACCACGTTTTATGGCAAAGTAGTTACCGTTACCTGCCCAGAAGACAACTCTTTTGCCGCCGATATATTGCATGAAAATGGTAAAGGTAAAGTGTTAGTTATAAACGGGTTTGCGAGCAAACGCTTTGCGTTTATAGGCGATATTATGGCTGAGCGTGCCCTAAATAATGGCTGGGAAGGCGTAATAATAAATGGCTGTTGCCGAGATATTGAGATACTTGCCACGATGAACTTACCTGTAATGGCGCTAGGCTCTACACCGCGTAGTACCTTAAAGCGCGGCTTTGGTGATAAAAACCAAGCTGTTACCATGCTTAGCACCACTATTGAACCTAACGATTGGGTTTACGCCGATATTAACGGTTTAATCATCAGTAAAACGCCCCTTATTTAGCACTCAAAACCATATAAATAGAGACCAACTTGGTGCACCTACGCACCAAGTTGGTTTGTTTTAGCTCATTTTAATCTCACTATTTCTACAGCCCACATTTACAAACCTCATACAACCCAATAAAACCTGACCAGTTGGACAGGATTTTAATTTATGGCATTCCTCTTGCTTAGGTTTTAAACAATATAATAAGCTAAACGATTAAAAAGCGGATCAGGCTCTGTAAAATAAAAACAAGATGTTACGCAGTGAGCTGAAAAATAATAAAAATTAATCCGTCTTTTTAATCACTCTAAATCTGAACTGCTTGGTCAGATTTTTTATAACGAGTGGTGATATGAGTACCAAAAATAATAATACGACCGGTATTTTTTGTGACCATGGTCCTACCCTGTGGCAAACAAACCACTCTGGAGTGCTTGCAAACAATCGCTTAGCTGTAAAAGATGTATTTGCAGTAAAGGGCGAGCGTAACAGCGCAGGCAACCCACACTGGTTTAAAACAGCTAAACCGGCTCAAAATACGGCAAGCTCGGTTAATAAGCTCATGACCGCTGGTTGTAACTTTATAGGCTTTACCCATACTGACGAGCTAGCTTATAGCTTAGAGGGTAATAATATACATTACGGCGCTGCGCAAAATCCTAAATTAAAAGGGCATGCTTGCGGTGGTTCGAGTATGGGGTCTGCTGCTGCAGTTGCTGCAAACTTAGCTGATATTGGCTTAGGCACCGACACCGGCGGCTCAATTAGAATACCCGCCAGCTATTGTGGTTTATATGGCATAAGGCCAAGCCATAACGTGATTGAAAAAGACGGCCTAATACCGTTGGCTCCGCCTTTTGATACCATAGGTTGGCTTACCCAAAGCGCCGAGCTATTAAGCGATGTAGGTAGTGTACTGCTACCAAATCAAGCTATTAATAACGTTGATACCTTAGTTATTTGTGAGCCGTTATTTGAACTCGTTGACCCTGCTTTACAAGCCCCACTTAAACAATTGCTTGAAAAAACCAAGCCTAATTTTAAGCACCATAAAGAATTTGAACTACCTAACAGCAACTTATTAAATGAACTTGCTGATAGTTTTAGAGTACTGCAAGGGCGAGCAATCGCAAAAACGCATAAAGATTGGCTTCAATTGCCGGGGCAACTTCCCCAGTTTGCTCCAGCAATTGCGGCACGTTTTAATATGGCGCTTGCCCTAACTGATCAAGAAGAACAAGAAGCACTAAAAGTACAAACCCAATGGCAAACACTAATAGCTAAAAACCTAAATACAAACAGCTGTTTATTTTTGCCAACCACCCCCACAACCGCACCTAAATTAGGCGCCGACACAAGCGCCTTACGCATGCAAATTATTACGCTTTCGGCAATTGCAGGGCTTAGTGGCTCAGCGCAAGTGCATTTACCGCTGGCTGATTTAGCAAATGATCATCCGTATGGTTTTTCATTAATGATGAGCCACGGTAACGATAAAAGCCTACTTGCTTGCGTTAAGCACCTAGCTGCACACTTTAAACAAGGCACAACGGCATGACCACACACAACATTGCATTTACCGCGTCTCATTTTTCGGCCACTGAGGCGGGTATAAATATACTAAAACAAGGCGGTACAGCTACCGAGGCTATGGTCGCGGCTGCCGCTGCTATTAGCGTTGTATATCCACATATGAACTCAATTGGTGGCGACAGCTTTTGGCTTATCGATAACCCAAATCAAAAAACGCCCACAGCTATTGACGCCTGCGGCCGCGCTGCAACTAATACAACGGCGTATAACCCGCTCACGCAAATACCAGAGCGCGGCGGATTAAGCGCACTAACTCAAGCGGGCACAATACGCGGCTGGCAAAAAGCGCTTGAACTAGATGAGCATGCGGCACTACCACTGTCAAAAATTTTAGTACCCGCTATTGAGCTTGCGCGCGAGGGCTTTACCGTTACAAAAAGCTTGCAAGCAGGCTGCGAAAAACTAGCCGCTGCTAACAATACCAATGACGCATTTAAAAACCTCTACATACCAAATGGCAAGCCCTTACAAGCAGGCCAGCATTTTAAAAACCCTAAACTTGCAGCAACGTTTGAATACCTAGCAAAGCATGGTTTAAACGCATTTTATGAAGGCGCACTTGCCAACTCATTTGCCGCCGACTTAGCAAAAGCAGGCAGCTCAATTACCGCAGGTGACATTGCAAATACTAAAGCCGAGGTAGTTACTGCGCTAAATGCAAACCTCAGTGGTATTGATTGCTACAACTTACCCGCGCCAACACAGGGCGTGCATTCACTACAAATAATTGGTGCCGTAAATAAGTTAAAGCATTTAGCTAAAACCGATGCCGACTGGACACATTTAATTGTTGAGGCAACTAAACAAAGCTTTACCCATCGCCCTACCCTTTGGGCTGACCCTGATGTGTTAGGGGATGATTATAAAAACGCACTTACCGATGATCGCTTAAGCGAACTTGCTAACAATATTGATATGGCCAAAGCCAAAAAATGGCCATTTAACGCAGAGCCTGGCGATACTGTGTGGATGGCTGCAAGAGATAAAAACGGGCAATTAGTCAGTTTTATTCAAAGTATTTACTGGGAATTTGGCAGCGGAATACTAATGAGTGAAGGCGGCTTTGTGTGGAATAACCGTGGCTTAAGCTTTAGTTTAAACAATGAAGATATTGCTGCGAGTAACAATAATAATGCCCTTGCGCCAAATAAAAAGCCGGCTCATACACTTAACCCAGCAATGGCAAAGTTTAGCGATGGTCGTCGACTTGCTTACGGAACAATGGGCGGTGAAGGGCAGCCACAAACTCAAGCCGCTGTTTTTGCAGGCTACGCGTGGCGAAATAAATCAATAAAACAAGCAATTAGCGACCCTCGTTGGTTACTTGGACGCACATGGGGCGATACAAGTACAAATTTAAAAATTGAAAAAGGGTTAGTTTTTCATATAGAACATGAATTAAATCAACGTGACCACGATTGGGTAAGCGTTGATAATAATAACGAAATGATGGGGCACGCTGGGGCGATTTTAGATACACCTACAAGCCTTGAAGCTGCAACAGATCCTCGTTCAGATGGACGTGCAACAGTAACTACAGCAGGAACACAATGTCAGAAATAATAAATCAATGGCCAATTATAGTAGCCTTAATAGCAACCGGTATTTTTGCCGGTATTTTAGCAGGACTTTTTGGTGTAGGCGGCGGTATTGTTATCGTCCCCGTGCTGTATTTTTTACTGCAAGGTTTTGGCGTAAGCCCAGAGTCGGCAATGATGATAGCCACCGCTACATCACTTGCAACCATAGTACCTACTTCGCTTTCATCTATTCGCTCGCATCATAGCAAAGGGAATATTGACCTTGCGCTAATAAAATACTGGGCACCATTTATTTTAGTTATGGCCGTTGTAGGCAGCTACTTAGCGCACTCAATACGCGGTAATGCACTGGTACTTATGTTTGCCTGTATTGCTATTTTAGTCAGTTTAAACATGCTATTTAGAGCCGGCGCACCCGCGCTTGTAAAACAACTACCAGGTAAATTTGGTCAAGGCGTTATGGCAAGTATTGTCGGTGGTTTGTCGGTAATGATTGGCATAGGTGGCGGTACTATTGGCGTACCGATGCTAAACGCATTTAATGTACGCGCCCATGTTGCAGTAGGTACTGCGGCCGTTTTTGGTTTATTGATTGCACTACCTGGCGTTATTACCTTATTAAGTATTGGCACAACGCCAACCGATGCTCCCCTAGGAACGTGGGGGTTGGTTAACCTCCCTGCCTTTTTTCTTATTATTCCGTTGACTATTTTATTTGCGCCTATTGGCGTAAAAATCGGTAGCAAGCTGGATCAAAAACAACTAAAACGCGCCTTTGCCGTTGTCTTAATGATAACCGGCATACGCATGCTCATTCAGACTCTGGGAGCCTAAAATATGTTTAATAACACGAAAGTTCAAACCTTAAACCCACCACAGCGTTTATTAATGGGACCAGGCCCTATTAATGCAGATCCTCGTGTTTTACGTGCTATGTCGGCGCAACTTATAGGTCAATACGACCCAGTAATGACCGGTTTTATGAACGAAACCATGGCACGTTACCGCGAAATTTTTAAAACTAAAAACGAATGGACCATGCTAATAGATGGCACATCGCGCGCGGGTATTGAAGCCGTATTATGCTCAATTTTACGCCCAGGCGATAAAGTACTAGTACCAATTATGGGGCGCTTTGGCCACCTACTTGCTGAAATAGCAGAACGCGTTGGCGCAAAAGTGCACACAATAGAAGTACCGTGGGGCGAAGTGTTTACGCCAGAACAAATCGAAAAAGCCATTGTTGATGTAAAACCCCATGTACTTGCTATGGTACAAGGCGATACATCCACCACCATGAACCAACCTCTTGAACATATTGGCGATATTTGCCAAAAGCACGATGTACTATTTTATTGCGATGCCACCGCCTCTATTGTTGGTAACGAACTTCCTGCCGATGAGTGGAAACTCGATGCACTTTCGGTTGGCCTGCAAAAATGTTTAGGCGGACCTTCTGGGTCTGCGCCATTAACACTAAGCGACAAATGCGCTGATTGGATCCAAAAACGTAAAAAAGTAGAGGCGGGTATTCGTACAGCGGAGCATACCGACGGCACCGAGCCATTTGTACGCTCAAACTACTTTGATTTAGGCATGATCATGAATTACTGGGGGGAGGAGCGCCTTAACCACCACACCGAAGCCACCAGCATGCTGTATTGCGCCTCAGAATGTGCTCGCATTGTTATTGAAGAAGGCGTGGATAACTGCGTAGCGCGCCACAAATTACATGGCGATGCCATGCTAACAGGCATTCAAGCGCTCGGCTTAAATGTATTTGGTGATTTAACACATAAAATGAACAACGTACTGGGTGTGTATATACCCGAGGGCATTAATGCCGATCACGTACGCGGACAAATGCTAACCGATTTCGGAATAGAAATTGGCACCTCGTTTGGACCATTGCATGGAAAAATTTGGCGTATTGGCACTATGGGCTACAACGCCCGAAAAGATGCTTTATTACAAACACTTGCAAGCTTAGACGCTTGCCTACATGCCAACGGTTACAAAGGCCCTAAAGGCGAAGCCGCCATTGCCGCCCTTGCTCACTATAAATAAAAAAAGGATTTAGCATGACGATTGTAAGCCCACAACACAGCCCTTTATTAGATAAAGAGCTTGCTGATGAATACGCAACACGCGCTTTATCTCGCTGTAAAACCCTCAGCGCACTATCGCAAATGCAAGGCGGTATTCACCGCGTGTACTTATCAAAAGAGCACAAAGAGTGTAACGCTGTTACTGCATCGTGGATGGTTGAGGCAGGCATGCAATCGTGGCAAGACGAAGTGGGCAACCTTTGGGGGCGGCTTAAATCATCAAACCCACATGCTAAACGTTTAATTATAGGATCGCACCTCGACACAGTACCAAACGCAGGTGCGTTTGATGGTATTTTAGGTGTACTACTGGGGATAGAAATTGCAGCGCTTGCACATAAGTTAAAGCTCGACCTGCCCTTTCATTTAGATGTAGTGGGCTTTTGCGATGAAGAAGGCACCCGCTTTGCCACAACTTTAATTGGCTCAAAAGCCCTCGCTAACGAATTTGACCCACAGTGGCTAAATATACAAGACACAAACGGCATAACTATGCGCCAAGCCATGCTCGACTTTGGTTTAAACCCTGCAAACTACGCAAAGGCCGCACTAAACAAAAGCGAATTACTCGGTTACTGGGAAACCCACATAGAGCAAGGTCCTGTACTCGAATCGGTTAATCAGGCGTTAGGCGTAGTAACTGCAATCGCAGGTGCTAAACGCGCGATGATCACCCTAGCAGGCCAAAGCGGTCATGCGGGTACAACCCCAATGAACTTGAGGCAGGATTCACTAGCAGGCTGCGCTGAATTAGTAATCGAAATTGAAAAACTAGCAAACAATGCTAAAAATGGCGAAGTTGCCACCGTAGGGCAAATACAATCTCGCCCTGGGGCTACAAACGTGATTGCAGGCAAAACAACCATAAGCTTAGACGCACGCGCACAAAGCGACACCGATCTCGCTAACTTACTAAGCGCCATACAAAGCAGCGCACAATCTATAGAAAGCAAACGCAATTTAACGCTTGATTGGCAATGGACGCATGCCGCCGATGCCGTAGCGTGCGACACCACTATTCAACATTTATTTTCAAGCGCATGTAAACTCAATAACCAAGCATCGCCTTCACTTGCCTCAGGCGCAGGGCACGATGCAATGGCAATCGCGCCTATTTGCCCCGTTGGCATGTTGTTTATACGCAGCCCTGGCGGTATAAGCCATCACCCAGCAGAAGCCGTTATCGACAAAGATGTAACAAAAGCACTCAGTGTAATGTACAGCGCGCTTTTACTTTATGTGAAAGAGTGTGAGTGATTTTAAGGTAATCGAGTAAACTAAGTATATTAACTTGGTATGCTTAGGGACTTAAACCTCCTCAAAGTCATTTGGAGGTTATTACTGAAGGCAGGTAAATGCAGGAATATACGTTATTTAAAGTAGCTTTATCGGACTGCCCTTTGCTCTTTTAGGCTAAGGCGTTTATGTGAGCTATATACATGTTGAATGTTTGTACCATTAACCAAATATGCATCCATTTCAACAGTAATTAGCCCCGATAATGGCTTGATTTCTAGAACACCCAACTCACCTAAATTTGCAGATAGTAAAGTATTATTCCTAATAGCTAACAAAGTTTTGTCAGTATCTCGTAAGTCACCATTCACATATAATTTAGCACCACTAAACCAATTGTTAATTATTTTAACTTTGATTGACTTAATAGTAAATTCAAAGGATTTTCTCATCAGATCTCCATACCCAGAAAATGTAATTACTATACTTTATGTTCTTACGTGTTTTGCGCACAACCACTTTCTTTTAATACCCGCTTAGTCGATGCTGGGTAATTTTTTAGTGCAGCCAAAGGGCGAATTGGTCGCTGAACCAAATTACCTGAGCAGTTTGGGCACACGTTATTTAATACCGTTTGAGCACAGCCAGAACAAAACGTGCATTCAAATGAACAAATAAAAGCCTCTGTGGACTGTGCAGGTAGATTCTTATCACAACATTCACAATTAGGTCTTAAATCTAGCATTTAGCGCTCCCTTTTATCCACCCAATGCTGAGTAAATATCTATTACCTTTTATAACTTTTGATACCTGATGCTCACTTACATCAGGGCGGAATAGCTTAACCCGCTTTGTTTCAAATATCGGATCACTGCAAATAAACTCACCACCCAAATCTGCTTTTTTAAGCACTATATTCAATCGATAGTGTTTACCAGATTCAACTTTGTCTGTGTGTGGTGCTATTTCACTTCCTTGTGGGAATTTAAGCAAATATGTATCAAATTTAATTGGCCACTTAGCACCACAAATCAACATTTTATCGTAGCCTGATTTTTGCCTACCTCGCTCCCAACAAAATAATTTACTCAAAAAAAACATACAATCCCTCAAAACAACTAACAAGCAGCAGGTTAACTTGTTGTTTTATTTTTATTGATAAACAAACCATAGCCGAGTTCATATTTTGATTCAATCGTTTACTGTATTTTACGTGGGATATAAAAGAGAGTTTTAATGGTGTTTTGATTGGCGTTTTAAAAGACATTATGGTGGCTATAATTGACAAGAAAATCAAAATATAGCCACCCGTTTTACTTTAATGCTTATTTAAGGGCTTATTTAATCGTTACTTTTGCATCACTTACCCATGTTTCAGTTATAGCTTCATCATTTTTATCAACTAAATACGCGCGTATGTTCACCGGATTGTTGTTAGCTTTTTTTTAGTCAAACGCTAATCGCCATTGGTTTGTACCAACTACCGGATAAACCCCAATAGGCTCTAGTATTTCAACCATTGCTGGCTTCAACAATCGGCTTTATACCACTTTTGTTATCTAAGCCTTTAAATACTGGACCTTCAAAATCAATCACCATTTTGTTAACGCCTTCAGGGATTGGCTGGCCGGGGATCCCGCCTAAGCCTTGGCGAGTATTTACAACGCTTGCAAGCGTTTTTGATTTTGGATCGAGTGGACGCCACTCAATATCATAAGAAAAGGTAAACTCATCGCCTTTACGTGCTGGTTTTTCGGGCACCCAATAGGCAACAATATTGTCGAACGTTTCATCTTTTGTAGGAATTTCGATTAACTGTACTGCGCCTTTGCCCCAATCGCCAGTAGGTTTAATCCACGCTGATGAACGCTTATTGTAAAATACGCCGTCGTCTTGGTAGTTATTAAAGTCACGATCTCTTTGGATTAAACCAAACCCTTTTGGGTTCTCATCAATAAAGCTATTGGTCGACACCGACTGAGGATTATTTAATGGGCGCCAAACGTATTGACCCGATCCTGTGTGAATCGCAAGGCCATCGCTATCGTGAATTTCTGGGCGCCAATCTTTAGCTTCTGTTTTATCTTTTTGTGAGTACCAATACATACTGGTTAACGGTGCTACGCCTAAGCGTTCAACATCGGCGCGCATATACAAATTTGCCGTTACAGAGGTAATATGGCCTTTGGCTTCTTTGTTATCTTTGCTTAAACCAAACCGATAAGCACCAGTGATAGAAGGCCCTTCAAGCAATGCCCAAACAGACACACTTTCACCTTTTTTCTCTGCGGGGCCAATCCAAAATGCAGAAAAGCGCGGAAACTCTTCTGGCTGATTCATACCCGTATTAATTGCAATACCTCGCACCGACAGTCCATATTGCCCCTCTGGCCCGTCGGTACGAAAATAAGACGCGCCTAAAAAAGATATCCAATCGGGTTTCATATCTGGGCGCATTATTCTAAAACCTGCAAATCCAAACCCTTCTGGGAGATCGTGAGCTGGGCTGTCATCAGGCATATCAAAAACATCATTACTAAAAGGTACATTTTGAACCTGATTTTTATCGTCTCTGATGTAAATACTTACTGGCTCAGGAAAATATCGCCCAGGGTAAAATAACTGTACGGGCGCCTTTTTTCCACTTGGATATAAGGTTTCATCTTCTTTAAAGCGTATTTTCCAGTGTTCGTCATACGTAATTTTATCGATTAACTCCGGCGCTGGCACCTTGGTTTCTGTATAGGGCTTTTCGGCTGAGGCTTTTGCCTGCGCTTTTAAGTCTTCGAATGAAAACTCCGTTTTATCTACTGCTTCTGTCGCGTAAGACGACATCGAAGTGCTAAAAATAATTGCGATAAATAACTTTAATTTCATAAAAAGAATGTCCAATAAATTGAGTCAAATAAAAATGGGAACGCTGCAAGAACGTATGTTTAACTTAAAGTTCTGCATGAATATTACGTGACGTAATATGAACTAGCGTTTACTAAAGTATTGTTATTTAACTCTTAGTTAATTTTTTAGGGGCGGCGCGTTTAATGATATCGCTGAAGTAAAAATAAGTGGGGATAACGCAATTTATTATTAGATCGCTGGTATTCAAATGGATAAGGGTTGTATTTAGGTGGTGGAAAACGAAGAGGCTCACCACTTTTAAAACTTGCAATTAATGGCTGAATTCTATTTGGCCCTCACTTCAGGGCATGTTTTTATGTTTTTGAAGTTAATTTTTCAATAGCATCTTTAGCTTCTTTCAAACTTACACCATGAACAGATCTATAATATTTTATTGCTCTAACTTTATGACCTGATTTTAAAGCAACAATAACATCACCTTCAGTTACGCTGCCATGCTTAGGTATTGAGTTACCAAATATTAATATAAATAAAACTGCAATAACCGCTAAAACACCCCAAATATATTCAATTTCCATAAATATCCTCGATGTTCGAAAATAATGAGCCTGTAAATTAACTCGTTTTCTATTTGTTTTTATTGATAAACAAACCAGAGCTGAGTTCCTATTTTGTTTGTAATAATGTTCACCAAGAGCAAAATGTATTTTTATCTTATTGGCTACTGGTTAAATAACCTTTCGCATTTTATTTAATAACTCGTAGCATGCTTTATACAAGAGTATTTCCATGTCTTCGTTATGGTACAAAGGACCCCAACGAAAAAAGCCTCTTAAGCTAAATTTTTTAGCTATGAATTCGCGCCACGTAACAGATTTAGAAACGCTGAACGTTTTAATCGTCTTGTTGTGTTTAATGTTATACAAGCGCGATACTAACTTAACTTTTGGTCGCCAAAATAGCGGAATAATAGCTGTATCAAAATCTATAGTGAATGCATCACCACCATGCAAAGTAACTATAACAACATCTAAACCAATATCTGATTTTTTAGGCTCTTTAATAGATGAGATGCTGTGAAGACAAAAAATATCTTCAAGCTTCTTGTGCATATGATCTTGTAGTGAATCGCCCGTTATATAAAAAAACGACTCTACCTTAGAAAAATGGCTGCTATTAGCTACAGCTAACGATCCCAAATAAACATTTGGCTTTTCAGAGCTAAACCAATTGAATAGCAAATTTAAATTCCTTTTTTACTTATGCCGAATAAATAGGCCGTAAGGTTGTTGTCTAAGGTTTGGGTGAAAAAGCAAAAACCAGCTGTTTTTGTTCTGCTTTACGATTTGTTTATTTACGCTCAACTATTTTACGACGTAATTGAATACCAAGTAATGTCCCTAATAAAACAGCAATAACATGCAACAAAGCTGAAATTAAATATATCAAAAGCTCCATTGGTATTTTTAACAAAATGTATAGTAAGGCACCGACACTTAGATCAATAAACCAATAAACCGCCGCAACTAAAAAGGCTTGTTTATACGGACTCACTGTTTGCTTATAGCCTAGGTAACAATAAACGATTAAAGAGGTTACAAATCCGAGGGCGTAATAAGTAAAAGTTAATGAGGTACTCTGAGTCATTTCATCAAAGCCAACGATCAACGTTGCTATTGTTGATAAAGCAACTAGCAATAAATACAAGCCTACTGAAAAGAGTACAATCCTAGAGTATTTCACGATAATCCTTTAGTAATATAATTAGGCTGTAGATTTGAATGCTAACGAGCCTGTAGAATAACTCCAACAGCCAAATTCAATTAAAAAACAAATTCCTGTAATTAACTCTAAGCGCTTTTATAGCATTAGGTAATGCATTTGGAACCCATAAAACAGGCTGTTTTTCTTAAAAATGAGTAATTCTACAGCCTCAACGCCTCATTAAGTGGAAATTAATGGTTGGCTATAATCGCGAAGCGATGGCCAACTGTTAATTTTCCATTTAAATGACTTGTATGGATAATAAACCCATAAATTAATTAATATTAATACCAGGTTCGGGTAATGTGAGACCCAGGCTTTAGCAGCAACTAAAGCTTTCCTTGTCGTAGTTCGATTAAGCGATGGCTCCTCTATTGAGAGACCGATAACAAGAACGAACGCGACAAAGGACTCCAAGCACCACACTCGAATAGTCTACGGGGTCTCGAACCCGCATTATGCAAGTAAGAGTTAGCTTATTATGAAATCAAATATGAATCAAAACATTAATGTCGGTGTCGATACTGGCAAATTCCAATTAGATATTTATATTCGACCTTTAGATATCTATTTCACCGTTACTAATGATGATAAAGGCATAAAAGAAGCCGTTAACATTATTAAAAAACACAAACCTGAGCGCATTGTTATCGAAGCAACTGGCCGTCTTGAAATGGCATTTATTTTAGCATGTGCTAAAGCAGGATTACCTTTTACTATTGCCAACCCTGTCCATGTAAAACGCTTTGCTGGTGCCATTGGACAACGTGCAAAAACAGATAAATTAGACGCTCAACTAATTGCGCATTATAGCGAAGCAATCAAGCCTAAATTATCACAGCTAAAACCAGAAACAATGCAAGCTATGAGTGATTTAGTAACGCGCAGAAATCAATTATTAACTATGCAAACCATGGAAAAGAATCGCTTACAAATTATGCCTAAAGCATTAGCCATGACGATTAAACCTATTCTCACTTTGTTCAAAAACCAAATTATTAAAATAGAAGAAAAAATAGCAAAGCTGATTGAGAGTTGTCCTGAATATAAAGCTAAAAATGAAATATTACAAAGCATGACTGGCATTGGAAAAATAGCCGCAGCTTCTATCATCAGTAACTTGCCTGAATTGGGTTATATCAACAGTAAACAAGCCAGTGCTTTGATTGGTGTTGCACCGATAAATCGAGAAAGTGGACGCTTTAAAGGTCATCGAAAAATACAAGGTGGACGACCACAAGTCAGAACCGTTTTATACATGGCCATGATGTCAGCAATGCAATCTAATCCTGTTTTTAAAGCGACATATCAACGTTTATTAGCCGCAGGAAAACCTAAAAAAGTCGCAATAATTGCCTGCATTAGAAAGATGATTGTTATCTTAAATTCAATGCTAAGAGACGGTGTTTCATGGGTAGCGCCAAAAGCTATAAATTAACTATTGACGCCATAGTCTCTTGTTAGGCAGATTTAGGAAACTTATATATATCCCTTGATAAACCATCTGGAAATGCTTTCCTGTCTACTTTATTACCACCCAGTTTTTCTACCAAAGAACGTGCAGCAATATTGTCATCATTCATATAGGTTTCAACAGAACTCCATTTAAACTTATTGTAAGCATGAAATATAGCGGCCTTTGACGCTTCTGTAGCCACACCTTTTCCACGACCTTCCGGCATAACCCACCAAGTAAGCTCTTTTGGCCAATCTTTACCTTTCCAAAAGCCGCAAGTCCCAATAAGTTTATCGTCAGATTTTTGCTGTATTATCCAAACGCCATAACCTAATAGGTACCAAGAACCAATATCTGCTTTTAATCTAGTCCAAACTTGTTCAATGCCTATGGGTCCTCCATACATTTTCGACGCATTAGCATCGGTATAAAATGCTTTATAGAGTTCATAGCAATCAAGATTTGGTGGTATTAATCTGAATTGCGGCGTATCAAGGGTGGGTATCATATTGTTTCTGCCTAACGCCCAAAGCAGCGAGCGCCGCTTTTTGGCATCCGCTGCCTTTGTTTGTTATGCATTTTCACCAACTGACTCTACTTGTGTATTAAGTATCTGGCGCATCATTATGAGTGAAAATTTCACTCCATCTTTTTCTTCGATCATACCTTTAAGATATATCTTGTTGTTGTCATACTTTTCGGGGAAACGAATGCTCATATAAGTCATGCGTTTTTTATCTGCTTCCCAGAAGCGATACTTAACTTCATCGTGGCCTGCATACTTCTTTAGGAAGCGGTCAATCGTCAAGCCTTCTTTCTGCCAATTAACCAGCTCTTTACTCACCCACACCTCATCCCATGTTTCAAATACGGGGAAATGAGCGAGTATGTTACGTACGAACTTAAACAGAGGACCTCCAATCTCAGATTCCATCGGAGGACGCTGCGTCTTTAGCGCTTCAAGTACATGCTTGAATGGCTCATAAGTTAAAAGCTCAGCATAAACTGCAAAGATGCTCGACACTTTACAAAACCTATACCAATCCTCTTTTGTCCAGAAATCATCCATCATGATTTCATCGAACAAGTCGTAAAACCGGTTGTACCCAAGACTGAGGAATAACTCTTCAGATTTATTAGGTCTCGCTTCCATTACACAATCTACCTAGATGCATAACACCCATATTAACGGGCAAATTGTAGTTGGCTAAAATGGTGAACGAAGTGAACAAAAGCCAACTGTTATTTGTCCCGTTGAATAATTTGTTAGTTGCTTGTTTAAGAAAAGTGACCAACATTTAACGTGCACTAAAGGTATTGGATTCCCGAAAGAAATGACAACTACCCAACACCACTTGACACCCAAAACTTAATTTGAGCCGTTTACACAAAACGCTTAAAGCGAAACCTGTAAACTAAAACTTATTGCCTAAAAGTGATTGAGCGAAAAACACCAACCCCTTTGAGGCGAAAACCACTTAGACAAAAATATTAAGCTAAAACATGACGATAAACTTACCACGAAAAAGAATAAAGCGCGTGAAAAAAGTTAACGTTCATCACCAAAGCCACAAAGAAAGTTACCGTAAAAAATGGTGGCAACTAGACATAATGACTCCCACACGGTGTTAGCCTCCGCTTTTCGTGGGTTAGCTTAATTCAAAGCCAGAGCCATAATTAGTTTGTCAATTAACTAAACAGCAGAGGCTAACATGAATAAACATAGCATACTTTTTATCGGTCTTGATACACATAAAGAATTCAATGAAGTCGCCTATATTGAAGAACATAGAGGTGCGAAACCCGTTCATCTTGGTCGAATTTCCTCTTCCAAAGTGGCCGTTCAAAAGCTTGTTCGTCAGTTCGAATCGAAATACCCTGGCGCAACACTCCATTTTGTTTATGAAGCAGGTCCATGTGGTTATTGGATTTACCGATTAATTACCAGCCTTGGCCATTGCTGCTACGTGGTTGCCCCCTCTCTTATTCCTAAAAAGCCTGGTGAGAAGATTAAAACCGATAAACGTGATGCACTTAAGCTCGCTAAATTACTTAAGTCTGAAGATTTAACACCTATCTATGTTCCCGAGCTTGAAGATGAAGCTGTACGCGATTTATCTCGTGCACGCGAAGTAGCCATGAAGGATTTAAAAGATGCCAAATATCAATTAAAGGCGCTGCTGCTTCGCAATAATATTAATTACAAAGGCACTGCAAATTGGTCACAAAAACATCTACGCTGGCTCACTGAGCTTGTGTTGCCACACCCCGCGCAGCACATCGTCTTACAAGAATTTTTACACACAATTACCGAGCGAATAAGCCGACTTGAACGGCTAGACAATGAACTAACACACCACGTTCACCAGTGGCGTTATTATCCTGTTGTCAAAGCAATACAAGCTATGCGTGGTGTCCGTTTGTTGGTCGCCACCGGCGTTGTTGCTGAGCTTGGCGATTTATCGCGCTTCGATCATCCTCGCAAATTAATGAGTTATCTCGGTCTTGTACCCAGTGAACACTCGAGTGGTGGCAAACGCCATATTGGCGCCATCACAAAATGCGGAAATGGCCGAGCAAGACGCCTTCTTGTTGAAGGTGCACACACTTATCGCTATGCAGCAAATATATCCACAGATATGCAAAAAAGACAAGAAGGTTTACCAAAGGACATTATTGATATTGCGTGGAAAGCACAACTTAGGCTCTGCAAGCGCTATAAAAAAATGATAGCCAAAGGGAAGCACTACAACCTTGTTGTCACCGCCATTGCCCGAGAAATGATTGCGTACATATGGGCTATTGCAAAAGAAGTGGTGCTTACGCCAGTAAATACAAAACTTAGATTGGCAAGAGTACCTGCATGATAAACGAATTAGAGTTAATGCATGGGATCAAGCATCGGGTGTGGCACAACCACCGACGGCGTTAGGATGGCAATGCAGCTAACGCTGCATTGAACCACGAACATAGACTGAAGACAGGTGCCACGACGAAATAAGTAAGGTCTGCTCTGTTACTAGAAATAGTAATAACCAACGAATATCAGCAAGATAACCGACGACATTACTTGCTTCATCCTATGTATTAACTCGCTCTAATTCGAGCTGAAGTAATTATGGCTTAAAAAGTTAAGCAAGGATCAGTGTGTTTAACTTGACAGTGGGAGTCATACCAACGCCTTGCTAAGGGGCAAATTATGGTTTGCTATAATGCGCGGAGCGCGAGCAAACTGTTATTTGTCCGTTTGAGCAACTTATAGTTACTCCGTTCCATTAATTAATGTATTTACCTATCTCATTAATACATGGAATATGCTTCTGTTGATCACGAATATTTGAGCGGAAACAATTAATGTTTGTAACAAGACTTTCGGATCAACAGAAGTTATTTGTTTCAATACGCATACTCAGGGATTGTCGTAATGCCGACTATCTATAAGACCTGCGAGAAACACTATTAGCCTCTATCTATTCTTTCACTTTACCTCTAGGAGGCCCAAAATGGAAGCCTTTAACGTCTCAGATTTTGCTGCCCTTATCGGGATCGATTGGGCTGACCGTAAACACGATATTTGTGAAATAAATCGTGACACAAATACACAACATTTAAGTGTGATTTCCTCTGAGCCTAAGTCAATTAATGCATGGGCGCTTGAGTTAAAACAACGCTACAACGGCAGATCTGTTGCTGTCGCGTGTGAGCTAAAAAAAGGCCCACTTATATATGCACTCAGTAAATTTAAGCACATTGTATTATTTGTGATTAACCCATCAAGTGTTGCTAAATACCGTGCAGCATTTACGCACAGCGGGGCTAAAGATGATCCTACTGATGCGATTATTCAAGTTGAAATTTTACAACTTCATATGGATAAATTAACGGTTATTAGGCCGGATTCAGAGGACGTTAGGTGTCTTGCGCAGCTTGTCGAATACAGACGTAAACTAGTACAAGATCGTGTTAATTTAACCAATAAAATAGCCACAACGCTAAAAAATTATTATCCCCACGTGATTGATTGGTTTAAAGAAAAAGACACTCAAATATTCTGTGACTTCTTACTGCGCTGGCCCTCTCTTGCTCACGCTAAAAAAGCGAGGAAACAAACACTACTCGACTTCTTTAATCAACATAATTCCCGCTATCCACTCGTTAATGAAAAGCGGATAAAAGAAATCAAGGATGCAGAAATACTCACCGAAGATATGGCGGTGATCACGCCAAATTTATTGCTTATTGAATGCCTAGTTCCGCAACTTAAACAGCTGATGTTGGCAATAACACGATTTGATGACGAAATTAAAACACTTTATAAGCAACATAAAGATCGCGCTATTTTTGATAGTTTACCTGGGGCGGGGCCACAATTAGCACCTCGATTATTAGCCGCTATGGGATCAAATCGTGACCGCTATAAGTGCGCCGCTGACATACAAAAATACGCAGGCATTGCTCCAGTAACCGAACGCAGTGGCAAGAAAGAATGGATACACTGGCGGTACTCATGCACTAAGTTTTTAAGGCAAACATTTGTGGAATGGGCAGGATTATCTGTGCGCTATTCATTTTGGGCAAAAGCCTATTATCGGCAGCAAGAAGCCAAAGGAAAACCCCATAATACCATCATCAGATCATTGGCATTTAAGTGGATACGAATCCTATTTAGGTGCTGGAAGACACATACGCCCTACGATGAATCAACTTACTTAACGGCATTGAAAAGTAAGGGATCACCGCTGTTAAAATTTGCGGTGGAAAGTGAGCTTTAGCGCTTGCTGTCCACCTCAGGGCGTGTTGTTAAACGGCAATTTTTTCTATTTTGAAACTGTCAGAAATAGTTAAATCCCCTTTAAGCTTTATTCTTTTACACATGTGATTTGGTAGATCTTCATTAAAGGGTTCTATATTAAAAAGCTCATTTGCACACCAAGATTCCGCATCTAAATTTGTGGACATAATAGGATGCCCCATTCTGGAATCTTTGCCGTTATTATTTAACACCACCCAGCCAGTAATTTGTAAGTTTCCAAAGGACTCTATATGCTCGACCTCATTTCCATCGGCGTCCACAAACTTTGTATTATGGGAGATTGATTCTTTATTTGTACTTATTTCGGTATGACCAAGCTTATGACCTTTAAAGTCAAAAGTGGCGTTATGCAACAAAAGAAGTGTACAAAGCGTTATTTTATCTGATTGTTTCAGAAACAAATCTTGATCTATTCGAAGTTTGTTTGAAACAATGACGTTTATAAGCTCAGTTATTAAATCTTCTTGTGTAATTACCGCATTAAGAACTAGAACCCCCATAATATATTGGATAGCTTCTAATGTTTGTTGAGATAACTTACCTTTTTTTAAAGTTGCTATTTGATTTTTTCTATCTTCCTTGAAAGCATTTTCAATGCGACTCTGTAATCGTTGTTGAGTTACATTAAACTTTTCTTTAAGAACTGATTCTTTAAATTTACTGACCTGTAAGATCATTAACCTCTTAATCCAAAGAGGAAAAGGAGATGTGATATCTAAAGACTTCTTCGGAGAGTTATACTCTAAGAAATATTTCATCCTTAAGTACATTGTTTCTAATGATTGGTTTGTTAACCCTCGGTCTCTTTGATCATTGTGAGCAACAAAATCAGCAATTTCTCGAAATACAGGCATCTTTTTAGAGTACGCTCTTAGACGCATAAATAAGCTATCTATATCATTCTCATCAAATTGATCATTTTCAATTTTAAGAATTATTTTTTCAGCTTTACTTTTTTCGATACCCTTCACTATGTGAGATTCTCCTTGCCGTTTAACGCCTCACTCAGAGGCTAAAAATTGATGGCTAAAATAGCGAGGCACGAGCACAGCCAGCTGTTTTTAGTCCTTTGCAGTGACTTGTTATACGTACCTGCTACATAGCGCTGAAATATGGTAACGCTTCTGCCAACTGCTCTACAGATAATAATGCACCAGACTGATCTTCGATAGCAACACCATTATATTTAGTATTAATAATTATTGCTGAAGTAAAAGCTACTTGAGATTCCTTCGGGTTGCCGCCAAACCTAAATTGATAAACAACACCTTGCTTATAATTGTCTGGCAATAATGTTTTAAATTGCTCGGGAAGTTCATTGGTAGAATAAGAATAAAGCTCAACACCAGCCTTTTGACCATCAAGGGTGACAGGGATAAAACCTGAATGTTTTTTTAGCTCGATATTCGGCGAGTACTCAATTAGATAGCCAAGTTCATTGGCGGTTTGATTTAATTCTCTAGTGTTTGGTTCAATCTCAAGAGCTAAAACAACAAACAAACTCATCGACATGATTTACTCCATTTTTAATACAAAAGTTTAATTTAACATCCAAACTTTAAGTACGTATAACATCTTATTGAACACCACTCTGGGGGTTTATAACACCCCAAAACGGCGTATATTACATTGTTCAATAATTCCACTAAGTAACTTCAATGTAAACAAGTAATTAGGCATGTAATGAAAAGCCTTTGTTATTTTGCACCAAAACGACTTTTAATAATGTTATTGGACAAACTAAAATAGCTGTTTATATAAACAGCTCGCTTTGAAGGTTTACTTACTACTTGTTAGAGGCTTTATACGCTTTAATAGTTGGCGTTTAGCCCAGGGCAAGAGCATGAAAAAAGTCTATGCGTTCAGTACCTTTTCAAGGTAGGCTGTACTGCGCATAGCTTTTTTCTGTTTTGCGGGCATGCCTTTACTAAAGCTTTTTTCTGCTTTTAGCTGATTAAATGCGATGTGTCTCAGCCCCGCAAATACAGGTGCTGCACCTTCGCGCCTAATTCGACACTCATCTTCTTTAAATCCTACATCTAAACGCCAATGTAATCCATTTTCTATTTGCCAATGTTGTCGTGCTCCTCTCGCGAGTTCTTCCGCTGTTAAATTCGCTGAACTAATATAGTATCTATAGCATAACTCATTGCTTAATTTACCTTTTTCTTTTCTATAAGAAACAATAACACCCACTGTTTTTACACCTTCCCAGTGTATCGTTTCTGATAAACCGCTCACGTTATGGCTCACTGCACAGCACCTAAATTCTTCTCTATTTTTTTGATAATCGGCTTCGTTAAACAAGAGCCCATCAGATGCTTGTCGTGCTACCTCAGGTAATAACACATCTTCTATTTGTGACAGTAGCCTTTTATGGTTTGCTTTTACCGCAAGTAAGTAATCGGCTTCTTTACCAACTATTTTTTTTGCAATTGATTTTTGACACCCCATAGCGTCAATCGTTACTAAGCAGCCTTTTATCTCTAATAATTCAAGCAGCTCTGGCAACGCTTTTATTTCATTCGACTTTTTATCAACAGGGCATTGTGCCAAAACAACACCATTTTCGCATGCAAATGCACTGATCATATAAAGCGCATCGCGTCTATCTGACTGATTAAATGAACCTTTCAATCGTTTACCGTCAATAGCAACTACACCGCCTTGAGTTAATTTGGAGCAGGCTTTCATCCAAGAAGAAAAGGAATCTTGGAATTGCGTCATGTCAATACGGCTCATTACACGAGCAATTGTGTCATGGCGAGGGATCCCTTGTTCAAGAAGAACATATTTTCTGAGCCAATCTAGTCTATCATGACCAAAATCTTCAATCTCTTCCCAGCCCTGACAGCCTGAAACAACAGCGCTAACAGCTAAGAATATGATATCAAATAGTTTATGAACAACTTTACCTTGTTGGCGAGGGTCGTCGATTGATTCGAAATATTTAAATAGCTGAATGTTAGACATGGGGATGCTCCTTAAAAAAGGAGTATAAGATCATACTTTTAAGTCAAGGTAAAGTTCGTGATCTTGCCCTGGCGTTTAGCCTTGTTCGGTGAAAAACTCGAGTAAAGAACAAAAGAAAGTTGTAGGAAAATTTTGGCTTTATGTATTTAGCGCGTAATTAGCTAAAGCATTGGTGAGATAAGTGAGCCTTAACATATTAATGATACAGGCTCGCTGAGGTGTTTATAATAAAACGAATGAGTGAGGTGTTTACTTTACATCAAAATTCACGTGGTCAAAGTATGGATTTTGTTCACGCGCTTTAAGTACGCTGATTGTAGTGAGCACAATGAGTTGCAGTTCGTTATTTACGTTAACAACTATGCATTCGTCTTTATTTGCATTGCGCTTTGTATCAGTGGCTACACCACATACACCATCACCATTTTTTAATACAAGCTCAATATTCAGCCTGTGCATACAGGCAATTTCAATGTAGTCATATTGGTGGCAACTGATCATAAAGCCTCGTTATAAATTACTTAGCTGATTGAAAAAGCATTAAATTAGCAATTAATGCAAGGTTGGCTATATACCAAAGATCTTTAATTACAAACATACCGAGACCATCTAATAAAGTGGCGGCACTAAATGCACCGGTTGCGGTAATTAAGAATGTTTGAGTCATCATAAATACGCTTAAACACGCTAAGCCACTTACAATAATTAGCTTTTTATTATTTAAAAATAACCCTAAGCCCAATAACACGGCAAATAATACATCAAACCCGCCAATTACGTTAGACGCGCCTTGTACGCTAAATACCGTGTATAACCACGACATAAACGGTGAGGTTTCTACTAAACTTACAATGCCTTTTGCTTCAAACTCATAAAACTTCATGCCGCCAATCCACAATAAAACCATGGCAACCGGTATAAAGTTTAAAAGTACGTGTTGTTTGTCGGTAAGTTTTTCTTTATAAAACAAAAACAAATACAAAGGCACTACTGCAAAGTATTTAATTATGCCCTGCCCGCTACCAATGATTGGAAAGCCGCCAAGTTGAGCCATCCAACGGTTACTGGCAAACAAGGTAAGTAATGCAACTAAACTTATAATTGCTGCAAGTAAAAGTGCTGGTGTAGGTTTCATTAGTTTAAGGCGAGCGAGCACGGTAGCAAACGCTAAGGCAATCATAAGTGAGCCACTAATTAAACCTAACGCAGATACAGACATTAGCGAATCAACGCCATAAAAACTAAACGTAGCCGTTAACGTATTAGGGTTTGCTCCTAACGCAAACGACAAGCCAAGTAGTAAAAAGCTACTCGCTAATAAAAAAGTAATCACGTTATTGGTTAGTTTTAAGTTCATTGTATTTCCAAGTATTCGTTGAGGTTTATAAAGACCTTACGAACCTATAAAACAATTCAAGCTAACTCTTAAAAATCAGAGTTGATTAAGCACACTGTAAGCTCTTATCGGGTAATGTAATCAATCACTTTAGTTTATGGTTTATTTCCTCTTTATTAATAAAATTAAATAAGTCTAATATTCATATGATGTGCGTCATCTTTTTTATTATTAAATGAAGTAGAATAACGTCGCCTTTTCAATAAACAGAATGCATGCATTTCTAAAACTTAGGGACATTTTTAATGAAGGGTACTGATATTCGAGTTACCTCTGGACTGATTTCTATAGCCATTGTTTTACTACTTTGGTTTGCTGTACCACCTCCGCAGGGTGTTACCGAAAACGCATGGCATTTGCTCGCTTTATTTATTGGTACTGTAGTTGCCATTATTGGTAAAGCAATGCCAATCGGCGCCATTGCTATTTTAGCGATTACTTCTGTTGCGTTAACCGGGGTAACTAATGACAGCCCATCTGGCGCTATTAAAGATGCATTAAGTGGCTTTTCTAATTCATTAATTTGGTTGATTGGTATTGCTATTATTATTTCTCGGGGTTTAGCTAAAACAGGTTTGGGAAATCGTATTGGCTATAATTTTATTTCTCTTTTTGGTAAAAAAACAGTTGGTATTGGCTATGCACTCGCACTTTCTGAACTTGTTATAGCGCCTGTAACGCCAAGCAATACCGCGCGAGGCGGCGCTATTATTCACCCAATAATGAAGTCGATAGCAACAAGTTTTGGCTCGTCCCCTGAGCAAGGCACCTCTCGTAAAATTGGCCACTACCTTGCTTTAGTGAGCTACCATATAAACCCTATTACATCAGCTATGTTTATTACCGCCACGGCTCCTAACCCGCTAATTGTAAAGCTGATTGCAGATGCTACTGGTGCAAATATCAGTATTACTTGGAGTACATGGGCGCTGGCAGCGCTTGTTCCTGGTTTGCTATGTATTGCCCTTGTGCCTTTGGTTGTTTATGCCATTTACCCACCTGAAGTTAAAAGTACACCCGACGCTAAAACCTACGCAGAATCTAAATTAACTGAAATGGGCCCAATGAGTTATGGCGAAAAAATAATGGTGGGTGTTTTTGCTATGTTGCTTGTTTTATGGGCCGGCGTACCTGCAATGATTTTAGGGGCTGACTACGCGGTTAATACTACCGCAGTGGCTTTTTTAGGCTTGTCGGTTTTATTAGTCACTGGTGTATTAAGCTGGGACGATGTACTTAAAGAAAAGTCTGCGTGGGATACCGTTGTTTGGTTTTCAGCATTAGTAATGATGGCCACTTTTTTAAATAAACTAGGTTTGGTAACGTGGTTTTCAACACTTGTTGAGAGCAATATTGCGCAACTGGGCTTTGACTGGATTGTATCGGCTATTATACTGGTAGCTGTGTATTTTTACGCTCATTACTTTTTTGCCAGTACCACAGCACATATTACTGCTATGTTTGCCGCATTTTACGCCGCAGGTTTGGCGCTTGGCGCTCCACCTTTATTTTTAGGTTTACTGTTAGCTGGCGCTTCATCACTGATGATGTCGTTAACGCATTACGCAACAGGCACATCTCCCATAGTGTTTGGCTCAGGCTATGTATCGTTAAAAGACTGGTGGGTAATGGGCCTTATAATGAGCGTTATTAATTTAAGTGTATGGGGAATTGTTGGCGGGCTTTGGTGGAAAGCACTTGGGTATTGGTAGTATTGCCTTTGTTAGCTTGGCTTGCACATTTAATACTGCGCACTTATTTTGATTCGTTCTACAAATATAAACATTAAGGCTGTTGCAAGGGAGCACTATGGTTTTTAAATTCATAAAAGCAGCATATTCAGACCGAGACTACTTATTAAGCCTCAGAAAGCTGACTATGGTTGAACACTTAGAAAGTGCCGGGTTATTTTTAACTAAGCAACAGCATGTTTTAAGGCTTGATGATCAATATGACTGCTCCCATCTTATAGTTATAAATGAGGTACCAATTGGTACTTTAAAATACCAAACACACGCTCAACACGTTGAAATAATGCAATTACAAATACATCCATTGCACCAAAATAAAGGGTATGGGAAAGCGGTTATTGAACAAGTAATTACAAATGCGCAGTCAAAACCCATTAAACTCACAGTGCTTAAAAACAACCCAGCATTAGGACTTTATAAGCGGCTGGGTTTTACTATAACGGGTGAGGATAATTACGAGTACCACATGCAAACGCGGGCTATTCGTAGCTAAAATTAGTCGCTTTGATCTCTGAAGTCTTTTTTTCTGAAAATAGTTAAATGCCAACCCCAATGCAAAGAGCCTAATCTTAAAAAGATAGTCGTGAAAAATGAGCCTAAAATACACCAAATGTAATCTACATTAAGGCTAAATAAAGCGGCATAAACTGCACCACCCGCTAAACACGCAGAGGCGTAAGGTTCGCTGCGCATAACAGTTGGCACCTCACGGCAAATTACGTCGCGTATTAAACCACCAAATATACCTGTAGTAATGCCCATGGTAATTGCGACCACCATGCCAGAGCCATTAATGAGTGCTTTTTCTATCCCCATAATATTAAATAACGCCATACCAACAGCGTCTACTAATAAAAAATAGTAATTATTAACGCGCGGTAAGTATCGAATAAATACAACCGCAGCTATAACGGCCCCATAGGTCGAATATAAATACTCTGGGGTAGCAATCCAAAATACCGGTTTGTTTAAAAGTATATCTCTGAGGGTGCCGCCCCCTAATGCAGTAACCGTTGCCACCACTACGACACCAAAGCCGCTAATATTTTTCTCATACCCAAGCAACGCGCCTGCAACAGCAAAAAATGCGACACCGAGTAATCCTAGTACCATAAAGTATTCAGCAGTCATGGTAGTTCCTTTTTAAAATTTATAAGGAGTTGTATCAACTTACGTGCCAAAAAACTGAGTGAATATAAACAAACCCACAATTTAAGCGACTGAAATTTATAAGCTTATTTCATTTATTAAAAAATATTAGCTATGTGATATTTAGTGAAGGATTAACAAGAGTAATTATTTTAATTATGGGTAGTTTTTACACGTTAAAGTACAGAGGGATTTTGTTACAGAGTTGCAGCCGAGCACTTTTAAATTTTAAGCAAAAATTAAATGAACAATAAAGCTATTACCAATATTACAAAAATAATAGGCAATATTGCATGTTGCCAATTTTGTTCTTTATTTTGATTATAGAGTGTTTGCATTGAGCTTTTATCATTATTGGTAAAACTATGCTGGCACTGCATACAGTTTTGGGCTTTTATGCTCACCCAAGTACCACATTTAATACATGCATAACGCCTTGCCAGTTTATCAAACTCGTTTGTTTTCCTAAATATTCTCATTTATCACCTCATTGATTTTCGCCGCGGTAAGAAAACCAATGAATAATATATATGTTGAGTAACAAATTAAAGAAGCCGCTAGTGCTAAAATTAGCTGTGTGTTGTTTTTCATAATCATCCTTGGTTACTAGTCAAAAAAATCGGTAAGGTTTTTTAATTATATTACCAATTTAATGAAATACGCCATTTTGTAACTTTTGCTAATCAAACTTAAATCTGGGCAAAGTTGCCATAATTAATATCTTGATTAATCTACATAACTCACTTTTGTTCCCGCTAAATGATCATGTAAACAGCGTTTATCTTTTCCAAGTATAAATAATGGATTAACAAGACCTGCTATAAACTGACCTACCGAAGGTGCAAGTGATAATAGTTGCATAGAAAGCATGCGTTTAAAGTAAATTGTAGTAAAGCTTGCTTGTGTACCATCTAAATTTTCAATGCGGATAAACATTAAAGATTTACCAATTGTTTGTCCGCGTTGGTACATAAGGTAACCATGAAGCACTAACGTGCTTAATATGCCATAACCTAGCAAACCTGCAGATAAAGTAAGTGTTGGTTGGCTTAAATTATCAAACCCTACGAGTATGAATACAGGTATAAAACAAACAACACCTAAAACGCCATCAACAATAGCAGCCACTAACCTATCTGAGCGCGTTGCTTTTTCTCCTGCTACTTTTGATACAACATTTACAGATGGGCTCTGCGCTTCTCGCGTTTTAATTAAGTTGTCTATTTCTTTTGCTCGCTCTGGGTAGGCTTCGCGATCTATAGCTTTCGCTGATGAGTAAAGCTCATCTAAAGTGTAGGTAGAAAAATCAATTTGAGAGTCCATTTAAATCAAGTCCGCATTTTCATTTAATCGTAATTTAACACAATTAATTTAGGTTATTCAAATGTTTATGTGATTTTAATAACATACCATAACGTGTTGACGTTGTTATAACTCGAACCGCAAGCGTGCTCCTAAATCGCGCGTATCAGCAAGTTCTTTTATATTCATTATAAAAAACATGTCCCCTTGGTCAGGTTTAATCACACCATAAAGCATTTTCATTAATGTGTTTTTACCAGCACCATTTTCACCTTTGGATCCACATATTAAAAGCATTCACTTTACCGAGCTTTATTTTTAAGGCTACGCCGTTATTACCTACACCTCGACAATTTTGCCGCTTTGAACCACTAACTGACCAAGCGGTCAACAATGGCATAGTAACTGCAATAAGCTAACTAAAGATGAAAAAGTATTTTTGTTACCCGTGCGCAAACAACAAGAAAAAACATACGCCAAGCCTTTATGTATCAGGGCTTTATAAAAGTTAAGGGGGTCTGTGTGATTCAATTTTTATTAAATAACACGCCAATTGAAGTACAAGAATGTTCGCCAAGTCTCACCATTTTGGACTGGCTACGCACCAAAAAAGGGAAAGTGGGCACCAAAGAAGGGTGTGCAACTGGCGACTGTGGCGCGTGCACAATTTTAGTAGGTGAAGAGCGTATAAATGCAAACGGGCAAACTAGTTGGCAATACAAAACAATGAACAGCTGTTTATTGTTATTAGGTAATGCGCATGCAAAACATATAGTAACAGTAGAGGCTGTGACTACTGGCTTATACCCAAACTTAACCGATTTACACCCCGTACAACGTGCACTGGTAGAGTGCCATGGTTCGCAATGTGGTTTTTGCACGCCCGGTATAATAATGAGTTTGTTGGCTCTTTATATTAATGAACCAACGTACCCTGGTAAAAAAGCGGTTATTCATGCACTTGGTGGTAACTTATGCCGTTGTACAGGTTATAGCCCAATATTACTTGCAGCCGAAAAAGCCTATAGCTATGAGCGTAAAGCTGAACCGTACTCAGCAATGGCCGCTCAATTTAAAGCATCACTTAATACGCAATATGATGACGATATTCCATTTTTAAAAAATGGTCCTCGCAAATTTTACTTACCACAAACTGCCCAACAACTTGTTGAGCTAAAAGCGCTTTATCCTTATGCACATTTAGTTGCTGGTGGCACCGACTTTGCCATTGAGCTTAGCCAAAACATGCTCTTACCGGATGTAATTATCTCCCTTAGCCAAGTAAAGGATCTTTGCACCTTGGCAGATAACAACGGTGAGTTACACATTGGTGCAGCACTACCTTATAGCCAATTTGTTGAGGTGTTTTATAACCATTACCCAGAGTCAAAAGAGCTATTTGAACGCTTAGGCTCAAGCCAAGTACGTAACAGCGGCACACTCGGTGGCAGCATAGGGAATGCCTCTCCTATTGGCGATCCCGCCCCCCTTTTAATCGCTCTTAATGCATCAATGGATTTATTAAGCAGCGCTGGTACGCGCACTATTAAAGTTACCGACTACTTTATTGATTACAAAAAAACAGTTCTTAAAAGCGATGAAGTAATTAGTAAGTTCACCATCCCAAAGCGCCCAGAGTCACTAAAACTGGCGTGTCATAAAATATCAAAACGCTTTGAAGACGATATATCTACCGTGTGTTTGGTGCTTGCTATAGAGCATTCACAAAACATGATTACTCAAGCCCGCTGCGCTATGGGCGGTATGGCAGCTATTCCTAAGCGCGCGCAGCATATTGAGCAAAAGCTGATATCTCAATCATTACAAGTAAGTAGTTTTATAGACGCAGCAACGGCTATTAACGATGACTTTACGCCTATGAGCGATGTAAGAAGCAGTGCGCATTATCGCACTACGGTAAGCAAAAACTTATTACAACGCATTGGTATTGAGTTTTGTGAGCCGCAAGCACGCAACAATAACAACATTGCCATTACGAGGATCTCACATGCGTCACTTTGAAATGGATAAACTAAAAGCGCAAGGTGGTAGCGTTGGAGAATCTAAATATCACGAAAGCGCTATTAAACAAGTTTGTGGCAGTGCAAATTTTGCCGACGATAATCCTGAGCCTTACGGTTGCCTGCATGCATACCCAGTGCTCGCCCCTGTTACAAGCGGCTTTATTAAATCAATTGATACCAGTCACGCACTAGCAGTTAAAGGCGTTAAACGTATTTTATCTGCCGAAGATGTTCCGGGTAAATTAGATATTGGCCCAGTATTTCCAGGTGATGTACTGCTGACCAGCCATGAAATTCAATACCACGGGCAACCTGTGCTGGTAGTAGTTGCCGACACCTATGAAATAGCGCGCCGCGCTGCACGTTTAGTGGTTATAGAGTGCGAGCAAACTACACCCATACTTGATATTAAAGAAGCCATTAGCAAAGAGCACTGGGTAAGGCCGCCCCATTCACTTAACCGTGGTAACAGCGAACAAGCCATTAATAACGCAATCCACCAGCTTAAAGGCGAAATAAACATAGGCGGGCAAGAACACTTTTATTTAGAAGGCCAAATAGCGCTGGCGCAACCTGATAACGACGGGGGCATTCATGTTCAGTGTTCTACGCAACACCCTACTGAGGTTCAACACTTAGTTGCTAAAATTTTAAAAAAGCCATTTAGCTTTGTAAACGTAGAAACCCGCCGTATGGGCGGTGCTTTTGGCGGCAAAGAAACCCAAGGCGCACCATGGGCATGCCTTGCAGCCCTTGCGGTTTACCACCTTGGCTGCGCAGTAAAAATGCGCCTAGCCCGTAGCGACGATTTTAAATTAACCGGTAAACGCCACCCGTTTTATAATCACTATCATGTTGGTTTTGACGAAAATGGTTTAATAGAAGGTGCCGACATTACCGTAAACGGATTTTGTGGCTACTCCCCCGATTTATCAGATGCAATAGTAGACCGCGCCATGTTTCATGCCGATAACGCCTACTACTACCCAGCCGCCACAATTAAGGGTAATCGCTGTAAAGTAAATACCGTAAGCCATACCGCATTTAGAGGATTTGGTGGCCCGCAAGGAATGATTATGGGCGAGCTAATAATGGACGATATAGCCGCTAAATTAGGTAAAGATCCGCTTGAGATCCGAAAACTCAATTTATATAAAAAAGGCCGCGATACCACGCCGTACCATCAAACCGTAGAGCAACATATTTTAATAGATATGATTGCTCAGCTTGAGGAGTCGGGTGACTACTGGGCACGTAAAGAGGCTATTAAAGCATTTAACGTATCGTCACCTATTATCAAAAAAGGCCTTGCGATGACGCCGGTTAAATACGGTATATCGTTTACGGTACAACACTTAAACCAAGCCGGTGCATTAGTACATGTATATAGCGATGGTTCTATACATTTAAACCACGGCGGCACCGAAATGGGCCAAGGACTAAACACCAAAATTGCGCAAATTGTGGCCCACGGCTTTGGGGTGGATTTTAACGCGGTAAGTATTAGTGCTACGCGTACCGACAAAGTGCCAAACACCTCGCCAACAGCAGCTTCAAGCGGTACCGACTTAAACGGTATGGCGGCGCTAAATGCAGTAAACACAATAAAAGAGCGCTTAATTGATTTTATTACCGAGCACTTTGAAGTAGACAGCAACACTGTTGTATTTAAAGATAACCTCATTACTTTTAGTAAAGGGGAAATTAGCTTTAGCGAACTTGCAAATCTTGCTTATATGAATCGTATATCGCTTTCATCTACCGGTTATTACGCCACACCAAAAATTCATTACGATAGAGCTAAAGGTGAAGGCCGCCCATTTTTTTACTACGCTCACGGCGTAGCGCTCAGCGAAGTAGAAGTAGATACCCTAACTGGCGAAAACACGGTAACCCGCGTTGATATACTGCACGATGTAGGCAGTTCAATTAATCCAGCACTTGATATAGGGCAAATTGAAGGCGCCTTTGTGCAAGGTATGGGCTGGCTAACAACTGAAGACTTACAATGGAATGATAAAGGCCAGCTTGCAAGCTTTGGCCCAGCCAACTACAAAATACCAGCCATTGGCGATACACCTGCCGAATTTAACGTCAATCTTTATAACTCAGCAAATCCAGAAACCACCGTGTTTAGATCAAAAGCCGTAGGCGAGCCGCCATTTATGCTGGCCTTTAGTGTATGGAGCGCTATTCGTAATGCCATAAGTAGTGTGGCTGATTACAAATACACAGCCCCACTGGATACACCCGCAACCCCAGAGCGAGTATTGAGTGCAATTGAGCAAACCGCTAGTTGGTTTAAGGAGCATCAACATGACTAATTTAAATGAGTCGTTTCAGGGTTTTCATACTCAAAACTGGGCGCAGGCTATAAACGAGCACGAACAAAGCGGCACTAATTATGTAATTGCCACGGTACTTGGCACAAATGGCTCAACCCCACGCGGCACAGGCTCAAAAATGGTAATAAGCGGCGAGCATATTTACGACACTCTTGGCGGTGGCCACCTTGAATACGTAGTAATAGAAAAAGCCCGCGAACTACTTGCCAAAGGCGAAGCCGCCCAAGTAATTGAGCAATTTAACCTAGGTGCAAATTTAGGCCAGTGCTGCGGCGGAGCTGCCACCGTTATGCTTGAATGCATGCAATGCGAGCGCTTTACCCTCGACATTTATGGCGCAGGCCATGTAGCACAAGCGCTTATTGGTATATTGGCACAGCTGCCTATGCGCATACGTTGGATAGATAGCCGCGCAGATGTATTCCCACAGACTATTCCAAATAACGTAGTAAAAGTGGTTGATGAAGAGCCCACAGAACAAGTAAAGCGTGCACCTAAGTCTAACAACTACTTAATATTGACCCATAACCACCAGCTCGACTTTGCACTCACCCAAGCCATTATTAAACGCGCTGATGCCAATTGGCTGGGCGTTATTGGCTCTGACACTAAAGCAAAACGTTTTAAACAACGCCTAGCACATCGCGATTTTACAGCCGCTCAAATACAACAAATGACCTGCCCTGTTGGGCTTAAAAATATTACGGGCAAATTACCAATGGAAGTGGCTATTTCGATTAGTGGACAGCTAATTGGCCTTTATCAGGCTATGCAAACCCAAGCGCCAAAACGCCAAGGCTTGCAATGGCGCACACTAAAAAATGCCTTAATTAGCACCACGCAGGAGGAAGTAGACGCATGAGCAGTTTACAAATAAATACGCTAAATGATGCACAAGCAAAACAAGCACTTGAGCATTGCTGCGCGGCCCTAACTGGGTAGCGGGCATGATAAAAGCAATGCCATTTAAAAGTGCTCAACAGCTGTTTGAATGCGCACAAAGCATATGGGATAGCCTTGGCGAGAGCGACTATTTAGCTGCCTTCGAAGGCCACCCGCAAATAGGCGACTTATCAACCCTTAGCAAAAAATACGCTGCTACCGCACAAAAAGCGGGGCATGAGCAATCGGGTATGAGTAAAGCAAACGAAGCCGTACTTACCAAAATGATTGCCCTTAATAAAGAGTACCTGAACAAGTTTGGCTTTATTTTTATTGTGTGCGCCACCGGTAAAACGGCCGAACAAATGCTCGAACTCATAGAGCAGCGCATACACAACACCCGCAGTACAGAGCTAAATATAGCCGCGGGCGAACAAGCCAAAATAACAAAAATAAGATTGGAGTCACTGCTATGAATAAAAGTATGAGCAAAA
The DNA here is from genome assembly GCF_000310105.2 of Pseudoalteromonas sp. Bsw20308. NCBI lineage: Bacteria > Pseudomonadati > Pseudomonadota > Gammaproteobacteria > Alteromonadales > Pseudoalteromonadaceae > Pseudoalteromonas > Pseudoalteromonas sp. Bsw20308. The sequence continues at coordinate 123,058 of NZ_CP013139.1, read as the reverse complement.
GCCCTATAACCACCCATATACTTGATACCAGCACCGGAAAGCCAGCAGCAAATGTTGCTGTTAAGCTATTTAAACTTACAAATAACGAATGGGTACAACTAACCCAAGGCAAAACCGATTCCGATGGGCGTATTACTGATTGGCTAAATACAGAAGTAGAATTTGCAACCTATAAGCTAGTATTTGATTTAGATAGCTATTACCAAAACCAACCTACCCCTGCGTTTTACCCAGAGGCGCAAATAACATTTAGATTACAAGATACTAAACATCATCATATCCCATTGTTGCTTAGCCCGTTTGGCTACTCTACATACAGAGGTAGCTAACTATGAGCACACAAAACAATAATGACTTAACAGTAGTTTGTGCCGATATACTCGACTTTGTTGACGACCCTGCCATTTCTGGCGAAAACGCCCATCGTTTTTTTGAAAAGGGCGCATTAGTTATCAAGCACGGCAAGGTAGTTAAACTTGGCTATGAGCAAGACATATTACCTACAATTGATAAATCAGCACGTGTTATCCGCCACGATGGCAAACTCGTTATGCCTGGTATGATTGACACCCATATACACTTACCACAAACCGAAATGGTGGGTGCGTACGGCGAGCAACTGCTAAGTTGGCTCACCGAATACGCCTTCCCAACCGAAAAAAAGTTTACATGTAAGCATTATTCAAAAGAGATATCTAACCGCTTTTTAGACGAGCTGCTGCGCAATGGCACAACCACTGCCCTTGTATTTGGCACAGTGCATCCGCAATCGGTTGATGCGTTTTTTAAAGAATCACAAAAACGCAATTTACGCATGATTGCCGGTAAAGTAATGATGGACCGTAACTGCCCTGACGACTTATCTGATTGCGCGCAAACAAGCTATGACGAATCCAAAGCCCTAATAAAAAAATGGCACAATGTTGACAGGCTAAGCTACGCAGTTACACCGCGTTTTGCCCCCACATCAACCCCTGAACAATTACAAAAATGCACTCAGTTACTTGAAGAATACCCAGACACCTACCTGCATACACACCTATCGGAAAACAAAGACGAGTGCGAATGGGTTAAAGGGCTATTTCCAGAAGCTGAAGATTACTTAGGCGTGTACGAGCAAGCAAAAATGGTACGTAAACGCTCAGTATTTGCCCATAGTATTCATTTATCTGAGCGCGAGCTTTGCTGCCTTGCAGATAACAATGCGGCAATATCGCACTGCCCTACCTCAAACCTATTTTTAGGATCAGGACTTTTAAATTTAAAAGCCTGTGAAGAGCACGGTATAAACGTAGGCATGGGTACCGATGTAGGCGCAGGAACAAGCTTTTCTATGCTACAAACAGGTAACGAAGCTTATAAAATTCAGCAATTACAAGGTCAAAAGTTTTCAGCATTTAAAGGGCTGTATTTAGCAACTCTCGGCGGTGCCAGAGCACTTGATTTAGAAGGGACAATTGGTAATTTTGAAGCCGGTTGTGAAGCCGATTTTATTGTAATGGATTGTTCAGCAACCCCATTTTTAAAATTTAGAATACAGCATGCCAAAACCCTGCATGAAAAATTATTTGCAATGATGATGTTAGGCGACGACCGCTGCGTTGAGCAAACCTACATTATGGGTAAAAGTGTGTATAAGCGCGATGATAACAATCAATTTTCAGACACCCGCTCACCGGTATTAGAAGAGGCTTAACCGTTATGGAAAACTATTTATTTGAGCTTGCTCATTTAGTACTGCGTTATTTTCATGTTATTGCTGGTATAGCATGGATTGGCGCTTCATTTTATTTTGCATGGCTTGATAACAACCTACAAACACCACCGCAGTGGAAAATAGATAAAGGCATAAAAGGCGATTTATGGGCCGTGCATGGTGGTGGCTTTTACGAAGTGGCTAAGTATCAAAATGGCCCTGAACAAATGCCTCATACTCTGCATTGGTTTAAGTGGGAAGCCTACACAACGTGGATCACCGGTATATTACTATTTAGCTTACTTTATTATGTTGGCGCCGATGTGTATTTAATTGATAACAGTAAAAGTGAGCTAAGTAAATTTGCAGCTATTGGCGCATCCCTTGGTTTTATTGGCTTAGGCTATGGTGTTTATCGTTTATTGTGTAAAAGCCCACTGGTTGAAAACGGCAAAGTGTTTATTGCTGTCGTTATTGGTTTATTAGCTCTGTGGACTTTTGGGGTTGATCAATTATTTAGCGACCGCGCTGTGTATATTCATGTAGGTGCACTTATTGGCACGTGTATGGTGGGTAATGTGTATCACATTATTATGCCAGGCCAACGCTATATGGTAAGTGAAGTAGAAGCCGGTAGAATCCCTGATTCAGCGCCAGGTTTAAAGGCAAAGCTGTGTTCTATTCATAATAACTACGCCACATTACCTGTAGTATTTATAATGCTTAGCAATCACTTTCCTTACACGTATAGCCACAACTTTGGCTGGCTTATTTTAATTGCGCTGTTTGGTATTGGTATGTGGATACGCCATTACTTTAACTTAAAGCATCAAGGCGTTAATAAACCCTCAGTACTTGTAAGCGGTATTGCAGCTTTTTTTGCTCTTATGCTCGCCATAGCCCCTTGGCCCAGTACACCAACAAATGCAGGCGAAAGCGCGCCTTTACAAGCAAGTATTACCGACGCACAAGCGTGGGATATAATTAGTAAGCACTGTACACAGTGCCACAGCGAAACACCCACCTCTGAGCTTTTTCAAACAGCGCCGCTAGGTTTTAAGCTCGACTCTATTAGTGATGTAAAAAAAGCCAGCACGCTTATTCATACTCGCGCGGTTATAACCAAAGATATGCCACTGGCCAATATGACAAAAATGACAGACACAGAGCGCGAAACGCTAGGCGCTTGGCTCTCAGCACTTAAAAAGGAGCAATAAAATGAGTGAGCATTTTAAAAACTACCCGCGCGATTTAATTGGTTATGGTCCAGATGTACCCCATGCAAACTGGCCTAATAAAGCCCGCATTGCCGTGCAAGTAGTATTAAATTACGAAGAAGGCGGCGAAAACTGTGTATTACATGGTGATGCAGCGGCCGAAACGTTTTTATCAGAAATAGTCACTGCTCCCCATGTTGAAGACCGCCATATCAGCATGGAGTCTATTTACGAATATGGCTCACGCGCTGGCGTGTGGAGGCTACTGCGTTTATTTAAAAAATACGATATACCGGTCACCATTTTTGCAGTGGCGATGGCCCTTGAGCGCCACCCCGATGTAGCTAAAGCCTTTGTTGAAGCGGGCCACGAAATTGCAAGCCATGGCCTGCGCTGGATTAATTATCAAAATATAGATAAGCAAACCGAACGCGAGCATATGCAACAAGCCATTGATGTCATTAAAAAGCTCACAGGTAAAAAGCCCAAAGGTTGGTACACAGGGCGCACAAGCCCTAACACAGCAGCCCTTGTAGTTGAAAATGGTAATTTTTTATATGATGCCGACGATTACAGCGACGACCTACCTTTTTACAGTATTAAAGAAGGTAAACCACAGTTAATAGTGCCCTACACGCTTGATGTAAACGACATGCGCTTTGCCGCTGTTCAAGGTTTTAACGCAGGCGATCAGTTTTATAATTACTTAAAAGATGCATTCGATACACTATACGAGGAAGGCGCTCCAGAAGGTGAAAACGCCCCAAAAATGATGTCGATAGGTTTGCATTGTCGCTTAATTGGCAGACCAGGAAGAATAAAAGCATTAGCACGGTTTTTAGAATATGCCCGATCGCATGAGCAAGTTTGGTTTGCCACGCGTGAACAAATAGCCGAGCACTGGCTTAAAACCCACCCGTATAAAAAAGCATAGCTGTAATCCATTAAAAATAAATTCTAATTACTTATTACCCTCATCGTAAACATAAAAAAGCCCAGCTTTGCTGGGCTTAAATTACTTTAGATGTAATAAAGTTTATTCAAAAGAAACGGTGATGATATTTGAACACACATTTTCTGTTACACATAATTGGTAATCGTACGATGGTAACGTAGCTCCACGCACGTAATCACGGTAACGACCGTTATCTGAAACGGTATCAACTAACTCGCCATTACGGTAAACGCTTAATGACTCTGCACCCACTTCTTCCCAGCTAAGTTCTACACGCATTGTACCTAAACGTGTTTTGTTAGCGCGTTTTAAGTTCAGCTCAAGGGTCACGTCACTTACAACAACCGTTTGAGTAAATGAATCAGTATTACCTTCACTATCTGTAACAGTTAACTCTACATCGTAACTACCTGATTGGGCATAGGCATGTACTGGTCTTGAGTCAGTTGATGTTGCACCATCACCAAAGTTCCAGCTCCACTGTGTTATATCATTATTAGCATCACTGCTTGTGTCTACAAATGCAGCGGTTAACCCTTGTGTATCAACAGTGAAACTAGCAAGAGGTGGTTGTGAACCTACTTCACCAATAGCACTGAACGTAAGTGACCAACTATTAATATTGCCTGTATCTATACCTGCCGTATCGACAACATTTAATGTCCAATCACCGGTTCCTACTTCGCCATTAAATACACTTGATGTAAACGTTTTAACAATATCGTCTTCGCTACCACCTTGATTACTTTGTAGAGTGACTTCAGAGCCTTGCGGTGAAGTAAGTGTAAGTACTAAATCGCCAGACCACGTATGTGTGATATTTACATCTGCTGAAGTACCAAAAATAGTTAAATCATCAGCAACTGTGATAACCGAATTAACGCCTAATGGATCGTTATCAGGGATCGGTAGATTTTCTTCATTACTATACGTAAAGTCATTTAAACCAGCAGGTTGTAACATTAAACTTACTGTTTTTTCTTTAACAATATCATCTGATGTTGCTGTAACAGTAAACTCATAATCACCCCATGGCGTATTTTCATCGGTCTCAACACTAAGCTGTACTGTTTCGCCTGGACGTGCTGTTAATGCAGATAAATATGCACCACCAAGACTAGATGTTAGATCAAGTGTTACTTCACCATCCCACTGTGCAATAGAACCTATTTCAAATGTATACGATGCAGTTTCGCCTACTGTTTTTTGCTGTGATACAGGTGTCACAGACATTATAAAACTCGGGGTTGGGTCTGCATCAAGTAATGCTTGGTTTGCATTGAGTCGAGTGCCAGCAACCGTTTTACCTTGTAATGCAGTATTTACATCACCACTGCTCATCAATAACTGTTTAAGTTCTGTGGTTGTTAAATCTGGGTTGATTGACAACACAAGTGCAGCAACACCTGCAACATGAGGTGTTGCCATTGAAGTGCCTGAGTAAGTAGCATAACCGTTACCCGGGACTGTTGATAAAATAGCACTACCGGGTGCCCCCATATCAACACTGGTTAAACCCCATTGTGAGAAGTCAGATAAATTATCGCTGCTATCAGTGCTCGCAATAGAAAAAACACTCTCGTGTTCATAGCTTGATGGGTAATGCGGGTTTGCATCATTATCAACTGCATCATTACCGGCAGCGGCAACAAATAAAATGTCAGCTTGCTCACTTACTGTAATTGCATCAGCTAAAGCTTGGCTAAAACCACCACCACCCCAACTATTGTTTAGAACACGTAAATTAACACCTGAATTTTTAAGGTTAACCATATAGTCAATACACTTAATTGCATCTGATGTTGAGCCATTACCAGCCGCATCTAAAAACTTACAACCAACAATAGATACTTCTTGGTTTACACCTACAATACCCGTTGAATTGTTACCGCTTGCACCGATTGTGCCTGACACATGAGAACCATGTCCTTGGTCATCCATTGGGTCGCCAGCATCTGTAATCGCGTTAATACCATGAATATCATCAATATAACCATTGCCGTCATTATCAATACCATCACCAGCAATTTCGCCCGCATTAACCCATGCGTTATCAACTAAATCGGGATGACTATAATCAACACCTGTATCAATAACACCCACTACAATATCGCGGCTACCGATAGAAATGTCCCACGCTTCAGGTGCATCAATATCGGCATCTGTAACACCACCTGTTTGGCCCTCATTATTTAAACCCCATAGTTCATCAAAACGAGGATCATTAGGAGAGCTTGTAGCAATACTCACTCGGTAATCTGGCTCTACATATTCAATAGCTTGATTTGACTTCAAACGCTCAATAGCTTCTTTGGTACTCATACCAGAGACTTTAAACTTAGCTAAACGGCCCGAAAATAATGACGTAAAGTTATCATCAACCTCATCATTATTTAAATCCGATATTTTAGCTTTAACCATAGCGCGTACTTGTTTACGCATTTGTGGCGTTGTATTTTTTTTATATTTAACAATTATAGAGTCACTACTTGCAGTAACTTGTTGCAGTGCACCTGCATCAGGTAACTTTGCAGAAGCTAAACAAGGTAGTAGCGCGAGCGTAATAATAGATAATTTTGTTTTCATTGTTCTATCCATAGTAGGGAAGGCTTAGAAACACTAAGCAAGTTTTTCACTACTTCAAGTACAAGGGATCACATGGCAAGATATAAGCAAACAACCAAACACCAAATTAAACAAGTAATAAAGATTAAAAATAACAAAAAACCATTATTTTTAACTAGAATTGGCAAAAAAAAACACCTAATACAGTCATTATAATGAATTTATTACACTTACCTCTACCCAATATAGGGTCATGTTTTTTTACTGCTTTTTTCGAATAAAATCTAAAAAAGCAAGGTTATAAGCTTAACCATTTGAAATATAAAATAAAAAAAATTGGTAAAAAATGATGATTTAAGAAATTCATATTGAGGAATACAGTTAGTACTTGATTATGAATTTAAGCTTAAACTTTGTCAGTGTTAGCTTTACGACAAGACTCGTTTTTACTCAATAATCATATATTTCGCTTCACTCACTTACATAAGTAACTAAAGCGGATCACAAAACATTATATCGGCACGGCATGCTGAGACAGCAAATACCTTATTAAAACCTATAACATTTAAGGTGTTTGATTTTATCATTTCAAGGAGAAAAATAATGAAGTTGAACAAATCAATTCTAAGCTGCGCGGTTGCAATTGCAATGAGTACTAGCTTTGCCTCATATGCTGAAACAGGTAATAAATCAGTATCTAGCTCTGAACTTAACACCAAGGTATCTATTGCAAGTACAGCTAATTCAATGACACTTGCTCAAACATTAAACAACAATACGGCATTGTTAATACAAAATGGCGATAGCAATACCATGCTTGTCACAACAACAGGCAATAATAACGATACAGAAGTAACCCAAGCACAGTTTGGTAACTATGCTGAAGTAACTACAATTGGTGATAGCAACTCACAAGCATACGCTCAAGATGGTACTGCGAATGGATTAATAACCGAAGTTACTGGTAATAATAACCTCTTACTTGTAACACAGGTTGGCCAAGGTGTTTTGGTCAATAACGAAGCTATAAATACAGTAACTGGTGATGACAACTTGATTGAAGTAGAACAAGGCACTGGCGGTCATTGGTTCTACAACATGGATATGCAAGGTAATGGCAACGAAATAACTTCGCTGCAAACGGGTGAATGGCATGAAGCTGAAATAACAATGCTCACTGGCGATCAAAATACACTCGATTTAGAGCAAGCAGGTTACTGGAACACCTTTAAAGTCAGTTCTTTACAAGGTAACGACAACGAGCTTGATATTGAGCAAGATGGCGATCGTAATGCGGTAACACTCAGTGCTATTTCTGGCGACGCTAACGAGTTTTCCATTGAACAAGATGGCAATACAAATGCTGTAACATTTGCAGCGGTTGTGGGTAATGATAACGAAATAGACATTGACCAAGAAGGCAGTAACAACACCGCAGACTCAGCGTTATTTGAAGGTCAAAACAATGAAGTAACCATTACTCAAGTAGATACATACAACACTGCTACCGCTGAACTTATTGGTGATAATAATGAGCTAACAAGTAATCAAAATGGTTTGTTCAATGACGCTTACATGGGCGTGTTAGGTTCTGATAATGAATTTACGATTGATCAGGTAGGTGAATTTAACTCAGCACATTTAGTTAACTTTAATGGCTCTGATAACGACATAAATCTAACACAAACAGGCCAAGATAATACCGCTGTTGTGGAGTCGTCTTACCCAGACACTTCACTTACTTCAAACGATAACGATATTGATATTGTTCAAGATGGTTCTCTAAATGAAACAATGCTAACACTTGCTGGCATTTTAGACAGTAACGGTAGTCAAATTGATATTGCTCAAACTGGCGAAATGAATGTTATTGATTTAATGGTTGAAGGCAACGACCACAGCATTGATATTTCACAACAAGGTGAAAATAACTGGGTTGGCGGAACAGAGCAATCAGCCTTTTTAGTTGGCGGTGAAAACGTATCATTTAGCGTAACTCAGCTGGGTAACGATAATATTGTTGAAGGCGCTGTCATTGGTTTTAACAGTACAGTATCTGTTACTCAAATGGGTGATGGTAATACGGCAACAATTACACAAATGTAATTGCAAAGGTTGGGGAGAGTAACTCTCCCCTTTTAATTATGAACAATAAAAAAAATAGCTTCGCTGGTTTCTTATTCGTAATTTCATTATCTTTTAGCACTGCAGGTTATGCAGCTGATGAGTTGGAAATAGACGGTTTATTACTCGATAGAAGCATTAGTCGCTTTGGTCATCAATTTTATTACGAGTTCTCAAATTACTGGCGAGACTTACCCTCAACTGCAGGGTTTAATATTGAAATTAAAGAAACAGTAATCCCAAAAGCAGGCACTAAACTTTCTTTAATAATGAACAATAGACTGGTGTATGCAACATACTTAGGCCGAAGGTTAGAGCCACTAGATCAACGTGTTGAACAAGCCGTGTATACCGTAATTGATGCAATGGCTCGTGAAAATATGGCAGTGTCGTCTCCCGATATGGCCATAAATGGATGGTAAAATGAGAATAATAATATTTATAATAACAACATTAAGCTTTTCAGCCGCCGCGACTGAAATAATTTATACCCCAATTAACCCAAGCTTTGGCGGTAATCCTCTCAATGCGAATATGCTACTTAGCAAAGCACAAGCTCAAAATAAACATAAAGCGCCAGTAATAGAAAAAAGTTACACCGAGCAATTTCAAGATTCTTTAGAACGCACTTACTTAAATCGAATGGTAAGAGAAATAACAGATATGGCGTTTGGTGAAAACATAGACGACAGTATTTTCAATCAAGATTCCATATTTATGAGTGGCGATTACCAAATAGAAGTTATAACCAGTACCACAGATAGCATTACCGTAAGAATAACAAATATAATTGATGACACCGTGGTGATCATTGAAGTACCGAGGTTTGGATAATGTATAAACTACTTATAACAATTGTAGTTCTTAGCTTAACGGGCTGCGCAAGTTTGGGAAATTTAATACCACCACAGCAGCAGCAAGCAATGAGCTTAGAACCCACAGAAATTTTTTCTGATTTAAAAAACCTACCCAAACCCATGGGTAGTATTCCTGTTTCAGTTTATTCATTTAGAGATCAAACAGGTCAATATAAACCGCAAACAAATGTGAGCTCATTTTCTACCGCTGTAACTCAGGGGGCTAATTCAATACTAATACAAGCCTTACATGAGTCGGATTGGTTTACACCGGTTGAACGTGAGGGTCTGCAAAATATACTAACAGAGCGAAAAATCATTCGGGCGGCTCAATCAGATAATCCAAATCAACCAGATTTACCCCCATTAACAACCGCCAAAATAATTTTAGAAGGCGGTATTATTAGCTACGACACCAATGTAAAAACAGGTGGTTTAGGTATGGAATACTTTGGAATAGGCGCATCAGAGCTTTACCGTGAAGATGCTATTTCAATATACTTACGTGCTGTTGATGTACGAACAGGGCAAGTCTTACTATCGGTAGCAACCAGCAAAAAAGTACTGAGCCAAGAAATGCGTGCCGGATTTTTTAGGTACGTAAGTTACAAACGATTAGCTGAAGCAGAAGCTGGCTTTAGTGATAACGAACCTATGAGTATTTGTGTTACCCAAGCAATAGAAAAAGCACTTACAGACCTAATAACAAAGGGCATTGATAAAGGGTTATGGGCCAAAAAAGTAAGTTAATAATTAAGATAAATAAGGCTACTTTTAAGTCGCCTTATTTATACAAAAATTTGATCCTGAAAAGGTTATTTAGCCATTGGCAGTAAAACAGAAATATAACGTTGTGCCCAATTAGCTAGCTCTACTCGATTACGCGAACTAGTTTTTTTAAACGCACTGTATAAATGGGTTTTTACTGTGTGATCACTTATATTAAGTTTATCGGCAATAGCATTATTACTGGCACCTTGCGCTATGAGATAAATAACCGATTTTTCTCGTTTAGTTAAATGATCATAATCATCTTTTTTTATTTCTATACCATCGTACAAACTGTTAAATGATGATGCTACAGCCAAAATATCATTGAATGCGATTGAAATAATTTTTCGTGCAAACCAGAGTTCACCAGCATTTATTTTAACTAATCCTTTAAAAATAACTTCTGGAGGATCCGATTTATAAAATACGCCATTGAAATGATTGAGAAGTAAGTTCTTTTCACATACCGTTTCTCGCTCAACATTAAAGACAACAACGTTACAGTGCTTCGCTAAGCAAATTAAATCGGTGGGAATAAGGTCTTGCCAATTATTTTTAGTGCCATCAATCAAAAACAAATCATAATGCGATCGTTCTTCTAGCTGAGGTACTGTGTCATCCATTTTTATATCGGTAAACAGCGCTTGTAGTGTTCTTAATATAGCGGTGTAACTATGAGAGTGGAAAGATGACTGAAAAGTTGTTCTTACAAACACCTGATTTTTATGTGACATAAATTTCATCCATGAAACGTTTATGCAACATTACCTAAGTTATAGGTAACATACAATCCGATAATGGTATTAAAAAATTATAAGTAACCCAATTATTTAAAACTCTGGATTATTTAATAACGTATAAAATCTTGCCGTTACACCATTAGTCCAACCAAAACCCTGCTGTACTTGATATTCACCACCACTGGCTAAAACCGCTGGTGTGCACACATTGTATTTTTCGAGTAAACACTTATTTGCTGCAAAGTTTTGCTCAACCATATTTACCCAATTTTGCATTATATGTGTACTCAATTGTGTTATACCGTAGTTATTAAGCCCTTTTACCGCAAACCATTGTAGTGGAGCCCAACCATTTGGACTATCCCACTGCTGAGCCGTTTGAGTAATAGTTGTAACAATGCCACCCTCTTTTAAAAATTCATTGGCTAATCTTGTAGCTACCTTAGTTGCTTGCTCATTACTGGCTAAATTAACAAATAAAGCAGTAGTTGCCGCTGCACTAAGTATTGGAGATTGAGTCGTTGTACGGCAGTTATAATCAACAAAAAAACCGGTTGGTTCATTCCAAAGGTAAGCATTAATAAGCGCCTTGCGATTGCTAGCAAGTAATTGGTAATGCTCTGCTTGTTCACTATTGCCGAGCAATTGAAAGAATTTGCTTAACTGATTCTCTAAGTTATACATAAGGCAGTTTAAATCTATAGGAACAATATCAGTTGTTTGAATAGAGCTTAGTAAATTAGATTCACCAAGCCAACGAGAACTAAAGTCCCAACCCGACTCACATGCGGCGCGAATATTACGATAAAAATCAGATTTTTTCTCCTTCGCCAACCCTTCCGCTAGCGCTAAATCTTCACGCAATGACTCTGCCCTTGGCTCACTTACATCGTCCCAATAACGATTTAAAATACCACCACAAGGCATTCTTACTACCCGCTTTGAGCTCAATACATTAGTCGAAAGCAACTGAGCGCCTTGCATCCAAAATATATATTCTTTTTCAAGTGCTGCAACACACATAGCAAGCCATTGCGTATTGAGTGATTTACTATGCGTATGTTCCCATAATAATTCGACCATGAGTGCTAAAATAGGTGGCTGCGAGCGTGATAAATAATAGCGACGGTTACCATTTGGAATACAACCATAATCGTTAATTAAATCGACAAAGTTAAGTAGCATATCTTCAACTACATCACCTTTATCTGCATCGATTAAACCCAATGCTGTAAAATAACTATCCCAATAGTAAATCTCTTGAAAGCGCCCGCCAGGCACAATATAGCTGTGCTTTAGTGCTAGTAATGAATCTTGCTTTGGGGTATCCGCCTCTCTTCTAAGGCCACTCCACAACGAGTTTATATAATGTTTAACCGATGTCGTATCAGCCTCAGTGCTCATTGCTAGCACTGGGGAAGTAATAAAGTGTGCGTTTACAAACTCACTAAGCTGCGTATTAGTTAAAGGCGCTAATTGCTCATAACTTTTACATGCACTTTGCCAATTAACACGCGCAATTGCATCTGCGAATGTTTTACAGTCGCTAAATACATGCTGCGTTTGAACATCTTTAAATAATTGGCTGTCAAAAAAACTCATAACTTTCCTTACTGTTAAGCTGTCGTTGCATGTTGCGAGATAGCGTCGGTTCGCTTTTTGAAAAAAATCACGCTGATAAAAATCAAACTAATGGGTACCAAAGAAAGGTAAAATGCATGCTGCCCACTAAAATTCTCAAACACATAACCAGTTATTATTGAACCGGTTGTTCCTCCAAGTGCTGAAAAAACCACAATTAAACCAGTCATAGCTGCATGGCGATGTTTTTCAAGAGCGCTGAGCATAACTGAGTTAAGTACCGGATAAATAGGCGCCATGAAAAAACCAATTAACGGTAAAATAAATGCAGCAAGTGGTGCATCAAATAAACTAATTACTGTATTTTCAGTAACATTCTCAGTAAGCGGTAGGGTAATAAGTATGAGGCCAGCCATCGCAATTAAACAACTGCTCAATACAACAAACCAGTGAATGTGTTTAAGTACTTGCCCTGCCACTAAGCGCCCAAACGCAAGTGCCGCAGCAAAAATACTGGCCAGCTGGATACTAATAGCCACAGGGAGTTTTAAAACTTCATTATTGAATGTGGGTAGCCAAGTACCTACGCCCTGCTCAATTAATACGTATAAAAAAGCGCTAATTATAAATATGAGTACCAACGGTTGATATGTTAGCTTAAGCATGGCGATAAAATCGAACCAACCAGAGCGTTTAGTTTTACTTATAATGGCGGGCATTATAGGCGCAGCAATTACGCTCGTTATAACTATTAGGGTTAGCGCTGCCAGTAAGTAATAAACGTTGAGCCACGCGGTTGAATCGTTTGGATCTATAAAAGCAGTAAAAATCCAATAGCCACTTAACACACCAACCATGAAAATGCCTTCAATGGTATTTAACAATGAAGAGTGGCTATTTGCATCATCTGTCACTTGGCCGATAATAGAGTAAACCGACACTTTGACCACAGCAAAGCCACAACCAATAGCGGCAAATAAAATTTTAAACGCATAAAAGTCACTAATTAAAGCCGTACTTACACAAGCAACCGCAACAACAGTAAGTGCCCCAAGCATGGCCAGTTTATAGCCTAGGCGAGGAATAAACGAAGCCACTACAAATGACATTATCGCAATGGATAAATCTTTAAACCCCTCAAGCACTGAAGCTTCTGTTTTACTTACCCCAAGGGTATTTATTGCCTGCAAAATAACGGTGCCCACGCTATTTAACAAAATAGCGAAAATAAAGTAACTTGCTGCAATTGCCAGTGTGACTTTTGTTTTACTCATAATTACCCTCGCTTTAAAGCGTTATTTAAACGCTATAACGACCTTTATTGTATGCCCATAACGAGTGCATACACAGTGTGTGTTTATATCAGTGAGGTTTGAGTTTAGTTTAGAATAGCCCTCAATGCAATCGTTTGCATTTTAAATTTAACATTAACTCAACATGATTTATAAACTATCGTTTACTTGATTGGCGGGTAATCAGTTCAATATCAATTACTTGTGATTCAACTTTTTCACCAGCTAGTTGCTGCATCAACTTTTGAACTAATAGCGTGGCTGCGTACTGTGTGTTTTGTCGGATAGTTGATAATGAAGGGTGGCTAATGTCGGCCATAGCAATATCATCAAAACCTACTAGAGCGACATCATTAGGAATGCTTACATAACGCTCTTTTAAGGCTTTCATGGCACCTAAGGCAACCATATCACTACATGCAACTATAGCATCAAAATAAAGGCCTTTTTCACGCAGTAATTGGTTAATTGACTGATACGCTGAGCTACTTGTAATATCAATAGATACAACATGTTGCTCTAATTTATGGGATGCTAATGCGGCAGAGTACCCTCTGTGACGCTCACTAATTTCACCATGTTCTGGATCACCTAAAAATACAATGTTTTTAGCTCCGTGCTCTATTAAATGCGTTGTTGCTTGCAAGCCTCCCAAGTAATTGTCACTTCCTACAATGGGGTAGTTGCTAGGTGTTTTAGGATCTCCCCATACCACCAGCGGAATACCTGCGTTAGCTGCATTTTCTATATTGGTTTGGTTTTTACCTTGACCTACAACAATAATACCGTCTGCACGGCGGCTATTAATAAAATAATTAGCCCAATCGTCTTGCGCCATGATTGAATTAGATAGTAAAAGCTCTAACCCTTGCTGATTAAGTGCAAGATTAATTTCGCTCACTACTTTAAGTAAAAACGGATCGCTAATCGACTGCTCTGTTTGTTCGTCAAGGTTAATTATAACCGCAACTACATTGGTTTTTTGTGTCCGCAACCGACTTGCAGCCGTATTAAGGCTAAAATTATGCTCTTTAGCTAAGCGCTGAAGTTTGTCGCGCGTTTCTTGTTTAATTAGCGGGTTATCATTAAGCGCACGCGAAACTGTAGAGGTAGACACGCCTGCTAGTTTCGCTAAATCAGTTAATTTAATTTTTTTGTTATTCATGATCTTCCTAAATAGTCGCTTACCACTGATCAATACAATTATCTAACTCGCTGACAATATAGCATTATTATTTTTTGCTGGCGCGAACAACGACCCAAAAAGTGTTTAACATATAAATAAGCTCAATAAATAAACTATATAAATTCATAAATAATTTACAAATAAATATTGCAAACGTTTGCATTTATCTCTAAGGTTTCAATATACACAGCCTATTTACAATGATTTTTAGTAAAAAGACTGCAGAAATACACTGTTTAATACACTAAAAACGGGATCACACACATGAAAATCAGTAAAGCAAAAAGTACACTAGCGTGTGCCATTACTTTAGCGCTTAGCACTCAATGCGCATTTGCTGCAGAGCAAACACAAGAAAAACAAAAAGTTGAGCGTATTGTAGTATCAGGAACACCCACAGGTGTTGGAATAAGAAAAATAGATGCCAGCTATGCGGTAACTAATATCGATAGTGAACAAATTATTAAATTGTCTCCAAAAAGCACCGCTGACTTATTTAAAGCAATACCTGGAGTTTGGGTAGAAAGCTCAGGTGGTGAGTCAGGTGCGAATGTATTTGTTCGTGGTTTTCCTGGCGGTGGAGATGCCCCATTTTTAACGCTAAGTATTGAAGGTTCACCAATTTACCCAGCGTCAACCTTATCGTTTTTAGAAAATTCATCAATGTTTCGTGTTGATGAAACCATTGAAACTGTAGAAGCACTACGTGGTGGCCCAAACCCTGTTTTATCTAACGGACAACCAGGGCTAACAACCAACTTTAGGTTAAAACGTGGTGGCGAAGAAACAGAAGGCTTATTTAAATACACAACTTCTGATTACGACTTACAGCGCATTGATGCTGTAATGAGTGGTGAAATTACTGACGATTTATACTTTATGGTTGGCGGGTATGTAAAAAGTTCACCAGGTATTCGTGATGCGGGCTTTACGTCAGAAAAAGGCAGCCAATTTACAATTAACATCACTAAAAACTTAGATAAAGGCGAGCTTAACTTTTATACCCGCCAAACTGACGACCACGGCGCGTGGTACTTACCAACGCCACTCAATGTTGATGGTATTGACGCACAATACACACAACTAGGCACGCTAAATCGCCAAGCAACAATATTTACAGGGCCAGATTCGCAAGCACACGATATTGACTTAGGTGATGGCCGAGGCTGGGACGGTCATGTTTCAGGCGGTAGTATTAAGCTCGAACTTAAAAATGGTTGGCACTTTTCAGACCGTTTTAACATTACTAAAGGCGATGCAAACACCTACGGTTTAGTACCAAGTGGCTCAGCAACAACCATTGGCGCAGTCGCTGATAACGGTCAAACGGCGTTTGGGTCAGTAACAAATACTGAATATGCAAGCGCTACACCTATTCAACAGCTTGGACGATGGGTGGTGCTTAAAGAAATTAGCTCATTTACTAATGATTTAGCTTTTTCAAAAAAGTTTGGTGATTTATCAACAACATTTGGTTACTACACCGCAAGCACTTCGGCAAAAGATTGGTGGAGCTTAGGTAACACTGCATACCATGTACTTGAATCAGGTGGCGAAGCATTAACCGGTATTGAATGTAACCAAAGCACCGATGGCTGTGATTTTAACTACGATATTAGCTCAACAGGTGATGCCCGAACTCACGCGTTTTATGTTACTGGTGAATACAAATTTGCTGATGTGTTTACACTTGATGTTGGCGTACGTCAAGAAAACCACGAAGTACAATACAGTGTAGATGAAGGCCTTGACGGCATTATTACTAAAGCCGTTAGCTACGATGAAAGTAAAACCTCTTGGACTACAGGTTTAAACTACTCAATCAACAATGATATGGGTGTATTTGCTCGTGTTAATCGTGGTTATAAAATGCCGTATTTTGATGATTTTAGAGATAACTTTGATGCTTACCAAGGTGGCGAAAAGCTTATTAAAGAAATTACTCAAGGTGAACTAGGTTATAAATTAATTACTGAATCAACCGACTTTTATGCAACCGTATTTGTAAACGAAGTAAAAGGCGACACCTTTGTACGTCGCCCAGGTGTACCAGCAGAAATTTTAACAAATGAAGCGTACGGTATAGAGCTCGATTATAACTTTAATCATGAGTCTGGTTTTTCTGTTAATTTAAACACCACATTGCAAGATGCTGAAATTACTCAAAGTCCAACAAACGATGGCAACCAATCCCAGCGCCAACCAAAATGGCAAGTACGTGTAACGCCAAGTTACGACTTTGAGCTACAAGGTATGTATGCAACTTTATACGGTACACTTTCAGCGGTTGATGATCGCTTTGGCAATAACGAAAACACTGTAACACTCGATGGCTACGAAAAAGTTGATTTAGGTTTAATACTAGAACCAATGGAAGGCATTAAGCTTCAAGTAGCAATAGATAACTTAACAGATGAGCAAGGCATTACAGAAGGTGATCCACGTAATGCTGATGCACCAAATGGTCGTTACATTATGCCTCGTACAACGCGCTTTAGTGTAAGTTACGCGTTTTAAATAAAATACAATATAAAGGGAGCATTCGCTCCCTTTCACTTTAATTAACCTAAGCAAATAAATTTAAAGGCTAAAGTGAATTACTCAATACTCGCTTTTAATTTATTTAACGCATCAACCGAAAAACCTCGGTCATAAAAATATAAAATTTCGCCGCTGCTATTTATAAGTACCACACGTGAGTTATTTGGGCTTTGATTACCTGTAAACTTTTGTACCGCTTCACCATCTTTATAAATAGTAATTACCCCACCCCATAATTCTTTAGGTATGCCTTTGCGCATACCGCTGTCTATAAATGTGCTAAACATACGTGGTGCCATACCTGCAATGGTTGGTAGTTCGTAAGTTGGAAGCGTTACACCGGCCATATCTAAACCAATTAACCAACGGTCTATATCAAACTGGCTGTCTTGCTTGTAACCAATAAGCAGCAGTGTTTTATCTGCGTTAAAGTCGCGGGGTATAGTCACTATGTTTTGCTCTAAGCTTTCACCGCTAATATTGGGAAACTGCTTACCTGTAACTTGCTGATTTGGGTACTGCGATGTACATGCGCTCAGTAATATAAAAATAAAAACACTTAGTATTGATTTCATTATGATTAAGTTCCTAACATTTTAGTTTTATAATAACGTTTGTTTATATGTCGCGGATTCAAATCTGAAGTGCATAACGTTTAGGCGGCTTTAGCCGCCAAATGATCTTGCATCAATTTTGCAGGCGTTTCAAATCCAAGTGTCTTTCTCGGACGATTATTAAGTTGCTCAAGTACTGGTATAACTTGCGCTGGTGTTACCGCCTTAAAATCTGTGCTCTTCGGCCAATACTGGCGTAGTAATCCATTCGTGTTTTCATTCAATCCGCGCTCCCATGAGTGATAAGGGTGAGCAAAATAAACAGGAACACTTAATGCCTTTGTGATTTGCTCATGATAAGCGAACTCTTTTCCATTGTCAGCCGTGATGGTATGAAGCGCTGACCTATATGGCCTTAATAGTTCTATCGTCGCCGCAGTGACGGCTTGTGCTGTTTTGCCTGCCACCTGAGTTGATACAGTGAATTGGGTGACCCGCTCTACAATGGTAACAAGGGCGCCTCGATGGCCTTTACCTATGACGGTATCTATTTCCCAATCTCCGATACGGCCTTTCTCATCAACTATTTGTGGACGTTCTTCAATGCTAACGCGATTTTTTATTTGCCCTCGGTTTGTCTTACCATGACTGCGCTTGTGATATTTCTTACCGTGTCGGCGCAGATGTAGGTATAACTCACCACCTGCTTTTTTATCTTCCCAGATATATAGATAAATGCATTCATGACTGACAGATTGTTTATTTTCCTTGCGCAACCATCCCGTTATTTGTTCAGGACTCCACTTCTCATTAAGCTTCTGGGTAATTAAAGCCATCATTTCAAGTGTCATCTTAAGTGGTTTTCTTGCACTTCTTCGGCGAGACAAAGCCCGCTCATGAGCTTGTTTGTATCTGTAACCTCGCTTGCCTGTATTTCTAGCAAGCTCTCTTGAAATCGTAGATTGCGATAAATTAGTTAGCTCAGCAATACTTTGTTGCGTAAAACCGCTTTTCTTTAGAACAGCGATCTGGCATCTTTGCTCATAGGTCAGTTGTTTGTAATGTCTCATTGTAAAATCTCTTGCCGGAGAAAAAGCAGTTAGCTTATGAGCAACTGACCACTTAATCTAGTCAAAACAAGTTATGCACTTACAATTTGAATCTAGGTGTTTTAAAAATTACAAATATCTAAATTTAAACACTCTGTTTTGCCATATATTCATGAAACTTATTAACCTTCATTGGTCGGCCGTACTTCCAACCTTGCCCGTAATGCACTCCCGCAGTTTTTAAGATAGCTTCTTGCTCACTAGTTTCAATGCCCTCTGCAACACAGGTATAATTAAACTTTGTCACAAGCTCCATAATGTTCGGGATCATAGAAGCCTTTAGACCCTCAGTTGCTATATCTTGCACAAATGTACGGTCTATTTTTAACTGATGAAAGCTCAAATTTTGTAAATTTTTTAAATTAGAATAACCCGTACCAAAATCGTCTAATGACAAGTTAAAACCCGATTTAACCAACGCTCTAAAATGCGCATGAGCAATACTGGTATCAAGGTATTCATCTTCGGTAATTTCAAGGCAAATAATAAATCGAGAATTAGTAAGTTCAGAAACTTGCGTTAAAGATGATACATTTCCTTGCTCTACATCACATGGAAATATATTAAGCGATACTTTAAAACCCTCAGGTAAAATATCAATAGCTGTAAGTTCCTTGAGCACCTTTGCAATCATTGCTTCAGTGAATTTCCAAGTTAAATTATTTTTTCTGAGTAACGGAATAAACTGATCTGGGTAGAGTGTTCCATATTTATCTTTAAAACGAGCAAGTACTTCACAACCTATTACTGTGCCTGTTTGCAAACAAATAATAGGTTGGTAGGTCCAATAAAAAGAGTTTTTGTTTAAACCTAAACGAATACGATTAAATGTAGAACGACGATCGGCAATCAGATTATCAACAAGTAATGCACTCGATACTCCAGCCAAGCAGGTTAAAATGAGGGATATAATTAGTAAAAAGTGATTTTTAGCAAAAAATTTATTCCAAGGCATATGAAGTGCAACGCAGTAATTGCTATTTTGTTCACTGCATATCAGCTGCCTTTCATAAGGAAGATAAACATTATTGACTAACGTATCGTAAACACCACTTTGCCCTGCCAAATGATTAATAGAACGCTTATGTTTATAAACAACCTCCCACATGAGTGAGCTAATTACGTCATCATTGAATACTTTAGTATCTATTATTAGGTTGTAGTCACCTTGACGCACTATAATAACTTCCATAGGGCGGTCACTAAACAACAATAAATACAATTGAGGTTCAAAGCGTACTCGAATATTTTCATCTACAATAATATAATCTGGGCTTTTATCATTAATAACTTTATCTAACAACCCAGCTCCTGTAGTACATACAAGCTGATCGTTCTTAAAAAAACCTATATCTATTACATATTTTGCATCAAATAAAGCACGACGCATCTCAAGCAACGTTGCTTGGTCACATTGTTTAAAACCGAGGTTATTTAATGGAGTAAGAATTCTGCGCCGTTCTTGTAATGCGGTATCGATATGCTTAACTAGGTGTGTAGCGTCTTCACTTATTGTAGCTGCTAGCTTTTGGCCTGCAAAATAAAGTAGTATCAAGCTCCCTGTCACAAAAACCAAGATGCCAGTTAGCAGTGCTATTATTGATTTCTTATGGCCTTTTTTCATCGTATCCTTACTAATATAGTGTGTGCTTTAAATACACATTTTATAAATACATAATGACTTAAAAAATAAATAAATGGCTTAACCAAGTTTACTTTTTCACAACATCGTAAAGCGCTTTGGCTATTACTTGATGCTGATTTTCACAAATATGAATTCCATCTTCTATTGATACGTGCACTAAAGATTGAAGATCAATAAATATAATTTTTTTATTTTGTGCAATATTTTTGAATTGCTCTTTTAGCGCAACGTTTTTGCACTCCGCACCTTCATAAATATGCTTGTAAGGGCCTCTACAACGTACAAAGGCCGGGCTCAAAATAATTATTTTTGGCTTTTCATCATGTTGATTATTTAAACTATAAAAATCACAAATATCATTAATTAAATTATTTAGCCCCAGAGCAATGCATTCTGGAGCTAAATTAAAACGCTTTTTCAGATCGTTTGTCCCAAGTGCAATAATAATTACATCGAGAGCATACTCTTCCAAATAAGGTTTTAAATAACTAACACCCGAAAGTGAACCGTTATACGGCGGATGGTTTACTAAGGTACGATTGGGTTGCCCTGCTTCAATAATATTAAAGCCTGACCCTAATTTTGTGGCTAATTGTGATGTCCAGCGAATACTTTCGTCAAAACGCCCTCCTGTAACGGGGTTTAAACCCCAAGTATTAGAGTCGCCAAAGCATAAAATGTTTTTTATCATTAAAATGGATTCAACGTATAGCCTTGCTGTTGTAGTTGGGCATGAGCAGTCATCGCAGAAAGTGACATTTTAACGCCTGGAATAAGCTGTTCAGGAGTAACTTTAAAATGTGTAGCTGACTGACCACACACAAAAACCTGTGTATTATTTACGAGTAATTGTTCAATTAAGTACCGGTTTTTATTATCAATATTAAACCGCTTTTTATATTCGCTATTAGCTAACACGTCAACACTTGCGCTACCGTGCACAACTAAAGCGAGTTTTATATTTTCAGGCTTTACACCATGCGCTACATGCATGTTAATAAAACGCGCTAACGAGTTTATTGAATTATTTTGCGCGCCCTCTTTAGCGCCATCAGCAACATCAAAAGCTATTCTAAACGAGGTAGAAGCACTAATTGGCTCGTGTTTTGGTACATTATAGAAGCTGCCAAACCCTTTGATCGGGAGTTCATTAGCTTGTGAAAGCGGACTAATAAGTAAAAGTAATAGTAAGTATTTCATAAATCCTGTGTTTTTAAGTAATCAAGCCTATTTAATATACTACCAAAAGCAGGGCGTGTTGATCTTTTTGGATGAAGTTCGTTCAAATTAAAGACTGTTTAATTACGATGCAAAACTTGTAATCAATAAATGAAAGAAGTGCAACACCTTCGCTCTGCTCGAACAGCGTTTATGGGATGTTATTTCTATAAAGGAGTAATAACACGCAGCCGCTATATTGCCTGCGTGTTAACATCTAAAAATAAACACCCCGTCGAGGAATAGGTTGTTTATTATGCTGCCGATTGCGTATTTTTATGGCTATGGCTTACAAAGCGCATACCTAAATAACCAAAGGTTTGCTTAAACATCTGTACAAAGGCATCAGGGGCTTCAAAAGAAGAGGCATTTGATAGCAACGAGAACTCTTTTGTACGTAACGCGCGTAACTTAGGCTTTAAGTTTTCGTCGTCCATGTAATCTGTGATCCGATCGATAAACGATTTCATTTGTACCGTGGTGTTATACCAATACACGGGGGATGCAAAAATCCAATGTTCATAATCGAGTAACGACTCAAAAACAGTATAAAAATCATCATTTTTATAGTTCTTACTATAGCAGTATGGCGGTATTTTATAGTCATCAAGACAAATAACGCGAATATCATTTTGCTCTGCATAACTATTAGCATGTGCTGATGTATTTCCTTCTCTACGTGCACTTGAATAAATTATTACTGAATTTTTTTTAATTTTATATTGCATTTAACTCTCTCCTTTTTTATGTTGGTAGCAGCTTAAAACCTCAACCATTATTGAGGTCAATATATGGATTTAAAATGAGCACAGAACAAAAAAAATTAACAGAAGCTAACCTAACCGTCGGCTATGTGGCAAAAAGAAGTGGTGTAAAAGTATCAACCCTACATTTTTACGAAACTAAGTATTTAATAAGAAGCTGGCGAAATAGTGGTAATCAGCGTCGATATAAACCCGATGTACTTCGCCGTGTAGCGGTTATAAAAGCAGCGCAAACAATGGGAATTACGCTAGAGGAAATTAAAAACACGCTAGCCACACTGCCAGACAACAGAACCCCGACCAAGCAAGACTGGTCAGCGCTTTCTAAGCATTGGCAAGCACAGCTCGACGATCGCATTGCTTATATGCAGCGTTTACGTGACAAAGTAGATGGCTGTATTGGTTGTGGCTGTTTATCACTTAAAAACTGCCCTATTTACAATAAGGATGATCATTTAGGAGAGCAACAAAGTGGTGCTGTATTGTTAGATAAAGTTGATAATACCAATTCTCCTAATTAAGTGATCTATTTTGAGGTAAAAAAATCGTGTCGATAACAAGACAGAAATTTTTAACGCAGTTAGCGTCAGATTTAATCCCTCAAATTGATTAAGTATTTTTGCGGGTTGGTATAGCAAAAGTAAGAACGTTTGAAATTATTTGTCAGTGCTTTAAACCACTAGGGCTATTTAATCGCACCGCGAGGCTTGTAACCGAGTGAGCTCGGTAACTGCTCATGCGTTACTTATTCTTACATCGATGGAAGAATAAGTAAAAATAGAGCAAAGTTTCCGCGTCCTGTTCACGCCCTTGCCTGCATTTATATAAGCAAATACCCCTAGGACGAACCCAAAGGGAAACGCATGCTTGGCATTTATATTACTTTATCACCTATTTGTGGGAAATAACCACATTGCATAGGCTCTGCCTTGTCTAAAAATAAAACATACTGGTGTAAATTGAACTCCAAAAGATAAACAAGCCTAGAGAGTAGTAACTAACCTGAACCCTGGATAATAAATCAATCTCGAGCAGCTATTTTCAGCGTTAACTAAATTATCTCTTTTAACCTAAACCATTTAAGCCATCTCTAGCAGCTCGGTATAAAGCACCTAACGTAGAATCAAACACCCATTTAATAAAGCTGTAAGTAAGCTCTACAGCTTTATTAATAACTTTACCGGCAAACACTAACATATGCCCTAATAAGCCTAGCGTTTGTACTGCAAATGATGCAGACGCCTTTGCTATTTTATCGATAGTACGAGCAAGCATATCGTAAAACGTTAATCCGGTTCCAATAGCTGCTTGTGCAGCGACAGCGCTGTAATAGCCCGCATCTTTTAACAAGGTGATTAATGCCGCACTTAATTTATCAGACCAATGCGCATTAAATGAAGCTTGGTTTCTATCTTCAAACTTTAAACGCACTGGTGTGCTTAGAAAATGATTAGCTTTTACGGTTAAGTTATTCCAATCACTGCTGTTTGCCGTATTAATATAACCAGGCGTTCCGTCCAACTTATGAGCAGCACCTTTAAGGCCTTGCCCATTATCTAAACGGATTTCTTGCCCATTATACGGTGCATGTGAAAATGGCCATAAAGGGACTTTAGCAACTGGATCAGCGCCATGGGTACAACGGTAAATTTTATCAATTCTCGATGTCGCTGCCCTTGAAAAACCTTCAAGCCCTACTCGCGGTGAGCCAAATGTATACAGCTTTACTGGTAATGAATATTCCGCTTTGATCCAATCAGCGGATAACGTAGCTAAAGCACCACCTAAACTATGGCCAACAACATGAACACCACCCGTCATTTTATTCTTAATATTAGCAGTGATAAACTCTTGTAGCTTAGGCTTCATAGTATAAAATGTTTTATTAAACCCCGCATGCACCATACTACCGTTTGAACCACCGCTTAAACCAAAATGAGCATCAGTTATGCCATCACGTATTGTATCGGTCCCTCTAATAGCAATTACAGACTCCCCTTTAAAAGCCCCCGTTCCGTGACCAACTAGGCCAAAACCAGAACTTAATCCAAATAGGTGCGAAATAAAGCCGCCTGACACACCTTGTACTGAACTAGGACTTACAGAAAAGTCGAACTTTCCACGTAAAGCCGGAGATAAAGAGTTATTAATTAGATCCGTACTTTTGATATCTTTGGCATCATAAGCAAGTAACGCGAGTTGTACCGCTTGTGCAGGTGTTAATGTATTCATGCTAAATCCTTTTAAATTGTTTATAAACTAAATTTTACAGGCTGTATAAACTGTAAAAACGTGTTCTTTATCTTCAACAACCGGTATATCGTAAGTTTGAGGCTCTTTTGCAATGTCGCACACTAGATTATTTAAATACTCATTCAAAGTTTTACTCTGCTTATGTAAACCAATTCTGGCAAACCATAAAACAATATCTTTCGAGTTATCTTTTTTTATGTAGATGTGCTGAATTAGAGACCCATTATCGAACATATTCGCTGGCTTCGAGGTTTTAATAACTCGCTCAGGAAAAGAAAAATTACCATTTTCGTCTGACGTCGTTTCATCTAAATACTCATCACCAAAAGTGAATGACTTAAATATGGTAATATTCGCAAGTGGTTTACCATCATTTAGCAGTTGACCACTAATCGGAACTGATAAAGTAAAATCCTGCTTTTTTGAAAAGCCAAACATATCTGCAAAAGCCTGTGTTGTAGTAAAAAAAATAACGGTAATAGACACTACTACCAGTAAAGAAATCTTTAAACGTGATAATAACAAAGCAAACTATCTCCCAAGTTTTAGCTATACATTACGTAATATATATTTCTATTTAATTACACTCTTTAAGTGCTTTTTATTTTAAATAACAAGCGATAATCAAACTTATTAAAACTAAAAACTCTAATAAAATACAATTATACTGCATGCATTTGGAACAAAAAACAACCAGTTTATTTTTTATCCGTACTGCGCTATACATCAGAGCAAAATCGTAGATTTAACTCTGATTTAAAAGTATGTTTTTATACTGTTTAATGAATGAATATACCGACCTATAACAACCATTGATTTAAGTACTCAACGTTAAAAAATAAGTCGTTAACGGTTTATTTTTTGAAAGTAAGTTTTAAGTTTTAATAACCCAGATTCAAGTTCAAACTTTTGTATTTTAGGATTTTTAAACTTTAAGCCGTTTGAAATATGGGTATTAATCATCGTCGCCATACCTTCAAATCCATCTGGCGCTGTAGCCACTAAATCAATAAGTAAAGGCTGAATAAGCGGTCGATGCTCTTCTATTAAAGTGGGGATCTCGTATATATCGTAAACGAGGTTGGTTAGTGTGTTCTGTTTTTTTTGTTCCATGTAATTTCTATAGCGCTTTAAATTAAAGCGTTAATAGCTCCTTTATATTTCAGTTTTCATTTAATGATTCATTTTTAATTGAGCTTTCTCTTTTGCTAACTGCAATAGACTAACAGCTTGCTCTTTGTCATAAGCTAAAGCGCTGTGTTCAATAACATATTGCGCATGCTCTTTCACTGCAAGCCAATTATGCTGCGATTTATATAAACTTGCTAACTCAAAATGCGCCGATGTAACTAATGAATTTGGCAATTCTGCATCTAATGCTAAAAATTCTTTGTGAAGGGAAATTGCATTATTAATATCTTGCCCCACAAACATGCCACTTCCATATAACCAAGCCAACGTTGAATAAGCTTCTATCTCTTTTGCCGCAACCCGCTTTCTGGCTTCCTTTAATAATCGAGTTCCATCTCCAGTGTGAAGGCTTAATGTAATCAATGCCTTCCAGTATCCCATTGAATAAGCTTTTTCACACCACTCCTCAAGATACTCAGGCGCGTTAATTAAGCTTTTATGGCACTGCTGTGCGGCGGTTGTTACAGTTAAATCTGGGTCATTTATATCTATAGAATTATCCCACCGAGGACCTGCGGCATAAATGGAAGGCGCCATTATAATCAACAATAATAATATTTTGGTCATATCATCATTTCCTTAACATAGCTTTTTCAGGAATATGCACTGTATAAGAAGGTAGTGGTGAAGGTATATATGTTCCTTTTCTGTAAAAATAAGTTTCTCTTAGTGGTTTTTCGGCATCAGCTTCCCCCTTACAAACTCCATTGTCATTACAGGTAACTCCACCTATGTACTCTATGATACTAATACGACTAACTTTTAAATTTAGCATAATAGAGTCAATTCCAATATGCTTGTTGCCAGCATGAAACGCATGATACCTATGCATAAATGTAACAATTCGAGAGCCTTTTTCTAATTTTAAGCTTTTACTTAAAATATCTGCCCACATATGGTTTCGTTCAATATGAGAGTCAGTACATGAACCGGTGTCTGCTTGCTCCCAATTACAACGCCCATCAATTTCATCCATCATTTCAATAGGCATATCTAAAGGAATAATTTTCATTCCAAGAGAATTAGCCGCTTTTACTAACTCTCCATATCCTGTACTTGAAGCATTAGTCCAATTCCATTTTGATTTAAAGTGTTGCTTGATTACATCAAACCCCTTGCCTGTAAGCTGATAAAAATCTATTTTTTCTTTTATTTTTACAGGTAGCATTTCCATTGCAAAATGAGTAAAGCCCGCAGCTTTGAGTTGTTTAAGAGCCTTTATAGCTTCATATTTATATGAGACAGGGCTATGACTTGACTCTGCAATAATTACCAAACGAGCATTACCGGCCATTGTTCTGTAATTTACATCCATGTTTATTTTATTCACTGTATTTCCTTATTTTTTAAAACTTAGTCGGTTAATTAAACCCATACTCTATATTTAAATATCTGCTAACTACGAGCAGTTAAGCTAGTTCAAGGTTTATCCGAGCCCTGTAAAGTAAACTTAATAGCCAATACCAATATATGATGAAACTTTTATAGCATTTATAACCCCCGCCAAAATTAGGACGGGTATCACTGTGATTTGTTATTGTTGTTCCATATAACTTCTATAACGCTTTAATATTTAGGTGAATATATTTAAAATTTAATTTTTTTTCTGGCTTGCTTTTGTAAGTCTTTTGCAACTGCTATGCGGCCCTCTCTGTCGGCATTATCTATGACATATTGTGTATGGGTTATTACTTTTTCCCACATACCCAGCTTTTCATATATTGTTGCCAATTCATAATGGGTAGAAGCTTTAAGAAAGATTACTTGGTTGCTCTCTTGGGACAAGTAAAGTTCATATAAGCGTGCTGCTTCTCTTATATCTTTATTAACAAAGCGACCACTTTGGTATAGCCAAGCTAATGTATTAATAGCATTAGCTTCGCCTTGATTCATTCGCGTATTTAATTCATCTAAATAACGAGAACCATCCCCAGTATACATACTAATATAATACAAGGACTCCCAGTGACCCATTACATAAGCTTTTTCACACCAAAGTAATAATTTATCAGGGGCGTGAATATAACTTTTTGCACATTGCTTTGCAGCCGTATCTAATGTCAAACTTGAGTCATCAATATCTATATCTGGAAACATAGATGCTTTAGCATCTACAAAACTCAATAAAGATAATGCGAACACAAACGAAGTTAATCCTTTTACCATTGGAAAGATCCATCACTATTTATACGTTTTTCGGGTAAGTGTACTTGGAAAGATTTAACTGTATTTTCATATGGGAAGCCATCTTTGTAAAAATATTTATCTTTTAAGGCCTCCTTTTGGCTAGACACGCCCTCACAGCGCCTATCACTGTAACAAGATAAACCACCAATAAAATCTATAAAGCGAACATTTTGAATACCATGTTCTTTAATTAATGAATCAACTCCTATTTGGTACTTTAAATTCTTAACCGCGTGCCATCGACTCATAAAAGCAACAACCTTATTTTGCTTAGAACTCTTAAGGATTCTAGCTAAATTATAAGCCCAAAGAGCGTTTCTGAATGTATGTGCATCAAAACATTTTCCAGTAAGAGCTTTAGCTGGTGGACATACACTATCCATTACCTCCATAGTTTCAATATAAACATCTAACGCTACAATTTTTAATCCAAAATCACGTGAAGCCTTTACAAGTTCACCATACGCATATGGTGTTAAATAACCATGGGTCCAATACTTATCAAAAAACTGCTGTATGGTATCAAAGCCCTTGCCTGTTCTTTGATAAAACTCTATTTTCTCCTGCATTGAACGCGGGAGCATTTCCATAGCAAAATGTGTAAAACCGGCTGATTTTAACTGCTTAATAGCCTTTATAGCCTCATATTTGTATCCAGCAGTGCTATGGCTTGATTCACCAAGCATCACTAAGCGCGCATTACCGGCCATTGTTTTATAATTTACATCCGTGTTTATTTTATTCATTACCTATCCTTGTTTTTCATTTAAATTTTCAAAACACCATTTATAAAACTCAATAGCGTCATTATTTTCAGAGCTGTAGGGCGCAACTGCATATTCATAGCTCATTGCAAATAAAAGCTCTTGTGCAGTGAAATTACACACTTCTCTTTTTGAATAACATTCCTTAACTCCACGCCATAATTGCATTGCGCGACTTACGTAGTCCTCACCCCACTTTTCTTTAAATTGCTTGCTGGGGTTGTTTTTTAACGTAAATGAAGCAACCTCTTGAAGTGTTAATCTATTAATATCAGGTAAGTCTTCCAGTAAGTCATTAAGCTTATTTCCAGTTTTCAATGGAATCACTTCATTCTGAATTAAATCAAACGCAACCATTGGGTGTTGTTCCAACCTTTTCTTTGGTATATTTAGTAGGTTAGCTACAAGTGCATGCTCTAGACCCCAATAACCAATATAATAATCTGTATACTCAAATTCCAAGTCACATTTATGATTATCATGCCAATCGGCTGCTTCCAGTCCGTCATACCAATTTATCATGAACCGATTAAGTAATTTAACCTGCTCATTTTTAGACGCTTCGAATGCATCACTTAAAGGTTTGTATACTTCTGGATAATATAACTTAGTAGAAACAGGGCGGTTTACATCGCCTAAATCTAGTGCAATATAGTCAAGTAATTTATCTTTACCTCTTTCACCAACTATATTTAATGCATCATTAATATGTGATTGTTCGACGTCACATGCTTTCAGTAAAGACAGCCACCATAAAGTATAAATATAACGATTTATATTCTCAGAACCACACGCAGCCCCAGCTTCACCTAGTTGTTCAAAAGCATAACGGTATGGTTGGTGAGCAGCAGGCAATTTATCAGCATGTATAGTGAGTTGCTGCCGAAATGGCAGTATAGCAAGTACATATGGCTTAAGGATTTCTAAAGAAATCCCATAAGAATAAAGCGTTACAGCACGCATAATTGATAGCTGAAATAATCGTAAAGAAATGTCCACTTTACTACTTGGGGTAGAAAAATTACCAGCGTCTAGGGCTTCTTGAGTCTCAGTTAATGCCTCTTCAAAATCAATAACTAATTCTTCAAAATAAGCTTTATTCTTTCGGGTATCTCGCATCGTCACTTCTCTAATTATTTGAGTTATCTTGCCAATGTACTAAATCTTTTGGGTAGTATTCATGATCGATAAAACTGCTATCGTCAATATCATAAAGCTTAACGACTAAAGCGGCTTCCCAACACCAGTAGCCTATATATGCATCAGTATCCATTAAATGGTAATCTGGGCTTCCTTCTAGCTTATACCAAGCCTCTAAATAAGCCTTTACTAAGTTAGGACGTTGTTCTGGCTCACTTTCAATAACTTTATAAAGCTTGCTAAACCGCTTTTTAAAAAGTAATTCTTTGGATACTTCGCGTTCAACATCCCCCAGTTCATCTGCAATACTATCAAATAATGAATCAAGACCTTGATTACCAATTAAAGACAACATATTCAGGTAATACTCTTTTCCCATACCTAGGCAGTAAGCAAAACTTAGCCATTTTAAGAAGTCTTCTAAATAGTCTTCACGTATTTCCTCCCAACCTACACGCTCAGCCTGCTCTCTATCAGGCAAGTCATCAGCATAGTTCTTTTGCCATTGGCGGTATTCTAGCGTTTTTAGAAGATCTGGTTTTAAAGATGATAAATCATCACCACGTGAATACTTTTGATGTAATAAGTACAGGGAGTCACTGACTAGCCTAAATGCACCTTTCATTTTGACTTCAATTGAATCAGTATCATCAAATTTGACTTCCTCAACATCTTCTTCAATACATTCTTTTTTAAACGCTATACGTTCATCATAATATGCTTTATCTTTTAAGGTATCTCGTAACATGATTTGTTCTCTTATAGCTCAGGTGCTTTAACTATTATGTTTGCATTTTTATCTAAAACTTTTACTGACAGGCTTCCATCTTTTTTATTGCGAATTAGTAGTTTTTGGACTCCTCCTTTATCTTTCTGGAGACCTTTTAATACTTTTCTTCTATCGCGTTCGTTTATCCCTGCTTTCTGTAACCTTTTATCGGTAACCCAAGGGTCAGACATTTGTTTACCATCAATAGTTTTACCTAGGCGAGCTTTATTATATTTAGCCTCAGTAATAACATGATCAGGTAATGGATTTGGATTCTCGTAAATTCCATCTATACCTGTTTGACCGGGTTTATATTCTCCATTAGTGCTGCCAAGGGGTTTATAGCCTTTTTCGAGCATTAATTGGTGTGCATTATACTCCCCTACAGCTGCTTTTTTATGGTTTAAACCATTTAAATGTGCAAAACTAGGATCGTTTATATCCTTCCGCTTAGGCTTTGGTGGTTTAGTATTAACCACAACATAGCCCCCAGATTCTTTACCTAAAACAGAACCATTGAACCTAAAGTCTGCTAAGACTTTGGCATTAGGATTTTTATCTAATAACTCACCAACTGTTGCTTGCTTTAGTACCACGCCATCGTCAAAGTAGCCCTGATCTTTTCTTAGGTTAGTCAGTTTTTCTAAGTTTGACTCTGACGCAGTAAATAACGCTTGATAGTAATCAGGCTTTAAACCATATTCCATCGCCTTTGAAACGTCAAAATACGGAGACTCATGCGGTGTCATCGGCGTACTTTCTAGAGGACTTTCGAATCTGACTAATTTAGTATCACGTGATATATGTTCAACTATTTTACCAGACGCGCCTATTACAGGAACTAGATTATCCGTAGGAGAGCCTTCCTTACAACTCAACCCAAACGGGTCCACCCAATTCACCGGATTTGGCGCATATTGATAATGGTTTATCCCACCCACTAAACCTATTGGGTCTTGGTTTATAAAACGCTGTTGTTTGGGGCTGTAGTAGCGGTAGCGGTTATAATGTAAGCCGCTCTCGATATCTAAATATTGCCCCTGAAAACGGATTGGCTGAGTAAAAGAATCTTCTTTATTTGATTCTGCTTTTAACTCTTCATAACCATACACATCGGCTTGGTTTTCCCACACGACTTCTGCTTTGTTATTGGTAACAAAGCGTGGAGTATTCAGTTGGTCTAGATGGTAGTAGTACACCTCGCCTTGTTTAATCAGCGCGACTGGGTGAAATTGATTTGGCAGGTTGATATACCAGGTATATTCACCGTGCTGGCATTCGCCGATTAATTGGTCGTTATCCCAAATGTAGTCAATTTTACCGTGCTCAGTGTGCTTGGCGATACGACGGCCTAATGGGTCGTAGTCGTATTGCGTGAGCGTGCCGTTATTATTAAAACAGCTTAACTGGTTAAACGCGTTGTATTCACGGCGAGTTTTTATGCCTTTGCCGGTTTCGCGTATTTGGTTACCAAATTCGTCGTAGTAAAAGTCGCTGTCGCCAAAGTGTGTTAGGCGGTCGGCGTCGGTGGCACTGTTTATTGTGGTGTTGTTCGTACTTTCATTGCTTACTACTGAGTCAGCGTTGCTACTATTTTTACTACTACTTTCACTACCATTTGGCGCTAACTCATTGTATTCGCTATGGGTGGCGCGTGTTAAATCAATAGAAGAGCTGGCTGTATGCTCATTACTGGCTGCATCAAGTTTTGTACTTTGCTCGCCGTTAGCTGTATCGCTAGCTTCTTTATCACACGTGCTAGTATCTTTAGTGCTCGCATCGCTTGTGTTTGATTTAACTATTTGACTTTGCGGGTTACCAAAGCTATCCCACTGGTAGTGTGTAGTTGTATCAGCACGTGAGCTTGCTAAAGTTTGTTGTATTAACTGGCCAAGGCTGTTGTATTCAAAATTGATATTTTGGCTGCTTACGCCTTTGTTTTTACGGGCTATCAGCTGGTTTATGCTGTCGTAGTTATACGTACAGGTATCAAATAATGTTTGCGCTGGATGTGTAAGCTGCTGCTGCGTTAAACGGTTGAATACATCAAACTGCTGAGTAAGGGTTATGCTGTTACCAAACTGCTGGGTTTTAATATTACCTTGGCTGTCGTAGCTTAATGTTACGAGCGGCTGTGCAAGTTCTACCTCTTTGCTGTTGCTTTGCAGTAAGTTAATACCGCTTAGCTGGCCAAACTGGTTGTAGCTATATTTAAGTGTGGTTGAATCTGGCAGCGTAAGCGCTTTTCTTCTGCCGTATTCGTCGTAACTGTATTTTAAGGTGTGCGCTTGTTGCTGATTATGTACTTGCTCAGCACGCAGTAACCGCCCGCCTTTATCAAACTGCTGCTTTAAAGTTGATTGTGCATTATGCGCACGGGTAATTTTACCTTGCAGGTTATAGCTGTAGTAATTGGCGTTATTAACAATATGTGAGTCGCTTGCAAGGCTTGCATGCTGCGCAGTTACACGGCCTAGGCTGTCGCGCTCTATTTTTACATGGCGTTTATTACTTTGCGTTACTGAGGCTAGGCGGTTACAGGCATCGTATTTATACTGCTGTAGCGTGCCATCAAACCCGGTTACTTGCGTTGGGTTTTCGTTCGCGTCGTAACTTATGCGGTATACGTGGCCGTCGCTTCGCTCGATGGCAGTTAAATTTCGCTCTTTGTCGTAGGTTAAATGCAGTGCGCTGCCATCGGGCTGAATGACACAATGCGGTTGGCTTAGCCCTTCAAAGTGTTGCTCTGTGGTGTCGCCTTTGCTGTTTTGCGAGCTAATTAACCGCCCTGCTTCGTCGTAACTAAAATATTGATGCTGTTTATTTTCAGGCTCTTTTTCATCAAAGGCAATTGTTTGTGTAAGCTGACCGTGCTCATTGTACTTATATTGAGTGAGTAAACCTGCGTTATTAAGTGTGGCATTTACGCGGCCTAAATTGTCGTAGCTGTAACGTATTAGCTCATCGTTAAGATGTTTGGCTAACAGCTCGCCTTGCTCGTTCCAAATAAATTTGGTGATTTGACCATTTTTATTAATATGCTGGGTTAACTGGCCGAGCTTATCGTAGCTGTATAATGTGGTGCGGCCATCGCCAAAGGTTTCGCTTTGTAATAAGCCAGCCACACTGTATTTACGCGTAATGGTTTGGCCATCAGGTAAGGTCGTTAATACACGTTGCCCAAGTTGGTTGTAAGCAAAATGGGTTTGGCTACCATCTGGCTGCGTTATTGTTTCTAATTGGCCGAAAGGTGTATAGCTATAGCGCGTTGTGCTGCTGTCGGGCTTTATTTCACTGAGCTTTTGCCCTTGCGCATTGTATGTATATTGCCATACGTTGCCGTTAGGGTCGGTATGTTTTACCAGCTTACCTTGTGCGTTATGTACAAAGTGCTCTTTATGACCGCGTGAGTCTATACAGGTTGCTTCACCAGCCTCTAAATTATATTCAAACTGATACGTATAGGTGTTGTTATCGCCCCATTGTTTTATACATTTAGCACTTGATGAATAACTGTCCCATTCAAAATGATGGCTAAAACCACTGGCTCGGGTACGCTTTGTTAATAAATTAGCAGCGTTGTAGGCGTAACGCTCAGTTTCGTTTTGCTGATTAGTTGCTTGAATAAGGTTGTTGTTTTCATCATATTCATAGCTTGCAAGTACAGGGTATATAAGCTGCTGTTTATTATTTTTATCTGTGTGGTAAGCCGCAATTTTACTTAGTAAACCCTGTTGGTTGTAACTAATAATACAGCCACGTGCTTTATTTACTTCTATACGATTTATGCGCTCTTTAGCATCGTAATAAAAACCAATACTTTGGCCTTTTTCATTGATTATTTTTTCAAGTAACCATGAATTTTCACCGGCTTTAAAGGTCAAGTGTTGATCGTCTGGCGTAACGAGGACTTGCTTACCATTAGTTTGATAATGCAGTGCAAGGTTACTGCTTAACTGATAACTCGATTGCCCAGGCTTTACTTTTTCAAAGCGGTGTTTAGCGCCGTGCTCATCTTGGTACTCTAACCAGTAAGTCCCTTTTTGCTTAGGGCCCACTTTTGGCGGCGGCAAATAATGCTCTGTAAGGCTTGCCATAAAATCGTGGCGCCAACCATTTCCCATAACACTGCACACATCGGCATGGGATGAGCGGTACAAACGTCGCCATATTAATTGGCGACTGCCTGCTAAAGTAAAATCAATTAGCGGCAGTATTTCTTCACCCGATAGCATTGAAACCGGATCTGAGCGGCATTCTTGCTCAGTAATGGGTGTTTCACTTGGCGTCGAATCGCTTGCCCCCCCCGTATTTGTTACCGGTGCTTGCGCGGCACTTTTTCCTGACGCGGGTGACTCGCCCTTTTTAGCTGATTTTTTACCTGCTGAGCCAGCATTTGTATTATCGCTGACTTGAATAGCCGACTTTGCTTTTTGGTGATAGCAACTCACAGTACCTGCAACTAACGCTTGCGAAAGTACACTGGCAGTCTCACGTGCTGTGGCACTACGAGGACATTTCACACC
Source organism: Pseudoalteromonas sp. Bsw20308 (assembly GCF_000310105.2). NCBI lineage: Bacteria > Pseudomonadati > Pseudomonadota > Gammaproteobacteria > Alteromonadales > Pseudoalteromonadaceae > Pseudoalteromonas > Pseudoalteromonas sp. Bsw20308. The sequence continues at coordinate 87,413 of NZ_CP013139.1, read as the reverse complement.
GGCAGTGTTGAGCAAGTTAATTACGTCGAGACGTTTAGTTGCATCGCTTGTTAATGTACTGCCAACTTGAGCAATTTGCTTTTTAGCACTTTCAGGCGTGTTAGCTACTACAGGAGCATAACCAGATGGCGTTTGACCTTTACCAGCAACGAGGCAAATAGGGTAACTTTTTCCTTGTAAAACAACTGTATTACTTTGCATTAGTTGTGTGCTTCCTCACTTATCCATAAGTATGATGCTACTGCTTGGTGCTTTGCTTGTTCTTGCGAAATCATAAGAGCGTGTTTGCAATGATTTTCAATAACGGGACTCGTTGTTAATTGATATAAATTAACAACGCCTTCCAGCGCACCAATTTGGCCTAACTTATAATTAGGCAGCTCATAATGTGTCTGCTCATTAATTAACGCACTGAGCAGCTGTAAATCGTTTAACCACACTTCACTGTCGTGGTTAATGCCATTTCCTGGCGCAAAAATAATATCAATAGACTGCTGAGCTTGCTCAGCCACTCGAGTAAACATACCGTTTAATTGATTATGTTTAACAAAATCAATTGAGGGTGTTATTTCGTAGTTTACTTGCGACCACCCAGTTTTTTTTGCCTCAAGTGTTGCAAATACTCCGCCAACACCTTGGTAGCTGTATTGCCCTGATGCATCAGCTTTAAAAGTTGCATCAAGCGCAATTATATTTACTTTTTTCCAATGATTTTTTTTAGTTAAAGCAACTGCGACATGTGCACTCGTTACACCATAAAATAATAAGTGTTCAACATGATCTGGGTATAACTGCTTTAAACTGCTTTCAAGTAATTGCTTAAGCTCACTTTGATAAGATAATGCAGGCAAAAGCCAAACAAGCGGCGTATTAAAGTCTTCTACTTTATTAATTAGCTCTTTCGATTTTACGATGCAATCGTAAATACATACATCCCACGACTGCCATTTTTTCCCTTCTAGGGCGGCAGTCACATCACCATATAGTAATTCATCTACACTTGTCGTCGCAGGCATTGATAAATAATCTATTGATACGCTAAAAGCACTCATAACAATGTTCCTGAGTTTTCTTTTCTAGCGGCAACAGACTGATAATAAGTATATAGATTAAATACCGCTTGGCTTTGACAATCCATTGCTGACATCTCTATCGCATTTAATGGCTCATTTAATGTTCTGCCTGCAAGTAACCTCAGCGAAGACATCTGGCTTTCATAGCTTGGCCAGTTAGCCTGTAACTGCCGCTGAAAATCTAAACAGGCTTGTTCATTACCATTTCTCGCTTGCATTTGTGTTTCAAAGTTTACGAGTACATCTAATTTTTCACCAAGGATACGTTTAATCAAGGCAACTATTTGCTCTGGCTTTTTTACTTGATGCAGTACCGTATTAGCAAGCGGGATAAGCTTTACAAACCCACTTTGTAGTAATACTTGCAAAGTATGATCAACAGATACAATGTTGCTTGCATAGTTACTAACAGTATTAACTTGTTCAAGACTTAGCGATAGTAAAAAAAGAGACATTAACGGTGAGTTAACAAGTCCATTTTTGGTTAAATTATCAAAAATATTTATTAGTTCTTTGGTATTCGATTTACTTGTGACGAATAAAATCTCTTCAATTGCACTCAAAGCTTGGTCTGAAATTTTATCCTCAGTGCTATAAGCTAAAAACAAAGTGCTTATATCAATTAAAGGCACAAGGTTGAGGCTGTGTTGCTGTAATAAAACTTTACGTATAATTAACTTTGCAACCGCGTGTAACTCAGGCTCGTTAAGCACACAGTTGATAAACTTAATATTTACGGTTTGAGGAAGGTTTGCCATTATTTCTATACAAGCTTGAGAAATAGAATTATGGGTCTGTCCACTTTCCTGAAATGCAATTAGCTGCTCTAAATTTGGCTTAACAAATACTTGGCTTAAGTTATTACGTTTAGCATTTAACCAACATAACTCTAGTAGCCTTTTTTTGAGTGTTTTAACATGCCCTACAGAAGTAAACGGGCAAAGCTGCGCATTACTAATTACCAGCAATTGAGCTTCATAGTTACTTAAGTAATTAGATAGCAACGTTAGCCACCTATTAATACAGTCGGATTACCAACAACAATTTTTCCACCATGGGAGCTATCATCACCCATTCTTGCGGCTGGTTTTCCATTAATTTTAACTGAGCCAGATCCTGACTTAATGCTATCGGGTGGACCAATACATACCATCATGTCGCCTTTGCGAGCTGCGGGCATACTTCCAATTAATACATTGCTAGAGCCTAGAACAACAGGACCACCAACATGCGGAACTGTGCCGGTAGTTTTAGGACACACATGCATATGACCAATTGTAGCTGCTGGCTTACCCATTTAGACTCCTTGTCTTATTACTGATTTTTAAGTAATTCTATTATTCGTATAAAGGAATAATTAATAATTTATTATGTGCAACTAAGCGAGATAATTCATCAATTAGTTCACTTTTAGTATAATCCGAAAGCGCCACAGGACTTTGCATTACATACTGATATAATCCTGATACAACATCCTCACTATTTAACGAGGTATGTAAGTATACAAAAAACTGTTGTGCGTAGTAGCCATCCATTGCCTTTAAATGACTTAATGCAGGATTTAGCAATGGATCATCAGGCCTATTAACTGGTAAACAAATCAAATGAGGCAACCCATAACGACAATATACAACATGCCCATTGTTATTAATGCCATTTCTCAAACCTGTTTGAAAACTATTTATTATTTCCATAATTGCATTAATTTAATTTAATTAAACCGGCAGATAAAGTAATAGCACTGCCATCCACTTTTATATTACTACCTTTAATATTTATATTAGTGCCTTCAATAGTTATATTACCACTGCTACTCATTTTAATCTGAGCAGATCCTGTTTTAATAATAATTTCATCACCGGCTTCGATATTTAATTTTTTTCCTACTTTTAAAGTATCATTCTCACCTATATCAGCAATATGGTTTTTAGCTACTTTTAAGCTGTCATTGTTAGCTATATCTACTTTTCGATCGTTACCAATTTCAACATTATGGTCGTTATCGGTTTTATCATTTTGATCGTTTTTAACATATAGTTGTTTATCTTTTTCAGCTTGTATGTATAAAAGCTCACTGCCTTTTTTATCTTCAAAACGCAGCTCATTGAAGTTATCAGCACCACCTTCTTTTGTTGAGCGTGTTTTAATCCCACTTTGTGTTTTTTCAGCGGGTAATGCATACGGAGGCATTAAATCAGCGTTATAAATTGCGCCGCTAATAATAGGTTGATCTGGGTCACCATTTATAAAATCAACAAGTACTTCTTGCCCTACACGAGGAAAGAAAAAGGCGCCCCACTTTTTACCAGCCCAATTTTGAGCAACACGTATCCAACATGAACTTTTCGAATCTTTTTTGCCTTCTCGGTCCCAGTCAAACTGCACTTTAACGCGACCAAATTGATCAATCATTATTTCGTCAGCACTGTCGCCAGTCACTATTGCCGTTTGCACACCATTGATTACAGGCTTCTTTTTATTAATTTGTGCTCTGTATGGTATTTCTTTTGGTACACATTCAAAGTGATTTGAGTAAACCTCGTCTGCCGCGCTTTGCTGACCACCTGATTGATTAGGCACCGTTATTGACGTCATCATTGACGTTATAACAAAGGTTTTACCTTCTAATCTAGGATCTTCATGTTTTTTAAAACCAAATAATTTACCCACGGTAAAAGAACGACAATCACTTTTACCGCTTGATAATTTCATGTCTCTTTGCAATGACTCTAACTGTACCGATGCCATACTTGCTGCACGAGGGTGACATTCAGACTCACCTGTATATTCGAATATTTCTGATACCGATTGTGTTGGCAACTCAGGATTTGCTTGCTCTCCATCAGGGTATCTTGAGGGTTGCTTAAAATCATACCCAACACGTTTAAAGCTACCAGGGGCAATGCTTAAACCACCTTGCCAGCGTGATACATGCGACTCGCTAAGGTGTCCGGTTGAATAAACTACCTTTGCCTCTCCACACACTTCGTAGGCTGTAACATCGTCAGCTAACACAAGTGTATGATTGCTGTTTGAGTGTTCAAAGAAGTAAAAAATGCCTTCATGTTGAAGTAAGCGTTGTATAAAATCAAAATCTGATTCTTGATATTGAACACAATATTCGTATTTAGGGTAGGTTTTGCTTGTTTTGTCTGAAAAGGCAACGCTGTGTTGGCCAAACAAATCTGCAAAAATATCTTTAATTGTTTTCTTTTGAAAAATACGACTATTTTTACGGTTGCGCATTGACGCCGCAAAAGGAACTATTGTCGCTTGATAGTCAATATAATTTTTTTGTTCATCGACATCCGCTGTACGGCTGCCATTTGAAACAAGATGACTGACTATGCCATGGTAATAACGTTCGCCGCCACCCTCAGCATTTTTTACTTTTATAGAAACAGGCTTACCAACTAAGTCTTCATGTGCTATTTGCTTGCCAATCGTATACATATTAGCTGACATAACAAATAAGTCAGACATTGCCTCTTGGGCGACAAAACGAGTTAAATAGAGGGCGTCTTTACCAGCAGGGGTGCTAATTTGAATTACGTTTTTATCTTGTGTTGCTTTTTGCATTCCTTGCTTTTCCCATCCTAGAGATCAAAAAAAGCTCTGAGCAAAGCCCAGAGCCATTATTAGACAACAAATATTACATTTGTTGACCTTTAACACCGCTGTAACCATATACAAGTGGCGCAGTAATGTTATTTTTGTCGTCTGTCGGTGTAACAGTCATCATCATTTCAGTGTAGCTGATAGTGATTGTTTCAATTGGACGATCGTTCTGTACTGATACTGAATAGCTAGAAATCATTGCATCTGTTAGTTCGATTTTCATGATTTCTTCAACTTTATCACCTTGTTTAGTGATATGGAAAATAGCTGGTAAACCTTTACCAATAGTTGCTTCTTTGAAAAGGTCAGGAGACGCTTTATCTTGAAGTTTAGTAATTGTTACATCGCCTAAACGAGTAGAGCTAGATTCACGATCCATCGCTGTACCAGTGGCTGAGCTAATTTCACGGCTTACGTTCCAATCAAGTGATAAAACTGTAATTAAATCTTTGAAAGACTCAGCAGTAGTTTCGCCTTTAATTGAACCGTATTTTAAATATGTATTTGCTTGCATTTGATAATGCTCCTTTTAATTAAACAATGTTATCCATTAATACTGGATTATTTACTTTGGTTTCCCAAAATTCCTTTGAAATCATTATCTTTATAACAGCAATGAAAAGGTCTTCAGAATTCCTTTCCCTAGATGAAGACAATGTCTCAAAAATTCCATGTAGTTACCTAAGACACCAAAATTATAATGCCCTAAAACTAAAGAAACAACCTTATTAATCAGTTATATTAAAAATAAATTTAATTTAATTCAATTTCAAATTCATTATCTTTAATTAACAACAATATACTACTAACTTTGTTGCCATCTACCATGCTAGATAATAAAACTTCAGATAATAAAGGTAATACTTTATTTTGCAAAATCGTATGTATATTCCTTGCACCCGACCCTGCATTTTGACAATTAGCAATAATATACTCAACAACATCACTTTTATAAGTGAGTTTTGCATCATAATTCTTTTTAACTCTTTTAATTATTTTATCTATTTGAATCCCTGCGATTTCAGTCAGTATATTATCACTCAATGGAATATAAGGAATTACGTTAATCCGTCCTAAAAATGCAGGTTTAAATGAACCTAATAAATCGTCTTGTAATGCTTTTAATAAACCTTTTATACTTGGTTTACTCTCTTCATCTTCAAATAAGCTCATTGTTGTATCTGTGCCCACATTTGAAGTCATAATAATAATTGTATTTTTAAAATCGATGTCACGCCCTTCACCATCTTTAATTGTACCTTTATCAAATACTTGATAAAAAATATCTTGAACACCTGGGTGCGCTTTTTCCATTTCATCTAACAGCACAACACTGTAGGGCTTCCTTCTTACTGCTTCGGTTAAAATACCGCCTTCGCCATATCCGACATAACCAGGAGGTGAGCCGAGCAATAAAGACACCTTATGCTCTTCTTTAAATTCAGACATATTAATAATGGTGACATTTTCTTCGCTGCCATACACTTCTTGGGCAAGTGATAAGGCTGTTTCTGTTTTACCAACACCACTTGGGCCAGCGAGCATGAAAATACCATTTGGTCGACTTTCATCGGCTAGTTGAGCACGAGACGTTTGTACAACCTTAGCGATTAAATCAAGTGCATGATCTTGTCCTACTACACGCTCTTTCATTTGGCTTGCTAGGTTTAAAATGCCATGAATTTCATCTTCATGCATTTTCCCTACGGGTATTCCCGTCCAATCAGAGATAACCTGTGCAATCAACTCTTCATCCACTTGCCAATGCACCATGTTATGCTCGTATGAGGCAAGTTTATGTTTACTTTCTTTTAACCTTTCAAGCATCTGTGCTGAAGATTCATCCTCTTCGGAGTTTATTGATTCGAGTGCTTTGTTGAGATCTGTAACAATCTCTTTTTCTAATTTAAATTGCTCATTTAATGGCTCAAGTTGCTTTTCAATATCAACTAACTCAGCTTTTAGCGTATCTAGTTGTTCTGAATGATCTAACCCCGTTTTTTGTTCGCGGTTTAGCATCTGTACTTGCGTTTCAATCTCACTTAATCTATTAACAAGTTGCTCTATATTACTGGGGGTCGATGCTTGGCTCATGGCAACACGCGCACAAGCAGTGTCGAGCAATGCAACCGCTTTATCTGGCAATTGTCTTGCTGTTATATAGCGATGAGATAAGTGAACAGCGCTCTCTAATGCTTGCTCAGAAATAAATACTTTGTGATGGCGTTCCATTACAGGCACTAATCCGCGTAACATAGCCACTGCTTTTTCTGGTGTAGGCTCTTCAACTTTAACAACCTGAAAACGACGAGTTAATGCGGCATCTTTTTCAAAAAACTTTTTATACTCAGCCCATGTTGTCGCAGCGATTGTACGTAATTCACCTCGAGCGAGTGCTGGTTTTAATAAATTTGCAGCATCATTTTGACCAGCGGTACCACCACTCCCTATCATAGTGTGCGCTTCATCAATAAAAAGAATTACTGGATTAATCGCATTTTTCACTTCATTAATTAAAGATTTTAAGCGATTTTCAAATTCACCTTTCATACCAGCCCCAGCTTGAAGCAAAGCTAAGTCTAAGCTATGAATTTTCACATTCTGTAACACTGCGGGTACATCTTTTTGTGCGATTCTAAGTGCAAGTCCCTCTACAACAGCCGTTTTACCAACACCGGCCTCACCGGTAAGAATAGGGTTATTCTGTCTACGCCTTGTTAAAATATCGACCATTTGACGAATTTCAAAATCTCTTCCTAAAATAGGATCAATTTTTCCTTCCAGTGCTTGCGCCGTTAAATCAACAGTAAACTGGTCAAGGCTAGGGGTTTTAGAACTTAAGTTTGTTTGTGCAGTTGCACTTTGTACCGAATGGTTTCGCTCTTCTGATTGGGCAACTATTTCTGGCCAGGCATGCAAGAGTTGCCCAGGTTCAATTTTATTAAATAACTTACTGCAACGAGTCACTAAGCTCGAAAGTGTATCGTCTTTAGTGAGTGTATAAAGAACATAAGCACTGCGAATTTGGTTATCTGTAAATTCTATACTTGTGCTTAACCACGATTGCTTTAATAAGCTAGTCACATGAACGGATAAACTAGGTGAAGACTCACTACCTGTTTTTAATGATTCAAGCGACTGATTTAAGTCTTGTTGAACTCTATCAATATCAATATCGAATGAGCCAAATATAAGCCTAACGTCATCTAATTTTTGTTCAATCATAGCAAGTAACCAATGCTCTAATTCAACAGTAAAATGACTACGGCTATTACAAATTGAAACAGCAGCTTCTAGGCTCTTTCTACAGTCGGGACTCAATTTTTCAACGAGCTTATTCAGTGTCATCGAAGACATACACTATTCCTTTTAATTTTAATTATCCTTTAAACGATAACTTAGTAGGTTTATTTTTAAATGTGTTTTTACCGGCGCCTAAAAAACTATTAGCGCCTAGTTGACAATTATTTTTAGAAAGCGATACCGCATCTAACTCATGAAAATCAGATTCAATAATTAACCGAAATTGAACTGAATTTCCGACATAATCTTTTATAATTTTATTGCTAAGCTCAAACAAAGACCCTTTAGGTAATAACGATTTAGCTTTCGAGGGGTCATCTGAAGAAATATGAATTTCAATGCTTGATGAAACATCCCATATTTGCTTACCAATCACAGTGTCAACACCTAAGCGTGCATGTTGCCCTTCAAAGAGTGCCTGACTAGCTAGGCGTGTTTGTTCTTGAGGCTTAAGATCATGCCACTGGCCAATCATTTGTTTAATCGCAACATCACACCCTAAATAAGAAGTAAGAATGCTTTTTAGATCCGATGCATTTCTTATCTTTCGGCTATATAAACCAGAAAAATGAAGTTGATGTTCGTTGTAACCTCCACTTAACAAACCTAAAATTTGTGTGTATGGGTCTTTATTCTTATCTTTATTTATATGATTCAGTGATGGTTTATATTTTTTCCAAGCTCTGTAATACAAAGAAATTAGGCGATGATTAAACATGTCGTAAAAGTCACGCATAGTGGTGTCTTTATATCTCAGGCGTTGCATAACCAATTCACTGTAAAATTGTGGTAGCGCACCTGAGCAACCTGTTAAGCCCATAAAAGACACCTGCATATTTACTTTATGGAGGCCATCTTCAAAACTTGTTTCCTCTAATTTTGTAATCGCGTTACCTGGGTAACCAAACTTTTGAGTTGCCGTAAATTTAATAAGCTCGTGCTTTGGGTTACTATCGTAGCCTACGTGACGGTGCTCTAAGCCATCCTTTTTAAGCTGGTTTTCTATTATGAAAACGGCCTTATAAAAGTCTATTTGCGATGCTTGAGAAATAATATGCTTAATCATAAAAGAGGACTATCACCCACTCTAGCTGGCCACTGATAATATATTTGTTCTTGCTCTTTTAGTCTGAGGTTAACACGCGTAAAGCTGTTAATTGCAGCAAATTGTGCAAAAAAATGGTCTAAAATAGAGGCAAAGAAAAACATGCCGCTGCCAGAAAAGTCATCATTAGCAAAGGTAATTTCAATATCACTACCCGTTGCAAAACTCACCCTACCACTTTGTACTACTCGTGCAGTTGAAGAGGTAACTAACACTCTGTAGATATTGTCAATCATGCCTTTTGTCTGCGGTGAAGCTCTAAAATCATAAAGACGAAGGACTTCTTTTAATTTGACACATGCATCATCACCACTAAAAGCATCCAGTGTTAAATGATTAACTAATTGCCACCTGGTTGCGTCAGCTAAAATTGGCCTAACTGCATGCGTAAAAGGAATTAAACAGCGGATTTTTTTTATTACATCGCCACGTTCAGGCATAAGTAGCCCAAGCTCATCATCGCCAAAAGGCATACTCGCAGGTAAATTTCGGTTACTGCAATTTGCACGAACAGTTAATACAGTATTTCCCTCACCGTATTCCATTGCACTGTTTTCAAACGTCGCATCTACAAGTGATAAAAATGTTTCAGTTCCTGATTCAACATAACCACCGGCCCAAGATGCAGTTTCTCTTCGTATGTGCCAGAACAAGTCATCATGCCCATGGTATTTAGGGTGCGTTTGTCCGTAAAAAGGGGATACAACCTGCTTATTCCCTTTATGATCAAAAGCAATTACTTCACAAAGGCCAATCACCTCAGATATTTCTGAGTCCATATAGCGGGGTGTTAATTTATACTCGTATTCACTTATTTCTGGACGTATTGGCTCTAGCTCTTGCTCAAATAGATTAATAATTGGCGTACAACCAAGTAAAAACATATTTTTATCAACTTGTTTTTCAAGCTCAGCTGATTCTGTATCTAAGTAAAAATACAAAGTACATTGATTAGACTTTTTAGGCAGTGACGACTTAATTCCTTGTAACTCAAAAAATCTAAACTTCTCTGGGAAAGTAAAATTTTCAACTAATAAACGATAACCGGAAGAAGAGCGCTGTGAATAAGGAACAACGGCTTCGTTTGCGTCGAAACCAACAGCTTTAAGTTGATCTTTTGATACGTACTTAATCCCTTCTTCGCCATTATCAATCGCAACTCCAATACAATGCTTAAAAAGTAATTCATACACTTTTAACGTATGGTGCCATTGACCATTGATGAATATACGTAGTTTCTCAAGTCCTGTTTCTGCCAGCGACACACCTTTGTATTCACCAGTTAACTCAAGTTTAAATATTGATTTTGCTTTTTCATGCCACCTCGGTTTAGGCGCAACAAATGGGCTGTTGTCAAACTGAGCGCTTGTTATTTCTACAGGCCACAAGTAAGTTTCATAACAGGTTTGAAACTTACATTGCTTCATAGATTCAACATTTGTTTCTACTTCACTCGCTCTAGGTATCACAATACCCGTGGTAGATAGGTTTTCGGCTTCTAACTTAACTATCGACATTGATGGTATTGGTGCTTGATAGTCTGGCAGCATCTGACCCAGTAAGGCATCCGTTAGTTCAGGGAAACTATCGTCTAACTTTTGTCTAATATTGGCGGTTAAAAAAGCAAAGGATTCTATTAGTCTCGATACATGAGGGTCTTCAATATGATCTTCACTAAGCTTTAATCGCCCCGCAACTTTAGGATATTTATCAGCAAAGTCTTTACCTAAATGACGCACAAATGCTAATTCACGATTATAATACTTTAATAATTCATCGTTCATAAAGATGCCTCAATAATTTTCATGCCTAAGTTAACTGGCTCAACTTCCGAATCAAAACTGATGAATTCAGGCTCGGGATCAGCATACAAAAGCGCATTTATTCGCAAATTAAGTACTCTATTAATTGGCACTTCTTCATCAGTAAACACCTCAACCTCAAGAAATCGTGGTTCAAATTTTAAAATCGTATCTCTGACCGTCTCACACAATAATGTTCGTCCTTCATGAGAGCTTACTGACATACTCGAAAAGTCAGGAAGCCCATATGATAAGCAAGATGTTGTTAATTCATCATATTGTGATGGCCATGTATGCCATTGAATTCGCGCATTAAGCAACGCTTCTATGTCTCTTCGCACATTTTTTCTGAGTTCACTAATCGTTATCCCTTCGGTGCGAGAAGGTGCATCTTGAAAGTCGGGCTCATCATCGATAAGTTTATCGATAATTGATGCTTGAAGCTGTTGCTTATGTTCAATCATGATTATTCAAATATAAATTAGGCTGTTTCGAGTGCGTTTATTTTTAAGTTAGGAATAGTGATTGCCTCGTCATTAACAAATAGCATTTTCATTCCTTTACCGATAATAAACTCGTCTTTAAGTTCTTCCCAATCAGACACTTGCCCTAACTTTTCAATGTCGCTGTTTGAATTTGCATAAACAAGCGGTAAATGAGCTGTACCTGATGGGCCATCTTTAATTGTTATTTCCACTCGTAACCAAATACTTTCAAGTAATGATTCATTAGGCTGTACTCTTAATGTTTCTATTTCATTAAAATTGGCTAAATAAAACTCGCCATTTGTACCTAACACTTCTAAATATGGGCCCAAGGTATCATCAAGATCTCGAATTCCAGTTGAATCATCTTGTGATATTGTAGCTCTAAGCGCTTCCATTTTTAGGGCTAACTCAGCGGCTTCATTAACTTCATTTTCAAGTAAAGCAACATGCATTTTTAAAAATAAAGTGTCGAGTTCATCTGCATCATGAAACAGTTTAGGAATTCCATTGCCTTGATAAAAATCAACTCTCGACTGCTGCGCACGAATTAAGTGACGAAGGTTGACCGCACCAACGGCAAATTCTGGGTTCTTTTGAACCATAAAATCTAATTGTTTATCTGCTTTTTCAAGTTCACCATTAATACAAAGTAGCTCTGCGTAAATACTTCTAATATCAAAGTTTAAAGGTTCATCTTGCAATTCTGTTGCGCAGCATGACAATGCATCAGTGAGTTTCCCCTCACGAATTAAGCTATGTATTTTTTTCATTACTATTCCTTTATTTTATGGTGAGGACTAAGCTCAGTTATTAATTTAATGCTAGAAACCATTTGATCTAATTGAAAGTGTGGTTGTAACTGCAAAACAGAAAAGTAATGCCCTGGATTAGCCTTATTTTCACTAACTTTTATCTTTGCATTACTTAATGGGTATTTGCTTCTGATTTGCTCAGAAGCTGAATCTGATGCTGTGGTATAGTTATTTACCCAAGCCTGTAAATCTCTTTCACATGCTTGCGCAGTACTGTATGAGCCTACGCGATCACGTGCTAATAATTTTAAATAGTGCGCAAAACGAGAAACACACAATATATACTGCAGCATTGAAGATAAACGCGCATTTATATTTGCAGCACTTGAGTCATAATTTTTTGCTTTTTGAACAGACGCATTACTATAAAAAACAATGTGTTCTGTATTTGTAACCGATGAAGCAGGAATAAAACCAAGCTCAGAAAACTGTTTCTCAAACTTACTTGTTACCAATAAATTCAAAGGCGGTTTAGCCTCTTTTTGATATGTATCATTAGCAAAATTGTCTCGTGCTAGCCCTGTCACTAACCCTTTTGAAACTTTCCCTGGTTCAATGCCACGAATATGACCAAACCAGCCACTCTCACAGTAAGCTCTTATTATTGTTGATACGAACTGGAAAGAAGCATTTCCCCAAAGCATATCTGTTTCAGGGTCAACAATTTGCTCTTTAAAATAAAAATCTTGATGGCGTTTGCCGTCATTACTATAAGGTGGCCTAACGAGGACATGCGGTAATGTAAAGCCGATAAATCGCGACTCTTCCATCTTTCTAAAGCTCTGCCACTTTGCATATTCAGGCTGTTCAAAATGATTAAAAAGATCGGAGTAATAACCTAAGTCAGAAAAACTATCAGCGCCAAATAAATTGGGTGAAGCGGAACAGATGAAAGGAGAAAAAGCGGCAGCCGCCGTTCTTGATATCTCTTTTATTGTATCAATATCGTTGTAAGTCGTTCCTTCAGAAAAGGTATTTGTTATTTCGTAATCGCCAATAACAACCCCAAAAGGTTCTCCCCCGGCACTATCAAACTCGCTTTGATATAATAATTGGAAAAACATGCTTTGATCAAAATCAATTGCTTTATTTACATCCTTAGATAAGGTCATCCAATTACAGTTTAATACTTTTACTTTTACTTTATTTTCTTTATCGTATTGCTCGCTCTGCAATAAAAGCCACCACATATTACGCCAGCTAGCTTCTAATTTTTGAAACCGTTTGTCGTGAATAATTATATTTAGTTGTTTAGATATCAGCTGATCAAGCTCAACTATAATACGTTGTAGATAGGGACCTAAAGACTCCTTATTCCATGAAATAGGTGAATCAGAAGAGCCTTCAAGCCATAATAATAATGCTTTATCTAGGTTTTTTTCGTTTAAAAACCTATCAAGCAAAGCTTCATTATCACTTATTCGAGACTGCGACTTTTGTTGAAAAGTGAAGTCTTGATTTATAAATGAAAACTCTTCGTGATTCATTCTAATGCATTATCCTTAACGCTAGAGAGAGGTTAGTTAACCAATCTCAGGAATTTTAGCTACAAGGCGTAAAGAAGAAGTAAGCTCTTCCATTTGTAACCAAGGTTTTAACCAGGCAACAGCATTGTAAGCACCAGGTTGACCTGGAATTTCTTTAACCGATACTTTTGCATCAGCTAAAGGGTAACGTGCTCTAATATCTTGACCACCGCCCTCTGTCGCATTAACGTAAGATAGTATCCAACGATTTAACCAAGATTCAACGTCTTCTGCTTCCATAAAGCTACCAATTTTGTCACGAGCCATCACTTTTAAGTAATGCGCAAAACGAGACGTCGCCATTAAGTATGGTAATCGAGCTGAAATTGCAGCATTAGCAGTCGCATCTGGTGTAGAGTAAATTTGTGGTTTTTGACAACTTTGACCACCAAAAAACACAGCATAATCAGTATTTTTATAATGACAAAGTGGTAAAAATCCTAATTTGCTTAGCTCTGCTTCGCGACGATCTGTTATACCAATTTCAGTCGGACATTTTAGATCCGGGTCGCCGTCATCACTAGTGAAAATATGTGTTGGTAGGCCTTCTACTTTACCGCCACCTTCAGCACCACGAATAGCAGTACAAAAGCCGTATTGAGCAAAAGCTTTTGTCATATTTGTTGCCATAGCGTACGCTGCGTTGCTCCAGCAATAGTCTTTATTTTCAGTACTGACCGAACGACCATCTTTAGGCTCAACTTCAAACTCTTCGTAGTTAAACTCTTCCACTGGCTTCGAAGCAGCACCGTACGGCAGGCGAGATAAGAAACGAGGCATTGTTAAAGATACAAAACGTGAATCGTCACTGTCTCTAAATGAGCGCCATTTTGTATACTCTAATGATTCAAAGACTTTTTCTAAATCGCGAGGTTTTGTCAATTCTTCCCAGTTATCGAAACCAAATAATGATGGCGACGATGCCGCAATAAATGGACAGAAGCCTGCAGCTGCAACATTAGACATTAAACTAAGTGCTTCAACATCTTCAGGATGATTAGTAAATTCGAAATCGCCAACGATTGTGCCGTAAGGTTCACCACCTGGTGTGCCAAATTCAGCTTCGTATATTTTCTTAAACGTCTGGCTTTGATCAAATTCAACCGCTTTACTTAAATCTTTATGAAGTTCTTTTTTCTTCATATTTAAAACACGGATTTTAAGTGTGCCACTTGTTTCTGAGTTCATCACTAGGTGATGTAATCCACGCCATGAACCTTCAAGCTTTTGAAATTCATCACTGTGCATAACAACACTTAGCTGCTTTGATATTTTTTGATCGATTAATTGAATTGCTTCATTAAACGTCACAGTCATGTTTTTATTCCACTGGACTGTCCCTTTCAAGGCTTCTTCAGTCAGTGTTTTAAGTAACTCTTCTGCGCGACTCGCATCTGTTTGCTTAGTTGCACCAATAGCTTGTTCAAGTAAAGATGAACTCACTTCAGTCGTTGACTCTAATTCTGTACTTAGTTGCTCTGTACTCATTTTTCAGTCTCCTCTAATTTAAGCTCTTTAGCGATAGAGTCTAAACTTGCGGTATTACTGAGTACTTCTTCTAATACATTTTCAAGTTCTTCTGAGCGGTCAATTTTAGTCATTAGGTCGCGTAGTTTATTACGTGTTTCCATTAATTTACGTAATGGTTCAACCTGATTTACAACAGCTGCTGGCTCAAAGTCATCAATCGATTTAAAGTTAAGCTTAACTTCAAACTGAGAACCTTCATCATTTAATGTATTGTCGACTAATAAATTCAGAGAAGGACTCATACGCTTTAAAACATCATTAAAGTTGTCGCGATCTATTTGTATAAATCGTCTGTCTTTAAGTGGCTTTAAGGCATCAGCATTATCTCCTGAAAAGTCCCCCATCACACCAACAACAAATGGTAATTCTTTTTTAACCGCTGCGCCTTCAGTTTCCACATCATAAGTGATATGTACTCTAGGCTTACGAACTCGTTTTAATTTATCATGGATACTCATTGAGAACTCCTTTTACTTATGTTTCAGTTTCGCTGATTTTAATGCCAGACAACTTAAAGTACCCAGTCCTAGCATCACTATCTGTAATTAGTTCATTTAATAACTCAGGTAGCGATAATTCGCTCCATCGAATTACTTGTTCTATCGTGTACGACATCGGCGAGTGAGGTTCTGTTTTTCTAAAGAATGTGGCTATTTCTTTTAGTTTACTTATTGCATTTTCTCTAGAATTAATCTCATTGCTATTCGCTTTTTCAACTACGCCTTCGACTCCCGCATCGTTCTCAGTTTCTAGCTCAACATTTTCACTAGCATTCTTTTCAGCTAGCGCTTGTTCTGCCGCTTCAAGCTTATCTGCAGCAACGTGTTTTAGTGCCGCCAAACTCACTTCAAGTGCCTGTTTTATATTAGAAGTCGGCTGTGGTTGACCTGTCACTCTGTCCATTACTTCACTAAGCGTGGAAAATTGCTCAATCGCTTCTTCAATATCTAACTTTAGAGAGACAAAAAAATCAGTACTGGTTTCTGCCGCACTTTTTTCTATTAATTCGAAGTCAACTGCACCTTGAGTAATTTTTTTCTCTCTTTTATCATCACTCAAACGAGAAACATCATATCCTTGTTGATATTCCCAAAAAGAATAAGAATTCATACTTACACTATCAGTTAAGTAAATACTCTTTATTGGTATGATCAACGTACCTTCACCCGCAGAGCCATTTAACCCCACTAGTGCTGATACTTTATCCCAAATTTCATCATCTGAGTCGAGTGTAGGGTATAAATCGTCAAAGTGATTTTCAATTAGGTTATGAGCAACTTTAAAGCCAAACGCCAAGCCTTTAAAGCCGTAAATACGACACATTGCTTCAATTAGCCATGCCAAATATTCAATATCTTTGCTTTCGGTTTTTATTGCTTTGCTACATTGCTCAAGGAGAGGTAACCAGTCTCGCGACAAAGAGGAGATACCTTGCTCATCAACCAATGCATTTCTTTCAGCCGCTCTGAGCTGATTTCTCAAATCTTTTAAAGCATAATATGTAGACGTAGGAGAGACATCTGAGCGGGGATCAATACCTGCAATCTCAGTGTCTGAAATAGGGGAGATATATTCATCTAATAAAAACATTCCATTGTCCTAATAATTATCCATAAAACTCCAATAAAGCGGAGCGGATTTTATATTACATTCTTTATATTAAAATACAAGCTTAGTTACAATTGTGTTTAAAAATTCATTATTGCCAATATATAAACAATCAATTTTTAGTATACTTTCAAATAACATCATTTAAATAATTTAAAACAATCTTATTTAAAATAATCAATATGTTATTTAGTAAATAAAGGAATCGTCGCCTCATCCATATTATTAATCGCATTAATATCTTGATTATCTTTTGTTTCATCATATTTAATTAAAATACATGTCACATTATCTCTTGCACCTCGAACTAAAGAAGAGTGCATTAATGCCATACCCGAATCAATAATACTATTTGGTTCTAAAGACATGCATATATCGTCATCAGATAATTCCCCAGTTAGCCCATCAGAACAAAGTAAAAATATATCACCGGTTCTTATTTTATCTTTAATAACATCCACTTTTACATTTTCCATAACACCAACTGCGCGTGTTATTACATTAGATAGAGGATGATTTTTCGCTTCTTCAACAGAAATAACCCCTTCATCAATCAAGTCATTTACTTGGCTATGATCTCTTGATATCTGCTGAAGCTCACCATCACGTAATAAGTAGGCTCTGCTATCACCAGCCCATAAAATATGGTAGTTCCCATCTTTTAAAAATAACGCAGTAACCGTACTGCCCGCCGTTTTATTATCTAGATAAGAAGCACTGTATTCACTGAGCTGTCTATTTGCTTCTTCAATCGCCCCCACAATATGAGAAATACTTAAAACATCTAATTCAAGCTCTTGAACTTTTGTCCTAATAACATCAACAACTAACTGGCTTGCGACTTCACCGGCTTCATGGCCTCCCATGCCATCAGCAACAACCCACAGGTTATGACTATTAATTTCTACATGGGCATCTTCATTTAGTTGCCTAACAACACCTCGGTGGGTAATGGCATAACTTGTACAAAATTTACTAATCACTATTTTTTACCTGCGTATAATTCCATTCCCAATGTTTCCACCTACCATCTAACATGGCTGCAACTTGATTTACAGGAGGTAGTGCAGATGTAATAAGCACCATTGGTTTGATGTTAAATGAACCATGTGTCCACCAAACGCTATAATCACCATGTTTCTTATGTAATATGGCATGCATTGCATCTTCTAAAACATTATCTGACAGCTCAGTACCTGAAAATTCAAACGCCTCACCCGCTTTGTTTTTATCGGGTGAATGAGAATAGCTGACCTGCTTTTTTTCAGCCGTCATTATATTAAGCGTTTGAGTGACCTCTTTTCTCCACGAAAAAAGATCAACCGAGCCCTCTAATACTTTTAAAACCACATCTTCATACTCTAAAGAAAACACACCTGAGTTTAATATAGCAATAGGGTCACTTTGCGTCTCACTCAATAGAGTAAAAGGATAATGCCTTCCAACCGCATCCATACTCGGTATTATGGTTCCCATAACCCCGTTGTCGCCAACTATATTAGGGCTCAAGGCAAAGTGCCAGACAGGCGCTACCAAGTAATTATCCTGCCATGCTTCTCCTAGCTGCTCCTTACTAACAGCAATGGCTGCTTGTAACCATTGCTCCCAATGCTCAGAAAATGCCTTAGAAACGTTATCTTGAACAAAGTCGCCTAAAGAGGGCACTTTACCAAGATAACCTATATTTATAATCGTGTCGGACATGAAAACTTCTCTACGCTTGTATTCCAAAATGGATGTCTGATTGATTTAGGCAACAATTCGACTTTTGCATTATTTCCCATAATTGAAAAGTGCAGCTCTAGATCGTTACGAGTTTGGCTTCTTTTTTCGCTAAGCTCATCAAGCATTCTATAAAGTGACCATTCACCCTGATAAGTTGTGTTAATTGAGCGGCCACCATTTGGAGGCGTAAACACCACTCTTGTTTTACTTTGACCAGATGCTCCAGGCCAAATAAAATTTGTTACTTTTAATGGACCATGTCGGTAAGTCATTGACTGTCCATCAATTTCTATCATAAGGCTAGACACTGTTTTATCCAGTTTAAATGTTCGTAAACCAAACTCTATTCGAGGGGTATTACTTCCACCATCAAAAAAAGCGGTTTGGATTTGATAAGCATGTTCAAACATTTTTAATGTTTCACTGCTAATACCAATGTCTTTTTCAAACTTCCATGGACTTGAGCTTATATCAACGCTAGGCGCAACATAGCTATTGAAAAAGCTATCAATGGTTCCACCTGGTCCAAAAAAGCGAGCAAAGTCTTTCATATTTACTTCTTTATCTGCCTGTGGAGAGAAAGGGTACCTTCCCACAATCGCAGCATTGTATTCTCTTAAAACTTTGCTTTTCCAAATTTCGTTCAGGTGCCTGTTTGCACTATTTTTGGTGATATTACTAGTGTCTCTGCTTATATCTAATAACCAGCTATTGAATGGATAAGGTAAATCTCGACTTTGAAACTCTAATTGACGTATAAAGCTTGGTTTACTCTTACCACTAATTTGATCTTTTATTGAATATTTAAGCTGATCGCCTCGATCGAGCTTGGTTAAATAAATATTAAGCTCTCGCAGATTTTTCTGAATATTATCGAGCTGTTGAGAATCAATGTTTATCACATCTTCAAATGCTTCTTCGACTTGGTAACCTGGCAACTTTATGTCGAACTTAGGCGCTTCGTCAGGTAAAAATCGCTTGATCCTATTTGCTTTCGTTTGCATTGCAATTTCAGCAGCATTAGCAGCCAGTTTACCTGCTGCTTTTTGATTTTCCGATACCGGTAGTTTTGTCAGCTGAACATTCTTTTGAACTGCAGTAATAATATTTTTAATTGGCGCTTCTGAACCCGCTAATACATCCGTAATATTAACGCCCTCTGCCGGTGAGCTATATTGATTAAGACTTAAGTCATCTAAGAACGACTGCCAATAATGAATATAGTCTTGAAAATAACGCTGCTCTAATTTCTTTTCTATTTCATCTTTTGAAATATCGTAAGTGCCTGATGCTTCTTCACCATACACCCAACTACTGGCCATTAAATTACCTAACATTTTACTTTTTTCAACGTTAAAAATACCGTGAAATCCATTAAATGTGTACAACCCAGGGATATTTCTAGTTAGCTCACCATTATTACGAAACGTAAATTTTTGCGCACTTTCAAAACTAATAATATCGGTTAATCTAAACGGCGGAATACTACTATTAAGAAAGTCAGCTTGCAGACGTTGATACGCTCTTTCTGCTATAGGCAACTTAGTTAATTCAGCGCGTGCAGTTCGTACAGCTTGGTTATCAACATCAGTTTGATTAATACCTTTGTTCAACAAAGCTGAAATATGACCCATTAATTCATCTCTAATTTGAATACTCTTATCACCCGGAAGGTTTCTTTCTAAGTAAGCATCAAACCATGCTGTAATGTCTTCACTTTCAAAATACTCTGGTTGAAATAGCATTAAATAACACTTCAAAGTCTCATATAAATAACTAAGGTGCTCTGGATGGGCTGCCATTTCTTTTATAAGGGTATTGCTGATAAATGGTTCTAAATAAGTTTGCAAAGAGCGATCGTAAGCATTAACAGAAGATGCTTTAATTTCATTTAATTTATTAAAACCAAATGATGGTGACTCTTCCGAGTCCATTAAAAATGGCGCACTTGCTGGTAAATTTCTCAGCGCGTTTAACCTATCATTTAAAACCACTAAGTTATTTCGATCAAATGACGCTGAATCAAGCTCTTGATATGTCGAAATAGCCTCTTCAGTTTCTGCAATTAGATTACTATTCCATGCAAAACTAAAGTACCAAGAAATTGAAAAGCCAAATAGCGCAATAACAGCTAATGAGATACTAGCAACGCGTAGCCATTTATTTTGTTTGTCGTGATGTTTATTTGTACTTGCTAAATTTTGCTCTGGAAAAATCACGCTTTCTAAAACATTTTTTATAAAAAAGCTTTTTGATTGATTGATATAATCTGTTTTACCTGAGTTAACATCATTCAAAAAGCTAGAAGGCGTTCCTTCTTGAGTTGCGCTCGTTAAGTAAACGCCCCTAAACATGGGCAGCTCTTCATATGCATTAGGTGTAAATATTTCTTTTAAAAAGCCATCAGCGACACCTTGAAGTACTCTTAGCTGCCTAGGGAATTCGAATATTTTAGCTCTAATCGCTTCGTTTCTTTCATTTATCAATCTGCGATTAAGCATTTCTGTTAATTTAGAAATTAAAGTATGAAATTCTTTATTAAACGCTTCTACCTGGGTGTCTTTAGCAAGATCAAGCTCAAAGGTAACTCCCCATACTTGTTCACATTCTTCTTCCGTTAATTCGCCAAAAAATTCTCTAAATCCTTCAATTAAATCAACCTTAGAAAAAATAACATAGACAGGAAATGTCATCCCAAGCTGATTTTGAAGCTCTTGTAGCCGTTGCTTTATTGCACGTGCATGCAAGTTACGCTCAGTTTTAGTCTGACTCATCAACTCAGATATACCCATGCTGATCATCACACCATTAATTGGCCTAAGTGGACGATACTTCCGCAATAGACCTAAAAACCCTTCCCATGCTCGTGAGTCATGTTTTGCATGACTATTTTGAGTTGTATACCTACCGGCGGTATCGATCAATACCGCTTTATTAGTAAACCACCAATCACAATTTCGTGTACCACCGATGCCATGAACTAAATCAACGCCCAGTTTATCTTTTAATGGATAATCCAATCCTGAATTATTAATAACGGTTGTTTTACCCGCGCCAGGAGGGCCGATCATTATGTACCACGGCAACTGGTAAATATTTTTACCTTTGAACAACTTAACATCTTTTAACAAGTCGATAGCTTCATTCATTCTTGTTTTTAGAGTCGTGATTTCTTCGTTTACTTCACTGCCGCCTGAGTCATCGCTATCGATTAACTCATCAGCCATTTTTTCATCTCTTTTATTTTGCTGCACAAGACGATAAATTTTCGTCACAGAAAAGAGCAACAATATAAGTAATATTGTTAGCAACCTTGCAGCAATACTTGCTAAAGGGACGTGATCTGCCACTGCAATTAAAGGACCACCAAACCAAATCAATAATGATAAAGCTAGGAAACCTATAATTAGCATCGCGGTACGAGATGTAAGAGCGTATGTCATTTTTTTAAATTTTTGCGAGAAACTCATATCAGCCTCATTAAAATAATAGATCGATTTCAATTCGTCGGTTCAATGACCTAGAAGCTGAATCTGAATTGCTGGCGATTGGCTCTGCGGCCCCTTTACCTTCAGGCCATAAACGGCCACTAAGGTTAGTACTTTTAGCCATAGAATTAGCAACTTGTGTTGCTCTAGCTAAAGAAAGGTGCCAATTTGATGGGTATCTGTCGGTACTAATAGGCGTATCGTCTGTGTGACCCGTTATTAATATTCTGCCTTTTGTCCCCTCTAAACTAAGTGCAAGTTTTTCAAGAATAGGCTGAAAAGAAGGCAGTAGCTGTGAATTACCTTGATTAAACAAACTTTCACTTTTAATGGAAATTCTGATCCGATCATTACTTTTTTTAACAACCACAATGCCCCTCTGTATTTCGGTTTGTAGTAGCTGCTCTAAAACTAATAATTGCTGGTCTTTTTTATCGATAGTTTGCTCATTTGCGAGTGGATGAATAACGGCAAGTTTTTCATTAATAGCAAAAACATCATCATTGAGTTTCATATTGATAAATAAATAAACGGCAAGTAACACGAGCCCTAAAACAGAAAAAATCACCCAAAGCGGTACTTGATTTCTAAGTTCAACACCTGCAGCAACTCGCTCCTTCCAATTAGGTGATAACTTGTTATTGATTGGCCCATCTAATTGATTTAAAAGGTGGTACATCTGAGAACGGTATTCTTCAACTTTATTATCACCAACAGTATCTAATCTATATTTGCCCTTAAAACCAAGGTTTAAACAATGATACTGTAACTCTAAAAATTGCTTGTTTTTTTCAGGTTGTAACAGCGCGTCATCGAGTAATGTATAAAAATATTCACCACCAAATGTTTCTTTATGGAATGTAGATAATAAGCTTTCATCGGCCCACTCCATTGAGCTCCATTTTGAATTTAATACCGATTCATCGAGAATAGCACATAGGCAGTAGCGCGCATTGTTGATGATATCTTTAGATAAATTTTGGTTGCGAACTTCAACTTCAAACCGCTTTATGGCTTCAACACAACGGTGTTTTAAAGCTGCTAAATTTGTCATTTCGGCTGATTGACTAATAGATATGACTATTGAAAAACAGTCAGTTGCAGCTTCTAAAAGAGGGTTTTTAAAGATAGACACTTTGACGCTACTTGGTAGCTTTGTCGATGGCGATTCGACAGACATCACCGTTTTATCAGCATCACTGTCAGTATTTGCTTTACTAGAGGTATCACGTCCTAATCTACCAGGGCGTGGTTTGATAATGGTTTCGTCCATTGAAACTCTTCCTTTAAAATTAAGTTCTAATTGCCCAAAGGCTTAATTGTAGTTCTGGGTAGCTACCTGATAAATGAATGGCAATTCCGCCACTAGAGCGCAACTTATCCCAATGCTCTCCCTGCTTATTTAATTCAAAATAATGGAAACCTGCATGATATGGGATTTGTCTTGGGGCTGTAGGTAAACTACTGATTGTTATTCCTGGTATTTGGTTATTAACAAGATCACGTATAGTTTCTACGCTGCCTATTTTTATCTGTGATGGCAGTATTTTACGTAACTCTTCATGCGGGACACTTGCTTTTATTGCTAGAATAAATTGAGCTGAATTTAGCACCGACTTATCGTTTAATGCACCAAATGAAATTCCAAATTTGCTTTGTTCTAACTTGATTTCAGTTGCTGTTTGCTCAATAACATGACTCAACGACTGATATAAGAAGTTAACGACTTCGCTAAACACTTGACCCAAGTTTTTATGATCGTATTTAGGGAGCTTAGGAACTCGTTTATTAACAGTACTAAACGTCGACAGCTCTCCGGCAAGCTCAATCAACCTAATATACAAGATATTTGGATGGATATTATTGACTGATAATAAGTTGTCAAATACTGCATCATACTTATTTAATGTTTGCAGCATAATAAAGTCGGCAACTGATGTACTTCCTGCATATCCTTGACACAATCTAACGGCGATGCTTTCTGAGCGCTGTTTGATCATTGAACCAATTTCGCGAACAAGACCCAAAAGAGGCTTGCATTGCCCTACTTTTAAAGATGCCGGTATATACTTATTATCTAGCTTTATTTGCCCTTCACTACTAACATCTAGAATTCTTGCTAAAGGCAGCAATATATAACCAGAGTGATCATCAGAGGAAAGTGCTAACTTACTATATATTTTAGCGACTTGAATAACTTCTTGAGATTGCGCCCCCACTAAATCGTCACTCACTGATAAATCATTCAATTTATAACGAGTTACAATATTTTCTTCTGGGGCAGATAAGTTTATGCCGCTATTTTTCAATGCCGGTATTGCAAGATAAACTATCTCGTCATATATATCTTTGCCGACCACTAATGGCTCAGGCAAAGAAGTTGACTGAGGCATATCTATCGGTAGTAAATCTGGGGTAATTGCCGACAGTGATTCAATCGCAAATTGACCCGATTTTAGCAGTTCAGTATCAATTGCTACCTCAAGTATTCCCCAAGGATCTGCAAGGTTACCACTGCACACTTGTTGGATTACATTTGCAATATGTTTATCTGATTGCTGGAAGTGTTGCGGCCTTAAAAACATCCCTTCAGTCCAAGCAACACGAGTGTTATCACCCATTTTACAAATCCTTTTTTTATTTCTCTCTCATGTATGTAGCAATAGCTTCTACATTGACATTTATATCATCATAACCGGTAGGATCAACTTCAATTACAGCTCTCCATCTTGCCTGATCAATGTTTCTATAAGCAACCACAACCCCCACATAGCGAGTGTTTCGATTGAGACTCATTTTATATTTTTGTACTGTATTTGGCTGTAATTCAAGCTCGTCTTTTTTTAACAGATCAGGCCCTAATAATTTTTCAGGCGTATCGTAAAGGCTAAAAAAATCTTGTGTATCAAAAATAGTTCGAGAACTAAGTTCAAATATTTTCATAACTACAGGTGAAGGTCTATCCGACGTATCAGGATTAACATTCTTAGATACATTAATAATCAGATCTGTTGAAGGCGGAACAAGTTTATTAACGGTAGAACATCCTAGTACTAAAAATAGTAAACTAAAACTCATTAAGTAGAGCTTAATTTTATACATTGTTTAATTTCCTTTCTAAAGCGTTTCTTTAAGTCTATCGTTGTATGCCTTTAAAAAATCATCTGACATAGCCATTGCCCCTTTGGAACTAACGTCTTGTGACAAATCATCATGTAAACTCTGATATAACTTCCAGCATTTAGATTCAATTTGCCCAGGGATAATTTTTAATACGTTAGAATTATCATTTGCTTGCTGACTTATCTGTTGGGGAGAAACTTGCTCTAACATCCCTTTAAGTACACCATCTGCACCGGCTAATAACGCATGTTCGTGCCTGCGAGAGTCAATAAAGCTTTCATTTATCGACTCCTTAGACGAAAGGAAGCTTGCACTATTCCTTATGAATAAATTCTGAATAACGTCATCTATATTAGCAGAAAATTTTAAAGGGTTGTTTTGTTCAGTTTGAAACATTGTATGATTTAACCTCAATTGACTTTTTACATGCGCTCTTTGACGTAAAGAGTCCATGAGGCCATTGAGTAATAAATTAAGGCCTTGCCCCATTTCAAACCAATGCTTTTCTGTATTTAACGAATTTTGTACTTCAGGCTTTATATTTAAACCTTTTAAAAATGCATCAGATAACGCAGTACTGTTTTTTGCAGCTATTTTTGGTGATGCAGTCTCGACAGTTTGTTCTTTAGGGGCTATTTTTCGACTTTCCGATTGTACTCGTGGAGAATTCGTTTTTAACTCTTGAACATTCGCAGAGTCATGTTTTGATGCATCGGAGTGTTCTGGGTTCATCAGGCGTGATAAATCATCCCAATCTTCTGGGATCTGGTTACCTGAGTTCAAAAAGGGCTCTTGCACCATAGAAACTCCAGGCATTGATTCATCTAAAAACTGATGCGATTGTGAAAATGAATCTTTACTATCCGCACGGTAATTATTATCACTGTTTTGACTGGCCGAAAAATCGGTATTACTCACTGGTGAAACGCGATCATCAACCAACTTAACATCAATTTGAAAGTCGCCAATAGTTAATACGTCACTGTCAGCAAGAACCTGCCTATTTCCTTGACCAAGTGGGGTTACAGCAAAGTTTATAAAGGTGCCATTCGTTGAATTATCGTAAATATAAAAAGAATCACCTTCTTTTATGATTTGTCCGTGTTTACTTGATATTATTTTTTCAGGATCGGGCAGATGCCAATCACAAGCCTCAGAGCGACCAAAGATGAGTTTATCTACTACAGTCTTAGATGCTTCAATTTCAGGTGAGAGTCTATGATAACTAGTTATGTTTAGTATCAGTTCCATTTGATAAGTCAGTCCCTTAAATCTTTATTGTCGGTAGGATAAAGTAGAAGAGAAACTATTGTCAACATTGAAATTAATATATAAATATAGACTGACTTTTATTGAGCCATAAAATACTGTAAAAATAAATATTAACTTAATCGATATACTGAACAATTGTGGCCGTTAATATTTTTACATTTCGGCCAAAATCCGTTCTCTATAAAATGAAAAAGTAAAACCTCAATTGATTTATCTTGATTACTTAATCTCATTCATTGACGCCCTAAACTCTCTTTTTTACTTAAGTATGTGCTCAAAAGTGGGTTTATTTTTTATATTTTTATAAAGTTACATTTGTTAAATATTCCCGATAGCGTATAAATTAGCTGTTTCAAAATTTAGATATAAATATTCAATAATTGAAACATTGCTATAGTCGAGATTTTTTGTAAAAATGTACGACAATATCAGAGGGAAATTGATAATAAGTATAAAGCTTACCTTTGTAATTATTTAAATAAACACAATAAAAGGATTTATAATGAGCGGTATTAACAACCCGAGTGACAAAACTCAAATTGCATCACTTGATTCTAATCAAAAAAGAACCTCTGCTAAAAATAAGATTAACCTCATCGGGAAAAAGATTTCCGATCGCTACCTGGTTGAAGAACTAATTGGACAAGGCGGCATGTGCTACATTTACAGAGCGCGTGATACCTTCTTAGAAAATGTAAATCGTGCTGAAGCATTTGTTGCTTTAAAAGTGTTGCAAGAAGAGTTTTCATACTCAGAAGAAGCAATTACTCTTCTAAAAGACGAAACAGCAAAAACACAACAGCTCTCCCACCCTAACATCGTTAAAGTGTTTTCAGCAGATTCCGATGGTGATTTATATTACGTCACAATGGAACTTGTTGAGGGAGAAACTTTAGAACAAATAATTAAACGCAACAAGCCCTCAGGCATGGCATTTAAAAAAGCGAAAGTGATTTTAGAACAGCTTGCTGATGCTCTTATATATGCGCATTCAAGAGGGGTGATTCATAATGACCTCAAACCATCCAATATCATATTTGACAGTAATGGGGACTTAAAAGTACTCGACTTTGGTATCGCAAAGCATAAAAACATTGAAGATGCGTATGCCGTTAGAAGTAATGTTGAGTTGGGCGATATTGGCGGTTATACACCGACCTACGCAAGTCCTGAACAACTAAATGGTGCCAGTGCTACCGTTAAAGATGACGTGTTTTCATACGCATGTATTGCGTTTGAACTATTAAGTAGTAAACATCCATTTAATCGAGTTGCAGCCGATAAACTACCAAAGAGTACCACTGCTAAACGTCCAAGCAATTGTCCACTTTGGTTATGGCAAAGTATAAATAATGCACTATCGTTAGAAACGTCACAACGACAAAGTTCTTTATTACCTATTTCTAAAAAACTTAAGTCTAATTTAAAGCCAGCGATCGGTTTAGTCGCAGCATCCGTTATTTTAGTTATTGTAGCTATTCAATATCAATTAGCTAACACTGTGCAAGTAAAGCAACTAGAGGCAAAACTTGATAATGCGAACGCAATTAATCAACAAGTAGAAACCTGGATGTCTTGGAATGGGCCTCATATTTTAGATAAGTTAGCTGAAATTCCTCCGCAGTACGAAGTATTAAAGCAGGGCCTATTAAGAGTAAATCAAACGAGCATATTAGGCAGTTTTGATAAAAGAGCTAATAACTTTAATAATAGTAATTCAAATAAATTTAAAGATTTTGATAAAACAATTTCAATCTACTCTAAAGCTCTCGACTACTACCCTGACTCAGAAAAACTTTCAGTGCAGTTAGAGAGCATCCTAAGAGAGCGTCAGTCAATAATTTTTGATATCACATCGAGAATTAATTTATTGTTAGAACAGTCTCGTTATAACGAAAGTGACAATAATAATATCCCGCAGCTAATTCAAGACTTAAAAGAAGTTGATAATACCTACGTGTACGAGCCCTCTTCCTTACATTTTGATAATTTTAAAATAGCGTTAGACAAAGCAGTAGAAGAAGATGACGTAATTGCGCAAAAAGCACTCTTAAATGTTGGCAAAGCGATATTTACCAGCAATCAAAAAGCTGAACTCCTTTTCGCAAATTTACTCAAAAGAGAATCTGCAATTGATGCACTGACCTTTTATCAGAAAAAATTAGCGATAGGTGAGCAAATTACCTACCCACTCTCGGATGCTATTGTTTTTTATCAACCAAGATTTCAACGTTACTCTGAACAATTGGAAGGTATTGAGGATTACAAGCAGCTACTAGAGTTTGAAGAACTTATTAATTTAGAGTCTGCTGATCTACCAACTGATTTTCCTCTTCTAGTGACATTAAAACAAGATTTGTCAAAGCGATATATTACAATGGCTAATACTCTAATGAAGCGAAAAATGTACCGAACTGCGGAGCAATTAGTCGAAAGAAGTGAGGCCATTACGCAGTCGTTAGACAGTATGCTGTAAATAAAATAGTTAGGCTACTAACTCAGAGTTTGTTTAGATGATGAGCGTAGCAATAAGAAAATAACTATAATTGAATATATGGTGGATACATATTAGACTATCCACCGCTTTTTAAACGAGAGTCAAGGACGACGAGTTGAGCTTTTAAGACACTCCTCCAAGATTTTTCGTAACCTTCAACATTTTTAAATTACTTAATGGAGTATCGATGAAAAACTTAAGCGCACTTGCAGCCATCCTATTACTAAGCGGTTGTTCAACCACCTCAACAGTTGATAAAGTCGTCACTGAGGTTGTTACCGAAGCCAAAGTAGATGTTGAAGAAGTTGTAGCACCAATTTCATTAACCGTTATTACGACTCCCGCAGATGCTCGCGTTCGTATTATGAACATAAACCCGGTCTATCAAGATGCCATTGAGCTAAAAGAAGGCAAATACGATATTGAAGTCAGCAGAGCTGGATACCAAACCTACAGAAAATGGGTCGTTGTTGACAAAAAAACTATTTTAACTGTTGGATTAGATGAAGCACTAACAAGTCAATCTGAACAGTAAACCTTTTATACTGTTAAGTAACCTGAACTCTGAGTAATATATTATTTACCAAAGTTCAGGTTAAGTTAGCTCAGCAAACCTTCTATTTAGTCAAACGAGTAAAGACCCCCTATTCAACCAAAAATACACGATCCCACCTAAATTAACTGCAATGCATAACCACAGCACAAATATAAAACGACGTTTTTTAGATTTATGACGTAGTAATTGTTGTGCAAATAATGCGCCTGGCCAACCACCACACAGAGCAAGTAATTGCAACGTGCGCTCAGGCGTACGGTTTACTTTTTTATGTGCCGATTGTATTGCTTTGCGCTTATCCCTGGCATACATTAAAAATGTTAACACACTCAAAATACTGAGATAAATTGGCATATAAAGAGCAATGTAGCTAAGCATGTAAGCTAGCCAAGTTAAAGCAATAAAAAGACTCGATATTGTTATTAAGGCTTTTTTTATCAATTAATTATCACCTATACTGAACGCACAGAATTTAAAAATAAGAGTTAAATTATGACACATTTTAAAGCGTTATTCTTAGCGTTGCTCCTCTGTTCATTTACTTTTAGTTACGCGGACGAAAACAACTTAACCCTCGATAAAGAGCTAGCAATATTTCAGCCTTACTTAGGCACTTGGCAAACCGACTTTAAGGTAGTCTCAGGCGCAAAGCCAGTTCAGGATGTCGGCAGGTGGGAACGTACGCTAAACGGTAAAGCTATTCGTACTATGCACTCTATTAATGAGGGTGAATATGGCGGCGAATCGACGATTTTTTATGATAGCAAAAAAAAGTCACTCGTATTTTATTACTTCACAACAGCAAGTTTTTATACAAAAGGCACTATAACAGTATTAAGCCCGACTCAGTTTGTAGCCTACGAAGAAGTAACAGGCAGTAAAGAGGGAGTGACTAAGGTTAAGTCTACAAGTGATTTAAAAGACGATAAATTCATTGTATCAATCTCTTATTTAAAAAAGGGTGAGTGGACAAAGCCCGAACAACGTATTTATACACGCAGTACAAAAGCCGTTAAGTTTAAATAATCGCAATTTATAAACACAAAAAAGGCAGCCTAAGCTGCCTATTGTCATTTATAAAACCGTATTTATTTTACGTATTTTTTAAATGCATCATCTACTGGTGTATCAGCAAGGTGATTAGTGTAGTTGCTCATTACTTTTTGAGACAAGCCTACAATAATTTCAAGTAGTTGTTGCTTAGCGTAACCTGCGGCAAAGAATTTTTCGATTTGCTCATCGCTGATCACGCCACGTTCACGTGTCATTGCGAGTGTAGTTTCACGAAGAGTTTCTAGCTTAGGGTTTTCAAGTGGTGTTTTGTTAACAAGTGCGTCAACAATACCTTGATCAACCTTCATTGCCGCTGCAATACCACTGTGAGCAGGAACACAGTAATGACAGTCGTGCTCTACGTTAATTGATTGCCATACTACTGTTAGCTCTTCTGCATTAAATGACGTTTTTTGAAACAAGTCATGCAGTACTTGGTAACCTTTAAGTAATGTTGGTGCTTCAGCCATTACTGCATGTAAGTTAGGAAGCATACCAAATGCTGCTACTGAATCAGCTAAAAGTGGTTTTGCTTCTTCTGGTGCATTTTCTGCCGTGTATAAAGTAAATTCTGCCATGTTTAGCTCCAAAAATAATTAGGTTTATGTAACTTCGAAACACATACTATTTGATTTTGAGCGACTGTTCAAGTTAAAATTGAGCAACTGTTCAAATTAATTGAGAATAAAATGGTTAATAAGGTTAAATTTGAACGCGAAAATGTTGTTCGTGTTGCCAGCCAATTATTTTGGGAAAAAGGCTTTCATGCAACCTCAACGCGAGACTTACAAGAAGCCGTTAATATGCGCCCAGGCAGTATTTATTCTGCATTTGGTTCAAAAGAGGGGCTATATAGTGAGTCACTAAAAGACTATACGGTGCAAATGAAAAGCCAAATTGACGGTTTTTTATCTTCGTCAGACACAACCTTAGGTGGCTTACGTGCATTTGTAGAAAATGTGGTAATTAAAAACAAAGATTGTAGCCCGAGTGCAATCTGTATGTTAGTAAAAGCTAACAATGAGTTTGCCGATAAAAACAGTAGTTTATATGAATTGAGTTTAGATTTAGCGGCTAAGTTTGAAGGTTATCTCACTGTACTTTTCGAGCAAGCAATAGCAAAAAATGAGTTGAGCGATAAATTAACAGCTATTGAGTACGCACGTTTTTTTCAGATTCAGTTTACAGGGTTACGTGGTTATTTTAATCGCCCAGGCGTTGAACTACTGGCCCAACCTATGATCAATCAAATGTTTGCGCTCATGAAAAACCTATAAACTGCTTGTTTTAATTAAAAAAGGCAGTAATTTAATTACTGCCTTTTTATTTTTTTACGTTCAATATTACGTTTTTAACTTATTAAGCTCTGAATCTTGTTGCGTTACAAGCTTGTTGAGTACTTCACTGCTATCGCCTGCTTGTGCCGATAAATCGGATAGCTGCGAAGCTGCATCTGATATAAGTGTTAAATTACGATTTATTTCTTCAGTTACTAAACTTTGCTCTTCAGCTGCCGTGGCAATATGTGTAATTTGATTAGTTATTTCATCAACTTTAACCACTACACTGTGAAGAGCATCAAATGCAATTGAGGTTTCATCAACAGCACTTTGTGCGCGCACTACGCCTTTTTCTATTACAGTTGAGGCATTGCCAACTTCGTGTAACAAACTATCGATCAATTTACTGATATCGTCAGTCGATGAACGCGTTTTAGACGCAAGCGCTCTTACCTCATCAGCAACTACCGCAAAGCCTCGGCCATGTTCACCAGCACGCGCAGCTTCAATTGCCGCATTAAGTGCCAATAAGTTAGTTTGTTCTGAAATGGTACGGATCACATCCAAAATTTGCGTAATATCTTTACTACGCGATGCTACTTTTTCAACCGCTTGGTTAGCTTCTTTAATTTCTTCAGACATAGTTTTAACTTGGCTCATCGCTGACGACAAACTCGACTCACTACTAACCACTAAGCCATTAATTTCATCTGCCTGCTGCGCTGACTGTTCTGATGCTCTGGCAACTTCGAGTGCTGTTGCGCTCATTTCGTTCATAGCCGTTACCACACTTTCAATTTCTTGAAATTGCGATTGCACATTTTGCTTTGTATCTATGGCAATGTGTTGCGCTATCTCGCCTTGCTGTTTGGTTTGCTCAGACACCGCTTTTAGTTCAGAAATTAAATCACGTAGTTTTGCTAAAAATCGATTAAACCCACCAGCTAATGCAATAAGTTCAGCGTGGCTATCAACATGCAATGTATGCGTTAAATCACCCTCAGAGCTTGCAAGGTTATCAACACGTTGTTGAATTTGTCGAAGCGGTGCAACGATGCCGCCAACCACTAATTTCATTATAACAAATGCAATTGCAGCTATAGCTAAACCGGTTACTAAAATAATAGACCCTAACGATGCTGCAGTTTTTTGCATGTTTTCAGCCAACGCTTCAGGACCTGCGAGCGCAAGCTCTGTTGGTACTTCAATAATTAAAGACCACTGCTTATTGGCAAGTTTAATATTGATAGGGTAATTAACAAGGTACTCGTTATTAACCTTAAAAATACCGCTTTGTCCTTTTGACTTTTCAATATCGTTGTACAACGATGAGCTAATCGCTTCTTTTAGTGGACGCCCTAGTTTAGTTTTATAATGGCTACTGCCAACAATTAAGCCTATGTCACTCAATAATGTTACTTTTGCTTTACCGTTATAGAGTTGTTTAGAAAGCTGTTCAGTCATCACTTGAAAAGTAGGAAGTGTTAAGTCTACGCCAGCTAAACCAATAAACTGCCCAGATTTTAAAATTGGCACTGTTAATGACGTTAACATTACCGAATCACCAGACGGAATTTCGTAAAGGTAAGGCTCCATAATACATGGTGTGAGCGTATCCTTTGCACATAAGTACCATTCAGCTTCGCGAAGTCCAAATTCGTTCAAATTTGTTATATATTTGTCAGCTGCATTAGCCACTTTTTGCTGTTCTACCGTACCATTCTCGTCCCGAGTAATATAGACTTCGAGCGTGCCATCACCATCAACAGAATGCTTAAAGCCCCGCTGGAATTGAGCATCTTGTCCATCAAAAGCATTAGCTTCGAACTGAGAATAAATAGAAGATAAAAGTGTATTATTTTCTAAAATAGAGCGGTTTATGCTTACAACTGTATCTCTACTTAGCGTATTTTGTTTTGCAGCATCACCAAGTAATGCGGCTAATGAATACGGAACTCGGTAAGCCTCGTTAACAAAGCCAGCAATTCGTTCACCATATACTGCAGCATTAGCATTAAGTTTTTCTTCAACCTCAGCAACGATATACTCTTCAGATTTGCTCGCTAACTGCTCATTGCTTGATGATAATTCCCACCATAAAACACTAGAAAGTACCAATACTGTAATAAATATACTCCCGACGGTAAGCCAGAGTAACTTTTTTGCTAACGATATTTCCCGCATTCCATACACCTTTTGATTAAATCTACAGCTATAGTTTAGTAGTTTTAAAAAATGAAGCTATGAATATCATCAAACAATTTGAATTTAATACAATTAATTGGGTTTTTACTGCTTTTTCAGGTATGCCGTCGTAATTGTCGCCATTATTAACAAACAAACACTTACCCATAAACACGCACTAAGCCCATATACTTGAAAAACCCAACCAGAAAGCACCGTACCAAGCAAACGCCCTATCGCATTGGCCATATAATAAAAGCCTACGTCGAGTGACACCCCATCATTTTTAGCAAAACTTACTATTAAGTAACTGTGCAGCGATGAATTTACAGCAAATACTCCACCAAAAATAAGTAAGCCTATTACAAGCGTAAAATGTACCGCTATATCCAATTGCATCAACAACGCCAAAATGCCAGTTACACCACTTAATAAAGCAACCCACCAGTATGCTTTTTTGACCGAATGTGAAGTTGAATCACCTTGCCCAGTTATTCGCGGTGCTTGCGATTGCACCAGCCCATAAGCAATTACCCACAAAGCCATAAAGCCGCTGACCCACCAATGATCCCAGTTAAACTGAGCGGCTAAGTAAACAGGTAGTGCAACTACAAACCATACATCGCGCGCTGCAAACAAGCATAAACGCGCTGCGCTAAGTAAGTTAATTGCCCGCGATTTAGAAAATAATTCTTTAAACTTAGGTTTGTTTTTAGCTTTACCAATATCGCCTTTTAAAAAAATTAAACTAATAACCCACGCAACACTAAGTAAAATAATTAGACTTATTAATGCTCCCACAAAACCAAATACAGTTAGTAATAAGCCGCCTAAAAAAAAGCCCACCCCTTTTAAAGCATTTTTAGAGCCGGTAAGTATGGCAATCCATTTATATAATTGGCTTTGCCCTGCATCGTCTTGCGGTACTAAATACTTAATGGCGCTCTTTGCACTCATTTTATTTAAGTCTTTAGCTATGCCACTCAGTGCTTGCGCTGCCATAACATAGGCAACGGTTAGCCAATCCCCTGGCACACAAAGCATGCCTAAAGCGACAAGTTGTAGCCCAAGCCCTACATTCATGGTTTTGTTCAACCCTAAATGCGCGCCAAGCCAACCACCTACTAAATTGGTGATCACCCCAAATATTTCATAAAACAAAAACAACATGGCTATCGCAAATGCACCATAACCCAACTGATGAAAATACAGCACCACCAACATGCGTAGCGCACCATCAGTTAAAGTAAATGCCCAATAGTTACCGGTAATTATTAAATATTGCTTTATAGAACTTGGTAAATTAGCCAACTGCGCAAGCATAGCGTTAAACCTTTTTAAACGAGATTAAGCCAAATCACTTTGTGCAACTTTAAGCATTAGCTCAGCAGTACGGTTTGCATAGCCCCATTCGTTATCGTACCAAGCGTATAATTTAAGTTGAGTGTTGTTAATTACCATGGTTGAAAGCGCATCAATAGTGCAGCTGCGCGGATCTGTTTTGTAATCTATAGATACAAGCGGCTTTTCTTCGTAGCCTAAAATGTCTTTTAGCTCGTTATTTGCAGCGTTTTTAAACCACGTGTTTACTTCATCTTGTGTAACACCTCGCTCGAGCTCAAAAACACAATCGGTAATTGATGCGTTAGTAAGAGGTACGCGCACGGCGTGGCCGTTTAATTTACCTTTTAGCTCAGGGAAAATATGCGTAATAGCCGTTGCACTACCGGTTGTAGTAGGTATTAAGCTTGTACCGCACGAACGCGCACGGCGTAAATCTTTATGAGGGGCATCAATAATTGTTTGAGTATTAGTAATGTCGTGAATAGTAGTCATTGAGCCGTGCTTAATGCCCACTTTTTCTTGCAGTACTTTTACTATTGGCGCTAAACAGTTAGTAGTACACGAGGCGGCTGTAACAATTTTATGCTCACTTGGGTTATAAAGATCATCGTTTACACCCATTACTACATTTAAAATACCATCTTCTTTTACAGGTGCTGTTACCACAACACGCTTAACACCTTGTGCTAAATATTGATTTAACAGCTCGGTGGTTTTCATTTTACCGCTGGCCTCTATTACTACATCGCAATCAGACCAATCAGTTTCGTTTATGGTTTTGTTGTTGGTAACTGCAATCGTGTGCTTACCCACGCTAAAGCTATTATCATCACTAGAAACCAGTTGTGCTAAGCGCCCATGTACTGAGTCAAACTCAATTAAATGTGCGTGGGTTTTAGCATCACCCGCTACATCATTTACTTTAATAAACTCTATTTCTGGCCAATCAACTGCTGCACGCAGAGTTAAACGCCCCATACGGCCAAAACCGTTAATACCTACTTTAATAGTCATAATTAAATACCTTTAATAAGTTAATTTATTAGTTAGTTACAGCAGCAAGTAATACGTTCAGGGCGATTACCCATAGCGTTTAAGCGCGTTAAATCATTTTCATAAAATGAAGGGTTAGCAGTAAGCGTTTGCGTTAATACATTTTTAGCCCACTCTGGCAGGGCTTTATTAATACTGTAATAAACCCATTGATTTTGTTTACGGTCGCACAATAATCCGCATTGCCTTAACTGCGCTAAATGGCGAGACACTTTAGGCTGGCTTAGCTCAAGTGCAGCAACCAGTTCGCATACACACAGCTCTTCTTCGTGGCTAATTAGCAGCATTGCTTTTAAACGTGTATCGTCCGCTAGGCATTTATAAAATTGAAGTGGGTTGAATTGTTCCATACTGTCCTCACTGTGCTTATGCATCCACAATAAAACAAAATAACAACATATGGAATAGTGAATATACGATTTATCGTATATTTATTTTTTATGCCTTAAACGCAAAAAAGCACACAACGACTAATTGTCGTTGTGTGCTTTTATAACTTTTCTTTATTTAGTTATTAAATAACTGAAAGCTCTACTTCAATATTGCCACGTGTTGCGTTTGAATATGGGCATACTTGGTGTGCTTTATCTACAAGCGTTTGCGCTGCAGCTTTATCCATATCACCTAGTGATACAGCGAGTTTTACCGCAATACCAAAACCGCTTTCAATAGCACCAATAGACACTTGTGAATTAATATGCGTGTCGCTTGGTAAATCTATTTTTTCGCTACCTGCTACAAATTTAAGTGCACCAATAAAACATGCTGCATAGCCTGCGGCAAATAATTGCTCTGGGTTAGTGCCTTGTCCGTCGTCTCCGCCTAAACCTTTAGGTGTTGATAAATTTACATCTAAACGACCATCATCAGATTTAGCTACGCCTTCGCGGCCGCCAGTTGCAGTTGCTTTTGCTGTGTAGGCTACGTTTTGTAATACATTCATAATGAACTCCAAAGTTTAATAATTAATTTAGTTTGTGTGCAAAATAATAGAACAAGTAATTAGAGATTGCAAATACTTTGCATGCAAATTAAAATGGCATGTATCGAAATAAAGGATAACGTTATGCCGTTTGAGCAATTAAAGTTAAAAAATCAGTTATGCCATCGGTTATACATGGCATCTAACAGCATTGCGCGTGCGTATCGCGAGCCTTTAAACGAGCTAAATTTAACTTACCCGCAATATGTAGTAATGATGGCGCTGTGGGAGCAAGACGAAATAACAATTGCAGAGCTAGTAGATAAAACCGCGATAGATGGTGGTGCAATGACTCAAATACTCAAAAAAATGAGCGACAAATCATTACTGGCTGTTATTAAAGATGAGCACGACAAACGCAAACGCCTAGTTCAGCTAACCCAGCATGGCCAATCACTTAAGTTAAAAGCAGCCGATATTCCTAAAAATATTTTATGTAAATTTGATAGTGTAGATGCAACACAAGCGAAGCAGTTAATGCAGCTGCTCGATTTAGTAGTAAACGACTTAGCCGATTAGGCTCTTAATTTTTAAACAATAAACGTGTTTTAAAAGGTTTTAAAAATGACTCATATTAAAAAATTACTATTAGCAGCGGCGTGTAGCACGGCACTTTTAGGTAGCAGCGCCGTAACTGCTAACACCGCTGGCCAAAATACTGATTTAAAAACAGTAGCCACATTTGATGCGCAGCACCCACCGGGCAACATTGCTATTACCCCATCGGGCAGAAAGTTTTTATCTGTGCATGGCTTTTTTGGCCAAAAGCAAAAAATTATGGAGCTTTTAAGCGATGGTACAACTAAGCCCTACCCTAATGAAGAGTGGGCATACGCGTACAAAAACGGTAAAGGTTTTTACGACGTACTTGGTATAAACGTATCAAGCGATGGCGTTTTATGGATGCTTGATACTTCAGGGCCCGATCACGCTGGGCGCTTAGTAGGTTGGGATACAAACAAAGAGCAACTACATAAAATTATTTATCTGGCTAAACCGACCATTACCGACACCTCGTTTTTAAACGATTTAGTCATCGATAATAAACATGGCGTTGTATACATTGCCGACACAGCCCAAGGCAGCCAAGCCGCTATTATTACGGTAAACCTTAAAACAGGTGTAGCACGCAGAGTGTTACAAAATAGCCATTACACCACAGCCGAAAATATCGATATGGTTATTGATGGGCGCACAATGAGCCTTGGCGGCCAACCTGCCCGTTTAGGTGTTAACCCTATTACGCTTGACCCTAACGAAGACTGGCTTTACTTTGGCTCAATGTCGGGCACGTCGGTTTACCGCATTGCCACCAGCGATATAAATAACGAGAGCCTTTCGGGTAAAGCACTTGAAGA
The DNA here is from genome assembly GCF_000310105.2 of Pseudoalteromonas sp. Bsw20308. Lineage (NCBI taxonomy): Bacteria > Pseudomonadati > Pseudomonadota > Gammaproteobacteria > Alteromonadales > Pseudoalteromonadaceae > Pseudoalteromonas > Pseudoalteromonas sp. Bsw20308. The sequence continues at coordinate 48,633 of NZ_CP013139.1, read as the reverse complement.
CAAAGTTACGCGTTACGGCACTAAGCCAATTTCAGATGGTATTATTGTTGATGGCGGCGGTAACGTATATGTAACCGACATAACCAATGGCGCAATTGGCGTAGTTAAACCCACTGGCAACTACGAAGTATTATTTAAAGACGAACGTTTGAGCTGGCCTGATGGTTTTAGTTACGGAGCCGATCATAAAATATACTTTACCGTTGACGATTTACATAATTCGCCTGTACTTAATAATGGCAAAAATCAAAGCCACGGTAAGTTTAAAGTAATGTCGTTCGAGCCTTTAGTAAAAGGAAAAGTAGGCCGCTAATTTACTTATTAAGTGACTACATTTTTTAAAAAGCCTTGCACATTTAAGTGACCCAATAGTTGCAGGGCTTTTTGTTAAAAACACACCACACTGGTGCACATTTTAAAAATACATCACCGCTTTGGTGCTAATGCTTTAGTACGTATTTACACTTAAATACTAAATACCTGATTTCTATTCATAAAATATTCAAGTTAATGTTGGCATACTTCTTCCTATAAACTGATGTGTTCAGTGAAAATACCAAGGAAAAACCATGTTCAACTTATACCATACCCTTTACCTTTTATGGCGTTTAGACATTAGCGTTTGGCAAGTTAATGATCCAACAAATACCCATACCACCGCTGACAAAGAGCGCGTCTATGTTAAGTAACATCGTATTGTGTAAAGGCTTGGCATAAAGCTTAAATGTAAAAACCTACTTTAGGCTAAGCTTTTGCACACTATGCAATTTATGTGTACATTTTAATTAAACTTCAAATTAATCGTTCAATATAAAAACAATCCCCTTGTAATAAACTCCACATTTAAAAACATCGAAAAAATTAGTAAAAACACTGCGTTTATAACTTTGCAAGCAACCCTATTGCGTTGTATTGTTGCACCCTATTGAAAAATTTTAGTTGGAACGTGTATGCACGCTTTGGAAGTTAATTTTGATGGCTTAGTTGGCCCTACTCACAACTACGCTGGTTTATCGTATGGTAATGTTGCCTCGTTAAATAACGCAGCAAGCTTTTCAAATCCTCAAGAGGCTGTGCTTCAAGGCCTTGAAAAAATGAAAGCCATGCACGACAAAGGCCTAACTCAAGGTGTATTTGCCCCTCATGCGCGCCCCGACTTAAACGTACTGCGCCGCTTAGGCTTTACCGGTAACGATGCACAAGTAATTCATAAAGCATTTAAAGCAGATCCTATTTTATTACGCGCGTGTTATTCAGCGTCTGCAATGTGGACAGCCAATGCCGCTACGGTATCGCCATCTCCTGATACAACCGACGGCAAAGTACATTTTACTTCAGCTAATTTAAATAATAAGTTTCATCGTTCATTAGAGCCTGCAACCACTACGCGCTTATTAAAAGCGATGTTTAATAACGACAAATACTTTGCGCACCATACCCATTTACCAGACCAAGGCTTTTTTGGCGACGAAGGTGCAGCAAACCATACTCGTTTTTGTGACAGCCACGGCGAGCAAGGCCTTGAAATGTTTGTATTTGGTGCCAGCGCGTTTAACAGCCAATTACCAAAACCAGCTAAATTTCCTGCAAGGCAAACACTCGAAGCCTCAGAAGCAATTTGCCGTTTACATAACTTAAAAGATTCAAGCCAAATTCTACTACAGCAAAATCCAGACGTAATAGACCAAGGCGTGTTTCATAACGATGTAATTGCAGTAGGTAACGCCAATGTATTACTGTGCCACCAGCAAGCATTTTTAAACCAAGCTTTGGCATTGCAAGATATTCGCGAAGCGTATGTAGGCAATAAAGAATTTTATATTATTGAAGTACCAACCGATAAAGTAAGCATTACCGATGCTGTAAGTAGCTACTTATTTAATAGCCAGCTTGTGAGCCTTGAAGATGGCTCAATGCTGTTAGTGGCACCACAAGAATGTAAACGCAACAGCGCGGTTAACGCCTACATTGAAGAAATGATCATGGCTGATAACCCAGTAAACCAAGTACAGTTTTTTGATTTACGCCAAAGTATGCAAAATGGCGGCGGCCCAGCTTGCTTGCGTTTACGTGTAGCCCTTAACGAGCAAGAACTTGCTGCAGTAAACCCTGAGGTTATTTTAACTGATACTAAATATACACAACTGTGTGACTGGGCAAAACGTAACTACCGCGATAAATTAGGCGCAAGTGACTTTGCAGACTCAGCCCTACTCACCGAAAGCTACCAAGCACTTGATGAGCTTACCCAACTACTTAATTTAGGCTCAGTGTACGACTTTCAATTAGAAGGTTAATCAATCGTAATTTAAACTGAGAAAGCTCTTTCGAAATTAAATTGCAGTAACGTGTTTGGTGTTTAGTAGGCCACGCCTATTTCGAGTAGTTATTCCTCATAAAGAGGTAATAACGCAGTATAAATGCCAAACATGCGGTGCCTTTGGGTTCGTTCTAGGGGCGATTAGCTCTTTATTACCCGATTTTCACTTAATCCCTTGTGAGATGGAATAACGCAAGATCAGTTATGCTAACTTTATGAAATTAGCGGCCCATTATAGCGCTATAAAACAGCGTATTAACAATGACCTAAACTCTGGTAGTTGATTGTTATATATGAATGATTTAAAGTATTTAATGAGTTGTCTAACACGTTAAAATGACCATATTTGTAATAAAATTGGTATCATAAAGTTCACTAAATTACAGACCTTTCGCCGCAATTAGAGCGTCCCTACATTGAATCAATTTTAACTCTAAAAATAAACATACTCTGTCGATATAGAATAAAATCACAAAGCAATTTAGTTTCACAGTTACTTCAACTCAGATAATAACGGCTCTTTATTCATTTTATGAAACAGTGAAGGAAATGAGATAACACTTCTAAAGTTTAACAAGTTAAGACTCCCAACATAAAATAGCACCGAAGTAGCCACGATCCTGCCACGTTAATTTAATGAATATTTAATGTTAACCAAGTGAATACGTATGCATAAAATATATTACGGCTCAAGAAAAACAAAAGGCGATTGTTTTCAACGTTTTAATAAAGAATATACCTTACCTCAATTTGCTTTAAGATTACGCATAAAAAGTTAATTCTCGAGCAATAAAAAGCATATCAATAACGTAAAAATAATAATTAACACCATGTTTTAAAACAAATATAACTCAAATTAAATTGAATAACTCTTCATTACTTTTATCTGCTTTTGCTTTGAGCGCTCATTTTTGTAAATAAATATGTTGTGATATTGTTAACTATCGAAAGTTAATAGTCTTAAGCAGGTGGTAATAATGTCTACAAATAATATTAGTGAGAGCTGTCGTCAGGTTGAGCGATGTCGTTGCTTTACCTCTTTTAATTATTTTTTGGCCTTAAATACACTTTTTTTCCTATTATCTCTATGTATTCTTTTCGTTTCGAAACCACTTTTGGCCGCAGTTAACCCCACCGCAATTTGTTTTGATAATCCAAATAAATACAACAACCCAACGCTTCATTTATGGAACTCAATACCGACTGGTTCCGTTAACAATACCAATTGGCCAGGCCACGAGATGTTTATTGAGGGCAGTTTTTATTGTTATGACCCAGGGGTTCCTATAGACGGTATTAACCTCATTTTTAGTAATGACGGTAATCCACAAACGCCTGATTTATTAATGAATAGCCCTAATAATTGTTGGCAAAGTGGGACTTGGAAATCGCTCGCTGATTGTGCACTAGCGGTCTCGAGTCCACTCCCTAACATTGCTCCGACTGCCAATGCAGGAGAAGATATTGAAGTAATTGAAGGCATTACATTCACACTTAGTGCCAGTGCATCATTTGATCCCGATGGTAATATTACAAACTACAATTGGAGTAATCAGTTAACGGGAATATCTCCTTTAGTTGTTTACAACACGCCGGGAAGTTATACGATTACTTTAACCATAACTGATAATCAAGGCGCAACCAGCAGTGATACAATAGTGGTCACCGTTATTCCCAAAAATACACAAACGGTCACCGCAACGAGTATTTGCTACGATAATACGGCTAATTATCAAACCCCCACTATTTACATGTGGGACTCGACACCTGCTGACACACTGGATAATTTTAACTGGCCAGGTGAAGCAATGACACAAGTCGGCGACTATGTCTGCTACGATCCAATGGTTGAATTAACTTCAATGAACGTTATTTTTAATAATGGCATTGGTAATGGCCAAACTAACGATTTAGCCATGATTACGCCCAATGCCTGTTATAAAAATAATGAATGGATGAGCTTAGCCTCATGTGGCATGTTGATCACTTCAAACGTCCATGCGGGCGGCGATCGCAGCGTCAATGTGAATACAAAAATAGCGTTAACAGTTGCTGAAAGTGCTGATTCATTGGGTAATATTGATAACGCAAGCTGGCAAAGTACAGCGTGGACTGGCACTTTAACAGGGGCAAGTGTCATTACGCCAACACTAAGTACAACAGGGACATTCAATGTGACTGTTACCTTGGCTAATGGTAATCAAGATTCATTTAACCTAACAGTCGTAAATGTCACGCAAGGTATGCCAGAAAGGCCTAAACTCTCAGCTCCCCTAAATTTCCCACTTATAGGAAATGTATCGTCTGGTAATTATAAGTACGAATTCGCTTTTCCTGCACTAAATGACGCCTTTAGCTCGCCGGTTATGGTGACCAATGACGGTCTAAATGACTTAATTTATGTGGTCGATAAGTCAGGTAAGGTATTTGTTTTCCCTAACAATTCAAACGTGACTAGCGCGCAAGTAAATACACTCATCGACATTAGTAGTGAGGTCCGCGATTATCACGAACAAGGTTTACTTGCGATTGCATTTCACCCTAATTTTGCAAGTAATCGTTTTGCTTATATTTATTATATAGAAGGTAATAGCGATACAGAAAGTGATAACGGCGCCTTTGGTGATGGCGTACTAGAGCGAATTACTTTAAATGATGCTAGTAATCCAACACAAGTAAGTGCTCGTGTTGAGGTATTACGCATACCGCAGCCTGGTCCTGATCATAAAGGCAGTATGATGCAATTTCACCCCGTAACAGGTGAATTTTATATGAGTATTGGCGATGGTGCATACGGTGATACAGCCATTACACCTACTCAACCCGATCCAAGAACCAATAATAGCTCACAACAAACCACTAATTTACGTGGCAGCTTTATTCGCCTTATTATGCGCGAAACACCTAACATCAAAGGATTGTATTACGATATCCCATCCGACAATCCATTTATAGATGATGCTAATGTGCGTGACGAAATCTGGTCATATGGTCACCGCAACCCTTGGCGATTTAGCTTTGACAGTGAAGCACCTTACTTACTGTGGCAAACCGAGGTTGGGCAAGCTGGATTTGAAGAAATCAATATTATTGAAGCGGGTGGTAACTATGGCTGGCCTATTTGTGAAGGGCTTAATCACAGAGGGAGTGATGGGGGAGATCCAAATAACACACGAACATGCAGTAATGATTTAATTGCACCTGTTGGTGGTTATGCACATGATACAGGATCAGTCTCTATTATTGGCGGATTCGTTTACCGTGGCACTGCATTCCCCGCGCTAAATGGGCGTTTCATATACGGTGATTATGTCAGTAAAAAGATTTGGTCTGCTGTTCAAGGCGACACAAACCAGCTAGTGAGCGATGCCTTTGCGGGTAATATTTCATCTTTTGGCACCGATATGAGTGGCGAGGCTATATTTGTCACTTCGCATGGCGCAGAGTACGGCGGATTATCAATTATTTACCGAATGGTTGACAGCGATGCGCAAGCAGCTGTTATTCCTAATAAACTATCAAAAACGGGATTATTTGCCGATTTAATTCATCAATACCCGGTCCATGGCGTGATAGAATACGATGTAAACTCTGACGGTTGGTTCGACGGCTTAATAGCCCGTCATTTTGTTGCTATTCCTAATGAGAGTGTGGTCGAATTTAACCCTGATGATATTTGGAATTTACCCATTGGCAGCGTATTGGTTAAACACCTATCTTTGCCGACCCAGATAGAATCAACTGAAGACAGTACGACAAGATCGACCCCCTTTGAAACCTCTGTTTTATTTAAGCAAAATGCAGGCAACTGGGCATCGGCAAATTACCGCTGGAACGCACAAGGTACTGATGCCAATTTAGTCACACAAGCGTTTAACGAAACGGTTGAGCAATTTTATAATGGCTCACTGCGTAACATAATACGCCAAGTAAGATCAGGCGCTGAATGTACCTCATGCCATTTAGGTACTGGCAGTAAAGAACCGCTTGCAATAAGCACTGCGCAATTAAATCGTGATTTTAATTATCAAGGCGTGGTTGCTAATCAAATCAATCTTTTTAATCAACTCGCCTTGTTTGGTCCCCCTATTGCTAGCGCAGACAGCTTTACTGCGTACCCAGATCCACAAAATACGAGTGCTAACTTAGACAAAAGAGCGCGTGCTTATTTAGATACCAACTGTGCTCACTGTCATGATGGCAGCCTAATGGATTTAAATTACGATACGCCAGTTAACAAAATGGATATTATGAATGTTAAACGTTCCGATGTTTATCGCATGTTACCTTTTAACCATAGCGCTAGTTTATTACATATCTATCAAACAGACGATGCCAACCGCATGCCTAAAGGAAGCACATTAACGAATCCACTTGCAGCCCAACTAATTGCAGATTGGATAGACGGACAAAGTGCAACACAAACAGGCTTAATCGTAGCACTGGATGAGCCCATTGACGAAACTGCTATTGTACCAAACAGCCGCGTCACACTCTCCACATATGCAATGTACGATAATGGATTTGAAAGCATACCAACCAACCCTGTTACATGGTCATCAAGTAATACTGAGATACTTAACCCTTTAGGGAGTGAACCAATTGTCACCTCAACGGCCGGTAACGCAGGTAATACAACTGTTTGGGCTGACTATATGGGACAAATAGGAAGCATTGATATAACGGTGCTTGGTGCGCCAAATCAACCCACCAATTTTAGTGCCACTTCAACTGGGTCAAACTCAATCATCTTAACGTGGAATGATGTAGCAGATGACGAACAAAGCTACATCCTTAGTCGCTCAATTAATAACGCAGGCCCCTTTAGCCCAATAATAACATTAAGCCAAAACAGCAATGAATTTTTTGATAACGGCCTAACGAGCAACACAACCTATTATTATCAGCTAATTGCCAGTGGCACGAATACTGATAGTATCGCGGTGACCACGAATACAACCACAAAAAACGCCGATCCAATAGATCAAATTTCGATTATAAGTACACCCCTTCCAAACCTAATTGCGGGTGAAAGCCAGCAATTAGCAGCTGTAGCTTACACGAATGGCGAAAATGAAGGCATCACCTTAGCCGCAAACTGGTTAACCAGTGACGAATCTATTGTCAGTGTCAGCTCAACAGGGCTAATGACTGCGGGTAATACGGCAGGTACTGCCATTGTTACTGCAACCTATCAAACACAAACAGCGAGCGTAACAGTTGTTAACCAAGGTGCTGGGCAATATGTTTACTTTAATGTGCCAAGTAATTGGGATACACCAAGTGCTTATATTTGGTCTAATGAAAATGCGACATTAACAACTCGATCAGCAGATTGGCCGGGAAACGAGTTAAATACGTCTGCCAACTTATTTGGTGATACATGGCTGCGCTTAACACTCCCAGCCACATGGGCAAACAGTAATGGGAATATTAATATAATATTCAGCAATAACGGAGTAAATCAAACAGCTGATTTAACGGCTAATATTGCCAGCCCAATGTGGTACGACGATACATGGTTAACCGCCGCACCTACCAGTAATGGAGTTGAAACAGGGAGCCAAGTTCAGGTCGGTAATGGCACGGTTACTTTAAATAACAGTGCCAATTTATCAGGTAAGCTCTTTGCCACCGGTACAGTCGTCAATATCAATGCAGACGCCGCAGCCACTGGGCTTGAATTTTCTGGCTGGGAAGGTTCTGGTGTCGCTTACTTAGTCAACCCAAGTCAAGAGAATACACAATTAGTAGTGGGTGATGCATTGTCATACACCTTGTTAGCTGTATTTAATAGCGTAAGCGACCCTTATCTAACGGGACGTACGTTTTATAATAATCAAGGGTGCGCAGGTTGTCACGGCAGTGATGGCGCTCAAAATATCGGAGGAAAGTCCTTACTTAATGCTATTAATCGTTATGACTTAAACAGCTTAACGGCTTATATCGAAAACAATATGCCATTCGGTAATGCAGCAGCTTGTACTGGTGACTGTGCCACATCTACCGCGAGCTTAATTTTAGCCGAAGCTTACACGGCCCCAACTAACATATGTAATTCAACTGACTTAGATGACTTAATTCCTCAAAATCGCAGCTATCGTTTGCTATCGACTTTAGAATACAACAATTCAATTCGTGATTTATTCGCCTTGGAAAACAACGTAGATGTTACCTCTGGTCGTATCCCTGCGGATATTCCAGTAAACGGTTTCAAAACCAGTGCCAATACTTTATTTACCAATGATTACGCAAAAGGCTACGTTGTTGCAGCAGAAACAGCCGCTATGATGGTCGATAATATTTATAGTTTGACTTTAAATTGTAACGATATCAGCTGTTTTATTAATGACTTTGGAAAACGCGCATTTCGTCGTCCGTTAACGCCAACGGAATTAACCGACTTGACCTCGGTTTATAATGAGCATGGCAATATAGGCGTGTTGTCAGCAATACTATCAGCCCCAGCAATGTTATATCGCTCAGAAGTAGGCGAGAGCAATGGCGCTGGTTATTTTGAACTAACTGATTACGAAATCGCCACCTTGCTATCGTATACATACTGGGCAACAACACCAAGCCCCGAACTAATGGCAAAGGCTGATGCAGGCGAACTCAGTACCCCTACGCAAATTGCCGCAACACTTGGCAACATGCTACAAGATGCTCGTGCAGAAACAGCTTTCGAACGTTTTATTACAGGCTGGCTAGACCTAGACAAGGATATTAAAACGTCGACACTTAGCGACAGCTTAAAAGCAGATATGAAACAAGAGACCATTGAATTTGTGCGTCGTACTGTATTTGGTGGAGGGCAATATCGCGAATTACTCACAGCAGATTATAGCTTTATGACCCAGCAATTAGCAGAACATTATGGCTTGCAGTGGCCTGGTGGCGACCAATGGCAGCAAGTCAATTACAACGATGGCACTGGCGAAAGTAACGAGGTAGATGCAGGTAACAGTGAACGTCGAGGCATATTAGGCCATGCTGGGATTTTAACTTTGCAATCTGCATCAGAAAAAACGCATCCAGTGAAACGAGGACTATTTGTTCGCCGTAATCTCATGTGTCAAGACTTCCCACCGCCACCTATTGGGGCAGTATTAAAGCCACAAGACGACCCAAGTTTAACGGTACGAGAACGATTTGAAACCGCTCATTTACAAAATGATTGTCAGTCGTGCCACCAATACATTGACGGGATAGGGTTCGGATTTGAAAACTACAACGAGATCGGAGTTTATACCACAACCGAAACCACTGGCGATGGGCAAGTTAAATTTATTGACTCATCAGGTTACATTGGCAGTTTATTCTCAGCTGAAACTTTCCTATCAGCCAGCGAACCTGTAGTTCCCTATCAAGGCATTGATGAACTTGCTGAATTAATCGCGGACAGCGCGCACGGTAAATCGTGTTACGCACGTCAGTGGTATCGCTATACACGTGGTCAACGCGAAACCGGCGAGGACACCTGCACAGTACAAGTATTAGGCCAGCTATTTAAAGATGACCCAAACGCAACGTTACTCGATCTGATGATCCAGTTTACTCAAACCAAAAACTACACCTTACGCAAATAATGGAGCGGGCATCAAAATGAAGTTTTTAAAAAATAAAATGCAACGTCGTGATTTTCTCCGCATACTAGCCAAAGCGGGGCTTACCACAGCCTTTGCTAGCCAATTTGCGTTCGCACCTAAAGTCTTTGCTGCTGCCGGTGAAGCTAGACGCTTTATTATGGTATTTTACCCTAATGGGTGTGTCCGTGATAAATGGCATTCATATGATATTGGAGGATTAAGTGCCAGCAGTTTAGACACCAGCCCACTGAGTTCATTAAACAAGCATATAAACAACTTAGTTCCCATCAAAAATCTAACCTATGCAGGCCAAGGTGGTAGCTCAGGCCACCCAGAAGCGTGTCGTGGTATTTTTTCTGGTGGTGTAGATGGTGCCCCTTCATTTGACAGTGAAATAGGTAATGCACTGGGCGGTAACTTAACCAACAATCTACACGTTGGCTGTTGGTCAAGTAAGGCTAAAGGCTCCGAATACATGCCGTTTACCAATATTAATCGCAACAAAATTGACGTGCCCGATAATCCACAAATGATCTATGACAATCTACTCGCTGATGTTGTTAACAGTGATAATCAAGACGGCTTATCACCTGTCGACCTACGTCGTCAAAGAGTAATAGAGTCGCTTCACGAAAACCTTGATCTATTAAAAAACAACACTTTAAATATAAAACAGCAAGGTAAGCTACTCACACACGAAGCATCTCTTGACTACTATAAAAATGTATTAAATAGTTCACTCGACATTGGCGATGGCACTGGTTTTAGCCGCCCTAACGTAGGTATGAGCGGTATAAATGAGGAAGCTGAAGCCGTTGCTCGAGCACAAATGCGTAATATCGCAATGGCATTTCAAGCCAATGTAACACGTACTGCAGGTTTTCAATTTATGGGCGCACAAGATGAATCTTTGCAAATTAACTTTCCAAGTATTCGCCCTTATATGGGCGAATTTGGCAGTGGTGCACGACTTTACTGGAATGAAACCCGCTCGCATGTTAGTTCGCACAACGAGTCCAATTTATTTAATGCTCAAACGCGCTGGTATAATATAATGGTCAGTTACTTAATGGATCAACTCGCTGCTCGACCCGATACCGCTTATGGTGGAACCTTACTCGACAACACTTTAATACTAGTCATGTCAGAGGTGGGCGGCGGAAATCACCAGCAAGAAAACCCCGGAGTATACCTAGCAGGCGGTGCGGGTAATGCAATTAATAGAGGTATTGCAATTAATGCGAATAACGCAGGAATGTCGAATGTATATTTAGACATAGCAAACGCATTCGGCCTAGGTTGGAACCGATACGGTAATAGTTTTGGTGGTATCAATGGCCTGCTAGTTTAACTCTATACCATTGAATAAAAACATTTATAAATAAAGCTATGTGATTTAAATGCAATACGATTCATGTATTATTGAATCGTTAATATCACCAAACTCGTCATATAATAAAGTGTATAAATTCACTTTCGTTTACCCATATAGGGTTAACTTTTTATGCCTTTATTAGCCGTAATATTGCTTTATCTTAAAAAAGTAGATTTCCTGACCTATCTGTAGCAATTAAAATAAACGTCATACTAATTTACCACCAAACTTAATATAAAATTTAAGCGTCCTTATACCAATTCGCTTAATTAAGTGGTCTATTTTGAGGTAAGGCAATCATGTTGATAACAAGGAAAAATTTCGTTATTTAGTTGTCATTACTAATTGCTCCTGCATTGCTCTACTTTCTGCATCCATGCAGTCGTATATTAGAAATTTTTAACGCAGTTAGCGTCAGATTTAATTCCTCAAATTGATTAAGCATTATTACGGATTGGTATTACTTACCGTTATTGCTGAGGCCATCGACTCAGATATATGCAGCGTACGCTGCGGAAATGGAATACTCAGCCCAGCACTTTCAATAGCTTCTTTAACGCGCTTATTTAAATCCCACACGGTTTGCCAATAATCACCATTAACAGCCCACGCACGTAATTGAATGTTTACTGCGCTTTCGCCTATTGATGTCACCATTACTTTAGGGGCAGGCTCTGCGAGTAATCGGCTCTCTGATGCGGCTAATTCTTTAAGTACATTTAAGCCAACGTCAATAGAGTCGGCATACGAAATACCCACCACTATATCCATTCGTCTTTTGCCATTACGGGTAAAGTTTTTAATATTTCCACCCCATACTTTGCCGTTAGGGGATGCAATATAAAGGCCGTCGGTGGTTTTAAAAATAGTGGTAAATAGGTTTATTTCACTCACAGTACCAAGCGTGCCACTGGCATCAACAAAGTCGCCTATTTTAAAAGGTCTGAGTATTAGCAGCATAATACCCGCAGCAATATTGCTCAGCGTATTTTTAAGGGCTAAACCAATCGCTAAACCAGCAGCACCCATTAGCGCAATTAAACTGGCCGTGTTTACGCCAAAAATATCTAAAATAAATAGCCCGCCAATTATATAAACTAAATAACCAGCAATACTCGATAAAAGAGGAAGCAGCGTACTATCCACTTTTTTTAATGGCGATTTAGCGTTTTTAATCGCTTTTTTAACCGAGCGTGCAATTAAGGCACTCGCAATTAAAATCACCAACGCTAAAATCACTTTGTACCCTAAAGTGATGATTGTTTCTGAATGGCTTTGCCAAAACGCTAAAAGTTTATCTTTCATGTTTGTTCCGATAAATGTTGCTGACACTCAGCAAAATAATGGTTAAATCTAATAAAAATCGACTTCAAAAGAAGTGGCGCGAGTATATAGAATAAAAAATTTAAACCTATCTTTTTTAATCACTTATTTCAATTTTAATAAACGGCCTAAAAACCATGGTTATTAGAATATAAAACACCGCCATTTATGGCTAATTTATAGCGACTATTCAATGTAGGTTAATCGTTTATTGGTATGGTGACTTTAAGTTTTTAACGTTCATTAAAGAGGTTATCTATGGCAAAAGAAAAAATAGTACTCATAACCGGCGCTTCAAGTGGCATTGGTGAAGCAACCGCAAAAACCCTTGTAAATAATGGTCATAAAGTAATACTTACCGCTAGACGCGAAGATAAGTTAACTAAGTTAGTAAAGTCGTTAGGCTCAAATAATGCGCTGGGCGTAGCCGCAGATGCTACAGACTTTACCGCACTTGAAAACGTAGTTGCCAAAGGCATTGAAAAGTTTGGCCGATTAGATGTAGCCTTTGCTAACGCAGGCATGGGCGTTTCAACCGCAGGCACCGAAAAAGGTGACCCAGATGAATGGTCAGCGATGATCGACATAAACATTAAAGCGCTGCTGTGGACTGCAAAACTAACACTGCCGCATTTACGCCAAAACAAAGGTCACTTTATATTAACCAGCTCTGCCGCTGGCCGTAAGCCAATTGGCGGCTCTATTTACGGTGCAACTAAATGGTTTGCTTATGGCTTTGGACAAAACTTAGCTGAGGAAATGAGCGAGTGGAACGGCCGCTGCACAACCATAGCACCAGGCATGGTAAACACCCCGTTTTTTGATGACGCTAAACCCGACAAACTCGACCCGCAAGATGTAGCCGACGCCGTACTGTTTGCTATTGAAGCAAACCAGCGCAACAGCGTGCGCGAGATTTATTTAATGCCGACTAATTAACGTTGGCTGGGGAGTTTGACTGTCAGGTTTAATGCTAATGGTGTTAAACCTGATGGTTATTAGTCCTTAGTTTGGGTTAGATGTTAGTAGGTAAGAATGAATTAAAGGTATTAGGCATTTAAAGTCTTATTAATTGCCAATGCTGCCCTTAAACCATATGTAAGCAAAATATAGAACAACGGCAATATATCCAAAAGAAATAACTAGGTTTACTTTCCAAAGGTTTAGCCAAAAATTGCCTCTGAAATAACTGCGTTCTCTTACTTTATGGTTGAACAATGCTACTGAAGAGGGCACTAATATTAACGCAGACCAACCAAGTATAGGTAACACCATAAACATAATGCCTATGCCTGTTCCTCCTGCTGAAGCGTCGGATGCTTCACCATCAATTGGGGCTAGCATCACGTAGCCTAAAATAAACCCAACAATCGCAAGTATAAAACCTAAAAGCTGAAATGTTCTCATTATTATCCTAGGGTCTGTTGATCTTTACGGATTAAAATTTGTTCAAATTAGGGGCTATTTAATCGCGGCGCGAGGTTTGTAACCTAGTGGGCTAAGTAAGAACCGAGCAACAAGGAGTAAATAGCCCCTAGGAAGAACCCTTTGGGCAGCGCCTGTTTGGCATTAATGCTGCGTTATCGCCCATTTATGGGGAATAGCCACACTACATAGGCTCTGCCTTGCCTAAATACCAAACAGACTGCTGCAAATTTAACCTTGAAAGATCAACAGACCCTAGGCTCATAACGAGACTGTAAAATAACTCCAACAGCCAAATTCAATTAAAAACGAGATCCTGTAATTAACTCTAAGCGCTATTAAAGCATTAGGTATTATTTGGAACCCATAAACAGGCTGTTTTTCTTAAAAAAGAGTAATTCCACAGCCTTAACGTCCACATGATCGGACAAAAATAGTTGGTTAAAATATGAAGATGCACGGAACTTAACCAACTGTTTTTTTATTGCTTTTGAAGTGCTTGCTAGGCACGTTTATCTACTCGCCATGGTGGATTAAGCCTGTTTTCTCCCGCCCAATACAGTTTGATTTTATTACCTGATGGATCGTGCAATATTGCTTCACGCCACAGATAACTTTGATCTGTTGGCTCTTGATAAAACTCGATGCCAATAGATTTTAAATCAGATACCCACTGATCAAGTTTTTCATGCTCAAAATAGATTACTACGCCATTTAAAAAACTACCAGTTTCTAATAAAAGTGAAAAGGTTGAGTTTCCGTCAGGACATTCGAAACGGGCATAATGGGGAGTATCGACAATTTGGGTAAAACCTAGTTTTAAATAAAACTCAGTCGCTTTATTCATGTGTTTAACTGGCAATGTAACTTGATTAAGATTCACGAAACCTCCATGTGTGCTTAACGAGACTGTAGAATAACTCGTTTTAATTTATTTTTATCGATTGTAGTTTCAATCATTCGGTACACTGTAGTGGTACAGTGATTTTGGCCACCCATTAAGAAAGAAATGTTATGCTAATAAGCATACAAATTTGGGTGAAAAAATGACGAAATTAAAACGCGCAACATATTCAGCGGCAATTAAATTAGAAACGGCTCAGCTTGTAGTAGACCAAGGTTATACGCAAGAAGACGCAGCAAAAGCGATGGGGGTGGGTAAATCAACCGTAAGTAAATGGGTTACTCAATTAAAGCTAGAACGCAATGGTCAGTCACCATCAGCGTCACCAATGACGCCCGAACAAATTGAAATCCGCGAACTTAAAAAGCAAATCCAACGCATTGAATTAGAAAAGGATATATTAAAAAAGGCTACGGTGATATCAAGTGGTCAGTGCAACATGGTTTTTAATCATATCATTAGGAGTTAAATAGTTTAATATCCTTCTTGGTCGATTATTTAGTTTATTAGCGATTTTATCTAAATAACTTTGGTCAAAGCCATGTAGACTTGTCTTTTTGGGGAAGTACTGCCATAATAGGCGATTTGTATTTTCATTTGTTCCCCTTTGCCACGGACTACTCGGGTCACAAAAGTAAACATCTGTATTCGTATTTTTAGTAAATCTTTTATGGTCTGCTAATTCCATTCCCCGATCCCACGTTAGTGTGTTTTTAAGTGCCTTTGGTAAACCATTAAATTTCAGAATAAGTGCATTTACTACATTTTTAGTATCCTTACCATCAACTTGTACCAAAGCTGTATACCGTGTTTTTCGATCAACCAATGTTGCTATATGTGAGTTGCTACTTCCTGATATTAAATCGCCCTCCCAGTGACCTAGAGTTGCTCGTGTTTCAATTTCATGGGGCCTTTCATGAATTGTTTTAGCATCAATAATACCTTTATAAATTCCCTTATTTGTTGAGCGTTTACCATGCCTCAACTTACGTTTTGAGCGAAGATGGCTAAGGACTGCTTTTTCGAAAATATAGCGTGATGGGATAAATAACGTTTTATAAATAGTCTCATGTGAAATATGCATTTCAGATGATGCTGGGTGTTTTATTTTTAACCAGCCAGAAATTTGCTCTGGTGACCAGTCGTCTAGTAGCTTAGACTCAACCAAATCGCTAAGTGGATTACCTTTTTGTAATTTGCATTGCTTTGGCCTTAATGCTCGCTCTAGCGCATTTTTATCAGCCGTAACGGCACGGTATTTGGCAATACCACCATTGCGTTTGATTTCACGGCTTACCGTTGACGCTGCCTTTTCTACATTACGAGCTATTGCCCTGATAGATAAGCCTGAAGCTAAACCTCTTGATATATTTTCTCGCTCTTCTAAAGAAAGAAACGATAATCGACGCTTTCGTTGCACTGGCGATATTCCACCTTTTAGTTTAAGTACTCCGAATATAGAACCAGCATGTCTATCAAGCGTCAAACCTATTTCGCTAAGCGTTTTACCTTCACGCCATAAGAACCATGCTTTCAGCTTTTCAATATCACTTAAACCACGTTTTAATAAGTCAGTCATAACCACCTAATTAATAATCAATTATAAGGTGTTGCACTGACCACTTGATATCACCACCGCTCTCTTGATGTCCGACTCCCTGAACAATTCTCGTTAATCGAGAAGTTAAATCAACGAGAGCGTTATCCAATTAATGTGCTATGTCGCGTATTCAATGTGCATCGCAGCAGCTATAAGTACTGGGCCATACGGGATACAACGCCGACACCTGAGCAAGTAAGGTTAGAGGCTGAAGTAAAAGCAATACATGCGATGAGTGGTGGTTCAGCAGGGGCACGGACAATCGCAGCGATAGCAACGAACAATGATTTTGAATTGAGCCGTTATCGTGCAGCTAAGCTAATGGTTAAATTAAAGCTCGAAAGCTGCCAAGTACCTCAACATTCATATAAACGTGGTGGTAATGAACACCTTGAAATCCCAAACCTGCTTGATAGACAGTTTGATGTTGTTGAGCCGGATACCGTGTGGTGCGGTGATGTGACGTATATTTGGACAGGCAATCGCTGGGCTTATTTAGCCGTGGTTATTGATTTATTTGCACGCAAAGTGGTTGGCTGGGCAATGTCGTTGTCACCAGATACTAATTTAACGCTAAAAGCGCTTGAACTCGCATATGAAAGCAGAGGGAAACCGACAGGACTCATGTTCCATTCAGACCAAGGTAGCCATTATACAAGTTTAAAATATCGCCAACGTTTATGGCGCTATAAAATCACACAAAGTATGAGTAGACGTGGAAATTGTTGGGATAATGCGCCAATGGAGCGATTTTTTAGAAGCTTTAAGACGGAATGGATGCCAAAGATTGGATATGGAAACTTTATAGACGCTAAATATAGCGTAAGTGATTACATAAATGGATATTACAACAATGTTAGGCCGCATCATTATAATGCCGGTTTAGCGCCAAATGAATCTGAGGTTAGATATCAAGATTCTAAAACTGTGGCCAAAATTAGTTGACCACTACACATAAAGCAAACCCTGTTTTATCCCAGTAAACGAGCTTGAGTTTATCTTTCGCTCTATTGCAGAATAAGAATAATGCGCCAGTATAAGCATCACGCTCAAGTTCGCCTTCAACGATTGCGATTAGACCATCAATGGATTTTCGAAAATCCACGGCCTCGCGGTGTAAGTAAATACTTTTTGGTTCGACAAACATTTTCATAAGGCAAGCTCGCGTAACAGTTGACTCAGATAAGAGGCAGGCATTGTGGGTGGCAAGCTGACGTTTACTTTGCCGATAGTGAGGGTGATTGACTGTTGCTGTTCGATAACGTCAACGTGTTTAGTCACTTTAGCGCGAACAAAGCTGCCTGATGATTCATTAAGCTTATTTCGTGCGGCATAAAAAGTTGTTTTTGATAAAGTATTTTGCTGGCAATAGTCAGTGATAGTTAAATTACTGACTTGTTGTTCTTCGATAATACAGCGCCACTGTTCAAGGCTGCGTGTTTTTCTCATGACTATCTCCTCATTGAAATTCGGAAATAGCTTACTAGTTTTGACGAGTGACTGGCAGGTGCACTTTGCTAGACGCTTACGAAATTTAATACGTTTTGCAAAGTGGATAGGAATGAATTTATTTTGGCAGGATAAGTCAGGCTTGTAGTTAGCCATAACAGTTTACCGTGGGTGAATAATATCTATTAGATCACAGCGAATGAATGGATTTAAGGTTGAAAAAAATCAATTAGAAATAGTAGAATACGTTCCTAAAAAGAGTAATTCTACAGTCACAACGCCCAAATAAGGGGCTAATTATTGCTGGCAAAATAACGAACGAAGTGAGGCTGCCAGCTGTAATTAGTCCCACTTGATTTGCTTATAGTTACTCCGTTCCATTAATTAATGTATTTACCTATCTCATTAATACATGGAATATGCTTCTGTTGATCACGAATATTTGAGCGGAAACAATCAATGTTTGTAACAAGACTTTCGGATCAACAGGAGTTATTTGTTTCAATACGCATACTCAGGGATTGTCGTAATGCCGACTATCTATAAGACCTGCGAGAAACACTATTAGCCTCTATTTATTCTTTCACTTTACCCCTAGGAGACCCAAAATGGAAGCCTTTAACGTCTCAGATTTTGCAGCCCTTATCGGGATCGATTGGGCTGACCGTAAACACGATATTTGTGAAATAAATCGTGACACAAATACACAACATTTAAGTGTGATTTCCTCTGAACCTAAGTCAATTAATGCATGGGCGCTTGAGTTAAAACAACGCTACAACGGCAGATCTGTTGCTGTCGCGTGTGAGCTAAAAAAAGGCCCACTTAATATGCACTCAGTAAATTTAAGCACATTGTATTATTTGTGATTAACCCATCAAGTGTTGCTAAATACCGTGCTGCATTTACGCAAAGCGGGGCTAAAGATGGTCCGGTAATCCCCCCGAAAAATAATAGATGCCAAACGTAGAATTTTCTCTTATTGTAAACACAGGAGAAAATTATGAAAAAAGCACATTTTACAGACAGTCAAATCCTCGCCATTTTAAAACAAGCAGAAAGCGGCGTGCCTATTCCTGAGCTATGCCGTGAACATGGTATGGGCAACTCAACCTTTTATAAATGGCGCGCTAAATACGGCGGCATGGATGCGTCTTTAATGACACGAATGAAAGAGCTTGAAGATGAAAATCGCCGTTTAAAGAAAATGTATGCTGAAGAGCGGCTAAAATCTGAGGTCATTCAGGAGGCAATGGCAAAAAAGTGGTAAAGGCTTCTGAGCGCAAAGTCTTGGCTCATGAAGTCGTTAGCACAAATAAAATGAGTATTGCCTTAGCCTGTCGTACTTTCATGATAAGTGAAACATGCTATCGCTATACGCCAAAACTGTCTGATGAAAATGAGAAAATTGCAGCGTTGCTATTGGATTTAAGCCAATGTCAGCGTAATTGGGGATTCGGTTTATGTTTTTTATATTTACGCAATGTTAAAGGCTACACATGGAATCATAAGCGCGTTTATCGTATTTACCGTGAGCTTGAGTTGAATCTGCGAATAAAGCCTAGAAAACGTCTAACAAGGAAGAAGCCTGAACCATTGGCTGTCCCTGAGGCCATTAACGAATGTTGGTCAATGGATTTTATGCACGACCAATTATCGGATGGCAGAGGGTGTCGCTTGTTCAATGTGATTGATGATTTCAATCGCGAAGGACTCACAATAGATGCTGACTTATCACTCCCCGCTGAGCGTGTTATCCGCTCACTCAATCAAATTATAGAATGGCGTGGTAAGCCAAAAGCTATCAGGTGTGACAATGGGCCTGAATATATTAGCCATAAATTAGCAGAGTGGGCGTTAAATAATAATATTGAATTACGATTTATTCAACCAGGTAACCCGCAACAAAATGCTTATGTAGAGCGGTTTAATCGCACGGTTAGGTATGACTGGCTAAGTCATTATATTTACAGTGATATTAGTGAGTTACAAGATAAAGCAACCGATTGGTTATGGACTTATAATAATGAACGCCCTAACATGGGTATAGGTGGCATAACACCCATACAAAAACTGGAAAAGTTAAACAACGGAAATTCTACAGATAACCTCCATTAAAAATGGGGGGATTACCGTCCTACTGATGCAATTATTCAAGTTAAAATCTTACAACTTCACATGGATAAATTAACGGTTATTAGGCCGGATTCAGAGGACGTTAGGTGTCTTGCGCAGCTTGTCGAATACAGACGTAAACTAGTACAAGATCGTGTTAATTTAACCAATAAAATAGCCACAACGCTAAAAAATTATTATCCCCACGTGATTGATTGGTTTAAAGAAAAAGACACTCAAATATTCTGTGACTTCTTACTGCGCTGGCCTTCTCTTGCTCACGCTAAAAAAGCGAGGAAACAAACACTACTCGACTTCTTTAATCAACATAATTCCCGCTACCCACTCGTTAATGAAAAGCGGATAAAAGAAATAAAAGATGCAGAAATTCTCACCGAAGATATGGCGGTGATCACGCCAAATTTATTGCTTATTGAATGCCTCGTTCCGCAACTTAAACAGCTGATGTTGGCAATAACACGATTCTATGACGAAATTAAAACACTTTATAAGCAACATACAGATCGCGCTATCTTTGATAGTTTACCAGGAGCAGGCCCACAATTAGCACCTCGATTATTAGCCGCTATGGGATCAAATCGTGACCGCTATAAGTGCGCCGCTGACGTACAAAAATACGCAGGCATTGCTCCAGTAACCGAACGCAGTGGCAAGAAAGAATGGATACACTGGCGGTACTCATGCACTAAGTTTTTAAGGCAAACATTTGTGGAATGGGCAGGATTATCTGTGCGCTATTCATTTTGGGCAAAAGCATATTATCGGCAGCAAGAAGCCAAAGGAAAACCCCATAATACCATCATCAGATCATTGGCATTTAAGTGGATACGAATTCTATTTAGGTGCTGGAAAACACATACGCCCTACGATGAATCAACTTACTTAACTGCATTGAAAAGTAAGGGATCACCGCTGTTAAAATTTGCGGTGGAAAGTGGGCTTTAGCGCTTGCTGTCCACCTCAGGGCGTGTTGTTAGCTATCTGATATAGTTAGATCTATATCAGCATCAAAAGCTTTAGCTACTTCGGTTCTATTTTCATATGCAGATAATAGAGTAAAAATCGCGGTGACTTTGGAATAATTAACTACTTCATTTTCATGAGATAACAAATAACCGGCAATGACCTTAGGCTCGAAGTCTAAAAACATCAATTCATTTACTTCCCATGAATCATGTGCTTTTGCAGTGGAGTTGTAATCAAATATCACTGAGGATATATATTTCTTACCGAACCTCCTTAAATCAACATATCCAACTAAGTTCCATTCGTGATAATCACAATTGAATATACAGGATACAATCTTAATACTGCTTAATTCCTCGTTATCCAGGTTAATTCCAAATTCCTCCGATAAGGCTCGGCTGGCTGCAACTATTGGATTGAGCTTGCCATTAACGATATCTTTATCTATCATTCCCTCAACTGCACCACATATAATTTTATTTTCGTTAACGGCAGTAGAAGAGCCCCTTTTGACAAATACTAACTGATCATCTCCCGTTATAATCCCTATTAAAATTCCAAAACTATTACTAAAAAATGGTTCCATCGTGCTATGAGGTTCTGAAATGATATTGCTTCGCATATTATCATCTAAATCCAAAAATACAGAAGTCGCAGCTCTTTGATGTACATAACCTTTTGAATTATCTAACTCTACCCTGAATCTTTTTTCTTCACCTATAGGAGAGCGATCTATTTGAATCTTTTTAACAGATACTTTCTTTGCCCCTTCAAAAATTTCACCATTATTTTTCTTTGACTCCCAAATTTTAAACTTACGATTGAATTGTTCTTGGTATTCAGCGGGTATTATTTCATTTATATTTACTAATTCTGAGATCAAAAAACCTTTTGAGTATCCTTGTTGGTTATAATCTAAAACGTGTACGCTAGTACTAACTTTCCCAAAAGAAAACTTTTTTCCACTTTGATTTTTTCGCAACTTTTTGGCATTAGCTAAAAGCTTGATCTTTTCCTTTTGCTCTATGGACTTCTTTCTTCTTTCTTTTACCCATTCTTTAATATGAACACCAAAAGTATAACTAAAAATAAAATACAAAATACTTAATAGAAGACTTAGTATGGGATAAGTTTTGAAAATAGCGGCTAAAGAACTAGTGAATTCAGATAAGGTTTGAAGCTGACTAACAGACATGATTAAACTCCCTAGATAGCTAACGCCAACCTAAACCGCAGCGTGCTGGTGCAGGTTTTTGCGTCTTTTTTTTTTGCAAAAAATGCGACAGTGTTAGCTGTCGGATTTCAGGTTCTTGATACTCATTGAGCCTCCCCAGCATCGCGATTATTCGCTACGCTGAAAAGGCAACCAACCTTACAGGAGAAAGCTCAATGAACTTTTACAATAACATGCATCCATATTATTGTGGAATCGATTTACACGCGCGTTTACTTTACGTCTGTATCATTGATAATACAGGACTTATCCTTGTTCACAAGAAAATTAAAGATGACCCTGACGCACTTCTAAAACTACTTAAACCGTATGTCGGTGACATTGTGGTTGGCGTAGAATGCATGCACTGTTGGTATTGGGTCGCTGACTTTTGCAAAGAACACACTATCGACTTTATCCTTGGGCATGCTTTGTATATGAAAGCGATTCATGGCGGTAAAGCTAAAAACGATAAAATTGATTCACATAAAATTGCCAAACTTATTCGTGGTGGTAACTTTCCACTTGCTTATGTCTATGACAAAGATATGCGTGCTACGCGCGACTTATTACGCCGTAGAACCAAAATTGTTCGTCATGGTGCTGATTTAAAAGCCCATGTTGATAATACTGCCAGTCAGTACAATTTACCTGCGCATAATGTCAATTTAAAGAACGTCTGCGACAGAGAAAAGATGCGCTATTACTTTCCTGATCCCGTTGTACAGCGCTCTATTAATTTAAACATCGCTATACTCGATTGCTATCATAAGGAGCTTAAGCCTTTAGAGCATTACATTGAAAAAATGGCTAAGCAGCATAATCCTGTGCACCTTAATATCTTGCAAACAATTAATGGTATAGGCCGCATTCTAGCACTCACTATAATTTACGAAATTGGTGACATCAATCGCTTTTCAAGTGTACAAAAGTTCGCTTCATATAGTCGGTTAGTCAAATGCAAAGCAGAGTCTGCCGGCAAAACCTATGGCACCCAAGGTAATAAAATTGGCAATGCACATCTCAAATGGGCTTTCTCGGAAGCTGCCGTATTACTGCTGCGTCACAATCACAACGCCAATAAATACCTTGAAAAACTACAAAAACGAATGAGCAAAGCCAAAGCACTGTCAGCGCTTGCGCATAAGCTTGGTCGCTGTGTTTATTATATGCTTAAAAAAGAGACGGTATTCGATGAAGCAAAATTCTTAAAGAGTTAGTCACGGTACTGAGTGAGCTGAACATCTAACTGGATATAAGGCTGAGCATCAATCAATTGGGTGAGTTAATAACCAACAAAGTTTAACCTGATTATATGCCTACAGACCTAAGTCACTTGTCTTGATTAGACGCTCAGTACGCGTGCATTAATACAATAAACAAAGTCGCTTACACCTGACTTGAGCCTGAAACTAACTGGATCACAATGATGAAGCCAGCTGCCTTGTATAGTGCCATGATTAGGTTAACTGTAGTGGTCAACTAATTTTGGCCACAGTTTTAGAACCTTGATATCTAACCTCAGATTCATTTGGTGCTAAACCGGCATTATAATGATGCGGCCTAACATTGTTGTAATATCCATTTATGTAATCACTTACGCTATATTTAGCGTCTATAAAGTTTCCATATCCAATCTTTGGCATCCATTCCGTCTTAAAGCTTCTAAAAAATCGCTCCATTGGCGCATTATCCCAACAATTTCCACGTCTACTCATACTTTGTGTGATTTTATAGCGCCATAAACGTTGGCGATATTTTAAACTTGTATAATGGCTACCTTGGTCTGAATGGAACATGAGTCCTGTCGGTTTCCCTCTGCTTTCATATGCGAGTTCAAGCGCTTTTAGCGTTAAATTAGTATCTGGTGACAACGACATTGCCCAGCCAACCACTTTGCGTGCAAATAAATCAATAACCACGGCTAAATAAGCCCAGCGATTGCCTGTCCAAATATACGTCACATCACCGCACCACACGGTATCCGGCTCAACAACATCAAACTGTCTATCAAGCAGGTTTGGGATTTCAAGGTGTTCATTACCACCACGTTTATATGAATGTTGAGGTACTTGGCAGCTTTCGAGCTTTAATTTAACCATTAGCTTAGCTGCACGATAACGGCTCAATTCAAAATCATTGTTCGTTGCTATCGCTGCGATTGTCCGTGCCCCTGCTGAACCACCACTCATCGCATGTATTGCTTTTACTTCAGCCTCTAACCTTACTTGCTCAGGTGTCGGCGTTGTATCCCGTATGGCCCAGTACTTATAGCTGCTGCGATGCACATTGAATACGCGACATAGCACATTAATTGGATAACGCTCTCGTTGATTTAACTTCTCGATTAACGAGAATTGTTCAGGGAGTCGGACATCAAGAGAGCGGTAGCCTTTTTTAATATATCCTTTTCTAATTCAATGCGTTGGATTTGCTTTTTAAGTTCGCGGATTTCAATTTGTTCGGGCGTCATTGGTGACGCTGATGGTGACTGACCATTGCGTTCTAGCTTTAATTGAGTAACCCATTTACTTACGGTTGATTTACCCACCCCCATCGCTTTTGCTGCGTCTTCTTGCGTATAACCTTGGTCTACTACAAGCTGAGCCGTTTCTAATTTAATTGCCGCTGAATATGTTGCGCGTTTTAATTTCGTCATTTTTTCACCCAAATTTGTATGCTTATTAGCATAACATTTCTTTCTTAATGGGTGGCCAAAATCACTGTACCACTACAAACCGATGAATGTCTAGTGCCCCAGCAACCCCAAAAGGATATGGGAAAACCCTGGCTGCGATGAGATCGCAATAAGAGAGCCTCTATATGTGTTTGCCGTAAGCAACTTGCTTAACAGCCGCATCGACAGACGAAGTAAACGAATTTGTTTATTGATTTAGAATTGACCGTCAATTGATAAAAACGGTCAAAAAGAACACTAATGCCTATTGACAAAGTTAAGGCTCATATGTGTTATGTGCGTTAAACTTTACCACTTCTTATTCATAGATTGAAATGAACCACAGTCTGGGTTTGCCTTCTTCATATCACTTGACATTTTCTCTAATTGTTTCCCTGTGACAAGCTCCTTACTTTTTAAAAAAGCGCCAAAAAAATGTTCAATTTGTCCAGATACATAATCTGGACAATCTGTTATTTCACTTAGGTTAATACAGTCAACTTCATCAATTTTCGTTCCACACCAGACATCTTTGTTGTTAGGAACTATTTCAAAACATATTATTGCAAATGGAACTTTTATATAGACTAAAAATCGTTCCCAGTTGTCCCAAATTCTTGGTTCGGCACCAACAGATCTTTCATAGTAAAACCAATCAACCTTTGGAAGATCTAGTTTGGTCAGGACTTCACGGGTACACGGTATCAGGTGAGTACGAAATTTTTTAGATTTATCACCTTCAATCAACCTCTTAATATCATCAAGGAATTCTGGAAAACGATTAAATTCGCATTCCGTATATTGATTATCCTTTGGAAAGTAATAAGTATCTGCTAATACCCTCCATGCAATTACATATATACATTTTCTTGAAGATTCAGATATATCTAGCTTTTGAGGGCAAGGTTCTCTGTAGTTCGCAAGTTTTGAGAATGTTTCTTTTTTGAAACAGTTTTCAACTTCAGAAAATTCAACTTCACAATCATTACAAAGTAGAGGGGATTTTGGCCCATCTTGTTCGCGTTTATTTGGTTCATTTGTAGCCCGAATAAAACCTGTTGGAGATGTTTTCTTTAACCACTTGAAAATAAATGAAGGTATAATATGAGAGTTTTCAATCGCTTCATTTTTTTTACAGTATTTACATAATTCCATTTTTAATCCACGATATAGTCATAACTCATAAGCACATAACAAATATTGTTATATTACAATGATTTTATCCTAGCTATAAAATAAACACCTGTAAACAGTTAGTTAGCTTCGCCTTACCTTTTCTAAATGTAACAAAACCCCAAAATGGTGGAGATCAGTAATATCAGACAAATCGTTGTTTAGTTATACCCGTTGATTATTAATTAACAGGTTATATTTTAAATACCTGTGTTTAAACTAATAACGCGTTCACCCTTAAACTCGTAACTCGTTATTGCTTATAAAATTAGTTAAAAATCACAATCTACTTCTATTGAATCCTTATTAATTTTACTTCATATTAAATATTCTTATTTTTTACTTATTATACTGTTATGTCATTTTTAAAATTTAGCCAAGCACTTATTTTTACCCTTGCGAGTACCCTATCGCTTACAAGCCATGCGGCGCTTGATAAAAGTGAGCGTGAAATAGTAAAACAGGTCGATAAAAATATTCCCCAAGCACTTAAAGAAATAGAGCAAACCGTAAATATTAATAGCGGTTCGCTTAATATTGAAGGTGTAAAAAAGGTGGGCGCTATTGCGAGCGAGCAACTAAAAGCCATTGGTTTTAAAGTAGAATGGCTGGATGGCAGTGCGTTTAACCGCGCAGGGCATGTATTAGCAACCCATGAGAGTAATGATCCCGATGCAATAAAAATACTGATGATCGGCCATCTAGATACAGTATTTGCCAAAAACGATAACTTTACTACCTACAAACAACTTGATGCCGATACAGCCAGTGGCCCAGGCGTTGCCGATATGAAAGGCGGTAACACGATAATAATTACCGCACTTAAAAGCTTACAAGCCCTTAATTTACTCGAAAATGTAAGCATAAAAGTGTTATTGACTGGCGATGAAGAAAGCAGCGGTCGCCCGCTTAGCTTATCTAAACAAGCTATTGTTGATGCGGCAATTTGGGCTGACGTAGCGCTTGGCTATGAAAATGGCGATAACAATATAAAAACAGCTATGGCGGCGCGCCGTGGTTATACCGGCTGGACGCTAAACGTAACGGCAAATGCAGCGCATTCGTCACAAATATTTAGCGAAAGCGTTGGTTATGGCGCTATTTACGAAGCATCACGCATTTTAAATGATTTTAGAGAGCAACTTGCCACGCAACCTAATTTAACGTTTAACCCGGGGCTTATTGTGGGCGGTACAAATGCCGACTACGACAGTGCTAATTCGTCAGCAACGGCATTTGGTAAAAGTAATGTAATAGCACAAACCGTGCATGTTGCAGGTGATTTACGCGCACTTTCGCCAAAGCAGGTAGAAAGCGCTAAAAGGGTTATGTTACAAATTGTGGCTAAAAACTTAGATGGCAGTAAAGCAGAGCTTATTTTTGAAGACGGTTACCCGCCAATGGCATTAACTGATGGCAATAAAAAGCTATTAGAATTATACAGCGACGCAAGCCACGACTTAGGCTTCAACAAAGTAGTAGCCGCCAATCCACGTAATGCAGGTGCGGCTGATATTTCGTTTGCGGCAAACCATGTTGATATGGCACTTGATGGTTTAGGCTTGATGGGCAGCGGTGCGCACACTAAAAACGAAACAGCCGATTTAACCAGCCTTGATAAAAACATTAAAAAAACGGCATTACTCATTTATAGATTAGGGCAGTTATAAACACCTTTAAATTGGTTCTAATCGGTTAGCCGCAACTTGCATTGCAAACTTTCGCAGTGCTTTAAGTTGCGGGCTTTCACTTTGCCAATAATGCCAATACAAGGGCGTATCAATATAATACTCTGGAAATAAGTCAACTAACTCCCCTTTTTGCAGGGAATCACCAAGCTGCAAAGTCGGCAATAAACCATAGCCTAGGCCTGCAATCATGGCTTGTTTAAATCCTTCTGATGAGGGATATATATGTATATACTCTGGCGTTGAGCCGTTAATATCGGCTAAAAACTGGTGCTGTAGCTTGTCATATTCACTAAAAACTAAACAAGGTACCTGCGCCAATTGCGTAAGCGAAGTGAGGTTATGCTGTTTAATAAAGTCAGGACTCGCAATTGCCTTGTAACGTATAGCGCCTAATGGGCTCGCTAACCCGCCATTTACAGGCTCAGAAGATGAGCTAATACATACCATTACCTCGCCGTCTTTCATTCTTTTATGGGCGATAGATTGATCCTCTGAGATCACTTCAAATCTAAATTTACAATCAGATTCTGTATCTAGCACGGCTAGCGCTTCTGGCAACCATGTGGCTAGTGAATCAGCATTGGCAGCCAACTTTACACTAAGAGGTGTGTTTAAACTGGAGTGCTCGTTAAGTGCATCTACGTTTAAAGCAACTTCTAACTGCAGGACTTGTTGTAAATGATTAAGTAAACGCTTGCCAAGAGCGGTTGGGCGCGGTGGCTGCGTCCTAATTATTACAGGCTCTCCAAGTTTGGCTTCAAGTTGATGAATACGCCGACTTACTGCCGATTGCGTAATAAATAGCTTTTTAGAGGCTTTTTCAAACCCGCCTTCACTAATAACCGCCGACAATGCATTGAGTAGTTGATAATCAATCATGAGTTTTACGCATATAACCCTAAATATATTCATTGGATTTGTAACAGAATTACCAATACCCTGCAAGGCATTGAATAGTTGAGTAGATTTATAGTATGTCGTTTTTATCGGGTGTGATGCTGGGGCTAAGTTTAATTATTGCCATTGGCGCGCAAAATATTTGGATTTTAAGCCAATGCATGGCTGGCGCTAATCGGTTTGTTTTAGCCACGGTATGCATTATTTGCGACGCGACTCTTATTTTAATAGGTGTATTTGCAGCAAATGAATTACAGCAGTTATTACCAGGATTACTGCCTTGGTTAACATGGGGCGGTATTGCGATGCTATTATACTTAGCGTATGGATTGACGTGGTTTAATGGATTCGACTACCCCAGTTAAGAGATAATCAACTTAACTGGAGATCGATAATGACAAAACGTAAAAAGTATTCCAAAGAATTTAAACTTGATGCTATCGCATTAGTTGTTGAGCAAAACTACTCACAAGCAGAAGCCTCTAGAAATTTAGGGGTAAATCCCAACATGCTTGGTCGCTGGATAAAAGAAGCTGAAAATGATGATGGGCATGCTTTTAGAGGGAACGGTAATTTAACCCCTGAGCAAGAAGAGATCAGAGAGCTAAAAGCGCAAGTGAAACGCCTAGAAATGGAGCGTGAAATATTAAAAAAAGCGACGGTCTTCTTTGCCAAAGAAACGAAGTGAAATATTCGTTCATAACCCAATACAAGAAGACCTGGCCTGTGGCGACAATGTGCCGAATACTGGGTGTAAAAAGTAACAATTACTATAGTTATCAAAAGCGATTCTCAACTAAATCAGAGGATCCAACACATCAAGAAATGATTGATTGTGTCAAGGACATAGCGCACTTCAGTGATAATACTTACGGTGAAAGGCGTATTCAGAAAGTCTTAAATGCACTCGGTTTTCCGGTGAGTCGTTACAAAACAGCACAGCTAATGAAAGAGGCAAATGTCTGGGTGCGTTATAAAAAGAGATACAAAGTGACAACGAATAGTGAGCATAATAAGCCTATTTATCCCAATGTACTTGAGCAAAACTTCAACGTTGAAGCAGCTGATCAAGCCTGGGTACAAGATATCACTTATGTTTGGACTGCAGAAGGTTGGTTGTATCTGGCGGTAGTGATTGATTTATATTCGCGCAAAGTCGTTGGTTGGAGCATGGGCTCACGAATGAAAGCGCAGCTTGTCTGTGACGCACTGACTATGGCGATGTGGCAACGCCAGCCCAAAACAGGGTTAATTATCCATTCAGATCAAGGGGTTCAATATGCAAGCCACCAATATCGTAAATTGCTCAAGTCAAATGACTTCATTGGTAGCATGAGTAAGAAAGGCTGTTGCTGGGATAATGCTGTTGCAGAAAGCTTCTTCGGTAGTTTGAAGCAAGAGCGCGTGCATTGGAAAAACTACCCAACGCGTTATGAGGCTCAACAGGATGTAATGAATTACATCTGTATGTGGTACAACAGTCGTCGCTTACATTCGTACTTAAATTATCAAAGCCCAAATGACTTTGAAGAACGAATCGAAACATTAGATATGGTTTCTTAACTAGGGTGACTGAATTTAGTTGACCACGTCAGATCTGCAATGCGAGCGATTAAAGGGACTTCGGGTTTAAAAATAAGCCAAGTAGAAAAAGTAAGCTGGTGGAGTACTGCCCTGTCGGCCTTTGCAATCAGTTTGCTAAATCCACATGTGTATTTAGATACCGTGTTGTTACTTGGCAATATTGGCGCTTTACAACCAAACCCAATGCATTTTGCACTTGGCGCTTGTGTTGGGTCACTAATTTGGTTCAGCACTTTAGTGCTTTTTACTCCTAAACTTAAAAGCATATTAAGCTCATCATTAAGATGGCGAATATTTGATACCACAATTGCAGTTATATTATGTTTTGTGGCGTTTGGGCTTTATAACGTACCTAGCCAATAATAAAAAAGCAGCGACTTTTAACAAGCGCTGCTTTAATTTTATCTGCTCAGGCTAATGCATTTTTACTGCTAGCCTTAAGTTTATAAGTTAAGACATTATTTTAAACAATAAATCTCTAACTGTTGCAGGCTCAAATGGTTTATCACAAATGGCATCAACGCCAGCTTGAGCAATATTGGCTAAGTGAGTGTCGTTTGCTTCTGAACTCACCATTAAAATAGGGATATGTGAGTAAGTGTTTGACCCTCTGACGGTTTCGGTTAGCTCTTTGCCATCCATTTCAGGCATATTATAATCAGTAACAATCAAATCGAATGACTGTGTATTTAATTGTTCGATGGCCTGTTTGCCATCTTCAGCTTCTACTGGTGCTGGGATCCCCATCCCCGCAAGTACGCGAATAATGTGTTTACGCGCAAAGCGACTGTCATCAACTACAAGTACACGTAATAAAGTAATGTCAAAGTGTTCAAGCTCAACTTCTTCTTCACTAATAATATCTAAAGTAGCTTTAAGTGCGCGCGTTATAGCTTCAGCACTAAATGGTTTAGGCAAAATAGCTAATACACCCGACTGCCTTAACTGCTCTAAGTACTTTTTATTACGCTCACTCGACACCAACATAAATGCTTGGTTTTCTGTTAGTGGATTTGATCTGATTTTTTGTAGTAAGGAATCAGCGGTACCGTCTGAAAAGTACATACTACTAATAACTAAATCAGGCTGGTAACTATTAAGCATTGTGAGCGCTTGTTCTTGCGATGTTGCTTTTTCAACCTGCTTTACACCACACTGAGTCAGTGATTTTATAATAAGCTTTTGTTGAACATCTGAAGGCTCTACTAATAATATTGATAAGTTTGCTATTGCTGTTAAATCACTCATTTACATCTCTTCAGTGTTGTTATGTTTACAGTATGACGATTAATGTATAAGTTAAGATTATAGATCAACAATGTACAAGCGAAGGAGAAATACTTTATAAAATTGTAAAATAAATATAAATAGCGTATTTATCACACATAATCACCAACTTAATTTAGTTATTTTGAATATACTCAAGCGCAGTCATTTTTTTATAACTCACATTGGGGTGTAAAATATGAGCCGGTTCGGGGTCTACAACTTCAATGGGAATATTGTAATCACGCGCTATTTCTATCGCCATTTGCGTAATATTAACGCTAAACGAAGTCCCCATAAATACAATTTTATCGGCATTACTCATGCGTTTTTGCGCTTCGCTAATTCTATAAAGCTCGGTGTAGTACTCATCAAACAATAAAACAAAGGGTTTAAAAGAATAATTAAGCTCAGGTGATCGGTTTTTAATATTAAACACTTCAAATAAGGAGTCGTACAGGCAGCTTTCATCTACCTTTTCCCACGGAGCGGCAAACGGGGTTACATCATCGCCTTGATGGTGAAATAGCGTCATTTGATCGAGCCTGCCATGAATAGCAATGTAATTTTTATTACCGGCTTTGCCATCAAGCCCATCTATATTTTGAGTAATTAGGTTTTTATCACTCAGCCAATGGTGTACGTCGTTTGGACCATGGTTGCGATACGTTGCAAACCGATTGTAATACCACGCTAAAAACTCTTTCGGTGCGTTTTTATACATTGCGCGCGTTGCCATTTCCATAGGTGTATAATTTTTACTGCCGATGGTCCAGTAACCATCCTCCCCTCTAAAGGTTGGAATACCGCTGGCTGCGCTTACTCCAGCTCCTGTGATGTAAAGAGTGTTCACTTTTCAGCCTCGTAACCCAGTACGTTAGTACTTACTTGCTGTTTATTGTCAATACCGCCAATTCGATATAAAACCCCATTGTGTTCAAGTAAACCACGGTGATCCATACTCTTTACCTCAACCGGTGATAAAACCTGCCATCCATTTTTTTCGATATTAAAGCGCCAAACATGATCACTTGCTGGTGCAGGTTTACCGTCGTAGCCTATTGCGCTGTAATTATATGGATTGTTAGAACCTGCCAGCATATAAATATTGCCATTATAGCTGGTGGCTGCCATTCGATAGTGGGCGGAACCTGTTGGATGTGGCAATGTGCGCCAATCTATTTTTTGTGGATTAGTTGAATCTATTGTACCTTTTAAGCACTGTGCTACGCCTGCAAACGAGCGACGCGAATCAGGATTGGCTTGTGTTTTAACGCCATCACACACAACAATTGTATTGCCGCTAATTGCTGCCGCTTGACCAAATACGGGATCACCTAAAAATGGCGAGGCCTGTTGCCATGTATTATTTTGCGTGTCGTATACTTGTACTAAATTTACGTTACCGTCGTTATGCCAACCGCTAATTAAGTAAATGTAACGCGCTTTGTAGCTCAGCGCTACGCTATCATCTACAGGCACTGGCATATTGGCTAAAGGAGTATAGGTATCTTTTATTACGTCGTACCTATATACGTCGGGGCTTGAAACTTCAGTATGATCCTCTGCAACTGTATAGCCGCCAAACACATAGGCGTATTCACCTAAACCGACTGCGGTACTTGCTAAGCGCCCTTTTAATGGCAAGCTTGAAGGCACACCAGTTTTAGATTGCCACTGTGAATCGCCAACTTTAAGCGCCCACACTTTGTTATGCACTGACGAGTACTGTTTATCGCGGCCTAATCCCATAAAACTTAAAAAATAAGGCTGATTTTTAATAATAACTTTAGCCACAGCATTATTTGCAACAGGCTCAGGTAAAGCAGGAAGACTTGCTAACGCAAGCGAAAAAAGAAGGCTCATAAGACAAATAATTTAATAAGGATTAATACTCTCAGATTAAATTATTTTGCCCTTAGGAGCCAGCGCTTAGCATCTAAATAATCAAATGCTTTAAACTTAATATAAGTTAATAAGCAACACTGATACGTTGGTTTAAGTGTGCAGCTTTTTGTGCTTCGTCAACTAATGCTATTGCATAATCAGTGACTGATACTTTGCTTTCACCAGCTTCATTTGTAAAAAACTGATCTCCGCCAATACGATAAGGACCTTCACTTTCACCAGGATAAATTACTGCAGCAGGGCTTACAAAAGTCCACGAAGCAGAACTAGTGGTCGTTTTAAATACATTTAATGCTTCACCTTGTGCGAGTGCTTCATCTTTGTAATCTGCAGGGAATTCAGGTGTTGATACAAGTGTTACCCCTGGTGCAACCTCTAAGCTACCCGCACCACCTACCCAAATCAAACGCGTGCTTGTTCCATTTAAAGCTGTTAATAAACGCTCTGCGGTTTGTGCAACTAATTCATGATTACCTACTGCACGTCCGCCCACTGAAGCAATAAGTACATCTATACCTTTAAGTACTGAAGCAATATTATCTTGGCTTTGTAAATCAAATACGCGAACGGCAGTTGTATTATCTGTTATTTTCGCTGCGTCACGTACAATGCTGACCACTTCTAAACCGCGCTTAGTTGCTTGTTGTACGATTGTGCTGCCAATCCAGCCTGTTGCGCCTAAAACTGCTACTTTCATTATCTGTATCCTATTATTGAGTTAATGAAGTTAGTTTACTTGCACACTTTTAAGTGATAAACACACTGTTACGATACATATTAGTTCATAATAAGTTACTAATGGATAAAATTACTGCAATTACAAGCTTTGTAGAAGTTGCCCGCTGTGGCAGCTTTACTAAATCTGCTGAGCACTTAAATCTAAGCCGCTTACAAGTTACTCGTCACGTACAAGAAATAGAACAGTGGTTATCGTTGAGATTATTTCATCGCACAACACGTAAAGTAAGTTTAACTATTCAAGGTGAAGAAGCATTAATTTACTGCCAACAAATACTCAGTACAGTCTCTGATTTAAAAAGTCGTGCTCATAGCCATAATAATGAACTAGTTGGTACAATCAGAATTGCATCGCCTATTGGGCTGGGTCAAAATTTATTATTTGAAAGAGTGGAGCAATTTTTACAACTACACCCCAAAACAAATGTTCAGCTTGTACTTTCGGATAACTTATCACAGTTGGTAGACGAACGTGTTGATGTGGCACTGCGCTATATTGAACAACCTGAAGATCAACATATTGCCCGTAAACTAATGCATATTGATGGTGTGTTATGTGCCTCGGCAAACTACTTAGCTGAGTCGCCCCCCTTAATTAAACCTCAGGACTTACTAAATCATAATTGCCTAGTGCACAGTAGTGCGACAAAATGGCGAATAATATCGGCAACAAATGATCAAAAAGTTGCAATTAAGGGGAATTTGCAATCAAACGAAATGGGCGTTTTAGTTAAAGCGGCAATTAGGGGGATGGGAATTGCTAATATTCCTTGCGATTTAGCAAATAAACACTTAAAAAATGGCGAGCTAGTAGAAGTCTTGCCGCATTATTATTCACCTGGCCATAGCCTATGGGCGGTGTACCTATCACGAAGTTATCAGCAAATGTTAGTACGTACATTTATTGATTTTTTAGCACTCAATTGGCAACAAGATATTATAAAAAGTAGTTCAGCATAGACATTAAATTAATAAAAATGACTACATAACTTTAGCAACATTTGCGCCTTTAATTTTGTACATAGCTTGATCGGCATACTTAATGAGTTGATGATCAGTTTGTCCATCATTAGGGTAATTGGCAATACCAATACTAGGATAGATATTGAGACTTAATTCATCCAATTGAAATTCAGCCTTAAATTGAGCTAAAATTTTACGCCTAATAACAACACTTTCGGTTGGTGACTTTAAATTATCTAAAATAATTAAAAACTCATCCCCACCTAAACGCCCTACAGTGTCATATTCCCTCATTACATTCGACAGCCTCTGTGCAATGCTATGCAACAACTTATCACCAACGTTATGACCATAAGTATCATTTACAGCTTTAAAGCCATTTATATCAATAAACAGTAGTGAAAAAAATAAATTATCTCGGTGAGCTTTTACAATTACTTTTTGCAATCGATCCATTAATAACGAACGGTTTGGTAAACCCGTTAATGCATCATGCCCTGCCATGTAATAAAGCTGCTCTTCCATCTCTTTTCGCTCGGTAATATCGTGAGCCACTGCAATTCTTACTTGATGTTCTTCAGACCAGCGAACAGACCATAGTATGTGGACTAATTGTCCATCTTTTCTGAGCCAACGATTTTCAAAACGAGGGTTTATTAACTCTCCTGATAAAAGCGAAGCAATTGCATTGTGCGTTTTTTGATGATCTCCAGAATAGACATAATTAATCATTTTTTTACCAACAACTTCATTGGCTGGATAACCAAAAATTCGCTCAAACGCGGCGCTAACAAAAACAAATGTACCTTGCTTATCTACAACACAAACAGCATCAAGCATTAAATCAAGTACTTCTTGTAAATCCACTAACCCACTTTTTATCATACCTGCTTGCCTCTAGGTTTAATGAAGCTAAATCCAGTATTCGACACTCCTACAACAAAAGCAAAAAATAGCTTTAAAGAAACGATATATTCACTCACATTTTAATAATGCGCCATCTATATAAATAGCGAGTAATAATTAAGCCTATAACGCATTGCTAAACCATGACGGCTCAAAACTACTTATACTTGATGATTACCTATGAAACAGAGTTAAAATATAGGATCTGTATTTTGCTTTTTCCAATTTAGTAACCAGATAAAATAGCCCCGAGATAGAATGAATTTTAATTCTGAGAGGTCAACTGGCCCAAGACGTTTATTATTTTGAGCGAACTAAAAAAATTCCAAAATCAATTTTATTAATAATATAAAGTGCTTTCACATCATTAATTTATGTCGCGGATTCAAATCTGAAGTGCATAACGTTTAGGCGGCTTTAGCCGCCAAATGATCTTGCATCAATTTTGCAGGCGTTTCAAATCCAAGTGTCTTTCTCGGACGATTATTAAGTTGCTCAAGTACTGGTATAACTTGCGCTGGTGTTACCGCCTTAAAATCTGTGCTCTTCGGCCAATACTGGCGTAGTAATCCATTCGTGTTTTCATTCAATCCGCGCTCCCATGAGTGATAAGGATGAGCAAAATAAACAGGAACACTTAATGCCTTTGTGATTTGCTCATGATAAGCGAACTCTTTTCCATTGTCAGCCGTGATGGTATGAAGCGCTGACCTATATGGTCTTAATAGTTCTATCGTCGCCGCAGTGACGGCTTGTGCTGTTTTGCCTGCCACCTGAGTTGATACAGTGAATTGGGTGACCCGCTCTACAATGGTAACAAGGGCGCCTCGATGACCTTTACCTATGACGGTATCTATTTCCCAATCTCCGATACGGCCTTTCTCATCAACTATTTGTGGACGTTCTTCAATGCTAACGCGATTTTTTATTTGCCCTCGGTTTGTCTTACCATGACTGCGCTTGTGATATTTCTTACCGTGTCGGCGCAGATGTAGGTATAACTCACCACCTGCTTTTTTATCTTCCCAGATATATAGATAAATGCATTCATGACTGACAGATTGTTTATTTTCCTTGCGCAACCATCCCGTTATTTGTTCAGGACTCC
This sequence comes from Pseudoalteromonas sp. Bsw20308, assembly GCF_000310105.2. Taxonomy (NCBI): domain Bacteria; kingdom Pseudomonadati; phylum Pseudomonadota; class Gammaproteobacteria; order Alteromonadales; family Pseudoalteromonadaceae; genus Pseudoalteromonas; species Pseudoalteromonas sp. Bsw20308. The sequence continues at coordinate 11,422 of NZ_CP013139.1, read as the reverse complement.
ACTTCTCATTAAGCTTCTGGGTAATTAAAGCCATCATTTCAAGTGTCATCTTAAGTGGTTTTCTTGCACTTCTTCGGCGAGACAAAGCCCGCTCATGAGCTTGTTTGTATCTGTAACCTCGCTTGCCTGTATTTCTAGCAAGCTCTCTTGAAATCGTAGATTGCGATAAATTAGTTAGCTCAGCAATACTTTGTTGCGTAAAACCGCTTTTCTTTAGAACAGCGATCTGGCATCTTTGCTCATAGGTCAGTTGTTTGTAATGTCTCATTGTAAAATCTCTTGCCGGAGAAAAAGCAGTTAGCTTATGAGCAACTGACCACTTAATCTAGTCAAAACAAGTTATGCACTTACAATTTGAATCTAGGTGTTAATATCATGTGATAACAGATGCTTTACAAAAACAACGATTGTTTTTGAATTTGGATTGTGTAGGAGACACCTCATTGAAAATATCACAACGCTTTTTATGGCCATTAACCTTTATTTCTCCCTTACTAATGGCTGAGCAATTTGATTACGAAAACCTTGACCTTGATGCCCTAATGGGAATGGATGTTCAAGTCACTTCAGCAATGAAAAGAACTCAATCAGCATTTGATACAGCCTCCTCTATTTATGTTTTAAGTAAAGAGCAAATTACTAACTCTGGTGCTATGTCTGTACCTGAAGCACTAAAAATGGTTCCTGGGCTTATTGTTAGACAACTCGATAATAACCAGTGGGCTATCTCTTCGAGAGGCGTTGCTTCTCGCTTTTCTAGCAAGTTATTAGTCATGATCGATGGCCAAAGTTTATATACACCAAAATTTGCGGCTGTTTATTGGGAAACACTCAATGTTCCTTTGTACGATATTGAACGCATAGAAGTCATTCGAGGGCAAGGTGGGCTTTTATGGGGAAGTAACGCAAATAATGGTGTTATCAATATTATTACTAAAAATAGTATTGATACTCGTGACACATTAGCAACAGCAACCACCGGCAATCAAATAAATGTCGATACAAATTTTCGTTATGGAAACGATATTGGTAATAAAGGCAGTTATCGAATTTATGGCCATGCAAAACATGCAAATGCATCTAAAAAAGGATCTAGACTCAAACCAAATGATACTACGAAACAATATTCTTTTGGTATACGTGCCGACTATACACCTAATGATGAATTGTCGGGTTTATTTCAAGGCGATGTTACGCATTCAAAATTAGGCCAAAACTACCGAGGTGTAGTTGATGCTACAAATGAAAACATTGCATTTTCTGATGATTTAAAACGTATCGACTCACGTATGATGGCCCGTTTAGAACACAGAATATCAGGCAATGCCAATCAGATGTTACAGGTATCATGGCTCAAACAAAATGGATCTCAAGCCTACATAAAAGAGCATTTCGAATCGATAGATATTGACTACCAAATGAATTTTATTTACCAGTCACTACAGTTTGATTGGGGATTAAACTACCGCTATAACACCATTTCATTTGCACAAAGTGTCTTTTTAGATAGTGATAAAGATTTGGATGACCTTCAGCAGTATGGTGGGCTTATTCAGGCTCAATATAACTTTACCCCTGATACTCTCGATTTTATAATTGGCACTAAATTAGATCATAATGATCTAACAGGGTGGGAAAACCAACCTTCAGCAAGGTTAGTTTACAAACCAATCGAGAATCATCTTGTTTGGAGCGCTATATCCAGAAGTGTACGAATCCCCACGCTTATTGAGTTTAACGACAATTTTAAACTTAATGGAACCAAAGTTCTTGATGTACTTGGCACAAGTACAGGGCTGGTAGCTATAGATGAATATCGAATCGCCACTTTTTTAAATGGTAACGATAAAGTGAAATCTGAGAATTATATTTCTCACGAACTAGGTTACCGATTTTCCGATAACGATTGGTCAATGGACTTTTCCGCTTATAACACGCGTGGTAAAAACGTAGCAGTTATTAACTTAAACACCCATTTTGAACAATTTTTGCCTGCTCTCGCTCTGTTTCGTTCGGGAGAGATCCCACAAGCAGCTCAAGCGCTTACAACAACTCAAATCAACCTTGATTTAATCTCTGTTGGAAAAACAACAACAAAAGGTTTTGATGTCGTTTTATCTTGGCAACCTATGGATACTCTCAGCACAGAGCTTGGGTACAGTTATACAGACTTTAAATATAGCTTACCTTATGACACAAGCCCTGTGGTTGGGTTTGATTCAACAAATAGGCAGGTATTTGCAAAAGCAAATTACACTCTATTTAACGGCCATTCTCTATTTTCTACATTACGAGTAGAAAATTCTAATGCGTATAACACAGATAACTACGCAGCATTAGATTTGACTTGGAATTGGCAGATAAACCAACAGTGGTCAACTGCGCTTTCAGGTAAAAATTTATTAGCAAGTTCTCACATCGAATATGGTAATACAAACGAAACCTATACTATACCCAATTATATTGATGAATCTTTTACATTCACAATTATGACTACGTTTTAAGTTTATAACATGCTCAAGTCAAAAAGTTTAATCCATCGTACCTTAATTATATTTGTATTTTTATTTAGTGCGAATTGTAATGCAATGGAAAAGGAATACATGCTTAAAGCGGGCTTCTTATATAATTTTGCCAGATTTTCTCAATGGCACTCGCTTCCTCAAAAAGACAATTTTTTTACTCTATGCAGCCCTGATAAACACTTTATTGAGTTAGCAAACATTGTTTTAAAAGAACGAATAGTAAAAGGATTACCTTTAAAGAATAAACATATTGCTCTCAACGATATATCAAACGTATCGTGTGATATGCTTTTTATAACCGTCAATACAATCGCTAATTGGGAAAACCTAAAGTTTTTTCCTTATGACAATATTATGGTTATAGGTGAAACTGAAGGTTTTATTAAAAATGGCGGACACATTAGGTTTTTTCTTTCAAGTGGTAAAATTCGTTTCGAAATAGCGCCTAAAAAGCTTAAAGAAGTAGGTATTACGATGAGTTCAAAAGTATTACGCCTTGCTCGCGTTGTTGATAGGTAATGCAATGAAAAAACTATTTTTATTAAACACAATGAGCAAAAAACTTTTAGTCATTTTAATGTGTGTCGCCCTCGTATCAACCGCAACTGTCACAACCGTATTTAGTGCCTATGAAATAAGTAGCGCGAAAGAAGAGCAAGTAAAAAGTTTAGTATCTCTTTCTAAAATGTTGTCCCCTAATATAACGACAGCGCTTATGTTTGACGATGCAGAAGCAATACAAGAACTTATTAACCCACTGCTTATTCGCTCAGATATAGTATCTGTGATTGTGAGTAATTCAGATGGTAAACCACTTGCTATCGCCAATTCTCTTTCTAAAACAGCACAACATAGTATAGAAATAAGTACCGTTTTAGAGCTAGATTCTCATTGCTATGGTGAGCTCAAAATTAGGGCTAATGATAGCTACATTAATGATAGAGTGGCATTTTATAGTAAGTTTCTTATTATTTTGGTGATATTTACATTTATTGTGAGCTTACTATTATCCTTATTACTCAGACGTCGGTTTTTAAACCCTATATTATATTTGGCACAAACAGCTAACCAAATAACAAAATCGAATGACTATAGCTTACGTGCAAAACAGCTCTCGCAAGATGAGGTAGGCGAACTTACTTCCTGTTTCAACGATATGTTACACACGATTGAACAGCGAGAAAGTTCACTTGAAAATCAAGTTCGGCTTCGTACTAAAGAACTTGAAAATGCAAATTTACAATTACACCAATATGCATATGAAGATGGCCTTACAGACCTACCTAACAGACGTTACTTTTACGAAAAACTACAAAGTTTAATTAGCAAAAAAAATATAACTTTTGCCCTTATTTTTATTGATTTAGATGGCTTCAAAGAAATAAACGACAGTCTCGGACATGACTATGGCGATTTACTGTTACATCAAGTCGCAGTTAGGTTACAAAACTGCATAACAGCTAACGATACTGTAGCAAGACTAGGCGGTGATGAATTTACTCTTATTCTAGAAGGAGTAGACAATCAAGCGAGCGCAAGTAAGGTTGCAAATGCAGTAAAAAGTAGCTTAATGCAGTGTATTCATCTAAAAAAAGAAAAGGTGTATGTGACTGCAAGTTTAGGTTTAACTTTTTATCCAACGGATGGGGTAACAGTAGAAGACTTAGTAAAGCGAGCTGATCAAGCAATGTATTTATCTAAACATAAAGGTAGAAACCGCTACGAATTTTTCACTTATGCTATGGAAGAACAAGCAATCGAAAAGCGCCGTTTAATAGAACAAATACATACTGCCCTTAAAAAAAATCAATTTGAGCTTTATTATCAACCCATTTTTTCTATTAATGGTACATCAGTACCCAAAGCCGAAGCGTTAATACGCTGGAATCACCCTGAGCGAGGTCTAATTAGCCCAAATGAATTTATACCAATCGCTGAAAAGAATGGCTTAATAAGCGATATTGGCCAGTGGGTAAAACTACAAGCAATTAAAGATACTGTTCAATTTAATCTACTTTGCGAAACACCTATACAAATTAGCGTAAATACGTCACCACTTGAGATTGATCGTGCTGGTAATTGGGTAAATGAATGGCTAGAAGCAAGTGAGCAATACAAACTCCCCGCCCATACTATTCTCATAGAAGTTACAGAGAACACGCTAATGGATCCTGATTCTTTAATACAGAGTCAATTAAAGCGACTTAACGCAAAAAATATTGATATAGCAATAGATGATTTTGGTGTCGGTTATTCATCACTTGCCTATCTTCAACGCTTAGATATCGATATCCTAAAAATTGATCACTCTTTTATTAGAGATATAGAAACCAATGAAAACAGCATAGCGCTTATAAAGGCAATAATAACAATGGCACATAATTTAGGTGTAAAAGTTGTCGCTGAAGGGGTAGAAACCCAACATCAATACTTACTATTAAAGCAGTTAGCATGTGATTATATTCAAGGTTATGTATTTTCAAAACCAATCACTAAACAAAGCTTTATTGAAAAGTACGTTAAGTCTAAAGTCTTACTTTAAAATTAAATACCAGCTTGTATGTGGGTAGTGTCTTTATTACAACCAGCGAGGTACGCGTTGTTTATAATACTGATACTGCTCTGAAAAAGATTGCGATAGATGCTCTTCTTCTACTAAAGTTTGTCTATATAAAGCGGTAACCCCTACAATCAAACATATCAGACTAAATACACACGGCAATGCTAAAAAGAAACCAATTTGAGCCGCTGCAACACCTAAATACATAGGGTTACGAGAATAGTCATAGAGTCCAGTGGTTTTTAGCTCCTTTGGCCCATTAGGATCTATTCCTGAGCGCCAAAGTGATGCCATATCAAAATGTACAAACATACTTAATATAAACCCAGCACTCAGTAATACATTGCCAAACATGACCCCAGGCCAACCGTTTAAAGGTTCAAATAATACTAAGTAATTATCTAATTCAGGAATAAAAACTCTCACAACACACACAAACCAAATAGCAGCCCTGAAAAATTTAAACGCCATATGGTTCCACCAACTAGAGCAATACTGCTGACCAGGAAAAATAACGCCAGAGGGTGTGGTTCGATTCTTATAAATAATTCTATAAGTATAAAATCCCGCCACAAATGTATAGAAAATAGCGAGGTAAATACGTGTAAACTCTATTAGGGATACTGAGTCATCTATAAAGGGTTGATAGTTCATTGAGGGAGCTCACACACATTATTTTTTAGCTAATACTATAAATTAATTTTAGTGTTCATACTGTTAATTAACAAGCAAAGTCAGCTAAATGGGCATAAAAGATTAGAATAAGTTTACCAATGATACCATGTATTATCCATCCACTTTTCTGCAGAAGTAAAAAAGCCCGAATCGTTAAATTCGGGCTTTCTACAATGTTAAGTCGGTGCGCTACGCAGTAGAATGTCGTGCTGCCCACAGCGGTGGAGAGCCACAGTGAAATACTACACTATTATCGGTCGAAGCTTTGGTTTCACTACTGAGTTCGGTATGGGCTCTGGCTATTTATTAAATCCCAGATAGCAAATGCTACACTATCGTTGGCCGGGGCTCGCCTTCGAGCTGTTTTGTTTCACTACTGAGTTCGGCATGAGCTCTTGGCTATTTGTTAAATCCCAAAAAGCAAAAAAACCGTCACATTGCTGTAACGGGTTTCTTTAATTTGAAGCCTGGTAATGTCCTACTTTCACATAGCAAATGCTACACTATCATCGGCGCTGTTTCGTTTCACTACTGAGTTCGGCATGGAATCAGGTGGGTCCAAAACGCTATTGTCACCAAGCAAATATGGTGCAAAGAATTAATGACAAGCACGTAGTGCTACCATTTTCTTTGCGCAAGGTGCCTCAAATTTAACGCTACGCGCTAAGAGTCACCTCTTGAATTTGGAAAATATCTGATAATATTTTTTAAGTCTTTCTAAGTAATATCTACTTTAGTCATATTAACTTCTTCGCGTGTTTCACTATCACATAAAACGCGTTTGGCGTTGTATGGTTAAGCCTCACGGGTAATTAGTACAAGTTAGCTTAATGGCTCACACCACTTCCACATCTTGCCTATCAACGTTGTAGTCTTCAACGGCCCTTCAGAGACTTTAAAAGTCTAGTGAGAACTCATCTCGAGGCCTGCTTCGCGCTTAGATGCTTTCAGCGCTTATCAGTTCCGAACGTAGCTACCGGGCAATGCCATTGGCATGACAACCCGAACACCAGCGGTTCGTTCACTCCGGTCCTCTCGTACTAGGAGCAACCCCTCTCAATTCTCAAACGCCCACGGCAGATAGGGACCGAACTGTCTCACGACGTTCTAAACCCAGCTCGCGTACCACTTTAAATGGCGAACAGCCATACCCTTGGGACCGACTTCAGCCCCAGGATGTGATGAGCCGACATCGAGGTGCCAAACACCGCCGTCGATATGAACTCTTGGGCGGTATCAGCCTGTTATCCCCGGAGTACCTTTTATCCGTTGAGCGATGGCCCTTCCATTCAGAACCACCGGATCACTATGACCTACTTTCGTACCTGCTCGACGTGTCTGTCTCGCAGTTAAGCTGGCTTCTACCATTACACTAACCGTACGATGTCCGACCGTACTTAGCCAACCTTCGTGCTCCTCCGTTACTCTTTAGGAGGAGACCGCCCCAGTCAAACTACCCACCAGGCACTGTCCGTAACCCCGATTCAGGGGCCAACGTTAGAACATCAAAACTACAAGGGTGGTATTTCAAGGTTGACTCCAACAAAACTAGCGTCTCATCTTCAAAGTCTCCCACCTATCCTACACATGTAGGTTCAATGTTCAGTGCCAAGCTGTAGTAAAGGTTCACGGGGTCTTTCCGTCTAGCCGCGGGTACACAGCATCTTCACTGCGATTTCAATTTCACTGAGTCTCGGGTGGAGACAGCGTGGCCATGGTTACACCATTCGTGCAGGTCGGAACTTACCCGACAAGGAATTTCGCTACCTTAGGACCGTTATAGTTACGGCCGCCGTTTACCGGGGCTTCGATCAAGAGCTTCTCCCTAAGGATAACCCCATCAATTAACCTTCCGGCACCGGGCAGGTGTCACACCGTATACGTCATCTTGCGATTTTGCACAGTGCTGTGTTTTTAATAAACAGTCCCAGCCACCTGGTCACTGCGGCTCCCGTCCGCTTAGAGAGCAAGTCTCATCACAGATAGGAGCGTACCTTCTCCCGAAGTTACGGTACGATTTTGCCTAGTTCCTTCACCCGAGTTCTCTCAAGCGCCTTAGTATTCTCTACCTGACCACCTGTGTCGGTTTGGGGTACGATTCCATATAATCTGAAGCTTAGAGGCTTTTCCTGGAAGTATGGCATCAGCAACTTCATCACCGTAGTGACTCGTCTCGTGTCTCAGGTTTAATGTTCGTCCGGATTTACCTAAACAAACGCCCTACTCACTTTCACATAGACTACCAACGCTATGCTTGCTTAGCCTGCTCCGTCCCCCCATCGCAATTATATCGAGTACAGAAATATTAATCTGTTTCCCATCGACTACGCCTTTCGGCCTCGCCTTAGGGGTCGACTTACCCTACCCTGATTAACATGGGATAGGAACCCTTGGTCTTCCGGCGTGGGAGTTTTTCACTCCCATTATCGTTACTCATGTCAGCATTCGCACTTCTGATACGTCCAGCATACCTCCCGGTACACCTTCAACCGCTTACAGAACGCTCCCCTACCACTCAGAATAAATTCTGAATCCGCAGCTTCGGTGCATAGTTTAGCCCCGTTACATCTTCCGCGCAGACCGACTCGACCAGTGAGCTATTACGCTTTCTTTAAAGGATGGCTGCTTCTAAGCCAACCTCCTGGCTGTCTGGGCCTTTCCACATCGTTTCCCACTTAACTATGACTTTGGGACCTTAGCTGGCGGTCTGGGTTGTTTCCCTCTTCACGACGGACGTTAGCACCCGCCGTGTGTCTCCCGGATATTACTTTACGGTATTCGGAGTTTGCAAAGGGTTGGTAAGTCGGGATGACCCCCTAGCCTTAACAGTGCTCTACCCCCGTAAGTATTCGTCCGAGGCTCTACCTAAATAGATTTCGGGGAGAACCAGCTATCTCCCGGTTTGATTAGCCTTTCACTCCTAGCCACAGGTCATCCCCTAACTTTTCAACGTTAGTGGGTTCGGTCCTCCAGTTGATGTTACTCAACCTTCAACCTGCCCATGGCTAGATCACCGGGTTTCGGGTCTATACCTTGCAACTATTCGCCCAGTTAAGACTCGGTTTCCCTACGGCTACCCTATTCGGTTAACCTCGCTACAAAATATAAGTCGCTGACCCATTATACAAAAGGTACGCAGTCACCCAACAAGTGGGCTCCTACTGCTTGTACGTACACGGTTTCAGGTTCTATTTCACTCCCCTCACAGGGGTTCTTTTCGCCTTTCCCTCACGGTACTGGTTCACTATCGGTCAGTTGGGAGTATTTAGCCTTAGATGATGGTCCACCTATATTCAGTCAAAGTTTCACGTGCTCCGACCTACTCGATTTCACTTAAAATGTCTTTTCATGTACGGGACTATCACCCTGTATCGTGGCGCTTTCCAGCAGCCTTCCATTAACACATAATAAGCTTAAGGGCTGTTCCGATTTCGCTCGCCGCTACTTTCGGAATCTCGGTTGATTTCTTTTCCTACGGGTACTTAGATGTTTCAGTTCTCCGCGTTCGCCTCGTTAACCTATGTATTCAGTTAACGATACCTGCAAGCAGGTGGGTTTCCCCATTCGGAAATCCTAGTCTCAAGCGCTTTTTACTAGCTTGACTAGGCTTATCGCAAGTTAATACGTCCTTCATCGCCTCCAACTGCCAAGGCATCCACCGTGTACGCTTAGTCACTTAACCATACAACCCAAACGGGTCTTTGTTTTGTGACAGTTTAACTTCGCCAGAAGTCAATATTGAATACTAAAGTAGATACCAATCAATTAACTCATAAGAGTTAACTAAATGGCACTCAATGGTACTGCTACCATTGTTTTTTTACTTTTGAAAACTCTTGATAAATACAATGTATTCATCAGAATTTTATTATCAGCTTTTCCAAATTTTTAAAGAGCATATTAATTAGTTATCCCAAAGGGACAAGCACTAATTAACAATCATCTGTGTGGACACTACGAACAAATAAGTTCTAAATCGTATAAGGAGGTGATCCAGCCCCAGGTTCCCCTAGGGCTACCTTGTTACGACTTCACCCCAGTCATGAATCACTCCGTGGTAAACGTCCTCCCGAGGGTTAGACTATCTACTTCTGGAGCAACCCACTCCCATGGTGTGACGGGCGGTGTGTACAAGGCCCGGGAACGTATTCACCGCGTCATTCTGATACGCGATTACTAGCGATTCCGACTTCATGGAGTCGAGTTGCAGACTCCAATCCGGACTACGACGCACTTTAAGTGATTCGCTTACCTTCGCAGGTTCGCAGCACTCTGTATGCGCCATTGTAGCACGTGTGTAGCCCTACACGTAAGGGCCATGATGACTTGACGTCGTCCCCACCTTCCTCCGGTTTATCACCGGCAGTCTCCTTAGAGTTCTCAGCATTACCTGCTAGCAACTAAGGATAGGGGTTGCGCTCGTTGCGGGACTTAACCCAACATCTCACAACACGAGCTGACGACAGCCATGCAGCACCTGTATCAGAGTTCCCGAAGGCACCAAACCATCTCTGGTAAGTTCTCTGTATGTCAAGTGTAGGTAAGGTTCTTCGCGTTGCATCGAATTAAACCACATGCTCCACCGCTTGTGCGGGCCCCCGTCAATTCATTTGAGTTTTAACCTTGCGGCCGTACTCCCCAGGCGGTCTACTTAATGCGTTAGCTTTGAAAAACAGAACCGAGGCTCCGAGCTTCTAGTAGACATCGTTTACGGCGTGGACTACCGGGGTATCTAATCCCGTTTGCTCCCCACGCTTTCGTACATGAGCGTCAGTGTTGACCCAGGTGGCTGCCTTCGCCATCGGTATTCCTTCAGATCTCTACGCATTTCACCGCTACACCTGAAATTCTACCACCCTCTATCACACTCTAGTTTGCCAGTTCGAAATGCAGTTCCCAGGTTGAGCCCGGGGCTTTCACATCTCGCTTAACAAACCGCCTGCGTACGCTTTACGCCCAGTAATTCCGATTAACGCTCGCACCCTCCGTATTACCGCGGCTGCTGGCACGGAGTTAGCCGGTGCTTCTTCTGTCAGTAACGTCACAGCTAGCAGGTATTAACTACTAACCTTTCCTCCTGACTGAAAGTGCTTTACAACCCGAAGGCCTTCTTCACACACGCGGCATGGCTGCATCAGGCTTGCGCCCATTGTGCAATATTCCCCACTGCTGCCTCCCGTAGGAGTCTGGGCCGTGTCTCAGTCCCAGTGTGGCTGATCATCCTCTCAAACCAGCTAGGGATCGTCGCCTTGGTGAGCCATTACCTCACCAACTAGCTAATCCCACTTGGGCCAATCTAAAGGCGAGAGCCGAAGCCCCCTTTGGTCCGTAGACATTATGCGGTATTAGCAGTCGTTTCCAACTGTTGTCCCCCACCTCAAGGCATGTTCCCAAGCATTACTCACCCGTCCGCCGCTCGTCAGCAAAGTAGCAAGCTACTCTCTGTTACCGCTCGACTTGCATGTGTTAGGCCTGCCGCCAGCGTTCAATCTGAGCCATGATCAAACTCTTCAATTAAAAAGTTTTATGTCTTTCGACAGCTCAATGAATTCTGAATTTTTTAATATCTTTCGATATTGAATTGACTGTGCCGAATAATTACCGAAATAACTATTCTGTTGGTCACTCAGTTTTCAATTGAGACTCTAATTTGTTTGCCTCG